>JAUNSK010000039.1 GCA_030539275.1 Oscillospiraceae bacterium | reverse complement strand
GTCTGGTTTTACAACAGTGATCTGACCCTGCTGAATGCTGTTTACATTTACATCAGAGATCTCTGTTCCTTCAGCTACTGCGCCGTCAAAGAATTTGAAATCTACTGCAATGATCTGTGTATCAGCATTTTCTGAAACCTTGATTTCAAGGCTGATAAAGCTGTCCTCTAAGTCAAAATTCATAGGACCCTGATCACTTACCCACTGAACAAGACCTGGAGTATTATTACTTAATGATACTGAAGGTGTTACTCCAGCAGCATTAGGACCGGATGTTACCTTAACACCTGTGATAACTGCATCTTCGCTGTCAAGAACAAACTGTCCGTATAAAGCCTGAAGATTCTGAGCTGATACATGAACTGGAAGTAAAATTGTATCGCCAGGTTCACAAGTTTCCTTGTCAATTACAAGATCAATATCAGATACTGGTGTCTTTACTATTTCAATTTCACCAGGAACTTTAACTGCTGTAAGATCTTCCTGATCTGCATTAGAAATATCAAGGAAATCTGAATTTACTGTATAGATGTCTCCAGCTGCTGCATTCTCCGGAAGAACTACTGTAAGTATAAACAGCTGCTGATCATCATCAGCTGTAAATGACTGGTTAACAGCATTTTCTGTATTGAAAAGTGCAAATGCCTTATTTGACATTGATGTCTGGAACTGTCCGGTTGTTCCGATAGCTGAACCCTTTTCTACTCCTGTGATTTCAGCTGTCTTTCCATCAGGACCAGTTACTGTGAAGCTTGCTCTTACAGATGCTATACCATCTTCAGCTGTATTGTATGAAACAAGTACAGGAAGCTTTACAGTGTTGTTGATTTCTGCAAGAGACTTTTCAGAAATCTTCTTTGAAGTTACTGTTACTTTAAGACCATCTGTAGAAGCTTCATCAACTACTGTAAGAACTGCCTTAGCAAATTCTGCAGGAATCAGATTGTTCTGATCTACATCTGGTGAGTCAATTTCATCAAGAGTAAGTACGTACTGATCTCCTACCTTAGCATCATCAGGAATCTGAACAAGTACTGAAGCAAATTTCTTTTCAGGTGTAAAGCTTGCGCCGAGACCTGTAGAATTTTCACCCCAGAGAACCTTGTTGATCTTTGACTGTGATGACTGGAATTCGCCTGCAGGAAGATCTGAATTCTTATAGTTGAAACCTGTAATCTTAGCATCACCTGTTACATTATATGTAGCAATAATTGCGCTGAGATTTACAGGACATTTAACCATCATAGGAACTTCTACAAGTGTACCAGCTGTTACATTCTTGTCTTCCATTCTTGTGATGTAGCCTTCAGTAGCATTTTCATCAACAACAGTAATCTTTGCTGAAAGTTTGCTGCTGTCAGCTAATTCATAAGTAGCTTCCTGTTCAGGTGTAGAAACATCATAATTTACAACTTCAATTGTATATGTTGAACCAACTACTGCATCAGATGGAATCTGAACAGTTATATTAGCTATTGATTCATTATTATATGTTGTTGCTGTTACATCCGGAGAATTCCAGATTATGTTTCTCTCATTAGTGCCCTTATTAGCTGAACTTACCATTACATCAGGATATTTACCCTGTGTAGCTCCTGAAATTTCAGGATTTGTTTTTGTTACATCGTCAGCTGTTACTTTAACATGAAGTATCATAGCCGCGATATCTGTGCTTGTTGCCAAAACTGGAACGGATACTTTAGTATCGCCAAATTTGACAGTTGTGTCTTCTATTGATAACTTTGTATCACCTGATGCAGCCAATACTGACATCGGGAGTGCAGCGTTACCAATTAATAACACCATCATAAATAATGATGTTATTACAGAAATAACTCTCTTCATCATTCTTTTCCTTTCTGTTTAATCACCCTGTTTATTTTTAGTGAATTTAAACCTTATGCCGCTGCAACATCTATTTATCTCAGATATTGCTTTACCTTTTCTGTCAGGTTAAGACAGATACCGGTAATAACACAAACCAGGCAAAGCGAATGACAGAGTTTTATCTATCATTCGTTGCCTAGAATGTTCATTAATTATAACAGAAAAATCTGTTAGAAATTACTTGGTAATTGGGAATGCTGATGGATCAATATCCTCAAGAAGCAGAAGCTTCAGATAATACAGGTCAAAGCCCTTGAAGATATCAGTATCAGTAAGATCTGTGATTCCATCGCCCTGATAAAGATTTCCGTTAACCTTTCCCTGATCACTAACTGGTGATTTTTCAGGAGCTATCATATACTGTACCATAGCAACAAGGTCTGAAGCTGATACTGTACCATTGCAGTTTACATCGCCCCAGAATGGTTCGTAGCCGATTGAAAGCAGACCATCCTGAACTACTGATGTTGAATATGCATAATCCTTATCTCCGTCAGTATAACCAAACAACAGCTGATTGTTGCCGTCACGATCGATTGGTACTATAGAAAATTCAACTTCATCTCCTGGTTTTGCATCCGGTGAAACTGTTCCTGAAATTGTGAACATTGTTCCCTCATCTGCTGTCCAGAATTTTGATTCTTTAAGTCCTGTACACCAAAGAAGTGCGATTGTTGTTTTGCCACTTCCGGTAACAAAGTTATAGTCGAAACAATTATAATCGCCCTTGTTGACCATAGCATTGTTGTCTTTGATTTCTGGTGAAATACCAAGCTCTGCACTGGTAGCTTGTGAGTTTAACGCATCACCTTCTGAAATTGTTATGCCGGAAACGAGAGTCGGATCATATGTAATAGCAAATTCGCATCCGGAAAAACCCTGTGCTGGTACTTTTGATAAATCGAAGTTCATGCTAAATTGTGATCCGGCCTGGGCATTTACATGCTGGCCTGAAAGCTGAATGTCCGTGTTGGTATCTGTATCAGCAGCAAATGCCATACATGGAACCATTAATGCTGTTGAAACGGCCATTGCAGCAACGCCTGAAATAAACCTTTTAACCTTCATTTTTTCCCTCCATATTAATTTTTATATAATCAAAGGAACTAGATTTATTCCTTTATATTATATTACTTCCTGCAATAAATTCAAAATTGAAGATTAAGCTTTTACTCCGAGCGTAACCTTTTCCTTCAATATGTACTGTTTTAAAAGTGAAAGGTCTTCAAGAGTAAGTTTTGAATTTATGATAACATCTGCTCTGATTGTCTGTTCTTCAGTAAGTGTTATATCCCCGATCAGGCGCTGGCTGAGCATTGTAAGATCAGTCATTTCTACTACGCCGTTTCCATCTACATCCCCGTATAATATCTCAGTTGTTCCGCCGCCAACTGTTACTGTTCCAGGCTTAGCTGCAGGATTTATTACTTTAAGGCTTGAATCAACTGCATCAACTGATGTTGATCCTTTTCTTGTTACTGGAACGATTTCAATTTCTGATGTATCTCCGTCGTTAAGACCTGTTGCTGTACAATTTACTGTAAAGAGAACACCGTCGTTCTTGATCCAGTACTGTGATGTAGAGATCAAACCTGTTGCCCATAATGCTGATATTTCGCCATTTGCTACATTTGTTGCAAGGCTTGAACCATTGCTTGCTTCATTAAGTCCGCTTGCGATCTTGTCTTCCTCAGCTGCAGAACCGGTTTTTGAAGCTGCGCCTTCTGTAATTGAATTTACTTTTATAGCAGTTGAATCATATTTTACTGCAAAATCAAGTCCGACAATTCCGTCTGCAGGTACATTTTCAAGTACTACATCAAAAGAAAAATCAGCACCTTTCTCAATAGAAACTGATTTTACACCTATTGAAAAATCTGAAGCAGAATCTGCGGCAAATACTGATGCTGAGCCTAACATTGAAGCTGCACATCCGGCTGCAGCCATGCATGATATAACCTTATTAATTTTCATAATAAAAAAGCCTCCTAATAATTTAAGTTTTGTTTTCATATTCCTGAAGTTCACGCACACAGTATAACGTACTGCTAAACCGTTATATCATCCAAAAAAAATGTGATATAAATTAAAACAACTTAAACAAATAAACATAATTATTCTATTTTCATATAAGCTAATTATATTTTATGTTACAGTCAAAGTCAAGTACATGCCCAACTTTTTGTAAAATATTATAAAATAAATTGAACAAAATTGTTGAATATATTCAAGCAATTTTTTTTGTTTTTTTACAGTATGAAAAGAGCATATAAACTCAAGAAATTATGTTCCCGGAAATATAAAAATCAATTGGCTTTTTTAGATCATCCTTAAATCATAAACATACTAATTATATTTCAAAATAGTACAAAAGTCAATATGTTTATACTTTTTTATGTTGTCTGTTCTTTTCTTTTAAATATAAACATTTTGCTTAGTATATAATTGGTTATCAGAACAATAACATTTGCCAGGATCTTAAATATCAGAGTATTGAAATCGTCTGCATTTTTTACAAGACTGAATAACCCTGACGTATAGTCTATTGTGTCAAGATGCAGAAATGTAATAACCTGGTGATTAAGCTTATCTGTGAATATAGTCATTATAATAATTTCTATAGCCAGCGTTGCAAGTCTTGCAGCATAAAATGACACGGCCTCCAGTGTTACTTTTCCTATACCTGTCACCTTGCTTTTGAACACAAATATTCTGTTTGTAACATAAGCAAAGGTAACTGCCGCAATCCATGAAAATACTGTTGCCATCGGCACACTGAGATGAAGAGCGAGCTTTCCTATGAACTGAAAAACAAATGCTACTATTGTTGTAAGAACACCGAAAATGATATACAATATTACGTCTTCATATTTATGATACAGTGCAGACAGTTTTGCAGTCATTTTAACCCTCCTGTTTTTTGAAAAATCCGAACCAAATCAACCACTTGTATACTTTTAATGATAGCATATTTTATTTTTTTTTCAATATATATTTGAAAAATTATGATTTATTACAATTTTGTTTTTTATTTTACATAGCACCTCGGTTAATATGCCGTTTAATTTTTTACAGAAATATCTTGAATAAAATCATGCCGTGTGATAATATATACTATATGTCTGTTTACTTAAATAATGTACAATAATAAAGTGAGGTAATCATGTTTAACGTTATTCTGATTATTATTCTTGTTACCCTCTCTGCCATGTTTTCAAGCTGTGAAACAGCATATTCTACGGTAAACAAAATGCGGCTTAAAAATTATGCATCCCAGGGCAGCGCAAAAGCTAAAAAAGCATTGAAGATTGCCAATTCATTTGATAAAGCTCTTACTACCATACTTATAGGCAACAATATTGTAAATATAGCTTCCACATCAATAAGTACAGTTCTGTTCACGGATCTTCTCGGCTCGAAAGGCGTCGGAATAGCTACGATAGTAATGACCGTTACCGTTCTGATATTCGGAGAAATACTTCCTAAAACGTTGGCCAAGGAAAATGCAGAAAAGTTCTGCTATATGTTTGCTGATCCGCTGTCATTTCTTATTATTATATTTACTCCTTTTGTCGTGTTTTTTTCAGCACTCAAAAACGTTGTTTCAAAACTGTACTCAAGTTCTGAAAAGGTTCCGTCTGTTACTGAAGATGAACTCAAATATATTATTGATGAAATTGAAGAAGAAGGCGTTCTTGAAAAGTCAGAGGGAAATCTCGTCAGAAGCGCGCTGGACTTTGATGAAACAACTGTAAGTGAGATCCTTATTCCCAGGGTAAACGTCGTCGGCGTTGAAGTACACATGTCTGCAGATGAAATAAAAGATATATTTTTAAGTGAAATGTATTCAAGGCTGCCCGTTTACGAAAAAAATCTCGATAATATAATAGGTATAATAACTCAGAAGGATTTCTTCAAACTTATTACTCAGGGGCATGATGATATTCAGGAAATCATCCAGGATGTAGTCTTTATTTCTGAGTTCAAGCTTATAAATGACGCCCTGCATGAAATGCAGCGTTCCAAAACACATATGTCCGTTATTCTTGACCAGTACGGCGGCACAAAGGGTATTATCACAATGGAGGATATTATAGAGGAACTGGTTGGTGAGATATATGATGAAAATGATGAAGTCGAGCATCCCTTTGTAAAGATCTCAGACGGGATCTATGATGTATCAGGAGAACTCGAGATAGATGAACTGCTTACAAGACTTAATCTTGATCCTGATATAGCACAGACTGATTCCAATACAGTCGGCGGATGGATCATGGAAAAGGCGGGTCATATTCCTGATATAAATGAAACAGTAAGTTTCACCTGTTTTGATATGAAAGTACTCGAAAAAGACATTCAGAAAATAAACAAAGTCCAGATCATTCTCGGAACAGATAAAAATCTTAAAGACACAGATGAAAACAAAGAAAACTGATAAGATCCGTATAAAAAAAGAGCCGCTATTAAAGCAGCTCTTTTTTTTGTATAATTATTTATTAAGTCTTGTTTCAAGTGAATCAAGTTCTTCTTTGATCTTTGCAGGAAGTCTGTCGCCGAACTGTTTGTAGAATTCACGAAGATCAGTAACTTCATTTTTCCAGAGGTCCTTGTCAACTGCGAGGAGTTCATCAAGAACTTCAGGTGTGATCTCATCTTCAATACCCTTAAGGTTAAGATCAGATTTCTTAGGAAGGTAACCGATTGCTGTTTCATCAGCATCAACTGTTCCTTCACAACGTTTGATGATCCAGTCAAGAACTCTCATGTTGTCGCCGTAACCTGGCCAGATAAAGTTTCCTTCATCATCAGTCTTGAACCAGTTTACATTGAATATCTTAGGAGCCTTGTCGCCGAGCTTTTCGCCCATTTCAAGCCAGTGGCCCCAGTAGTCAGCCATATGATAACCACAGAAAGGCTTCATAGCCATTGGGTCATGTCTGAGTACGCCTACTGCACCTGTAGCTGCAGCTGTTGTTTCTGATGATACTGCTGAACCGATAAATGTTCCGTGAGCCCAGTCAAATGACTGATATACCAGCGGAGTTGTTTTTGCACGTCTGCCGCCGAATATGATAGCTGAAACAGGAACACCCTGAGGATTGTTGAATTCAGGTGAGATGCATGGGCAGTTTTCAGCAGGAGCTGTAAAACGTGAGTTAGGATGAGCAAGCTTGTTGCCTTCTGCTATATACTCAGGTCCGTTAACCTTTGTGCCCTTCCACTCAGTAGCATTTACCGGTGGATTCTTATCGAGTTTTTCCCACCAAACTGTGTTGTCATCATTGTTGATAGCAACGTTTGTGAAAATTGTATTCTTTCTTGCTGAAGCAAGAGCATTGTAGTTTGATTTAGCATTTGTTCCAGGTGCAACACCGAAGAATCCGTTTTCAGGATTGATAGCATAAAGTCTGCCGTCCGGGCCCTGTTTCATCCATGCGATATCATCGCCGACTGTAAATACCTTGTATCCGTCCTTGACATATCCCTCCGGAGGAATAAGCATAGCCAGATTTGTTTTGCCGCATGCTGAAGGGAACGCAGCTGTGATATATTTAACTTCACCGTTTGGCTTCTGAACGCCGAGAATGAGCATATGTTCAGCCATCCAGCTTTCATTCTTACCCTGGAAAGAAGCGATTCTCAGAGCAAAGCACTTTTTGCCGAGAAGAACGTTTCCGCCGTAAGCAGAGTTGATTGACCATATTGTATTTTCTTCAGGGAAATGAACGATATATCTGTTTTCCGGATCAACATTTGCCTTGGAATGAAGTCCGCGTACAAAGTCATCAGATGTTTCGCCGAGGTTTTTAAAAGCTGATTCGCCCATTCTTGTCATAATGTTCATGTTGAGTACAACGTATATTGAATCTGTTACCTCAACACCAACTTTAGCAAGAGGTGAACCTATAGGACCCATTGAATATGGAATTACATACATTGTTCTGCCCTGCATAACGCCATCATACATTGGTGTAAGCTTAGCTTTCATTTCAGAAGGTGAGCACCAGTTGTTTGTCGGGCCTGCATCTTCTTTGTTTGTAGTACAGATAAATGTTCTGTCCTCAACTCTTGCAACATCGTTTGGAAGAGTTCTGTGATACAGACAGCCAGGAAGCTTTTCCTGATTGAGTTCGATCATCTCTCCTGTGGAAATAGCTTCTTTCTTAAGTGCTTCAAGCTGCTCTTTGCTGCCGTCTATCCACTCAACCTTTGAAGGTTTAGTAAGAGCCACCATTTCATCTACCCATTTTAATACGTTAGGGTTTTTAGTCAATGACATATTCATGAATCCTCCTGTATAAATTATAATTTTATGCTTTTTTTGCCGGATTTTTATGAACTGCAAATTTCATAAACAAATATATTATAATATTTATGAAGTTATATGTCAATAGAAAAATATTTATCAAATATTTCATCAGAATAAGAACTTTTAAGTCATAAAGGCTTTTCAATTGAAAGTGTAGCGGCCGCATTCAGACTGGAGTCTGCCCTTATACCATTAATAAAATTAAAATATCCCTGACAGGCAATCATTGCACCATTATCTCCGCAAAGTTCTCTTGGAGGCATAAAAACTTCAAATCCGTTTTCAGCACATGCTTTACTAAGCGCATTTCTGACACCGGAATTAGCTGAAACACCGCCTGCAAGGGCAATTTTCTTATAACCGTATGCTTTGGCTGCAGCAATTGTTTTCACTACCAGTATCTCTGAAATGGTTTTCTGCACTGACGCAGCCATATCATTGCAGCATATATTTTCTCCTTTTTGCTGAGCATTATGCACCTTGTTGATAACAGCGGTTTTAAGGCCGGAAAAGCTGAAATCATATTCACTGCCCGCTACCTTCGGATGCGGCAGAGGATATGTATCCGGATTTCCATCAGCTGACGCCTTGTCTATATAGACACCTCCCGGATATGGGAAACCAAGTGCTCTTGCACATTTGTCAAAGCATTCACCGGCTGCATCATCCCTTGTCCTGCCTATAATCCTGAACTTTGTGTAATCAAGGACCTCAACGATGTGACTGTGTCCGCCACTCGCAACCAGACACAGATACGGCGGTTTCAGATCATGATGAGCTATATAGTTTGATGCAATATGTCCTGTCAGATGATGAACAGGTACAAGCGGCTTACCGCTCGCAAGACATAAGCCTTTTGCAAAATTCACACCTACTAGAAGTGCACCTATCAGACCAGGGGCATGAGTAACAGCCACTGCATCCATATCTTCAAGCGTAAGACCTGATTTTCTTATAGCTTCATCTACCACATCAAGTATATTTTCGCAATGACGTCTTGATGCAATTTCAGGAACTACACCGCCATATTTTTTATGCTCCTCAATCTGTGTTGAAACAACACTTGAAAGAATGTTTACACCATCAAGTGAAACACTTGCTGCTGTTTCATCACAGGAACTCTCGATACCTAGAATATACATTACAGATTCAAACCTTTCTTTTTGTCATAAGTATAGCGTTTTCGCAGGGATCAGTATAAAATCTTTTCCTTTCGCCTACAATCTGATACCCTGCAGACAAGTACAGATTTATTGCAGGGGTATTGCTTTGCCTCACTTCCAGATTATATATTGATATTTCATCACCAAGGAGCTCCTCTGCCGCCGTCAGCAGACCGGATCCGATATTTTGCCTTCTGAACTCTTTTCTTACAGCTATCCTGTTTATATTTGCTTCATCCAGAATAAAAGACAGTGCGGCATACCCGCTCAGGACTCCGTCAGTGCTCCATGCCCCTATAAGAAGTTCATGTTCATTGCAGGCTGTCTGTGTGAGCGTGCCGGGACTCCACGGATCACTGAAAATTTCTTGTTCAAGTTCAGCTGCACATTTTATATCGTCTATGCCTATTTTGCGTATATCAACCTTTTGCTTCATACCATGTTTCACCCTTATTTACGTCAGCTGTAAGCGGCACGCTTAAGCTTACAGCGTTTGTCATCTCTTCTGACAGTATAACTGCTGCTTTGCCGGCATCGCATTCATCTGCCTCAACTATAAGTTCATCATGAACCTGAAGAATAAGCTTTGCTCTGATATTCTCCTGTTCAAGGCGATTGTATACACGGATCATTGCTATTTTAATTATATCAGCAGCTGTACCCTGTATCGGCGTGTTCATCGCTATTCTTTTTCCCTGAGCCTGCAGTATCTTATTTGATGATTTAAGTTCAGGAATATCGCGGCGTCTGCCGAACATTGTGGTAACATATCCGTTTTCCTTTGCAGACTCTACAATATCTGTCATAAATGTCTTTACACCAGGAAAATTCTCAAGATAGCTCTTAATATAGTTATCTGCCTGTGCAACAGAGACATTTATATCCTTTGAAAGGGAAAATGCACCTATACCGTAAATTATTCCGAAGTTTACAGCCTTTGCTGCACTTCTCATTGAAGGAGTGACCATTTCCGGGGGCATATTGAATACCTGTGACGCAGTAATTGTATGAATATCAGTATTGTCTATAAATGCCTGCTGCATATTCGGATCCCCGCATATATGAGCCATTATGCGCAGTTCGATCTGGCTGTAATCAGCATCGAGCAGTATCTTTCCGGGTGCTGCAGTAAAGAACTTTCTCATTTCCCTTCCGCGCTCTGTTCTTACAGGTATATTCTGAAGATTTGGTTCAGTTGAAGAAATACGCCCTGTTCTTGTTTCAGTCTGTTTAAATACTGTGTGAACCCTTCCGTCAGATGATACTGTTTTGAGAAGGCCGTCCACATATGTTGACTGAAGTTTTGTAAGCTGCCTGTACTGAAGAATAAAATCTATGATCGGATGCTTGGTTCTGAGTTCTTCAAGCACCTCAGCGTTTGTTGAGTACCCCGTTTTGGTCTTTTTCTTAGCCGGAAGCCCCAGATCATTGAATAAGATTTCTCCAAGCTGTTTCGGAGATGAAATATTGAATTCACGTCCGGCCATACGGAATATCTCATTTTTACAGCTGCCTATGTCTTCACTTAGCTTTTCTCCGAAGAATTTTACACCATCAGTATCAACACGTACTCCGGTGTGCTCCATAGAAGCAAGTACCTCAGTAAGAGGCTGTTCAATATCCATCAGCAGAGAACCAAGCTTCAGACGCTCAATTTCAGATTCAAGTTTATCAAAAAGGGGCTTTATTGAGAATATCTCCTTACCATCTGTACATTCAATATTATATTGTCTGCACAGATCAGCAATTGTATATTCACTTGAGAGAGGATTGATAAGATATGCCGCCATTTCAGCATCAAACTTAAGCTTTCTGAGATCTGATGCGTTTTCAAAGGCGAAATGATAATGCAGTTTGGCTGCAAATGTTCTTTTTTTAATATCTGATGCAAGAAACTCAAGTATTGTATTTTTATCTGTTGAAGTATAGTATTTATCATCCGCAGATATTAAAACTGAACATCCGGCAGCATCAAACAGATAATCAGCTGATTGTGCATTAATAATCAGATATCTGTTGGAATCATCAATTACATCAATGTCCTTTATCTGTACCTTCTGACCTGTCACATCAGACGAATCCGCTGTGCTCCCGGATTCATCAGTATTGCAGTAATCCCGAAGTCCCAGTCTGTCCATAAGTTTGAACATTTCAAGGTCATTGAGAAGTGAAGCTGCTGCACTTTTATCCGGCTGACTTCCATAACTGCAGATATCGTTGTCAATCGGTGCAGTTTTACAGATGGTTGCAAGCCATTTGCTCTGGTTTGCAGCTTCTTTTCCTGCTGTAAGCTTGTTGTATACTGACTTGGTAACCGACGCTTCAGTCAGCTCATTGTACAACCTTTCAACCGTACCAAACTCTTTTATAAGTGTGGTTGCAGTCTTTTCACCAATGCCTGCAACCCCTGAGATATTGTCAGAACTGTCGCCCATAAGTGCTTTCAGATCGATCAGATTTACAGGAGGAAAACCATACTTCTCAAAGAACATTTTCTCATCATAAAGAACTGTTTCCTTTGTCGCTACAAATCTTACATTAACAAACTTGTCTATCAGCTGAAGGCTGTCCCGGTCTCCGGTCAGAAGGACACATTCATCTAAGGATTCCGCACAGATACGTGCCAGTGTACCAAGAATATCATCAGCCTCATAACCTTCACACTCTATTATTCCTATTCCAAGATCTGTGAGCAGCTGCTTGATCAACGGGAGCTGTGATGCAAGCTCTTCAGGCATTCCCTTTCTGTTTGCTTTGTAAGTTGCAACCGCTTCATGGCGGAATGTAGGCTTTCTCATATCAAATGCAACCACTGTACAATCTGGTTTGACAATATCCTTTTCTTTAAGATAAATATTCATGAACCCTGTTATTGCATTTGTGAATTGGCCTTTTTTATTAGACAATAATTTTATACCGTAGAACGCACGGTTTAAAATGCTGTTGCCGTCTATAGCCAGTAACTTCATATATTTTTCCTCCTTTAAACCAGTTGAAAACTCAGGTGTTTGCAAACCTTTCATACAACCATTTTTAAACCGCTTCTGACCAGCAGCATTCCATATAATTATACCAAATATTTTTGTAAAAGGCTATGATTTTAAAGATTTTTATGATAAAATAATTATAACAAAGAATGAAAGAAGGTTCAAAATGTTAGGAAATGATTATATTATGGGTGAAATCAGACGTCTCACTGAAGCCATAGCAAAAAAAGTATTCAATGTTGAGAGTGATGATGCCGAAGTTTTTAACGAGAAAGACGGTGCACGCATAGGCGCAATGATCAAAAAAGATCTTAACAGCGAGTTTGACGTAGAGTTTGATTTTGGATCTGGGGTTGGTCACTCTGAATAACGAGTTATACATCGGCAATGTAAAAATATCCGCAACAGCAGCACTTGCTCCTATGGCTGGTGTTGCTGACCGCTCATACAGGATAATAAACAGACAATTCGGCGCATCCTATACTGTAAGTGAAATGATATCCGCAAAGGGACTTTGCTACAACGATAAAAAGACGCAGCAGCTGTGCATGATAACATCTGAAGAACGTCCCTGTGCTCTTCAGCTTTTCGGAAGTGAACCGGAGTATATTGAAAAAGCGGTTGGAATATGTCTTGAGTTTAAACCTGATATAATAGACATCAACATGGGCTGTCCTGTACCAAAGGTTGCAGGAAACGGGTCAGGCAGCGCACTGATGAAAGATACTGTTCTTGCGAAGGAGATAGTTTCAGCTGCCGTCGGTGCATCAGATGTGCCTGTTACCGTAAAAATACGGAAGGGCTGGGATGACGATCATATAAATGCGCCCGAATTTGCCTCACAGATGGAGTCAGCCGGTGCATCTGCCGTAACAGTACACGGAAGAACCAAAAATCAGATGTACAGCGGAAGATCCGATTCAGATATAATAAGGCAGGTCAAGGAAAGTGTAAGCATCCCCGTTATAGGAAACGGTGATATAAGGACTCTGGATGACTGCATTAAAATGTATGAAATGACCGGATGTGATCTGGTCATGATAGGACGCGGATCTTACGGAAATCCATGGCTATTTAAAGAAATAGACAGTTATTTTAAAGGTGAAAGCTTTACGCCTCCTGATCTTGATGAAAGACTCGATACAATGCTGTCCCACATAAGACTGGCTCTTGACGACAAGCCTGAACCGATAGCCATGAGAGAAGCAAGAAAGCATGCTGCATGGTATCTTACAGGGATGTACGGGGCGGCATCATTCAGAGCGAAATGCTACAGTCTCTCAACCTATGATGACGCAGCAGCTCTTGCTGAAGAATTCCGCAAAATCCAGACTGAAAGAAGCAGAACATGAACAATATTACCATAGATCTGCATAATATGCCTCTGACTCAGGCTAAACGTGAGATGCAGAAGTTACTGAAGTCGTGCAGCACGAAGACAGACCAGATAACTGTTATACACGGCTATCATAACGGAGATGTCATACTTAAATATATAAGAACCCAGCTCAAGCACCCAAGGATCAGGCAGAAAATAGTCAGTCTCAATAACGGAGAAACCCTGCTTTTACTTAACTGATATATTTATCTGCTAAAGCCTATCATCATCTTAAAAAATATATGATCTGTAATATCAGATCATATATTTTTTTATGAGCGTTTTTTCAGAACTTTATTTACATATACAGGTTTGGTCCTGGAGTACATTATTTTCTGGTCAGCATATAAGCCTGTGTCTCCGGAAATAAGATATGATATACCGCAGACCAGAGCAAACAGCGGTATGGACTGCAGACCGAAAAGTTCAGTGCTCATTATTATAGAAGTAATAGGACAATTGGTAACGGCACAGAAAAGAGCAATAAGTCCTGTTCCGGCGCCGAATGAATAGTCTATTCCAAAAAGCGGGCCCAGAAAGCTTCCAAATGTTGAACCCACAAAGAATGCAGGAATTATCTCTCCGCCTTTGAAGCCACAGCCCAGAGTAATTGCTGTAAATAGTATTTTCACTATAAACAGATAAAATTCTGATCTATGAAAAAAACTTTTTGCAATAATTTCATTACCCGTGCCGTTAAAAGTCTGTGATCCGGCGATTAATGTCATAACGATGATAATTACTGAGCCTGCGCAGACTCGTATATACTCATTTCTAAAATACTTTCTGAATAATCTTGCCGCAGACTGCATGCAAAAGCAGAAAAGCCTTGCAATCACAGCACATGCAGCTGCAAACGGTATAACTCTGAAAATCATATCAGGTTTCAGCTCAGGAACCATACTAATTGAAAATGATGTTGGTATTACACCACAGAAATGTGCAGCTTCATACGCTGTAAGTGATGAAATTACGCATGGAACTATAGCGCTGTAATGCATGATGCCGACGCTTATTACTTCTATTGAGAAAAATGCTGCAGTGACAGGAGTGCCGAACAGAGCAGAGAAGCATGCACTCATACCGCTCATTATTATTATCTTTTTATCCTTTTCATCCAGATGAATAAGTTTTCCTTCTGCGGCGGCTATACTGCCGCCTATCTGAAGTGCTGCTCCCTCCCTGCCTGATGAGCCTCCTGCAAAATGTGTCACCACTGTACTTATAAATATCAGAAATGCTGTTTTCAATGGCAGCACCTCATCCTCACGTACAGCAAGAAGGACTGCATTTGTTCCTTTATCATTGCTCATATCACATTTTTTATAGAGCCACACAATAAATATACCGCAAACCGGCATAAGAAATATTATCCACTTATTTTCACTTCTGGCCTCAGCTAGTATTTCCGTACAGTAGTGAAATGCAGTACCGGTGATTCCTACAATAAGTCCTGTTATGACTCCTAGTATGATCCATCTTACCAGTACCATAACAGCTCTTCCGGTTTCTTTTATCTGATCAGTTATCTTCATTATCATCACCCGGTTTCAATTATAACACATAAATCATTCTTTTTAAATAAAATGTGTAAAAACATCTCATATATACTACAGTCAGATTTGTAAAATATATGGTTTATAGCCCCTTGCACTTATAGCCTGCTAAAGAACATAATCTTGACATTATCTGAAGTGCTTGATATAATAATAATGTATATTATTTATCAAGGGGTGACTACAGTTGGCAATAAAATTCGGCAACAATAACGAAAATGCTCCCGTGGTACAGAACACTGCTCCTTCACCTGTACCGGCTACCGGATCTGTCAGTGCTTTTACAAGATATATCGGATACACAGATGCGGGTGCATTTGAAAAAAAGCTGATTGATTTATACGCTAAAACTAAACAAAACGGAGTATTTATAGACAGAACAATACCAAATCCCTCAAATCCCGAGATCTCAAAGATTTCTTCGGTAATTGATATAAACGCGCAGCTGAATGCTATTACCATTACTGAGCAGATAAGAAAAATAAAGTCTGCCAGACTTATGGATCTATCAAAAATAGGACATGGACCTTCAGATGTCAAGGCTGCAGAGGTTATAGATCAGGTATTGGCTGATATAAAAAATACATCAGCATCGGCAAATGCAGTTAAAAACTTTTATCTTAAGTTTATCTGCTGGTTTATAAGATATTCAACATATAAGCTTACAAATCTACTGTATATCGGCGATATCTCAAAATCTGAGATCTACTGGCTTTATATTCTGAGCAGGATGGGATGTACGGTTTCATATGTCAATTACACAAGTGACGACAGCTACACAGCCGTAGACAGCACATCCAGATATTCGAGTCTGATAAAAGGAACAATATTTGCTCCTCTTGATATAGAGTTCGGGAAAATTAATATGGCAGCATATACACAGGCTGCTAAAATCAATGAAACCATTTCCAGACCATCAGACGTGATGCTTAAGTTCCTGCAGACTGCTTCTGAAACGCTGTCAAAGGATCTTCTGACTACTATGGAAGAACGCAAATGCAAGCTTATGTGTACTGATTCGACAATTCCTGTTTATTTTCTTGCATATCTCGGTTTTCAGGAAGAAGTACAGTATAAAAATATGCTGTACATTCTGAAAGAAGATATCCCGAAAAAAAATAAACCTCTTATTTTTCTGGATGAATTAAAAAAGCCTACTTATGAAGAAGCTGCAGATTACTATTCGATCCAGAAAACTAATGATGCAACAATGATAGGCTGTTTTGCCGCCAAAATATCAATTTCAGACAGGTTTGACCGCACACTTCTTGCTCAGAAGGCTTTTGTAAAAGCTCTCTCCTCATTCAAGTCAAACAATCTCTACAATACAGCAGTACAGCTGTCTGTATGGATAAGAAAGTTTTCCTCATCAATAGATTATTATAATAAAGATATTCCTGCAATAATGTATTACGGTACCCTGACTCAGACTGAAATGGTTTTTCTTTCAATTATGTCTCAGACGGGATTTGATATTTTTTATTTTTCACCTGACAAATCTGCACTTAATATAATAAATTCTGTTGAAACGACAGGACTTCAGCTGATCGAATGTTCCGGCTCTGCAGTATCCATGCCTTTCCCGGAAAGAATCACAAAAGCACAGATGGCAACAGACGCATATAATGCTGAACGAAGCCTGGACAATATTCTTTACAATGATACAACAATGTTCAGAAACAGACAGTTTGCATCATGTGTAAACCAGACTCTCAAAACAACATATGAAGAAATGGGCCTTATGTGGCATCAGGAAGCAATGTTCAGAACAGGATTCGACAAAAGAGATGATTATGTTGTTGTGCCTAATATATTTGCAAAGATAAACGGAATAGCAAAAGGAGATACATCCGCATATGCAAAAGAAATCTCCATGAAGCTCTCTCCGTACTCAGTATATTATAACCGCATTCCGTTTTATAAGCCTATACTTTCCAATGATGACTACAGACCGTTCTATTCAGGATTGAAAATAGATGTTGAAAAACTTAAACATTCAAGATTCAATAAGTATGATTACCTGAGTGATGATCTGCAGTACCTTATTTTCAATAAAATGCAGGAAATTGTAGACAGCGGATTTATCAATGTTCCGCCTACAGATATTGTACCTCTTGTAATAAAAACAGGTCTCAACATACCTGCTCCTCTGCTTAACCTGCTTCAGAGCTTCGATTTTACTAAGAATATTCCTAAAATAGTTATAGTCTCTTCAGCCAAGCAGACCTTTGCAGTATTTGAATGCATTCTTCTTCTGTTTTTTAACATGGTTGGTTTTGACATAATAGTTTATACACCTACAGGATACAAAAATCTTGATGCTTTTATCAAACCTGAAGCATTTCAGACTTTTGTAATGAGTGATTTTAATTATACCTACAATCCGCCAAGGCTAAGTATTCCAAAAGAAATACCGCGCGAAAAAAGTTCGCTTTTCGGAAGATTATTCAAGGGCAAAAAGTAAGTTCCCTTTGATGATAAAGTGAACTGCAGTGTCAGCCGCTTCTGCAGATACACTAATTTCTTTTTACGGCTGAGAAATGGAGATAAAAAATGGCATTAAAATTCACACCTGCATCTGAAAATGCTGAAAATGCAATAGTTGCTGCCGACGCAGTACCAGTACCCGACATAGCTGCACAGTCACAGCCTCAGTTTGATATTGCAGTAACTAAAAATGAACTCCAGCAGCAGATCCTGGACAGCAAAGAAATTGATAAACTTACTGAACAGATTGATGTAAATGATCCAAATACTATAGTTAAGTTCGGCGGTCCTGTAGCTGAAGAGATTTCAAAAGCATCAGACCAGGTCCTCAAATCAATGAACATTGACCAGATCAATGACTCAGGCAAACTTCTTCAGAATCTTGCCGCAGTAATGAACACTTTTGACGGAAAAGAACTTGCTCAGGAAGAAAAAGGACTTAAAAAGCTTTTCTCAAATGCTAAAAAAGAACTTGATCATATTCTTGGCAAATACCACACAATGGGCGAAGAAATCGACAAGATCTATATTCAGCTCAAAGGCTATGAAAAAGAAATCACTGAATCAAATGTAAAGCTTGAGACAATGTTTAACGCAAATCTGAATTATTATCAGGAACTCCTCAAGTACATTATGGCCGGTGAACAGGGCGTCAAGGAACTTGATGCATATATTGCCGACTATCAGAAACAGGCTGATGCAAGCCCTGATGACGGAACAATACGTATGAACCTCAATAACCTCATTCAGGTCAGAGAAATTCTTGATCAGCGTGTAATGGATCTGAAAATTGCAGAAAATGTAGCATTACAGACTATTCCTATGCTTAAAACAATGCAGTTCTCAAATCTTAACCTTGTAAGAAAGATCAACTCTTCATTTATTATAACAATGCCTGTCTTCAAACAGTCTCTTGCTCAGGCCGTTATGCTCAAGAGACAGCGTGTTCAGGCTGATGCAATGAAGGCTCTTGATGAAAAAACAAATGAAATGCTAATTAAAAATGCTGAAAATACTGTATACCAGTCAAAGATGACTGCTTCTCTTGCATCTGGCAGCTCAATTCAGGTTGAAACTCTTGAAAAAACCTGGAATACTATTGTTACCGGTATTGAAGAAACAAAGGCTATTCAGGAGCAGGCACGCCAGAAACGTCAGGAAGATACAAAGAAGCTCGAAATTCTTAAAGAAGATTTTAAAAATAAAATGCACGCTACAAATATTTAATTTACTTTTAAAAAGACTGCTTCGGCAGTCTTTTTTGCATTTCAGGCAATAAAACTTCCTCTGAGGGCAAATGTATTGATTTGCGACAGCTTAATCCTTATAATGATAATTGTCCCAATAAACTGATTAAATCTGGAGGATATTATTATGAAAAAGTTTTTAGCTGTTATTTTTTTATTAATTATTGTACTGACATCAGGCGCTTTTACAATATGGAAACTCAGAGCTGATATTACAGTTGAGTCTGCAGACTTCAGTGTTACAATTGACACCGGTACATCACCGTCTGCTTACTGTATGTGTGCTGACGGATCAATGATGCCATATGAGTATTCCAACAGCGGATATCTTTGTATTGACAAAAATCTTTACGGACATATAAATCATATGACTTTTGAAGGTGAACCGGTATACTGTATAGGAAGGCATACTCAACGTTCGCCCGGTTCCACGACCACTGTAGACAAATGCTCAGATATCCCCCTTGATTCTCCCGAGTACGCTGCTGTTTTCAGCGCAGCTAATGCAGGCGCAAGCCATATGAAAGGCATTTACGGACTTAGTGAATACGATATGTACTATGTAACTGCATGTGCTTTGAGAAGTATAGTATACGGTATAAGCCCTGACAGTGCAGCGTTTTATGATACAAACCACAACTATAATGAAGCAATGACAAATGAATACCGTCACCTCCTTGAATGTTCCGCACAGCCGGTCAGACAGACCTCTTCTAAAATACGCTTTAATACTGATGGTATCTGTGCGGTTCAAGTTACAGCAGATGACAAGTGTTATTACCGGTATGGGCCTTATAATCCTGAAGCAGATGAGCCCGCCGATAATACTTACAACTTATCTGTATCTGTACCTGATTCCGTATGCTTTATAAGCTGCGACCCTGAGGCTCACAATTCATCATCATGTACTTCATATAATTTTGGTGATAGCTTTTATGTGTATATAAATGCATCATATACAGACAACGTATCGATATCTGTCAAAGCTGCGCTCAATACGACTGATTATTATCCTGTTGTATATCTTGCTGCTGATTCATCTTATCAGAATATCGCACGTTTGTCTGTCAGTGAAAACACTGTAACCAATGAGACACAGCTTGTATTATCAAACAGCAATACATGCGGTGATCTTCGGATAACTAAAAAGTTTATGGATAATGGTGAGAGCATTACTGAACCGGGTCTTTCTGATGAACCGCGATTTACAATACAGACTGCTGATAATCTTTATGTTGCGGGAACTTTTGAGGATGGTGTTCTTACATATGAAAGCTATACTCCATTCAAGACTGAATACGGTCTGAATACTCAGAGTAATGATCTGATTGTAAAAAATCTGCCTGTCGGTGAATACATTATAAATGAATCAAAAGGGGCTGAAGGATATGTCGCTGAAATTGATACTATATCTGTTTGCAATACCGCATTTGAAGATGAAGTAGTTTTTATCAATAATGCAATACATGAGGAAACAACAACTGTATGTACTACAGATATTACACAGCTCACTTCACCAACAGAATTAACATCAGAAACAACCCTAACCTCTGAGCAAACAACACAGCTGACAACAATTAATACTGACACTCCTTCACAATCCCAGGTATCTGCTGCATCAAGTACACCTGTTTGTATAAAGATGATGCCCGGATCTCCAAAGACAGCGGATAAAGACTGCATTCCAACTATCTTATGTCTGCTCTTATCTCTGCTGGTTATATTGATATCCACACACCCTGTTAAGAAATAAAAAAGTAAGCTGTAAACATATTTTTTATGTTTACAGCTTACTTTTTTATTTATTTTGTCTGATAAAAGGTTTTAAACTGAGTCTGAGTAACGCATAAAAAATGTACCCTATAACAGCACCCAATGTATTATTAAAGAGATCATCGGCTTCGAACAGACCGCGGCCTGTAATATACTGTGTGGTCTCAATAGTCAGTGAGAACAGAAAACCAAGAACAAGTACCTTATGCCAGTTTCTTAGCTTACTGCTGATCATAGGAACAAGCAACCCAAATGGGATAGTCATTATAATATTATATTTTATCATATTATAATAATAGCTGTTCTTATTTTCCAGAAGATAATAATAAGATTCAAACAGATTTAAGCTTACCCTTCTTTCCTCCGGTTCTCTGCAAAAAACTGTAATATATGCTACTGCAGATAAATAAACCAGAAAAATAAGAAATAGTACAACTTTATTTTTTTTCAACTTTGTCTCTCCAAACTTTTATTCACTAAGAAAACATTTTGTCTATAGCCTGTGCTATACCATCATTATCATTACTATCACAAATATAATCCGCTGCTGCTTTTGTCTGATCACAGCCATTACTCATTGCTATTCCCATACCGGCATACTCAAGCATTGACATATCATTATACCCATCACCAAAAGCCATTGTCTCTTCACGTCTGATTCCGAGTTTTTCAATAAGATGTCTGATCGAAGCGGCTTTATCTATACCCTTAGGCATAATCTCTAAAAAAAATGGCTCAGATCTGAAAACATTAGCCTGATGACCGATAAGTTCTTTTATTTCAGGTTCAATACTGCCCATATAATCTCCGTCACCAAGCAGCAGACATTTAACAGGGGCTTCTTTCAGAGAGTCCGGTACAGATTCAACTTTCAGAACATCCATCTTATTTATACGCGATTCTATTTCAAGATATTTGTTATTATCTGTTTCAGCGAGTATCTTATCCTCATCGTATGTAATAAGTTCTACGTTATATTTTTTTGACAGCTTGTAAGCTTCATGTACAGTGTCAAATGTGAGGTTATTCTGATATACCTTTTCTTTTGTCTTGTAATTAATTATTTTTCCTCCGTTATAAGGAAGTATATATCCTCCATACTCAGAAAGATTTAGCTCTTCCGCACAAGGAATAACTCCTTTATCGGGTCTGCCTGATGCTATTGCAACAATAACACCCTTTTTCTGAATTGAAATTAGGGCTTCTTTTGTTTTGGGCGTTATGACTTTTTGTGAGTTTGTCAGTGTTCCGTCAATGTCTAAGAATATTATTTTATATTTCATACATACGCCTTTCTATATAAATTGAAAAAAGCTTTATGAAATATCATAAAGCTTTTTTAGTGGGCCATCAGGGACTCGAACCCCGGACCAACCGGTTATGAGCCGGTTGCTCTAACCAACTGAGCTAATGGCCCTTGTAATAAAATGTTTAAGAAATAATCATAAACAATGACCCGTACGAGACTCGAACTCGTGATGCCGCCGTGAGAGGGCGGAGTCTTAACCGCTTGACCAACGGGCCGTACATGGTCTTTGCTAAGTGCACCATCGGGGACTCGAACCCAGGACCCACTGATTAAGAGTCAGTTGCTCTACCAACTGAGCTAATGGTGCATATTGTGCCGGCATTTATCTATTTTCCCGGGTCGTCACCAACCGAGTATCTTCGACGT
>JAUNSK010000038.1 GCA_030539275.1 Oscillospiraceae bacterium | reverse complement strand
AGCACCTGACTGTTAATCAGGGTGTCACTGGTTCAAGTCCAGTCGGGGGAGCCAAATAGTAAAAAAGCGGATCGCTCAGGCGGTCCGCTTTTTTGTTTTGTATAGGTGAAGATCTGTATTTGGTCTGATTGTTCATTGTATTATTAATCTGCTCTTGACAAAATGAGGAGCCTGAAGTATAATATATGCAACGAGTTGCATATAAGGAGGTAACTATGAATATTATTAATGCGCAAATGCTGTTCGGTAAGACTTTGATTCTTGCGAATAAAATCCAGACATTCGGCGACAGTATATTCGACGATTTCACGCTCAAACAATGGTTTTTACTTGTAACGATAAAAAATATTCCCGAACAAGATCCAAACGTTCAAACGATTGCAGAAATCTCAGGTACATCACGCCAGAATATTAAGAAAATGCTTGATATTCTTTCGGCAAAAGGGTATGTTCGTCTGACCGTATCACAAAGCGACAGGCGTGCCTTATCGGTTTCACTGACAGAAAAGACAAAAGACTATCTTGACAAAAACGAAGAAAAAGGCGTTGAGCTTACAAAGTATTTATTTGAAGGAATAAGCGACAGTGATATTGATACTGCAAATAAAGTATCCTTAACTATGCTCGAAAATCTTAACAAAATGGAGAAACATTATGAAAAAATATGACTTCCTTTCACTTGCAAGTGCCCTGATGGCGCTTACGTCTTCTTTAATAGGCTTGTTTTACTCGTTTGGAGGGGAGAGCCGCGAGGTACTCACTCATACGGGTTTGAACGTAAAGATTTTCGGCGACGGAATCTACAAAAACGATACTTTGATGAAAGCTGCTACTACTAAAGGCACAGATGCAGCGATTATTATTTTTTCGGTTCTGCTGATTATTCTCGTTTTCAATGAAAGCCGCAGTAAAAAGCTTACACTCGTTAAGACTGGAATTCTAAGCTCTTTGCTTTACAATTCAATATGTCTTACAATGGGAGTAACAATCAACAGCTTATTTGCGTTATATATCGCGATGTTTTCTGCAACGCTGTTTTCATTTATCAGAAACTTCACAGGTTGTCTGGCACACTTAAAACCAGACAAGGCGTATGCAGATAAAAAGCATATTGGCAGTATTGTTTTTCTGACTGTAAGCGGCTGCTCGGTACTTATCTGGCTTACCTTTATTATTCCAGCAATGGTAAGCGGAGACCCTTACTCAAGCATTGAAACACTGGAAATATATTGTTCCGAGCCGACATTTGTACTTGACCTGGGTGTAATACTGCCGTGTTGTATTATCTGTGCCACTGGTATCTGTAAAAGAAAAAATACTGCGTTCATCCTTTCATCGGTTCTGTACACCGGTATTACAGCTGTCGGTATTTGCGTAATATGTCAGACATTTATGCAGATGAGCCTTGGTATAATATTTAAACCAGGTCAATACATAGGTTTGGTTGGAACTTTTGTAATTCTCGGGGGTATTTCTGCTGCAATGAATACTCGTGTTCTGAGGGCTCTGCGATAATTATCAAATTAAGACACTATCCTCAGATTATCTTAAATATGCTGTCATAAAATTTTTTTTCGCTGTAATCCTGCAAACCAGAAACCTGACCGTCCCCGATTTCCATAACAATGTATTTTCCGTCAGCGGTTTTCGCGGCGTCCACCGAAAAGAAATTACTTTTTATCCGTTCTGAAGCTGCAGTAAGAAAATGTACAAGCTCTTCATCTTCTGCAGGAGTACCATCCCAATAGTTGATCAAGCAGACAAGCTTACCATATAAGAAAAATGCTCTGTATTCCTGCGAAACAGGCATACCGCTCTTCGGATGAAAGCCTATTGAAGCAAGACTCACATATTCGCGTATAACAAGGCCTCCGACTAAATCTGAGCCTTGTCTGTCAAGGAACGTATGTATAACGTCAAGTGCATGATCAGTATCTTGAGCGCATGGAATATAACAGGCTTCATACCATTCGTGTTTCCGGCTTTTTACGAAGTCTTTTATTACAACGGGGCTGTTGCTGAATTCTCCCAGCAAAGAAATTATAGCGGTATCGGTAAGCTCATTTGTCCAGACGCTTTTCGGGGTAATATCTCCTAAATCATTATACCAATCGGGAAGCATATGACAATAATTATACTGCGTCGGTGTGTTGACTAACGGGCAGCCGCGCTTATACAGAGATTTATAAAGTCTTTCGTACTGCGTGGGTTTCATCATCCAGCCACGATAAATTAAGCGGCACACTATTTCTCTCACTTCAGGCAAAGCAACTTGTTCACCACCCACAAATCCGTCAAAAGAAAAAAGGTACTTGTCATTACAGCAATTATATTCTGCTTCATAATCAAAATCCGGCTGCCTATAACTGAGTGGATCACAGCAAAAGAGAAATGCAGTGTTATATTCACTGGTAAGTAATCTATCGATATAATTATTATTTATTTGATTATCTGGTGAAATCATAATTTCTGCAGAGTTGTTGCTGTCTGTATCATCGCAATCAAGACGGCAAGGCATTTCAAATCCAGAAATATTAAAGCTGTTTTTGTATCCGTCATAGATAGTGTCATTGAGTTTACAGCTGTATTTATCCGGATCGGTCTGCCCAAGTAGAACAGTATCTCCGTATGGAACAGAATAAAGCTCATCGACTGTCATAGCAAACATTTATATTCCTCCAACATCTGACTTAATAACAATATTGTACCACATATGCTTATTGATTACCAGTATAACAGGATAACTTATAAACTTGACACATATTTCTCAATATATAATTACACATAATTATTTTTCTATGGCGTTGTATATTTTTCAAGTTCCCGGATTTCTTTAGATAGTTATGAGTCGGATTATTCCGGAAACAAAATATTATTTTGTGAGTGTTGTAATCTCATGAAAGAATAAATGGCAAAGACATATTAAGATACTGACATATACAGCTTAAAAAAAAAAATAATGCCACAGAAATATAATTTATTCAAGGTTTATCGAAACACGGCCTGAATCTGCCTGACAAAACATGATTAAAGTTTTATAATATGCATATGCTAATTCAAACAAAGGCAATGATGAAGAGAATTAACCTGGTGTGGTCATTTTCAGAGAGTGCGGGATGGTGTGATCCGCATAACGGAGAACAGGCGAATAACACTTCGGAGCTGCAATCTGAACAGCGGATGCATAATCTGCTTAGTAGGTGCGTCGTTTTCTGTGCGTCAATCAGATGGGTTTTGTTAGAAACCGATGAGTGACCGTACATATGTGCGGTAAGATAGGTGGTACCATGGGTTACAGTGACTCGTCCTATTTTAATTATAGGAGAGCTGACTGTGACCTTTTTTATTTTTATTAAGGTTTGGCTCTCATAAATCGCTTATATAACGAAGGGAGTAGAATCAGCATGCAGCATATTGATGTAAAAGAAATTATGACAAAGCAGGATTATCTTAATAACGAGGTAGTTGTCTGCGGTTGGGTAAGAACAGCAAGAGATTCTAAAAACATGGCATTTAACGAGATCAAGGACGGAACATCACTTAAGCATCTTCAGGTAGTAATCGATAAGTCGGTTATGACAGTTCGTGATAATGCAACAGCACCTGGTACTTCAATAAAGGTAACAGGTACAGTTGTTTCGGCAAGACAGGGTGCAGTTGAAATAAATGCTGCAAATATCGAAGTGATCGGTGTTTGTCCTGCAGATTATCCTCTTCAGAAGAAGAGACATTCACTTGAATATTTAAGAACTATACCTCATCTCAGAACAAGAACCAATACATTTAATGCGGTTCTTCGTGTACGTTCTGCACTGGCAGAGGCAATCCACCGTTATTTCCAGGACAGAAACTATGTATACATCAACACACCTCTTCTTACCGGAAGTGACTGTTGGGTGCAGGTGAAGTTTTCAAGGTAACTACTATCGGATATTCTGAAAAGTATAAGAATGAGCAGGAATATTACAATGATGACTTCTTCGGCAAAAAAGCAGGGCTCAGTGTTTCAGGTCAGCTTGAGGGCGAAGTTGCTGCAACTGATCTTCTTGTACCTGATATAGGTGAGATCATAGGATGTTCTGAACGTGAAGCTGATTATGATAAACTTGTACAGGCAATGAAGGACAGAAACATGAACATGGATGACTATGCTGACTATATTGATTTAAGAAAGTTTGGTTCAGTTGCGCACAGTGGTTTTGGTCTGGGATTTGAAAGAATGATCATGTATGTAACAGGCATGAGCAACATCCGTGATGTAATCCTGTATCCAAGAACAGTCGGAAGTATAAGATAAATCGTACGTATAAGATTAATAATATAAGAAGGAGCGTTTTATATGGAAAAATTAATTACACCTCAGGGATATGCTTCAAAACTTTCACTGCGTGAAACACAGAAGGCTATCAAACTTGTTAAAGATACATTTCAGGGCAAGCTTGCGCAGGCACTTAACCTGGACAGAATTACTGCTCCTGTAATGGTCACAAAGGTAAGCGGAATCAATGATGATCTTAACGGAGTTGAACGTAAGGTCGATTTTACAATGAATAATATCGACACAACAGCTGAAGTTGTACAGTCTCTCGCAAAGTGGAAGCGTATGGCTCTGCATCGTTACGGGTATGAGCCGGGCGAAGGAATCTATACAGATATGAATGCAATACGCCGTGATGATGATACTGACAACACACATTCGTTGTTTGTTTGACCAGTGGGATTGGGAACGTGTTATCAACCGTGAAGACAGAAGTCTTGATTTCCTTAAGACTATAGTTAAGATAATTGTCTGCGCACTTTCTCAGACACAGGATATAGTGAAAGCTAAGTATCCGCAGATCACACAGGACATCTGCGATGAGGTATTCTTTATAACTACACAGGAACTCCTTGATATGTATCCGGATCCAACTCCTAAGCAGAGAGAGGATAAGATTACTTTTGAACATAAAACTGTATTTATAATGCAGATAGGCGGAAAACTCAGCAATGCTGAAAAGCACGACGGCAGAGCACCTGATTATGATGACTGGTCACTTAACGGTGATATTATGATCTGGAATGAAACTCTCGAGAGAGCACTGGAGATCTCATCAATGGGTATAAGAGTAGATGAGAAATCATTAAAGTCACAGCTTAAGGAATGTGATGCCGAAGAGCGTGAACATTTTGAATTCCACAGCGGTATTCTTAACAGTGTTCTCCCTCTGACAATAGGCGGAGGAATAGGACAGTCAAGAATCTGCATGCTTTTACTTGAAAAAGCTCATATCGGTGAAGTTCAGGTTTCGATCTGGAGCGACGATATGGTTAAAGAGTGCAAAGATCACAACATAATCTTACTGTAATTAAGCAAATGCCGGTTTGTGAACGGCAATAAATAAAATGAAAAAAACTGACTTCGTGTTTTTATCGGAGTCAGTTTTATTTTTGTATTATAAACCACTGTCTGGTCTTGTTGTTCCGGTATAACAGCGCCGCCCGAAGATAAAAGGTCTGCGGGTGGTTTTTTATTATGTGACATATGCGGAGACTGAATATGTGTTATGCAGCAGATCTATATCCTTTTCTTCTGTATAGTCGTAGATTCTCTCACAATAAGTTCCGTACCCAGAAAGATCCTTGAAGTAGACTCACCGGAATTGATAATATCAAATACCATTTCGCATGCAGTGTAACCAAGTTGATGAGACGGCTGACTTATTGTGCTCAGTGAAGGTCGTGTCACTGTTGATAACTGTAGATTATCAAAACCAACCACAGCTACATCGTCAGGTACCTTGAGCCTCTGTGCGCTTACTGCACGTGTGACTGCTGCTGCAAGAGTATCAGATACACAGAAAAAGCCATTTGGAATGATTCTGTCGTCCATTAACTGCGTTACGGCAGTGTATGCCATATCGTAATCTATTTTAGGCAGCTGTATCATCCACTTCAGGGGTACAGACAACCCGGCTTCATTCATAGCATCAACAAATCCACGGCGTCTTTCTACGGAATATTTGTAATTAAGCGGGCCGTTTATAAACGCAAGCTTGTTTCTGCCTACCGACAGAAGATGCTTTGTCGCATTTTTTGCACTGGCGTAATTATTAATACTTACAAACGGAAGATTTGCCTCGTCATTATACTCACTGCATTGTACAACAGGAACAATATTGTGTATCCTGTTAAGTGAATCTACTGAAATATGATTAAGCAGTATAACGCCGGATGCATTGATTTTTTTAATCAGATGCAGAAATGACGGCATGCTTGCCTTGTCAAGTGGTGACTGATTAACAAGAATATCACATTTATGAGCGTTTGCTGAAGTGTATGCACCTGAAATGATCTGCTGATAAAACATATTATCAAAGTCAGGTATATTCAGAATTATTACAAGACGATCCTCATCGTCTATACCGCTGCCTGAATTAATTGGTTTGCCCAAAGCGATCATTGTATCCTCGACAAGCTTAACGGTATTGCTTTTTACCATTGGATTATGATTTATTACTCTTGAAACAGTTGCAGGTGAAACCCCGCACGCATCTGCAATTTCTTTGATAGTTATTTTTTTCGCCATAGTTATCCCACTTTCTTTTATGTTCACAGAGTCAGATATTATATAATTATATTATAATTCTTAAATGAAAAAATCAAGAGAAATTTTCAGATTTACTGAAAACTTTTCAATGATTTGCAACATAAGTTGTTCGTATCAACAATAATAAAGGACTTCGTTGTTTATTATTCACAAAGCTAAATAAGCGTTATTGACGTATTTGTGCACAAATGTTATACTAACATTGTAAGAGAAAAGCTTACGTGAAAAACTTTTCATAATTAGCATATGTTAGCGAATAAACAAGGAGGCATTTTCAAATGCAGAATATCGGCATTATCGGATGCGGAAGAATTGCACAGGAAAGACACATTCCTGAATATTTTGGCAATCCAGACTGCAAAATAGCTGGATTCTATGACTTTAACATTGACAGAACACAGGAGCTTGCCGAAAAATATGGTGCTAAGGCATACAGCAGCATTGAGGAAATGCTTGATGATCCACAGATTGATGCAGTAAGCGTCTGCACTGCAAATAATTCACACGCTGACGTAACAATTAAGGCACTCGGCAAAAAGAAACATGTTCTTTGTGAAAAACCAATGGCTATGAGTATTGAAGAATGTGAAGCAATGATCAATGCTGCAAAAGAAAACAACAGGCGTCTTATGATCGGTCAGAATCAGCGCTTTACCAAAGCTCACATCAAAGCAAAGGAACTCCTGGAAAAGGGTGCTGTCGGAGACATTATTACATTTAAAACAACATTCGGTCATTGTGGCCCGGAAACATGGAGTATTGATTCTAAAAACAACAACTGGTTTTTTGATTCAAAAAAAGCCGGTATGGGTGCAATAGCTGACCTGGGTATACACAAAACAGACCTGATTCAGTTTTTGACCTCATCAAGAGTTGTTGAGACTACTGCAAAAGTTGTTACAATTGACAAGAGAAACTCTGACGGAACGCCGATCGGTGTAGATGATAATGTGATATGTATCTATAAACTGGAAAGCGGCGCTGTCGGTACAATGTGTGCAAGCTGGAGCTATTATGGAAAAGAAGACAACTCAACAATAATTTACGGAAAAACCGGAATCATGAAGATTTATTCTGATTCAGATTATTCGATAGTAATTGAAAAGAAAAACGGTGATACCGTTAAGTATGATCTGGACAAAATTCAGACTAATGATAATCAGACAAAATCAGGAATTATAGATGCATTTATTGAAAGCCTTGAAAACAATACTGAAGTTCCTGTAACAGGTGTTCAGGTACTGGATGCAATGAAAGCAGTTTTTGCAAGTATTGAATCCTCACACAGCGGCAAAACCATTGAAATTGAGTAAGGGGTGAAACTTAATGAAGCTTGGATTTATCAGTGCTATATTAGAAGGCTGGAGTTTTGAAGAAGTCATTGATTTTGCTTCACAACATGGTTTTGAATGTGTTGAGGTTGCATGCTGGCCGGATGAAGGATCAGAACGCAGATATGCAGGAGTCAGCCACATTGATGTAGCAGCACTTGATGATGCAAAGGCCAGGTACATAATGGATTACTGCAGCAGCAGAAAAGTAGAGATCTCCGCTCTTGCATTTTATCCGAACATACTTGACAGCGATCCTGAAAAGAGTACTAAAAATATTCAGCATCTCAAAAAGGTTATCGATGCTTCCGCGAAGCTTGGAGTAAATCTGGTTACGACATTTATCGGACGTGATCAGAATAAAACAGTTGACGAAAATCTTGAACTTGTCAGCAAAGTCTGGGTAGATATAGTTCACTATGCGCAGGATAAAGGCGTAAAAATTGCTATAGAAAACTGTCCGATGCTGTTTGGACCTGATCAGTGGCCGGGCGGTCAGAATCTTATGACTACTCCGGTTATCTGGAATAAAGTATTTGACATTCTTAAATCAGACAACATTGGAATCAACTACGATCCATCACATTTTGTATGGCAGATGATGGACTATATTGCACCTATTTACGAATTTAAAGATAAGATCTTTCATGTACACTACAAGGATATCAAGCTTTATCCTGAAAAACTCAGACGTGTAGGAACAATGGCTTATCCTTTGGATTACATGAGTCCAAAACTTCCCGGATTAGGTGACGTAGACTGGGCAAAATATGTATCGGCACTTACTGACATCGGTTATAAAGGTTATACCTGTATTGAAGTAGAGGACAAGGCATTTGAAGACAGTAAAGAGAGAATCGAACATTCACTGCTGTTATCACAGAAATATCTTCAGCAGTACGTAATATAATAAAAAACTTAAGGAGAATTTTTTTATGAAACTCAGAAAAATTTTAACTTCATTATTAGCAGCAGGTATGGTAGTATCTCTTGCAGGCTGCGGCGGCAGCAGCAATAGCAGCAAAGACAGCAGCACTGCTACTGCCGAAGGCAAAAAGCACATCTATGTATTAACAGCATCTGAAGATCACGGCTGGACTGGCTCAGTTGCAACATTTGCAAAGGAAAAGGCACAGGAAGTTAATGCTGCAGGCACTTATACAGCAGAAGTTATTACTTCAGCAGCAGCAGCAAACCAGATCACACAGATCGAAGACATTATCTCAAAGGGTAAAGACAACATAGCAGTTGTAATCCAGCCTATGGATGACACAGTACAGTCAGCTATTCAGTCACTGATCAATGCAAATATTCCTTATGTTGCATTTGACAGAATTATAGATGCAGTTTCTTCTTCTGCTGTATCAAACGTTAAGGGTGATAACGAGGGTATCGGTGCAGGTGCTGCAGCTTACTTCGTTGAAAAAGGTATGACTCCAGGCGAGAAGGTTTATGTATATGAAGGTGACACTTCATCTGTTACAACACTTAGAAACCAGGGATTTACAGAATACCTGCTTGGCAATATTGAATTTGACGGCGCTAAAATCTCAGATGATATGAAATGGACAAAAGATCAGCTTTCATCTATCACATATTCAGGTGCAATGAACTGGTCACGTTCTGATACAAAGACTTCTTATGAATCTCTTATGGGTGATGCATCAAATGCTGATATCAAGTGGTTCTACGCACAGGATGACGAACTTGCAATGGGTATCCTTGAAGCACTCAACGGCGGTGGTATTTCATCTGAAACAAAGAATGCGATCTTTGCAGCTTCACCTGTTATAACAGGCTGCGGCGGTCTTGAAGAATACTACAGCGTAATTCGCGGTGATCTTTATAAAGATATCACATCACAGCTTGGCGGTGTGATGTCAGTAACTTACAGCCCTTCCATGATCCAGGATGCTATACAGGATATGGTAGACAGCCTTGATGGTAAGCAGATCTCTCAGGACCACGTTATTGAATGCCACAATGTAACTTCTGAAAATGTTGCAGATTATAAATCATTTAACTAAGAATTAAAGATGCTTTCCCTCCGGTATTGCCGGAGGGAAACATATAGATAAACGATTAAGGAGGAAAGCCAATGGAAAAACTTCTTGAAATGCAGCATATAAGTAAGTCTTTCGATGCCAATCAGGTTCTGCATGACGTACAGCTTACCGTTGGAAAAGGTGAGGTTCATGCCCTTCTGGGTGAAAACGGAGCAGGTAAATCAACGCTTATGAATATTCTTACCGGAGTTCACACAAAAGACACTGGTACAATAGCTTTTGACGGTAATGTTCTGGAAAACATAACAATTAAATCAAGTGAAAATGCCGGAATTGCATTTGTTCATCAGGAACTCAATCTCTTTAATGACCTCAGGGTTTTTGAGAATATTTTTCTTTGTAAGGAGATAACAAAATTCGGAAAGCTCTGCAAAAAAGAAATGATTGCGCAGTCAGCACAGTTATTTGATAAGCTTGGCGTAAATATTGATCCTAACGAACTTGTCGCTAATCTCAAAACAAGTCAGAAGCAGCTTCTTGAAATATCAAAAGCACTGTTTTTCAAAGCTAAGCTTCTTATACTTGACGAGCCAACAACAGCACTGAATAATGATGAGGTAAAACACCTCTTTGATATAATCAACAACCTGAAAAGTGAAGGTACATCATTTATTTTCATTTCTCACAAAATGCCGGAGATCTTTGAAATTTCAGACAGATATACAGTGTTCAGAAACGGTCATTATATCGGAGAAGGTCTGATCCGTGAAACATCTCCTGAACAGATCACAAAAATGATGGTTGGAGAAAAGTATTCAACTGAAGATGTTTATAAGGTACGCAAATACGGCGAAACCGTACTGGAACTTAAAAATTTCAGCGGAGAAGGCTTTTCAGATATAAATCTTTCAGTAAAAAAAGGACAGGTTATTGGTGTTACCGGACTTCAGGGTTCCGGATCTTCAGAACTGCTGTCATGCCTTTTTGGTGAAACAAATGCCACAGGCGGAGAGATGAAGCTGTTCGGTAAGACAATTAAAAACCTGACTATTCATAAGGCAATGAAAGCTAAGATCGGTCTTCTTGCTGCAAACAGGAAAGAGAACTCTGTTATACAGGATATGAATCTGCTTGAAAATATGTATATTTCAGAGCACACTCTGTCTTCAAAGCAGCAGATCATCTTTGGAAAAAAGGAAATGAAGAAATATTTAAGCCTGAAAGATAAGCTCAAGGTAAAGGCACAAAATCCTACTGACAGTATTCTGTCACTTTCAGGAGGAAATCAGCAGAAAATATTCATTGCACGATGGCTTAACACACAGGCGGATCTGCTGTTGTTCGACAATCCTACACAGGGTATAGACGTCGGTGCCAAAGCAGAAATATACAAGCTTATTCTTGAATTAGCAGCACAGGGCAAAACAATAATTATTAACACACTTGAAATACCCGAATTACAAAAGGTTGCGGATGAATGCAATGTTTTTTATAACGGCAAGATCATTAAAACACTTTCACACAGCGAAATAGATGAAAAAACTGTTATGATGTATTCAACCAACGCAGTCAACGCTACGAAGGCAGGTTAAAGTATGGGAAATAAAAAAATCAGTATTGGCAAATATGCATCTCAGTTCAGCTACATATTAGTTTTTATCGCAATATTTATTATCTTTGTCATCACAAGTAATGGCTTATCTGTGAATGGTGTAATGAATATTTTTCGTCATTCAACTGTAATAGGAATAATCGGTCTTGGCATGGGCCTTGTCTGTCTTACAGGAGAAATTGATCTCTCTGTAGGTTCAATGCTTGCACTTGTAAGTGGTATTTCCGTTATAGTTTTTAATACTACGGGAAGTATATTACTTACATTTTTATGCGCTGTTGTCTTTGGAATGATATTGGGATTTATCAATGGTTTCCTTGTAGGTAAGGTAAAGATGCCTGCATTTATCGTTACACTCGCAACAATGCTCATCTTCCGTTCACTTGCGCAGTGGATATGCAAACAGGTTCCAAAGGAACTCATCGGCGGCGGCAGTTCTGTATACAGAATGTCAAACGGCAGTGATGCTTACCAGTCAATGTATAACTTCGGAAACGGTGAGTTTTTATCATTCCCGATTGTCGGAATAGTTCTTCTGGTTATAACAGCTATTTTCGTTTTTGTTACCACCAGCACAAAATACGGCAAACAGATTTACGCTGTCGGCAGTAATGATAAAGCAGCTCATATGGCCGGTATCAGTGTACCTAATGTAAAAATCAGTGCTTTTGTGATCTCAGGTCTTATGGTTGGTATTGCTTCATTTATATGGATCGCAATGAACGCTTCTTCTGACCCTGCAACTACAGGTGCAAGCAATGAGATGTATGCTATTGCAGCAGTTGTTCTCGGCGGTATCAGTATGTCAGGCGGAAAAGGAAAATGTCTTGGTGTTCTGTTCGGCGCAATGTCCTACACTGTAATTGACAAGATCATAGTAGCTCTCAAAATGGATTCACTCATTAATAATACAATTAAGGGTGCAATTCTTATTATTGTTATTTTCATTCAGTGCGCAAGCCCTCAGATAAAAGCATATTTCTCTGCAAAACGCAGAAAGAAAAGCTAAGATTTAAATATCTGTAAAAAATATTAAATAACCATGATAAATTAATAAGTGTTCAGGTTATGAAATTCTTAAATAACAAGCAGTGAGTCTCATTTGATGAGATTCACTGCTTGTTTTGGTTTCCGCTTATGATATATTGATGATTGGAGGCCACAAGGATTAACCGTGTTTGTCCTGATGTAATTGATATTTTCGTGCTGCCTGCAGATTGCTTTGTTGGATATAACAAGCGGATAATTATTGATCATGTCGGGCAGGAACTCTGGTGCTTCAATAAAAATTCAAGTTTCATATAGTATACTTATTGTGATACAAAAATTCAATTAATTTAAAAAATGATTCAGAAAGGAAGGTCTTGAAATGGAATCTGGAAAAATACTATCACTTATTGCCGCAATCTCTTTGCTCCTTAGTACTGGAGATGCATCATCAGCAGCATACGCATCTGACAGTTCGCTTAAAGACAAAACAGCAGCGGAGCTCGTAGATGAAATGACTGTCGGGTACAATATAGGCAACAGTCTTGAATCATATCTGAGCTGGGGTGGGACAGGCCAGATAATGCCTCCGTCGATTTATGAAACCGCATGGGGAAATCCGGTTATCACCGAGAATATGATCCTTAAAATGAAGGAGACAGGAATCAATACAATTCGTATTCCGGTAACATGGTATCAAAAGATGAATGCAGATAATGTAATTGATACTGCATGGCTTGAACGTGTGAAAGAGGTAGTGGATTATGTTGTGAACAATGATATGTACTGCATCATCAATGCACATCATGATACAAACAGCGGTTGGCTGAAAGCTTCTTCGCAGAATTACACTGATAATAATGCTAAGTTCTCTGAGATGTGGACACAGATAGCGGATTATTTTAATGATTATGATGAGCACCTTATATTTGAGGGATACAATGAAATACTTGATGAAAATGGACATTGGTCATATCCGTCAGACGACGCAATTGATACTGCTAATCGTTATAATCAGTTATTTGTTGATACTGTACGAAAAACAGGAGGAAATAACAGCAGCCGCTGTCTGGTTGTAAATACATATGCTGCAGGGGTCAGTGACAAAATACTCTCAGGATTTGTACTTCCTTCAGACACCGCAAATAACAGGCTGATCGCTGAAGTACATGCATACACTCCATATCCATTCTGCTTCGCAGATTTTCCATCTGTAACAGAATATGACGAAGAAACGGTTGTAAGTATGATCGATAACCTGAAGGAACATCTCATCGATAAAGGAATTCCGGTTGTTATCGGCGAATGGGGTTGTGTTGATAAGGGTAATACCGCTCAATGCAGCAGTTATGTTGACCTTTATACAAAGCTTGCGTCTACATACGGTATTAAGTGTTTAACATGGGACAGCGGCGGAGATTTTAAATTTTTCGACAGAAAAAATTTATCATGGACTGCTCCGGATCAGATATCTATTATGCTTTCCAATTATGGCATTGAGTGGAATGATAAGGATGGACTTATCTCAGCAGCTGCACAGATTCCTGGTGATGCCGATAATAATTCCACGATTAACATAGCAGATGCTGCTGCATTGCAGAACTTCCTGCTATCGTCATCAACGACCGGAGAAACTGATATTAACAGGGATGGTAAAGTAGATATTGCTGACATATGTTATCTGAAAAAATTTTTGCTGGACTGTGTTTACTACACTGAAAGTCAGAAATGGATTGCAAATGAAGATGATATATCGGTTGATCTTACCGGAGCTGTAATAGCTGCCACAGCTGCGCCCAGTGAAGAGCCGCTTTCATTTGATTACAAAGGGCTTAAGCTTGAAAGCGGAAAAACTTATACGTTAAAGTTTATCTATCAGTCACAGCCAGACTGCGACTTTGGTGTTTCCATTACCGACGGTATAAACGCAGTAATGACTCAAAAGCTTAGTGCTACATTCGACGAGTCATCATGTACGTATAAGTTTACTGCCCCGGAAAATGCAGAAAACCTTGTTTGCCATTTTGAAATCTTTCCACAGAAGGAAGAAACAGATCTTATATTACAGGACTTTGCAATTTATTGATAAGTATGAAGCTTTAAAAAATCTTTACAAAAGAGAGCCATGCACGAAACAGTGTGCATGGCTCTTATTGTCATAACAACGTGATGCATACAATTATTAAGCTGACATAAACTCACTGAACATTATAGTAAAATATATAACTTACTAGTAACTGTTTATGCTTTATTAACTAGTTTTATCAATAATTGTTGACAATATTTGATTAATACATTACAATATGTAATATCCATATATTGTACGAGGTCAAAGCTGCAGGTACAGCTCTGATTACAAAATAATAATAAAAACGGAGGTAAAGCATGAAAAAGATACTTAAAAGAGCAGCTGCGGCTGCTGCAGCCGGCTGTCTGATGTTTCATGCAGCAGCAGGTGAAACCTCATGGTCTGGTCTGTTCGGACACGATAGTTCATTTGCTGCCGCAAACTATCAGAATTCGACCGTAGCCAGTCAGGGAAACTGTGACAGAGATGCCATAATCCGCGGCGGGAGTGCAAATGTCGTTTTTGACAGCGATATTGATTCAAATGTACTTCATATAGGCGGAGACTCTTTTGGATCAGGCTGGCTTGAACTGCCGCAGTTTTTTGATGACGGCGTAAACGGAGGCTTTACGATATCCATGAAGTTCAGACTTGATGGAGATGCCGAAAACTATACAAGACTTTTTCAGATGTCCAGTATCCCGTTCGGAACAGGTAATACTCAGGGATATAACTCGCCGGATATCTCAATTGATCTCAACAGGAAGGAGTCATTCCGTTCAAGTCTGTTTGTAGGAAAAACTCAGAAAACTGCCGATGATGGAGCTCACCGCAGTATATTTAACGTCCTGAGCAAGCCTGATACCTTGAAATGGCATGATCTTACGATATCGTATTCTCCTGAGGAAGCAGCATTTTATATCGATCAGAAGCGCATAGCTCTTGAAAATGACGACGATCTTGAGTCAGCGCTTAAATCCATTTTTAATGGTAATATGCTTGCTTCATATATCTATAACTCCATTGGTCACTCACTGTATACCGATAACGATATTAAAGCCTGTGTAGACGATGTGGCCTTCTACAAATATGCACTTACGTCAGCTCAGGCAGCCGATCTTCCGGATGATCCGGATTATCTTTATACCTTTGAACCAGGCACAATAACTGAAAATGCCGTACCACCGTCAGGAGAGAATACAACTTCTCTGAGCGGAGCCATACTTACAAGCGTTCCGGAGCTTGAGACCATGTCACCGGATAAAACTCTTGTGACTAAGATCTGGACTGATGCGGGAGGCAGTTATTACTATTCTGTAGATAAGTTGAAAGACGGCAGATCGGATACGGTCATTCAGCCGTCAAAGCTTGGTTTTGTTACAAGTACAGAGGATCTGTCCTCAGGTTTCCGTGATCAGTCACCGTCACCAGTACGTAAGAGCGGTGACAAGACCTACTCAATGCCTAACGGAAAGCACTGCAGGATCCGTGATCACTTCAATGAAGTGTCTTTTCCGCTTATTAAAGGTGATTCTATCCTGACCGTTTCTTTCCGTATTTATGATGACGGCGTAGGCTTCCGTTATTCACTTAATCATGGTGCATCTATAAAAGAAGAGTCAAGTGAAATCGTTTTTCCGGAGAAAGGTACTTTCTGGGGCAACTGGCCGAATGCAACTTACGAGTGGGAGATCTCTGAGTTTTCTATGAACAAGATAAAAGACGCCTGGGCTGATTATTCTGTTCCGTTTATGGGCACAGTTGATGATAAATACTGGGTACTTGTCTCCGAGGCAGCTGTTATCAATGAGGAGACACCGTATTGTGCCGGATGTCTTACAACAGTCGGCGGCAGCCGTGCACTGAAATTCAAGGGCGGCGTCAAGGTCAAGGAAATAAGTATGCCCGGATCATTTCATACACCGTGGAGAGCTGTAATTATTGCGGATAACCTCAATGACATGACATCAAGTGATCTCATTCTTAATCTCAATCCGGATTCAGTTATCGAAGACACAAGCTGGATTAAGCCCGGCAAGTCCGCATGGTCGTGGTGGAGCAGCGGTGGAGATTCTCCGATCGAATATCACAATCAAAAGGATTATATCGACTTTGCCGCCGGGAATCATTGGGATTATGTCTGTCTCGACTTCGGCTGGGCACTCTGGGACGAAAGTGCTGCAAAGGTAAAGGAGCTGTGTGAATATGCTGAAGAAAAAGGTATAGGCATTTTCCTCTGGTATGGAGTAAATAACACTGGTCATTCAGGCTATAAGGACAGCGCCGGACATCCGGCATATCCATATTATTCGCTTCTCGATGAGGAAACTATAGTGCGTGAGTTTGAGCGAATAAAGGGTCTCGGTGTCAAAGGTGTAAAGGTGGATTATTATGAAAGCGATACTCAGATATCAATGAAACAGATGCATATGTGCGCTGAATATGCCGCAGAAAACAAACTCATGGTTGTTTTTCATGGCTGTACTATGCCGAGAGGTGAGAGCAGAACATATCCTAATGTAGTGTCTCACGAAGCGATCAACGGAACTGAATACTATAAATGGTTTAACAATCCTTCACTGGCAAACCGTATCACATACACATATCTGAGAAATACAGTCGGTTCAGCAGATTTTACACCTACCGGAGTGCCTGTACCCGGTATTGCTGCAACTGCCGGATTTGCACTGGCTGACGTAGTAAATATCGAATCCGGTGTACAGCATTTTGCTCAGTCTGTTTATACGTATGAGGGCAACGGTGCACTGCCGTTTCTCAATGATGTTCCTGTTAAGTGGGACGACCTGAGAGTTATCGATGGTTATCCGATGAAATTCAACGTAACAGGCCGCCAGAGCGGTAATGACTGGTATATAGGAGCTATGACAATCGATCCGCGTACCATTGAAATACCTCTTAATAAGATGATAACAGATGACGGACACTATACAGCGTATATCTTCGGCGATAATGCCGACGGAAGCAGGATCGAGGTCAAGGTTATAAACGATCTTACCAGAAATGATGTTATTACACACAAACTCATGGCTAACGGCGGCTGTGCTGTCAAGATAACCCGAAATTTTATGAAGCTTACAACGAATTACTCGAACTACAGATTCTATGAAGCTGAGGACGCCAGACTAGCAGGTAAGGCAGCTGTCAGTGAAGGGAAATACTGTTCAAACAACGCTTATGTAGGCTATGTAGGCGGCAGCGGAAATTCCGTAACGTTCGATAATGTAACCGTCGATAAGGCCGGCGATTACACTCTCAGAATATACTATATCTCGGGAGAACCAAGAAGTCTGCAGATTGGTGTAAATGGTGCTGCAGCCGCTAAACTTGACGGTCTGTTTGCAAATAAAAACGACTGGAAGGGAATATGTGCTGCAAATGTGAAAGTAGCTCTGAAGGCTGGCAGCAACAGTATCAGACTGTACAATGACAGCGGATACGGTCCATCGATCGACCGAATAGCTCTGGCGATCCCAAATGATGATGAAATACCCGGCGATGTTAATGCAGACGGGAAGTTCAATATATTAGATATTGTGTTAATGCAATGCTGGCTCATCGGCGTGCCTGATATAGAACTGGCAAATTGGGAAAACGGTGATTTGCGTAAGGATGGCGTACTGAATTTAATTGACTTCTGTCTGATGAAGAATGAACTCATTAAGACATATCTTAGCTGATGCATTTTAACGATCCGCAATCTATACAGCAAAGTATTTCGGCTGACCAGATACGTGCTGTTACACAAGTCAGATCTTGTTACATGCTTAAATACTCATAAACCGGTAAATCCAATATGCAGAAAAATCAAAATAGTATAATAAAATCCCGTGGCCTCCGGTGACCACGGGATTTTGTGTTCAGTATCCCATTGCTTTTTTTACTATTGTCATCTTCTCTTCACCGGCTAAAGCTTTCAGCAATTCAAAGGCAACTCCCGGTGCAGTCTGAGGGCAGCATGAGGTAATAATGTTTCTGTCGGTTACTATTCGCTCATTAACAACATTTACGCCGAAAGCAGACAGCTGTTTTTGCCTTAATCCGTCCCGTAAATAATATGTAGTTGCGTTTCTGCCGGTAAGTACACCGCTTTTTCCGATAGCTAAAGCACCGACACAGACCGCAGCTATTATTTTTCCATGACAGTCAAACTGTCTTATGAGTTCTGAAAATCTGACATCATATGCATCTTCATAAAATCCGAATTCTTCAAAACCGCCCGGAATACATAATGCATCATAATCAAATGGTGAAATTTCATCGATCGTTTTGTCTGCAGTAACAGGCACATTAAATGTACTCATTACTGTTTTGGTAAAACCACAGGTCTCAACAGATATATCTATCCCGTAATCATTTCCAGCCCAGCCGAGAACATCGATAAATACGCTGAACTCCATGGTTTCAAAGCCTTTTGCTAAAAACAGCAGTACTTTCATTTTTAATCATCTCTTTTATATAGTTTGATTGGAAATTGATAGTTAGATTATACTGTAATGTCCGTAAAAAGTCAACTGAGCTGCTGTACATAAAGTGAAATAATATAGTAAAAAAGCATAGGTATACATATACTATGCCGCAAAATACGCTCAGACGAATTATCACAGGCAGGCTGCCTGTCCAGGTATTATATAAAGTGATCCTGAATTGCATCTCATAAAGCCTGAATACTTTTTATGGACAGTTTAACTATATTATGGTACAATATATATGGAAGTTATATTTCATCGTATCACCTGTATGTGAAAGTGAAGCTGTCATAAAGCTTCCACATAAGTGCAATGACAGATACAAATCTTATAAGAATAGTATCTGGTAAGTACATATACACCGGCAGCAGTTTAATTGTTAAATAAATTTCAAAGGAGATTTTTATGGGGTTACTAAATTATTATTTTTCAGAAGCAGACTGGCTCACAGCAGGACTTGCTGTTTTTATTCCTCTTTGGGTAATTATTCTGATCATAGCACATGCAGTACTAAAGAAAAAAAATAAAAATTTTGGTGTATGGAGGGTCATGTGCTTTGTACCTCTTCTGCTTTGTGTCGTGCACTTCTTAATAAGGCGTTTCAGGGGTGACGGCGCAATACAGACTATGGCACAGTTCTACGGTGCTGTGTACATAGCTGCTGTTATCACGGCATTATGGCAGTTTTTTGCAAAACGCAGACATGGTCACAGAATAACGGCTGTAATTACACTTCTTTCGACAGTCATTGCCTTACTGGCAACTTCAATTTACGCATTAACAGTGAATATGGCCAATTACACACTTATGAATTATGAGGAATCATTTAGCGGGGTGATCGATACTCTGAAGGAGAAATATGTTCTGGAGCAGTGGAAGGAAATTGATTTTGATGACCTTGAAACCAAGCTCATGCCTCAGGTAAAGAAGGCTCAGGAGGAGAACGATCCGGTGGGTTATTATGCAGCTCTTACTGAACTTCAGTACTATATGTCTGACGGTCATGTCGGAGTTTATAGCCATAAGCCGGAGTGGAGTCATGAAGCAGCGGAGCGTCTTGCAGGAGACGACCATGGATTTTCCATGTTTACTCTTGATAACGGAGATACCATTGCTGTTTTGACAGATAAGGAAAGCGAGGCTTATAAGTCAGGAATACATGAAGGTACGGTAATAACCAAGTGGAACGGTGAGGATATAGACACGGCAAAAGCGAGCGTGAAATGCATTTATCCGGATATGACTTTCCCTGTAAAAGAGAACGAAGAGCGTTTTAAGGCTGCTTTTCTTGCAGGAAAAGGCGGCGAACAGGTAGAAGTGACTTTTCTTGATGAAAACGGGGATCAGAAGACAGCAATGGTAAAAAGCAGTGGTTCATATGCCAGAAGGCTTTCCCGGGTAGGCATAAAACTTTCAGCTTCAAAGGATTATGACAGCCCGGAAGAAATGATGAATGATAATTTTACGGCTAAGATGATTTCAGATGACTGCGGCTATCTGCTTATAAACTGTGAGTCATATGATAATATTAAAGACATTACATGTATATTTACCGGTGAATATCCTGAAATAACGGAACTTGTCAGAAAAAAACTGGATGACATGAAGGCACAGGGTATGAAAAAACTTATTATAGATATCAGAAACAACGCAGGCGGCATGGATGAGATCAGCGGAGCGGTGACAGCATTATTTACTGATGAAAAGTTGTATATCAACGGCATGGGTAAGGTGGTCAACGGGGAATATAAGCATATTTACAAGCATTATCTTGATCCTGACGGTACATATAAAGATATGCCTGTAGTGGTTCTGACAAATTACATGTGCGCCAGTGCAGGAGACGGACTGGCATACGATCTTTCAAGATGTCCTAATGTTACCACGATGGGAATTACTCAGCCATGCGGTGTTAATCAGTTCACAGGCGGATACATCAAGACATCTGACAATGAAATTACATTCGCCTATCCTGACTCACTTTCCCTTGACGAGGACGGACAGATATTTATTGATACAAATGCTGACAGAATATCAAGAGATCCGGTCGATGTTAAGATCCCGGTTACGGCTGATGCAGCAAAGATCATTTTCGGTGATAGTGAAAAGGACTATGAGCTCGATTACGCTCTTGAATACTTAAGTCAAAAATAGTAAAGTTTATAAAAGTACAGGGATTGTAAAAAAATTCCTGTACTTTTCTTGTTTTAATATGATTTGCCTGTGTTATTCAAAATTATACTTGGTTTATGTTTGTCTCGGTTTCGGCTGGGCACTCTGGGACGACAGTGGCACATATGTGAAGGTAACTCTGAAGGAGGGCAGCATGAGCTAATGATGTTTTTATCAGTTACAGTAGATAAACGTCCTGTGCTTGAAATATTGCAGACTTTCTACTATAATAGAATCATAAAAACAATCTTATAAGAGTTTTTGTAAAATAATTTATGTTTCATGCGTTATTTTTTAACTGCTTATCTGAACATAAAAAGAAGCATTACATCATAATCTGCAGTTAAACACAAACAGTCTTATTATTTAAGGAGAATTAAATGCGAATACTTATAGCTGAGGATGAAAATGAAATTGCAAAAGCTTTAAAAGTAATACTTGAGAGAAGCCGATACTGTGTAGATACAGTAGACAATGGCGGAGATGCTCTTGATTACATAATTAACGGTAATTATGATATTGCTGTGCTTGATATCATGATGCCTGTTATGGATGGATTAACCGTCATTCAGAAGATCAGAGCCCGAAACTTTAATATACCCGTTCTTTTGCTTACTGCCAAAAGTGAAGTAGAGGACCGTGTGGCAGGACTTAATGCCGGTGCGGATGATTATCTTCCAAAGCCGTTTGCTACAAGTGAGTTTATAGCACGCATCAAAGCATTGTCGCGAAGAGTATCAACATATACACCTGATATTGTATCTCTCGGGAATACTTCACTTGACTGCACCTCTTTTTTGCTCTCTACTCCGACAGACAGTGTAAAGCTTAACAACAAAGAATTTCAGATGATGGAGATCTTTATGCGCAGTCCCCATGCAGTGTTTTCGGCAGAACGTTTTATGGAACGTATATGGGGATATGATTCTGATTCTGAGATCGATGTTGTGTGGGCGTATATAGCATTTTTACGTAAAAAACTTAAAGTGCTGAAAGCTGATATAGAAATACAGACAGTTCGCGGGGCCGGATATTCACTGGAGGAGCTCACATGGAAAAAAAGTTAAGGCGAAAATTTATTCTGATGTCCATGTTGTCTCTGACAGTTGTTCTGCTTGTGCTTTTCGGCAGTATAAATATTTTCAGTTACACTCTCAATACAAAAATGCAGGACCGGACTTTACACAGGATAGCTGAAGGCGGTATCAGAATGCCGCCGAATTTTCCGCCAGATGCGCCGTTCGGTGGACCTGTATCGCCTGAAGTTTCTGCTATGACAAGATTTTTTGTTGTTGTAAAAGACTCAGGCGGTAAAATAAAGTCAACCGAACTTGAGTTTATTTCATCTGTAAGTTCCGAAGAAGCAAAATCATATGCCGAAAAAGTAAGCAAAAAAGGAAAGACTTCAGGATACTGCGAAGAATACAGGTATTACGTTTATGGTCAGAGCAATGAAACTATAATGATTTTCTTGAACTGCTCAAATCAGCTTCAGCAGATGAAGATCCTGCTGCTGTTGTCATTTATTCTGAGTGCAATGTGTTTTCTGATAATGCTGGTGCTTGTCATTGCGCTTTCAAAGAAGGCCGTCGCTCCTTATATGAAGAACGTAGAGATACAAAAGAGATTTATCACAGATGCCGGACACGAGCTGAAAACACCGCTCACCTCCATAGCAACAAGTGCCGATGTGCTTGCACTTGATGATACTTCAAACGAGTGGGTCGAGAACATCAGAACCCAGACGCTGAGAATGTCAAAGCTTGTGGGGAATCTTGTTATGATGTCAAGGCTTGACGAAGAACATCCTATACCTGACAGAGCAGAATTTGCTGTAAGTGAAGCAATCTGGGAGAGCGCTGAGCCATTTTCAGCTGCTGCAAGGGCTACAGGCAAAAGACTGGAGCTGCATATTGAAGATGGAATGAGGCAGTACGGTGATGTAGTTTCTTTTCAGCAGATGATCTCGGTTCTGCTTGACAACGCCATCAAATATTCAGATAAGAGCGGATACATAAGGCTTGATGCATTCCGTAAGAAGCAGAAAACAATTATTGAGGTATACAACACATGTGATCTCATCGACACAAAAAATCTTAACAGGCTGTTTGACCGCTTTTACCGTGCGGATACCTCAAGATCAGCCAGGATTTCCGGAACGGGAGTAGGTCTTTCAATAGCGAAAGCAATAGCCAGGGCGCATGGCGGTGACATCATCGTTAAAAGTAAGAGCGGAAATTCTATTACGTTTATAGTTACAATATAAAAAACTGCCGGGATACTCGTTTTGTGAGTATCCCGGCAATTGTTTTATTTTCTCCTGGGTTTTCTGTGATACAGTTTAGCAAACAACAATGCTGCAAGTCCGGTGACTGCACTTATGATAATCCATATGATGTTCTGGCCTGATGATCCTTTATCTGAGGCATTAAGCTGAGAAGGAAACTGCTGTGGCTTGCCTTTGCTTTCTGCCGTTGCTGATTTATCAGTCTGGGATGAACCGGTGGTATCGGTCAGATTCTGATCGGATTGAGATGGATCAACACCTTCCTGCGTACTGTTCCCGTCCTGAGACGGATCAAAGCCCTCCGGCATATTACCGGCCTGAGAAGGATCAAAGCCCTC
>JAUNSK010000012.1 GCA_030539275.1 Oscillospiraceae bacterium | reverse complement strand
GTTGTTGTTGCTGCTGTTGTCGATGTCTGCGGCGTTGTTGTTGCCGCTGTTGTCGTAGTTGTTACTTCCTTCGCTGTATTAACAAACTCTATCGATATGTGACCATCCTGTTTTTCAGCCTTTGCTTCATATGAGGAGTCAGCATTTCTGTCTATTGTAATATTTCTGACAGAGGTCTTGTCACCCAGAGTTACTGTCATTTCATAAGTACCGGCTGCAAGACCATCGTCACCGATAAGAACCTTTGCAGATCCTCCTGTATATGTTTGATCGTTTATTGTAACTATCGCATCAGGTGCAGTATAAATATTCATGTAATATATCGGCTGCCATAACGGTGACATTTCAGTACTTGTATGAATATATGACTGTGTGTCAAGAAGCACAGCATTTATTATTGTTGATGTATTGGTAAGCTGATTGAATAATGTTTCATTTATCTTTGTTACATAAAATGCAGCATCCTGTGTATTGATCTCGTAACCATCAGGTGCCTTTGCTTCATGAAGATAATAAGTACCGCTCTGTGTAAATGCAGTTTCGGGAACATAAGGCTCGTCTGATGATATAAACTCATCTATAACTGTGCCGTTGTAAAGTATCTGCATATGTGCACCAGGCAGCAGATTACCTTTCTCATCAACCTTACTGAATGAAAATTCACTGTGGTCAAGATTGTCGATAACGGATTTCGGAGGATTAAACGTAACAGAGCCTGCCTCTATTCCAAAGTTTTCTGCTGACTGAGCAATAGTAGAACCTGATACATGTCCCCCGAGCTGACCGGAAACATTGGCATGCACAGCAAGAAGACTGCCCTTGATGCTACCTGTGTACTTTACATCTTCTGCTTCATAAAGATTGTAAAGTATATGTCCTGCCAGGAGTGATGAAGGTGTAAGCTGTGAATCCTGATCAACAATAGTACCGTTAAAATTAATACTGAAATGAGGCATTTCAAGTTTCCTGCCCTCAACATTAAAAACAACATAGGCGTCTTCAGGAACCATTATCCTGATCTCTGCTTGCTGTATAATTGAATTCCACTGATCCTCAGTCAGATTAAATACATTAAGTCCTGAAGAAACTCCCTTGAATACAGCGCTGTATGATGTCAGTTCGACAACCCCTGTATTCTGGTACTGTGACATCATACCGCTTAAGTGTTCAAGCTTTTCAAATTCAGCATCATAATCGATAATATCATCACATATGTAAAAGTTTGATGGATTAATATTGCTCTGTGGAGTAATATCTGTATCGGATGATACTACAAAAATTCTTTCATTTAAATCATTTTTAGGTGTTGTTTCAAGTCTGTCAAAGCTGCCGCCTCCGACAATCACCGCAGCCCCGGTTCCCTTGTACTTGTTTCCTATTGTATATGTACTGCTGCCGTCACGATTGTTCACAATCCCGCCGCCCGCAGCTACTCTTCCTTCGATGTCAGAACTTTGAGCCGGGATAGTAAGCTTATCTTTAACGAATACAGTAAAATTGCCCGATATGCCCAGAAACAGTTCATCCGGATCTTCTATATCAAGCAATTGTTCTTTCCTTGAATTATTTCCTGTTACATTCTCAATTCCATAAATTTCTGCTGCTGTCTGTGCAAATACAGGCAGGCAGTCGCCAAGCGCAAGCAATACCATAAACAGAGCAGTAAAAATACATAAAAATCGTTTTCTGCTGTCTGCTGTAAAGTTTCTTATCATTTTATTGTCCTTCACTGTAGCTCCTCCTTTAGTAAATAATTGTAAATTCAATAATATAATGATATTTTAACATGTTTTATTACAGATATCAATAACTAAAAAGCAAAAATGATAAATATTTATTATATATTTTTTGAAAATACATCAAAATAACAATAATTATATAAAAATAATCATAAATTAACCGGTATACACATTTTTTGTATACCGGTTAATCTGTTATTCTATTTCTCTGAGTCTTTCAACAAGCGACTTTTTGCATATGATCCTTATTATTACTGAGGAGATTATCAAAGGTGCAGCAACTATCATAACTGCATAGCCCAAAAGATACATCCATGGCAGATGCCAGTGAAGATAATCTGCTCCGATATTCTGCATAAGCAGGATCAATGCAAATCCTGCAGGTATACCGGCCACGGCAGTTATAATGATATTCTTTACTGCAAGAATCAGGCCTTCACCCTGTATCATCTTTGCAAGCTGGCTGCGTGTCATTCCTATTGAACACAGCATAGCAAATTCCTGTTTCTTGCTCATTGCATCAGATACAAGTGTATTAATAAGATTTATAAGAGCAAATCCGATAATAAATGCTGACAAACCAAACACTGTTGTATACAGGATACTGAAAGTATATTGATTATTACTGATATTCTCCTTAAGTGTATGCATGATCACTGATGCACTGCTGTCTGCTGTCTGACGCAGCTCATTTTCTATGCTTTCACCGTCTTTTTCATAGTCAGAGGCTGAGACAACAAGTGAAGTATTAAAATTGAAGTTTTCAGGCATCATATTTTCAGTCAGTTCTTCAGGCGCAAGGAACCATCCCATTCCCATCAGCAGACGATATGCTTCATCATTCTTTAACATTTTATCTGTATTAATTGTATCAATTATTGTGAACTGTTCCTCCTGATACCCGCTGCCGTCGAACCATCTGATATTTACCTTATCTCCTGCTTTGAAATTCCATCCGAAGATTTCTTTGGCAACGTCATTATGAACAACTATTAATTCCTTATTTTTTATCATTTCATCATAATCAAGCAGTTTTTCCTGAGTTCTGTATCTGTTAAAAATCTGTGAATCGTCTCGTGTATACGGCTGAATGAAATCTGAACCGTTATAGTTATTATACGAAAAATCTATTGACATGTTTTTAAGCGCCATAACGCTCTTAACACCATTAATATCTTTTATTTTATTGATCATGTCTTCCGATAAAGGATTCTGAAGCTGAATTCCACTCATGCCATGTTCATTTGCCTCTGTAGCATTTGATGAAAGACTCAGAACATATTCACCGAATCTGTACTCACTCTGTCTGGAATATTCGTCTTCGTTCATAGATACGATCAGTGTTGTACCTGTCATAAACAAGACTCCCCCGACCCCCAGAGAAAGAGCGGTCATAAGAGATTTTTTGTGATTTCTTTTTGCACTTATCATTGCAAGTCCGAACGGAGTAAGTCTGCGTCCTTTCTTTTTCTGCTTTGCATTATCCTCATCCTTATATCCGCTTGACTTGAGTGCCTCAATAGGAGAAACTGCTGAAGCGATCCTGGCAGGTTTTTTTATAGAGATAAGTACTGTTATCATATTCGCGAGCAATACTACAAGTGATACGATCAGTATATTCCTGAGTGTAAGCCCCTGTGGTCTTATAATGTATGAGAAAATAATTCCGATTATAATGCCGCATGGTGCACCGGCAAGACACAGCAATATTCCCTCAAGCTTTATCATCTTTCTGATCTGTCGTGACGTGGTTCCGAGAGTTATGAGCTGTCCGAACTGACGAATCTTTCCCGTGACTGATATATAAAAGATACTGTAAATAACCAGAACACTTACAAAAAGAACGGATATTGAAACAAGTATAAGAAATATAAGTTCCGATGATGATACTGAAAGTGTTGTTACAAATGCATTGTTCTCATTTATATCCGGACGCTCTATTCCACAGTCAGCACCAAGTGTTCTTATTTCATCAAGAAATTCGTTTTCACTCATTTTCTCAGCTCCGATGATCCTGACAGCGGCTGAATACGGTACTTCTGCCAGCTGACTGCCGTTTTCAGCGTATTTCTGAGAAAAATATATCATGAAAACACTCTGTGACCCGCCTGTTCCGGTAAAACCTGAAATCCTGAATGTTTCCTGAGTACCGTCTATCCATGTGATATCAAGCGTTGAACCCAGTACAGGTTCATGTCCTATGCGTTTTAAGTATTCCTTATCCACTACGATTTCATCGAACTCCTGGGGATAACTGCCCTCACTGATATTTCTCATCTGCATCCTGCCGCTGTTTTCTGATACATACTCAGGTACAATGATAAAGTTGTCTACCTCCATTGATTTGCCAAGTTTGTACGTTACTACTTCGTCCGTACGGCTGTCTGATCTTATCTGTTCGATCTGGTTCTCATCGGCTTTCATATACAGAACATGCTGCATTTTCTCAAGATCCAGATTTTCTGCCTCACGCATTGAAAGCGCTGAGAGTGAAAGTCCTGAGATAAGTGCTGCTGAGAGTGCAACGGTAAGTATAATAAAAAAGTTGCGCATTTTTCCTGTTGCAAGGCTTCTGACAGTAAGTTTGCGTGTTACAGCGGAATTATTATTTTTAATCATAGCACATCACTCCTTTATTTTTCCGTCTTCGATGCGCACGATCCTGTCTGCAAGCTGTGCTATCTCACTGTTATGTGTGATCATAACAAGAGTCTGTCTGAATCTTGAAATACTCTCTTTCAGAAGTCCGAGAACCTCCTGTCCTGTTTTGCTGTCAAGATTTCCTGTCGGCTCATCAGCAAGTATTATAGCCGGTTTTGCTGCTATTGCTCTGGCAATTGCAGCTCTCTGCTGCTGACCGCCTGAAAGATTATTAGGGAATCTGTCCAGTTTGTCATCAAGATGAAGCATTTTTGTTACCTCAGCTATAAAAGACCTGTCTGCTTTTGATCCGTCGAGTTCAACCGGCAGTACAATGTTCTCATAAATAGTCAGCATCGGTACAAGGTTGTAATTCTGAAAAATGAAGCCAATCTGTCTGCGTCTGAATATTGTCAGTTCATCTGCAGTCATTCCTGAAATCTCCTTGTTGTCAATGATCACTTTTCCCTCTGTTGGTATATCAAGACCGCCCATCATATTAAGCAGAGTTGATTTACCGCTGCCTGATGTGCCAACTATGGCAACGAATTCCCCCTGCCCTACCGAAAGATCAACTCCGTCAAGTGCTTTTACCTGACTGTCGCCGTTTCCATAGTATTTTTTCAGATTTTCTGTTTTAAGTATATTCATACAGATCATTCCTTTCTTTTTGTTATCTTATCATAACACTCAATTGTAACAAAAACCTCTCAAAAACATAACAGCTTTGAGAGGTTTTGTGATTATTTATTTTTAAGACATACTATAAACTCAGCACCGTCCGGTGGTTCTGACTTTACCTGTATATATCCGCCCTGTTCTGAAATGATCTTTCTCGAAAGAAACAGACCGATTCCAAGCCCGTTTATATCCCTGACTGCACCCGAACGATAAAATCGTTCAAAGATCAGAGGCTGCTCAGCTTCGGGAATTCCTGCACCACTGTCCTTTACACTTATTACTGTATAAAAACCGTTTACTGTAACAGAGACTCTGACCATGCCATTTTCAGGAGTATACTTGACAGCGTTATCCAGTATATTGAATATCGCTTCACACGTCCACTTTTTATCGCATAAAGCATATATATCTTCCTGACATTCAACAGACACTTCGATATTTTTACGTTCAGCAGCCGGCATGATCCCGGAAAGGCCCTCAACCAGCAGAGACTGGACAGGAATTTTGTCTGTACAAAATGAAATGATCCCATTTTCAAGTCTGGACATTTTGACAAGTGACTGCATCAGAAAATCAAGCTTGTTTATCTGCATCCGGGAAAGGTTTAAAAATTCCTTCTGCTTATCACCCGTGAGTTTTCTCTCAGACAGTATTTCATTATACATCTTTAGATTTGCTACCGGGGTTTTCACCTGATGTGAAATATCCGAAATAAGTGACTGCATTTTTTCCTTATCATGCAAAGACTCCTCTGTTTTGCCCTGCAGAATATCATACAGCCTTCTGAGTTTCAGATTAAGCTTTGAAATAAGAGTTTCTTTATTTTCTTCAAATTGCGGTGCCTTATCAGACAGCATATCATCAAGAGCAGTACTCAGCATATCGGATAACCTGGATATTTCACGATTGTTATGAATTATTACACAGACCAGAAGAACACTCAATACTACAGTTGTACATATGAAAATGATCAGCATGTCATTTCACCGATCCAGGAATAGCCTATACCATATACTGTTTTAATGTACTTATGTCCGGACTGCTCTATTTTTGTTCTGATACGGTTGATATTTACTGTAAGGGCATGCTCATCTACAAAATTTCCTTCATTGTCCCAGAGCTTTTCAAGAAGCATCCGGCGGGTCAGAACATTTGAACCATTAGTAATAAAAACCTTGAGAAGCTTATATTCCGTAGGTGTAAAGCTAAGTTCCTTGTCACCAGCCCTGGCCGATAATTTATCAAAATTTACTGTCAGAAAACCGTCCGTATACTCAGAACTTTTAGCATTGTACCTTCCCAGAACAGCAGCAATTCGTTTTCTAAGCAGAGGAACTGAAAACGGCTTTGTTATATAGTCATCAGCCCCGCAGTCAAAGCCTCTTAACTCATCCTCTTCAAGATCCCTGCATGTCAGAAATATTACCGGGATATTTTTAAGCTTCTTGATTCTTGAACATAATGTAAAACCGTCCATATCAGGAAGGTTTACGTCCAGGACTGCAAGATCTATAACATTGTCAAAAGATCTAACTGCTTCGGCAGCATTACAAGCCGTATATACCCTGTAGCCTTCTTCTGAAAGTTCAAACTCAAGACCTGTACGCAGGGCAGTATCATCTTCGGTTATCAGAATTGAATACATCGTCTATCTGCTCCTTATATAGTATTCCTCCGGGATATCCTGTACTCCGGAACACAGATCATGATCTGTATTTTCCCATAGCATTTTTACTGTATCAGTCATTTTTACTGCATCACAGCAGTATACAGTAGCATTGCCAAGTTCTCTGTATGTTACGGCACCTGTATACTCAAATGCTTTTTTGTAGTTCGGATAGTATTCACTGCAGCAGCCATTGATCCCCTTTGAAAAATGTGTATGAAACGGGGGAGATTTTATCAGGTTTCCTTCACTGTCCTTAATAGTAATAACAAACGGATCCGGATTAAGTCTGTTTTTTATATCAAGTCTCTCATCAACTGCATGAAGATATGTATTTTTATCATGTCCGACTCCGATAAGAAGGATCTTTCCGCCCTCTTCATATAACCTGCTCAGACAGCTGCCGACCGGTGCCGGTGACGCACAGTTTTCTTCTCCTTTTATAAACTCCCCGGCGTTTTTTCCGAATACAGCAACCGAGTGTGTCGGATGCAGTGAACGTTTTGCATCTTTTCTGAAAGCTGCTATACGCGGCAGTGTTCCGATACATGGTACAGATGTTTTCACATCATAATACGGATTCTCTCTGACTACTTCGTCCCACGTGTGTGTTGGAACTATAAAAAGTCCGTTATACAGATACTCGCAGAAAGCATCTATAAGCCCGTCTGCTCCGCCTTCTATTTCACCTGTTGACCTGAGTGAAGTGTGAACAAGCACTTTGTCATCATGGCAGATGCCTGACTTTTTGAGAAAATTCAATATATCGGATTTTGATGTTATTTTACCAGTTGATTGTGTGTTCATATGTTGTCCTTTCGTAGATATCAGATTAAATGAAATATGCTCAGGCGGATTGCCCAGTCGCATGTTACTGCTGCTTGCGCTGAGTTCTCAGCTCCAAACCCCTCAGTCGCTGCGCGACAGCTCCCCTTTCAGGGGCGCCAAGGGAATGGGAAAACCTTTAGTAGATATTTGGTACATAAAATATGCTCGGGCGAATTACCCGGTCGCATGTTACTGCTGCTTGCGCTGAGTTCTCAGTTCCAAAACCCCTCAGTCGCTGCGCGACAGCTCCCCTTTCAGGGGCGCCAAGGAAATGTGAAAACCTTTAGTAGATATTTGTTACATAAAATATGCTCAGGCGGATTGCCCAGTCGCATATTACTGCTGCTTGCGCTGAGTTCTCAGTTCCAATACCCCTCAGTCGCTGCGCGACAGCTCCCCTTTCAGGGGCGCCAGATAAGTAAAATTTATTTATTTAATTATACATTTTTGGAATAAATCATGCAAGCAAATTTTTTTTTTTGCTATTCTTGATATCAATATCGACATATGCTATACTGAACATAAAAAAACAAAAAGCAAGGAAAAATACCATGTTTATATATATTATCAGGTGTCAGGGCGAAACACTTTACACCGGCATAACTACTGATATTACCAGGCGTTTAAGGCAGCATGCAGGACTTATTGCAGGCGGCGCAAAATACACTAAAAGTCATAAAATACTTTCACTGGAAGCATTATGGAGCACCCCGAATGATACTGATGCAAGAAAACTTGAATGTGCACTTAAAAAGCTTACAAAAAACCAGAAGCTTGATCTGATCAGTTCGCCGTGTAAGCTCACGTCAAAATACTGCACCGGACTCGGCGAAGCTGATTTTATGTGTGAAGACCCGTCACTATATAGTGTGGAAGATCTGATATCAAAGCACACTAAAAAGTCAGTCTGATGATCAGCTGCCTGTTCTTATATTCCGCTCTTATAGTCCCTCCCATATGCTCAGTAAGCAGCTTCGCTATAGAAAGACCAAGACCGGTAGAATTTCTGGCATTTTCAACTGTGTAAAAGCGGTTAAAGAGTCTTCCGACCTGTGTCTCGCTTAGTTCCGGGGCACTGTTTGAAAATATTATTTCTCCGTCATCACTCAGTACAATATTAAGATCACCGTCGCTGTATTTTATAGCATTGCTGATTATATTGGAAAATATCCTTATAAGACTGCCTGCATCCAGTTTTCTTATGATTTTTCTATCAGCTATTGATATCTGAGGCGTTATTCCTGCCCCCTTGAGTGCAGCATAGAACCCTGAAATACTTTCTTCAATTACTCGTCCTATATCAACATCCTCACAGCTCAGTTCGTCAGATACTGAAGCAAGAACTGAATACCTGAACAATTCCTCAGTAAGCTGTCTCAGAACTTCAGTACGGTTTTCAATAACTGAAATATAACTATCCACCGTTTCACTCTTTTTTTCGTTTTTTAGCAGGTCAAGATATCCGCATATTGCGGTCAGAGGAGTTCTGAGATCATGAGAAATATTAGTTACTGCTTCCTTAAGTTCATTATCACCGTTTATATACTTATGTCTTTCATCACGCAGAAAACGCAGCTGAGTATTAAGCTCAGCTGCGAGCATTTTTATATGCCTGTCATGACCTGATATGGTTATCAGTATATTTGTATCATCGGATGGTATTGACCTTATCTGATCACGTATCTCATCTGCTGATTTTCTGAGCATGATAGTTTTTATAAGAAGAAAAAAGCAGACGGCACTCATAAAAACCGATAAGCATATAAGCCATAACATATTATATCCTCCTATTTCAGGTCTTTTTTTCTGAACAATATAATTCCGCCGCAAGTGAACACCACTATGATTGACATTGAGTACAGCGTTTTTAATAACTCATTATCCAGACTGCCCTGATTTATCTGCATAAACTGTCCTGACGGAATCAGGTCAAGCAAAGTTTTATAAACCTTTCGCTTTGTTCCGGTCAGATATCCCGGATTCTTCACCATATCTGACGTGATCTCGCCGTTTGAATCTGTATACATATAATCACCGGGATAGTATTCCGGTTCAGTATATCTGGTATAAAGCGCTATTGCGCCCATCATCATCACAAATCCGGTTATGATCGCAGTTACAACACCGGCTGATTTTGAATGAATAAGTATTGATATGAACACGAGTACTGCGCACCATGCACATAAAGCAGCACTGATTATTAAAAATGAAATGATCATTTTCCCTGTATCTGCTGCTGTCATTCCAAGCAAAGGTACTCCCAGTGCTATTATTGTAATAATGAACATTACATTCATAAGAAGTGATCCGGCACAGCATACTGCTAAATCCGACAAATAGACTGATGCCCTGGTATGTCCGACTATTATCTTGTTTCTCATAGTTCCGTCACTGTATTCGGTTCCAAGAAATATTCCTGAAAACACAGCTGTTACTACCGGAATGAGAATAGTTCCTGCAAATACCGCACTGTCCATTTCTCTTGAACCGCTGCTGTCTGCGCCGTTCTGAATACGGCTCATAATTATCAGAAATGCCGCAAATCCGAACATAAAGATCATACCAGCCCAGAATATTTTACTTTTAAATAACCTTGAAAAATTTGCAGATAACAATTTACTCATAGCTTCCGCCTCCGATCAGACTTACATAGTAGTTCTCAAGACTCTCATCATGTTCTGAGAGTTTCAGCACTTCACAGTTTTCCTTAACAAGTGCCATAACAAGCTTTGTTATATTCACATCACTGAAAATATCAGCCTCGTTATCTGAAATAACACTGTACTCCATGCCAAAGCTGTCGAGAACCCTTGCAAGCGCCTTAATATCGGTTACCTGCGTACGAACACATTTTCTGCATGCTTTTTCAAGATCATCTGCACTTATCTCCTTAACCATATGCCCTCTGTCAATAAATCCGTAGTGTGTAGCCAGTCTTGACAGCTCATCAAGAATGTGACTTGATATCAGCACGGTAATATGTTTTTCGCGGTTAAGCTTCAGAATAAGCTCACGCATTTCAATAATTCCCTGCGGATCAAGACCGTTTACCGGTTCATCAAGCACCAGGAAATCCGGATCACCGGCAAGTGCAATAGCTATTCCAAGTCTTTGCCTCATTCCAAGTGAAAAATTCTTTGCTTTTTTTGAACCGGTATTTTCAAGACCTACCAGTCTGAGAATCTCAGGAATATTGTCAAATGACGGCATTCCGAGAACACGATACTGTTCCTTCATATTTTCCATTGCTGTCATATCAAGATAGATCGAAGGTGTCTCAACAACAGCACCTATTCTTCTTCTGGCTTTGGAAATATCCCTGTCAGTATTCTTTTTGCCGTAGAGAGTGTACTCTCCTCCTGTCGGCTCCTGAAGTCCGCATAACAGACGTATAAGTGTTGTTTTTCCGGCTCCGTTTTTTCCGACAAAACCATAGATCGCACCCTTTGGTATATTCATATCCAGACCGTCAAGAGCTTTGAAGTTTCTGTATTTTTTACTTAACCCACTCGTTTTCATGATATATTCCATATCATTACCTCCTCTTTTGTTTATGTCTGTAGTATATCATTGTATAGTTAAGATAGAGGTTAAGAAAACAGTAAAGAAAAAGTTAAGATTTATTCTTCCTGCATTTTGAATCCTATTCCCCATACTGCTTCAATATAATCCCTGCCGTTTATCTCTCTGAGTTTCTTTCTGAGATTGCTTATATGCACCTTAAGTGAACTCTCCATACAGTCCGGTGTATCTGTACTTATAAGATCAAGGATCTGCGACTTTGTTATCACCTGTGAAGGACTCTGCATCAGCTGTCTGAGTATGGCAAACTCTGTTTTAGTAAGCTTAACTGTCTTTTCATTCACACATACCAGGTGCGTATCAGTATCAAGGGTCAGTTCTCTGAAGCTCAGCACTGACGAAGTATTCGGCTGGGATTTTCTCAGTGCCGCAATAATCCGGGCCAGCAGCTCTTTTGTATCAAACGGCTTTGTGACATAATCCGCAGCACCGTCAAGCAGCAGTCTAACCTTATCATTTGTATCAACCTTTGCACTGACAACGATCACCGGGATATTCTTAATTTTCGGTAAAATTTCCTCTCCTGTAAGTCCCGGAAGCATAAGATCCAGAAGTATCAGATCCGGAGTGTGTGATGAAAGAAGCATCAGTGCTTCCGTTCCCGAATATGCCCTTATAACACTGTAGCCCTCTCTTGTAAGAAGCTTGTACAGCATATCACTTATGTACTGGTCATCGTCAATTACAGCTATCTGTTTCATTATTTCTCCTCTTAGTATATCTATTTAATATTTACACGAATTTTTATTACATATAAATCTTCGATCCCCGGTTGAGTTTAATTAATCAGTATCAGTACAGCGTGATTAGTCCACATCTGCATATTTTTGCTTCAGATATTTGAGAAATCCGGTACAGCCGTCATAAATATCCCTGTAAGCCGTATCAAACCGTCCGCTGTACCACGGATCCGCCACATCTCCGCCTCTTTGAGTATAATCCATGAGCCTGTGTACTTTTTCATCAGGGTCACCGTCCAGGATCCTTATCATATTTCTGATATTCGCGCTGTCCATTCCAATTAAATAGTCGTACTCTGTATAATCACTCTTCTTCAGCTGCACTGCCCTTCTGTCGCCGCAGCAGATTCCGTGCCGCTTAAGTTCCTGCCTTGCAGGAGGATAAACGGGGTTGCCGATTCCGTTACAGATCTCTTCTGTGCTTGTGGCACATGAGGCTATGTAAAGGTCTGTGCCAAAGGTTTTTTTCTTTAACATGTCTTTTAGTATATATTCTGCCATCGGAGATCGGCATATGTTGCCGTGGCAGACGAACATGATTTTAATCATAATTGATTTTCCTTTCTGAGACTGTGTGATTGCGTATTTTTGATTGTGCTTAGTGGGCGGGTCTTTCCTTCAGGCAATTGTTCAGTAATATGATCACTTACAGGATTGTCCATGCTATGCATGATTACCGGTATCATAACACCATTTTGCAATAGTTTTAACTAATTCTTCGTCGATTTTTCCATATGGGATCCGGATGGTACCCTTGGATGTTTTGTATCCCTGTAATTTATCTGCGAAATGCTCAACAGCTGCTGGTCCGGGATAAAGACCTATATGCTTTTTTGATGCCGCAAAATGAATTATATTGTGACCTTTCCAGTAGGTTGGCATACTCCATGAAATGCGTTCATCTGCCTCAGGGAGTGACTGCGTAAGGATCCGTTTCATAAACATGAGTTCTTTCTGTATATTTTCGTCCATACTCTTGATGTATTCATCAATTGTCTTTGGCTTTTCACCACAATAATGATGCTGATTTTCTTTTGTAAATTCTCTGTTACATTTAGGACACTTCCACATATCGAACTCCTTAAAAATAAACTTTATAGGGCTGCGTCTAGTATTTATATACTGCTTCTAATCAGCTTCTTTATAATTATAAACAAAATACATTTATAATCGTCTTCCGCTCTTATTATTTTTATCACCATATATCTCTGATTCTATATATCTTCCATGACAATTCATAATATGAATGATTTCACCTGTTAGGTCTGAAATTTCTAGATAATGACACGGATCAGAAAACCATTTTTCTTCTTCACATTCTACTGGCACAACCCAGACAGGCTCATAATCGCCTTCTGAATTTTTATTACATACTTCATAAGTTATGCGATCTGCGAGCACAGTATATGTGAGCTTTTTTCTTTCGCAGCTATGCAAATATTTTATATGTTCATCAGTGATCTTTAATACATCTTTTTTTGTTAATATAGTATTTCCTTGTATATTGCATGCGTTGCAGCATGACTCAAAAACCTGGCCGTTTTTATCTGAAATTATGATCGTTCTGGTTACTTCACATTTATTATCAGCTACTCTTTGTTCTAATTCGATGAACCAAGCCGGTCCGCCGATATAGAACAGATTAGTACAAAACACAGGCGAGTCTTTTTTCTCACGAAGAGTGATATTATTGAGTTTCCTATATTTCTTGATATATAGACTGCATATTTTATTAAGCTGACTTACTGTATATGTACATATCCCTATTGCTTTGTCATATTCTAACATATTATAATTCATTTGCATTCACCACTTTTATGTTTTTCCAGCTGCTTAAGTAATACAAATACTATTAAAAATACATTCATATTTAATTATAATCTAAACTGCATCTGATATCAAGTTAAAAAAATATAATGAAATACCGTAAGCGATATAAAAAGCTCCATCGTGTTGTCATATCCTCTCACAACTGTTAATATCCTGAAATTTCTGAAATGAACTGATTTTAATTGACATTTTCCTGATTTTTGTGTATAATTACAATGTAATGCCTGTTAAGAAACTGTTAAGATTTTACTGGCATAATAATATTACGAAGGGAGAGAGTGTGGAAAAGTCTGAAAAGATATTCAACTTTTAAACCTGATTATTTTTATATCATTTATTAAGACACTCCATGAGTATCATCACCTTTTTTCATACTAAGAACTATGGAATCAAATATTATCTGCATTTTGATAACCATAATTGCTTATCTTGTTATGATGGTTATCATCGGAATCCTGTGTTCCAAAAAAATGAGCAGCGTCAATGATTTTTATCTCGGCGGACGTAAGCTCGGACCGATCGTTACTGCAATGAGTGCGGAGGCATCAGACATGAGCAGCTGGCTGCTGATGGGACTGCCTGGTGTTGCTTATCTGAGCGGATTTGCCGATGCAGGATGGACTGCTATAGGTCTTGCACTTGGTACATATGTAAACTGGCTCATCGTTGCAAAAAGGCTGCGTATTTACTCACAGAAGTGCAGCAACGCTATTACTATTCCTGACTTTTTCTCAAACCGTTACAGAGACAACAATCATGTACTTATGGGGATTTCGGCGCTTATTATCCTGATATTCTTTATCCCTTATACGGCTTCAGGATTTGCAGCATGCGGAAAGCTTTTCAATTCACTGTTTGGTCTTGACTATCACGCTGCAATGATATTAAGTGCGGTAATCATTATTTCTTACACAAGTATCGGAGGATTTCTGGCAGCCAGTACTACTGACCTTATCCAGAGTATAGTAATGACAATTGCACTCGTTATTCTTGTTATTTTCGGTATTCAGACTGCCGGAGGATTTGATGCGGTAATTGATAATGCAAAATCCATATCCGGCTACCTTTCTGCTGACAGAATACATAATGCCACAGGCGGATCTTCTTCGTACGGCTTCATAAAGATCGCTTCAACTATGGCATGGGGACTCGGATATTTTGGTATGCCTCATATCCTTCTGAGATTTATGGCAATCGGCGATACAAACAAAGTTAAAACATCAAGAAGAATTGCTTCAGTATGGGTAGTTATTTCAATGGGTGTTGCAATTCTTATCGGATTTATCGGAAATACTCTTTCAGCAAACGGTTCAATAGCTGCACTTTCAGGCAGCAGCGAGGCTGAAACAGTTGTTATCAAAATGGCAACGGTCATGAGTGAGCACAGCGTAATAGCAGCACTGTGTGCAGGACTTATATTTGCCGGAATCCTTGCATGTACAATGTCTACATCAGATTCACAGCTTCTTGCTGCTTCCTCAAGCCTTTCTGAAAATATTCTCAACGGCGTTTTCAGACTCAAGCTCTCACAGAAAGCATCAATGCTCTCAGCTCGTCTTGTTCTGATCGTAATAGCTTTAGTTTCAATAGTACTTGCATGGAATCCGAACAGCTCAGTATTCCAGATCGTTTCATTTGCATGGGCAGGCTTCGGCGCAACATTCGGACCGGTAATGCTTACAGCCCTGTTCTGGAAACGTTCAAACAAATGGGGTGCACTGGCAGGAATGATCGCCGGCGGAATCACAGTATTTGTATGGAAGTTCGTCATCAGACCTCTTGGCGGCGCACTCGATATTTATGAACTTCTGCCTGCATTCATTGCTGCACTTGCAGCTATTATTATTGTATCTCTTGTTACTGCAAAACCGGATAAAGAGATCATTGATGAATTTGATGATGTTAAGAAATGCATGCGTAATGCTTAACTTAATTGCATTAAGCAAAACAACAGGATTCTTTCATATGAATTGATATTTAACAAAAAACAGAACAGCAAACTCAAAACCTGAGATCTGCTGTTCTTTTTTTATGCTCATTTATACATAGAAATATTTTTTAATGTATACGTTTCCGTGAATTGACATAATATCCTGAATATGTTATAGTTTTAATAGCAAATATTAAATAAATATATTCAAAATAACAACAAGGGGGAAAATTTATGAGGAAATCTTTAAAAAAAGCATTATGTCTGGTCATCGCATTTTCAATAACAGCTCAGGCTGAAACAGGATTATTTTCCGGTCATTCGTCTCAATCAGATAATTCTGTTGTGTCAGCTGCACTGATTTCTCAGGGATATAACGGGATAAAACTGATCTCAACCGGAATATACGGAACCAAGCTTTCTGTTGAGGGTTCAACCGGTAATTACTGGCTGTATTACAGACTTTTATCGACTACCGACAAAACCGCTTCTATCATCGGATGCGTAGCAACCGGAGAAGTATCTGAAATTGTAATTCCTGAAACAGTCTACGGTGATTATAAAGTTACCGAGATTTATCAGGATGCATTTAACGGTCAGACTGATATCAAAAAAGTATCCGGTATGAAATGGGTTACAAAGATAGGCGAAAGAGCTTTTAAGGACTGTACTTCCCTTGAAAGTATTAAACAGGATAACTATCTTGAGCGTGCATTCGGGCAAAAGATAAGTGAGATCGGCTCACAGGCATTTTATAACTGCTCTTCTCTCAATTCTTCTTTTGTCAGTAATCTTAACTATATCAAAAAAATCGGTTCTGAAGCCTTTTACAACACCGGAACACTCGGATCGGTTGCTAACATTACCTGTATTGAGCAGTTAGGTGAACAAGCATTCAGATACAGCCGGGTAACCTCTGCAATGATTGGTTTATCTGCCGGGAAGGTTCCAAAACGATGCTTTTCTGATTGTTCTGATCTGGCTCAGGTAGAATTTACTTACTATAATAGTAAAACACTTACTGCGATTGATGACTATGCCTTTGCATCATGTGCTGTAAAGGAAATAAAGATTCCGGACAGTGTAACAACAATCGGTGACCGTGCTTTTCGTGACTGCAGGCAGCTTGAATGTGCTGTAATTCCGGACAGCGTAACAACCATTAAAAGCGGAGCTTTTAAGTACTGCTCACATCTCAGCAAAACTACCTACTCATCTCAGTTTGACTGGTACCCGTCAGTATTTAATCAGGAAATCAGCATTGGAAAAGAAGCTTTTTATGACACTGCTATGACATCAGTTATATTTAAGAGCAAGGTCAATGTCGGAGAACGGGCATTTGCAGACTGTCCGACAATGCGCGGTGCTGTAATAGAAAATCCGAATTCGTATATAGCCAGCAAAGGACTTGGATTTACTGATACTCTGCAGAAAATAGATGGCTTTACCCTTTCAGGTTCTTCCAAAGCCCAGAGCTATGCAGCTCATTATGGTTTTAATTATTCTGATCAGACACAACCCATTGATTTTTCACCTTTTGTATGGGGAACTGCAAATAAAAATGAAATACACGGAGTAAAACCGAACGGCAGCGACACATATAACTATTATCTCAATTCTGCTCACGCTGCTCTTCTTGACAGTGTCTATAATAAAGAATTAAGCAGTAAAAGAGCCGCTGATATAACTTCAAGACCTTGTATAGGAGTATGTACTGGATTAGCAGCACTTTCTGTAATGCAGTACATGAAGTCATATAATGTGTTTGACAATGTTCCTGCAATTATAAAAAACGGTTCACCGGTTACTGAACTCAGAGATGTAAATGGTAATAACATAGACAACAGCCTTCGTTCGCTGATTACATATTATTGGGCGGCAGCTAATACACTCAATGCTGATAAAATTTATGGCATATCCGCATACGGAAATAATGTTAATAACAGTATAAAAAAACTGTATGATTACTGCAGATTAATAAACACCGGAATCTTTCCGCCTTTTGTTTATAACAATAGTGTGAACTTAGAAAACTCGAGTCATACTATGGTTGCTTATGGAGCACAGTACAAAAGCGAGGCATATACAGCGGAAAACGCAAAATACTGGTCTCACACTGTCAATGGCGTAACTGCACAGTTTGATGCAAGAATTCTTCTTTATGATGACGGATTTAATAATATATCTGACTATAACTGCCTGTATATCAATACTCAGACAGGGGAATTCTGCAGAGAACAAAGATACTATAATGTCGGCGGCAGCTCAAATATATCAATATCAGTAATTCCGTACGACGAATTGCTGACTCTTCCTTCCCCTGAACCGGAGCATTAAAATATAATCCGGAATACAGCAGGCAAAAAAATATTGATAAGCAGTGAATTCATTTTCTGATATTTACTGCTTTTATTTTGGAAGGATACTCACAGACAGCAGTTTATTTCATATATAAGTACAATGATCTGTTGTTAAATACAAAATAAAAAGAAATCAGGCTGTCATCAGCTCATTAGCTTGATAAGCATATCCAGTATCTCTTCAGGCTGCTCGGTACATCCATTGTTCATCCACTCACAGATTATTGAAAACGTTCCGGTACAGATAAATATGATAGCATACCTCTCCTGCTGCTCAGTGAAATTATGATTCATGTGGGCGTGTATCATATTCTTCAGAAAATCCAGACTGAATAGTCTTTCTGAAAATCTGTAGCTTGCCGACGAGTTGATTATCACAAGAAATTTCTTTCTGTCCTCACTCATATATCTGAGATAATCACAGAAAGCCATGCATGAATCCTTATCCTGATTTGAAAAACAGATCTCAAGCTCATTGAAAATGTCATCTATTATATCCTCAAACAGATCATACTGACTGCCATAGTACTTATAGAATGTTGTTCTGTTGATCATTGCTTTTTCACAGATACTGTAAACTGTTATCTTCTCTATGTTTTTTTCCTGCATAAGATCGATTAGGGCAAGCTTCAGCATTTTTTTGCTGAGCCTTATTCTCTGATTTTCCATACTAAGCTCCTCTTAAATCAACAAATAATCGTTTTTTGATGCTTTTAAAACAAATTGAACTGCATATGACAAAAATCAACACATTTAAATAAACAGTCGGTTGACTTTAAGTCTTGTTGTATATTATAATATAATATATTTTTGTAAAAATCAATACTAACAGGAAAAGGAGAAAAAAACAGATAATGAGAAAAGCAGCAAATTTTATAGTAAACAAAAGATATCTTATACTTACTGTTGTACTGACGCTGACTGTTATTTGCGGCTGGCTTATTACCAGGGTTAACATCAACTCTGATATGACAAAATATCTTGCCGATGATTCACAGATGAAGCACGGTGCGGACATTATTGCATCAGATTTCCCTGAATCAGATACTTCTGAAGTCATGAAGCTGATGGTAAATGACCTTGATGATAAGTCGAAGCTCGGTCTTAAGGAAAAGCTTGAAAATATTAAAGATATTCAAAGCGTCGCATATGAATCAGATGACAGCTATTACAACAAAGATAATCATACTCTGTTTGAAATTTCTACACAAGCAGAATATGGAACCCCGGAAGAAGAAGCAATTGAGACACAGATACATAATCTGGTAAACGATTACGACTACATATTTGAAAATGGTCATTTCAAGACAGGTCTCCCGTTCTGGGTATATATCGTATCGTTTGTTGTTCTCACTGTAATTCTTTTAATAATGTGCGGATCATGGTTTGAACCACTTATATTTCTGTTTGTAATATGCACAGCTATTGTTATAAATATGGGCACAAATGTTTTCAAGCCCAGCGTTTCCAGCGTTACATTTTCAATAGCTGCCATACTCCAGGTCGTACTGTCAATGGACTATTCAATAATCCTCATGAACAGATACCGTCAGGAACTAAGAAAAAGCGATGATCATATTGAGGCTATGAAAAATGCACTGACAAATGCTTTTTCATCGATATCAAGCAGTGCTTTCACAACATTTGTAGGATTGCTCATGCTGGTATTTATGAGTTTTAAAATTGGAGCGGATCTTGGAATCGTACTTGCCAAAGGTGTAATATGCAGTCTCTTCTGCATCTTTACTATACTGCCCGGGCTTATCCTTATATTTGATAAGATCATAGCCAAAACATCAAAGCCGATAATAAATATCCCTATGAACGGGATCTCAAAGTTAAGCTACAGAAGCCGCAAGGCTGCTGTCCCGATCTTCGCTGTCGTTCTTGTGGGTTCATATCTTTTATCTACCCTTACACCTATTGAATTCGCAATGTCAGCTACAACCCCAATAACCGAAATATTCCCTGCAAACAACACAGTTGTAGTACTCTATAATAATGAAGACGAAGACAAAATTTCCGCTCTCGCTGACAGATTCAGTGACAGAGATTATGTCAGATCATCCATGAGCTATCCGTCAACACTAGGAAAAGAAATGACAGCAGGTGAAATGGCCGACAGTATTTCTGAACTTTCTCCAGGTCAGGACATTGACGAGGAAATGCTGAAGATCCTTTACTACAAGTACTACTCAGGCAGCGATATTCCTGACGTTAAGCTTGATGATCTGATTAATTTCATCTGCGATGACATTCTTACAAATAAAACATTTGCAGATAAAATAGACAGCAGCATTTCTGATAATATAGAGCTGCTTAAAAAGTTTTCAGATGCCGGCAGACTTAAGACCCGAATGACAGCAGAAGAAATGACCGGATTTTTTGATATTTCTCAGCTGGACAAGGATACCGTTATGTCACTTTATATGCTCTATTTTTCTGAAAATGAGAGCGTTGACAGAGGAACAATGACTATCACTGAATTTGTAAACTTCCTGAGCAAGGATATTCTTGAAGACAAGACATATTCATCAATGCTTAGTGATGATGTAAAAAAGCAGATTGACACACTGAAGATATTTGCAGATCCTCAGAAATCAGAAGAAAAACTCAGCACCTTAGACATATCAAAGCTTATCGGTATTGATGAGGAAAGTGTAAAGCTTCTCTTTGTTTATTACAATTCACTTGACAGGAATTATAATCCTCAGGCAATGACAGTAACTGAACTAGTAAACTTTATATCAGATACCGCTTCTAAAAACAAGCTTCTTTCTTCATACTTTGACAGCAAAACGATCAATGCCGTGAGCGAACTTAAAACATTCACAGATATAAACGGCATCAATACTCAGCTGACAAGCTCTGAGCTTTCCTCAAGGCTCTCTATGGACGGCTCAGTTACAGATCTTATTTATAATCTGTATTTTGGTTCTGATGCCACAGGCAAAACTATGACATTATACCAGTTCACAGAATTTCTTTCCGGAAGCGTGCTTTCAAACCCTGCTTTTGCCGGAGCTGTGGACAGCAGTATGTCGGCTCAGATTTCAGACCTTAACAAAATGCTTTCAGCTGCACAGTCAGGTACAAAGTTTAATTCATCCCAGCTGTCCGGTATTCTTGGAACAGACAGCGCAGTTATTGATAAGCTGTTTATACTGTATGCCTCATCAAATACTGATGTAAGTTCGCAAACAATGACACTCGGAAATTTCATATCATTCCTTCTGGCTCATGAAGAAATGATCGACAGCACAACATATAATCAGCTGATCACCATCAATCATCTTATACTTACAGCTGCTTCCGGCACAAGCCTTACATCTGCTGAGCTTTCATCAGTAACCGGAATTGATGCCGCATCAATAGACGGTATTCTTATGATGAATGGCACAGACTCAATGCAGCTTACGGATTTCCTTGATCTTATGACAGGTTCCTATGCAGGTTCCATTGATGAAGGAACTCTTGCATCACTTATCCAGACAAATACCCTTATCAAAACCGCCATTTCAGGACAACAACTCAGTGCGGCACAGATCTCACAGGCTCTTGGTATGGATGAGACGGCTGCAGCGCAGGTATTTGCACTTAAAACCGGTACAGAAATTGCTGCAGACATGACCATGACTCTTCCTGAATTTACAGACTTTATAGTAAACCATATACTAACTGATCCTGCTTACTCATCATACTTTGATAATGCAAGCGCTTCTCAGATAACTCAGGTTCATCAGCTTATAAGCACCGCCGGCATCCCGATGACATCTCAGCAGATCTCAGATATGCTTGGCTTAGACAAATCAATGGCTGATCAGCTTTTTGCTGTATACAGCGGTATTCAGAAAAGTGACAAAACCATGTCTATGCAGGAGTTTTCAAACTACCTCTTGTCTGATATCATATCAGATCCTGCATTTTCATCTCAGTTTGACAACGTTACTGTGTCAAAGCTTACACTTATGAATAATATCATGACAGCATCAGCCTCCGGAACCAAGTACTCATGTACACAGATGACAGCTCTGATCCCGATGGATTCACAGACACTCAGACTGCTTTACTGTATGCACGACTCATCAACAGGAAGAAATGTTACCAGATTAAGCATCAAAGAGCTTATAGGGTTCATTAACAGCAACACAAAAACATTCTCACCGATGCTCGACAAGGACAGGACTCAGATGATAAATCTTGCTGATAAAATAATCAATGCCTGCGCTCAAAAACAACAGTTTACTCCTGAAACTCTCAGCGAACTGATAGGCATGGATGAAAAACAGCTTGATACAATGTTCCTTCTGTTTATTTCCAGACACGGTGACACAGATTCGTGGCTTATTTCACCTCAGACATTTGTAAAATATCTCGCTGATGACGTGATCTCTGATCCGGACTTTAAAGATAAGCTTGACAGTGACACTTCAAAGATGCTGCCCGTACTTAAGAGTATGTGCGACAATATCGTTTCTCAGACAAAATACGACGCATCAGGATTATATGATCTGTTTGATGATATAAGCGGAGATTTTGATAAAAACATTATAGATATTCTTATGCTCGCATATACTAGTCAGAATAATTTTGACGGATCATGGACAATGTCACTTGACACGCTTCTTAATTATCTTGAGGATAATATAGTAAATGACGAATCCTTCAGCTCTTTTCTCGGTGACAGCTTCACTGCAGACATTGATGATATGAATGTCCAGATAAATGATGCTGTAAACCAGATGAAAGGTACTCACTATTCACTTCTTGTATTCAATACAACACTGCTCAATGAATCTGATGATACCTACAGCTTCATAGGAGATCTCTTCGACAGCTGCAGCAGTACGCTTGACGGTGACTACTATCTGGTCGGAAACTCCGTAATGAATTATGAAATGAAAAATTCATTTAACAGAGAAATGCTCCTGATCACTATACTTACAGCTCTTGCTATTTTCCTTATTGTTGTAATAACCTTCCGTTCATTTATTATCCCGGCCATTCTTGTTCTTATAGTAATGTGCGGTGTATATATTACAGTTGCGATCAGCGGCACTGGTGACGGCAGCATACATTTCCTTGCGTACATTATTGTACAGTGCATCCTGATGGGTGCAGCCATCGACTACGGAATACTTTATACAAATTATTATCGTGAATACAGAAAACGCTTTGATATAAGAGATGCTATGAAAGCTGCATACGACGGTTCTATTCATACAATACTTACCTCCGGACTTATAATGGTCATCGTTACCGGAATAGTTGGTTTTGCAAGTGACGATGATACTCTCGGACCGATATGCACAACACTTTCACTCGGCGTTCTTTCAGCAATAATTCTGATAGTTGTTATTCTTCCGGGATTGCTTTCAATATTTGACAGGTTTACTGCAATAAGAAAAAAACAGCACTGAATTAATAAATAAATATAAGCCGTATCCGGTTGATCCTCTGCAAAAGCAGATACCGGATACGGCTTATTTAATTACTTGAGATCATTTTTTTTAATACAGCAGACAAAACTTGTATCGAGGCAATTAAATCCATTGCTCTTATAGTATTTTATAAGACCTTCATTTTCGGCAATCAGCTCAATATACAAATAGTCCTTGTATTTTTCTTTTATCATATTAAGAAGTTCTTTGCCTATACCTTTTCCCTGATACGAAGGATTTACACAGAGATAAGGAACAAATGCTGTCAGAGCACCATCATCCACAGCATTTACTATGCCCACAAGTTTTTCATTGTCCCAGGCAGAATAAACTGTCTCACAGTTTTTAAAAGCTGTCAGTAGTCTGTCAGGATAATTAGCTGAAATCCAGTTTACTGATTGGAAAAGTTCCTGTACCTGCGACTTTGTAAAGTGCTTGGTGTCTTTATATCTGATTATCATCAGGCAGCTCCCCTCTCACTATTTTCCAGTTATATGGCATCTTGTCTATACCATAATATTAGTTTGCATTCAATATGCAAAATGTATTTGTGAAAAAATATCCCGGTATATTTTCACTGCGTATTTAAAATAATATCTGTTATATATTATGCTTTCTTTTATGTAATCGCTTTAAAAAAACTTAATAATAAAAATATTATACTTCCAGATTATCTAAAATTCGTTTTTTTTCAGCTTTTTTGACTGCTGTATGAAGATTTCTCATAACAAATGCTGCTGCATCCTTAGCCTGCGGAGACCACGGAACAGTCATGTCAAATGCATGGAAACATCCTTCATATTTTTTAAATGCAACAGGAACACCTGCTTTTTTAAGGTGTCTCACATACTCTGCTGTTTCGTCATAAAAAGGTTCAATATCACCGGCAAATGTGATTGTCGGAGGCAGTTCACTGTAATCTGTCTCTCTGGCTGCTGCTGCATACTTAGAAACTTCATCGCCTGTCGCACCGTCAAGATACATATTCCATGCTTTTTTATTATTTACATAGTCCCATACAGGCGCATTATTATTTATCATTGAATGAGTCTGCATTCTGTCGTCAAGCATCGGATAAAGCGGTATCTGGCATATAATGTTGACCTCTCCTTTGTCTCTTGCATACAGACTAAGTGCCGCAGTAAGGCCGCCTCCTGCACTTTCGCCGCCTACAATTATCATATCAGGTGAAATACCGAGTTCATCAGCATGTTCCTTCATCCATATAAGCGCTGTATAGCAGTCATCAAGTGCTGCCGGGAACGGTTTCTCAGTTGCAAGAGTATACTCAGGAGAAACGAGAACATACTCTGATGATATTTTGCCTGCCATAGACATCTTCATCATTTCAGGCTGACCTATAACATATCCGCCGCCGTGAAGCCACAGCACGCCGGTTGTGGATTCAGGTTTCTGAGGTTTTACAATAAGAAGACGCATCATTGTATTATCCGGACGCGGTATGTAGTGGTTGAACTTTATCCTGCTGCTGCATGTTTTTTTCTTTTTGCTGTTCTTGACTGACTTACTTTTCTTTGGAAGTGCAAGACTGGTAATCGGTCTGTACAGTGCACCCATCAGACGGAGTTCTTTTGCTATCATTTTGTTTGTAACTTTCATTTTTGTGCCTTTCTGTTTATATTAATAAGTTTTAATATATTTTTCAGATACGTTAATTTATCATTTTAAATTAACGTATCTGAAAAGGTCTGTGTTTACATATTAACATTTTCTGATATGTTTTTCAATATATATATTGATCAGACCGAAAAAAACAGATAAAAAGATAATCAGCGCAGATATTTATTTAATCTGCGCTGACATAACATAATAAGTATTTACATTAGTTTAAAAGTTAAATTCGCTTTCCCAGTCAAATTCTCCTGATTCTTCGTTTGACTCCGGCCAGTGAGAACACCAGTCCGGAACTTCCGGATTTTCAACTCTGTCCAGACTCGGTGTATATGGCTTTATATCGAGAACAGGAGTATTGTCAAATGCATCGATGTACGCAAGATATATTATGCCGTTTTCATGATCAATGCCTGTAACGTAAGCCGGTGTAAGGGCTATCGGATTAGGACGCTCAGGCGAACGTGTTGCAAACGTACCCATTACCTCCGGTCCCTTTTTATATGGCTTGTTTACAGTAAGACTTGAACGTGAGGCTTCGTTGTCACATCCGTCAAACCACCAGAATACCTGAACATAACTAAAACCGTCCAGTCCCTGCAGCGCCGGGATATATTTTTTGTCAAGCTCCACGCAAAAACCTTCCTCAGATACACGCACCCTGCCGATAGAATTTACAGTAAAATTATTCATAATTAACTCTCCTTATTTTTTATCGGTACCGTAATTCCTATTATAGCAGATGTCGTTTATACTACAACCCCTTTTTGCATTTTTTTAGAATTTTTTTATATAACCGGCTGTTTTATATTATTAACTTTGAAGTACATTTTTACTTGAAAATCCTGTAAGTTTTCACTAAAATTCTGATTATTTATTTTCTATAAACATTAAATTTTCTCTCCTTATATCTTTCAAAATATAAATGAATATGTTATAATAAGATAGAAAAGAAAGGACATCCTTCTGTTCGGAATATAAATGCAGGCGTAGCTGATAAGCTATTATAAAAATAAATGCCGCATGTATCACGAACACTATGAAGGATAACAGAAAGGAAATGACAAATGATAGAATTTATTCTGAAAAGAGCAGCGCAACCGCTTGGCCTGGCGCTTGAATGGTATTGGGAATACATTATCCTGGCCGCAGCAGTACTTATTATCTACAAACTTACATTTACAAATGTCGACGAACTATATTTAAGTGATGAATTGCGTGACAACATCTCAGTCAGAATATGCTGTATATTCAGCCGTATATTTTTCTTTTTATCTGTATGGGCAATAATGTATGGTGCTGTATGGCTTATCAAGCTTATTATACGAAACTGGAAAACTGCAGCATTCATTGCATGTGTGACAGTGATCATGGCAGCTGCTGTATCTGCTGCAGTTCTGATAATGCAGTTATTTCACTCCCGCAAATCAATAGACAGCGGTGCACACAAGACAAAAATGTCTTAACATTCAGCTTTCGGCCGGTTGATCCGGTTATTATTTAATTTGTTTTCCTGCAGTTTTCTGAGTCTGATGTTTTAAGCTCACAGGTAAACCATTTTGTAAAACCGCTTATATTTTTATTGAGATACACGTTTCCACCGTGTATCTCAATTTTTTTTGCAGTAACTGCAGACTGATCTGATTATTGTTAATAATATTAATTAAATCACTTTCTGCAAAGATACTTATAAAAAGCAGACTCTGTATAGTTTGACGATGCAAAATTATTTTTTTCATAAACATCGTTTAACGACTCATTGAAAAAATAATCTGTTTTTGGATGAACACCTAATGAAATCGTATCAAAAACACCACGTGCTGCTTCAGTAAGTGGTGTAACTGTGCCCAGTAAAAAAACAAAAAGTGAGATTATCAGCAAAGGTTTTGCTTTTATAAGGCTGTCAAAAGTCCTGAATTCACCTTTTGACGGCAGCATCTGAGTTACCATTTTTGTAAACTCTACATAGATATAAATGATCATTGGTATTGATACTCTCATACCGAAGTCAAACTGAGATCCCATCTGCATAAGAGGAATGAATAAAAGAAGCTCGGATAAAATTATGAATGTCATATTATCAAATATTTTTTTCTTACGGTAAGCTGCTATCAGCAATATAAAAATTCCGGATTCCAGAAAGATAAATGATACATACACAGCAAAGAAAAGAACAATTCTGTTCAGATCCCTGCTGTAAATAATATCAACAAATGAGTCCAGGAAACGAAGGCCGACATTTACCTTACTTTCATCATATACTGCGTCGTTTGATACGATCGCATTTGACATGTAATATGCAGCATAAGGAATTCCTGTTCCTATAAGCATTGCAATATTTGAAACTGAGAATATGTCACGCAAAATTTCTGCCGTCTTCATTTTACTGCGGATGCGTTTTATTGTTATTTCACATGCTTTAATAATACACATCATGACAATTCCGATAAAAGGAAAAGGCCCGAACGGAAGAACGAGTATTCCCAGCAATGCAAAGTTTTTTATTTTTTTCTCATTGATCAGGCAAAGCGTTATGATCCAGCTCACTATTGCCTGATTATAGACCCAGAAAAGGCAGGTTGAGATCGAACTGAACTGAAAGTAATTTGCCCACCATTCGATATGATCTACTCTTTTGAATCCTGTCAGGTATTTTCCTACTACATCCAGTCCGCTGAACATTATAAACATAACAGCGGCAGCAACAGGATGTGATTTATCTTTTGATGCTGTAACCATTGCCGTCAGCATCAATGCAATAAAACAACCTATACTACTCCATATCAAAAGAGCAATATTTCCTGCAAGATATCCATAGAAAACACTTCCCGAAAGAGCAAGTACTGCTTTTCCTGCGAGAGCGGGAAACATCCAGTGTGCTATGTAGTAAGAAAGCATCTGGTCCTGATCATAGATTACCGGCCAGTCCATTTTAATAAGATCATGAAAAATTGCATTTCTAATTTCGTGGTCCTTTGTCTGGGAGATAAAACCGCCCTGTCCCGCAAGTATGCACCATATTACTGCCGCGACAGCAATGAAGATCACAGCTTTTTTTGATATCTGCATATAAGGAACATTACCATCATCTTCATCAGAATTTCTGACCATAATAAATAATCCGCCTGCTATAAACATAGTGAACAAACATGCAAAAACGGTAGAAATCCATCCGAACAAAAAAATTACTACCGGAAAAACACAGTAAAGAACTGCTGCACGCCGCAGTTTATTATATGTTATTTTCATCGGCATTTCTCCTTGTCAGACTGTCCGCTCTCAGGCTCAAAATGTATCGCGCTATACTCATCCCTGTCTAGGAACGGTGCCATATCGTCAAGTGATGCAGACACGATCTTTCCGTCCGGCAGGACCTTTGATGATGATTTCGGAGCAAAGTTCTGTTTCGGATCTACGATCACCTCACATATGCATGCACCGTCACAGTTAAGTGCATCATCCAGAACACTTTCTGCCATATTCTCATTTTCTATAACAAAATACTTAAGACCAAAAGCCTTGGCAAGAAGATCAAAGTCAGGAAAACTTACTCCGCTGTCACTGTCGATACCGACAAAAGGAGGCTTGAACAGATTTTTCTGAGTCTGTCTGATAGAATGGTATCCGTTGTTGTTGATAAGTATGATCTTAATGTCAAGCTTGTTGTAAGCAATCGCAGCAAGTTCCTGTATATTCATCATGATGCTACCGTCTCCGTCAATACATATTGTTCTGTTTTTGCCGTCTGCCGCAGCAGCACCCAGAGCTGCGGGAAGTCCGTATCCCATTGCTGCACAGCCTGAGTTTGTGAACATACGCTGACCCTGTTTGATTTTCAGTGCCTGAAATGTAATTACGCATGCACTTCCGTTACCGCAAATGATCTTATCCCTATTGTCAAGTTTATCTGAGAGCAGATCAATAAATGTATATGGATTGAGCTTGTCTGCATGTGCATACTCAGGCAATGCTGCAGGAAATCTGTCTTTTAGCTGTCTGCACCATGAGAGCCATTTGTCATGCTTCAAAGGGCGACTGTACTCGCATTTCAAAAGCTCTGAAATAACATCATCTACATCTGCATTTACAGCCATATCAGGTCTTATAGTAGGCTTTCTGAGTTCTCTCTCATCTATGTCCACAATTATCTTATATGCGTCTTTTGCAAAATCAAAATGATTATAACCTATCATTCTGATGTTAAGGCGGCAGCCGAGACTTAGTATCACATCACAACCGCGCACTGCAAAATTGCCTGAACGTGTTCCCACTGTACCCGGCATTCCGCAAAAGCATGGATCATCATAAGCCAGTGTATCATTCGCATTCCAGGCTGTAACAACAGGAATATCAAGTTTTCTGACAAGATCCAGGAACTTCTGATGAGCACCTCCAAGCCTTATACCTGTACCGGCTAGGATAAGAGGAGAATCTGCAGACTTTATCTTCTCGAGTATCTCCGCTGCATTGTGAGCCGTAAAATCCTGGGTAACGCTTATCTGAGTCTCAGGTGTGAAATGTACAAGATCATCCTCTTCCACCTTAGCACCCTGAACGTCAAGCGGGATATCCAGCCATACAGGGCCTTTTCGTCCCTCAAGTGCAAGATAATATGCTTTTTCAAGATGGTATGCTATTTTTTCCGGTTCTGTGACCATAACAGCATATTTTGTCATATTGGAAACAGAATTAACTATGTCAAATTCCTGATCACCAAGCTGCCTGAGTCCAAGCCCGGAGCATGACCATGTTGTTGTCTCACGTTTGACCTGACCTGAAATAACAAACATAGGAATTGAATCAAGCCATCCGCCCATAACACCTGTAATAGCATTTGTTCCTCCGGGACCGCTTGTAACGCATACTGCGGCAATGTTCCCTGTAAGTCTTGCATATGCTTCAGCAGCAATGGAGCTGCCCTGTTCGTGATGATTAAAGATACAATGCAGTCCTTCTTTATGACCGAGTGAATCATCAAGATGCATGGCTCCGCCGCCTGTAACCATAAAGCAGTCCTTAATACCTTTGTTGACTAAAAAATCAGCTATATAATCCGAAACTTTAATTTTCATTTGATATACATATTTCCTTAAAGAAATATGACCTCCTTCTGATTTGTTGATTGATTTACAGGATAAGAGCTAGTATCCCGTCTGTACTGTCCGTATATCCTATTTTCCCGGTTTTGTCAAGTTCACTGGCGGTTTTAAATCCGAACCCGTAAGTTACGGCTATAAAATCCATTCCGAGCTTGCCGGCTCCGACAGCATCATTCATTGTATCACCGATCATCACAGCCTCACGATAGTCTTCTATCTGCGCTGATTTCAGGCATTTTTTTATTATATCACTTTTTTTCAGTTTGTTCTCGTGATCTGCGCCGTATATAATATCAGAATATCTGTTAAATCCGAAATGATCAAGCAGCTCAACTGCATAGTCCTCTCTTTTATAAGTTGCGATCGCACAGATGACATTTTCCTGACGCAGCTTATCCATTACATCATATATTCCGTCATACGGTTTTGCCTTAAGCAGATCTGAACTCTTATAACGATTGCGGAACACTGTAGCTATATCCTGAAGAATATCTCCTTTCAGGTCATACAGATCAGCAAAAGAGTCCTGTATAGGTGGACCGATAAATTTTTTAAGTCTCTCATTATCGGGCATTTTAAATCCGAAATGGTCTATTGTATATCTGACCGATGCCAGAACCCCCTGCGTTGTGTCAAGAAGAGTCCCGTCAACATCAAATACCGCCAGCTTATACCTGCTCATAGCTTCCTCCACATGCATATCTTGATTTTGTAACAAAGCTTAATGTCATTTTATCTTTGATGCTGCCTATAAAATCAGTTGTATATTTATTAAGATAATCAGCTTTTTCCTTTGCAAAAGAATACTCCATTACAGGATGAGCATAGTTTTCTACAACTTTTGAATAACCGTCAAATCCTGCAAGTGCTGCATCTTTGATATTTGTTTTTATCAGAAGCCTCAGAAGCATTGTAAGAGAATTATCGATTATCTCAGCATCAAGATCCAGAAGCGGACTGACATTGACTATATAATCGAAGCTTCCTTTATAGCTTGTAACATTTGATGTTGCAATTATTGTAAACTGCGAATTTGCAAGTTCAGTTGCCATCTGTACATATCTTTTTGAATTACTGACAAAAACATAGTCCGGTCTTATATTATCAGGTATATAATTTATTGAAATGATTACAGGAGAGTTAGCTGAAATATATTTGTCTACCGCAGCTTTTTCACTCCTGACCGAGCTTCCCGGTCCGATTATCATCAAAGGCCTGCCTGAAAGAATTGCTTCTAGTTCAGATACTGTCTGAGTATCGTTCACTTCATTGTCAAGATACTGAAGATACAGCAGCTCTATATATTTCTTATCAAAAAGCAGTTTTTTCTCCCCTTCAAGCCGTCCGAGCAGCTCATTTACACTTTTAACTGACAGCGTCCTTTTTTCTGTAAGATAGGAAACATAATTAGGATGACAGTCATTTGAAGCAGCAAGATAATAAAACATGTTATATCCCCAGGTAGCACTTGTGTAAAACTGTGATATATTTGAATCAATTGCTTCAAGAAGCTGACTTATATGATACCTGTGGCCATAGGAATGATTTATGTGCATGGCGATAAGCTCAACCGGCGCATTTCCCGCACTTTTGCCCATTCCGTAAAGCGATCCGTCAACTATAATATTTCTCTTGGTACTGTTTGCAAGCATTGCAATACAGTTAGCATAACCCATCTGAAAATTGTTGTGTGCATGATATCCGAGATTTATCTGAGGGCATAGATTTTCATCAAGCAGCCTGAAATAGTGGTTAAGATTATTCTGATGCATAAGTCCGTATGTATCGACCATAGACACAGCATATGGCTTAACTTCATTTGCAATAGAAATAAGATCAAGAATCTCCTCGTCTGTATAGCTTGTAACACTTACAAGCTGAGCAAAAACCTTGTAACCGAGTTTTTTCAGCTCTGCACAAAATTCAAGAGCCGGTTTTCTAAGGTGCTTTTTAAATATTACTCTGATGCCGTCGAGATAGCTGTCTTCACAGGGTCTTATATTACTCAGACTGCATGTACCGTAGTCGATCATACCTACGACCATTGAATTTTTCCTGTCCAGACGTCCGTAAATCTTACTTACACAGTCGGTATCAGGCATAATACTCCTGTTGGGGTCAAAATTTCTCCGTTCATCCAGAAAACCTATTTCAATTATATCAACCATAGCTTCTGCGAGCCGTTCAAATATGCTTACCAGATTATTGTGACCAAAATTCCAGTCATTCACATACCCTCCGTCACGCAATGTACAGTCCAGAAGCATTATTTTTTTCATTTATCTGTACCTCCGCCGTTTAGTCTGAGTTTATACCATTCTATTGTAGCTGATATGCCTCGCGAAAAACTGTACTGCGGTATAAAACCTGTATCTTCTTTAAGAGAAGTTATATCAGCACATAAATACATAACCTGATTTTCGCTGTAAGGGACGGCCCCGATTTCTATTTGTGCAGCCGGATCTGTCCTGTCTCTTAACTCTGTTATGTAATCCCTGAGCATCCGGACTTCTCCGCTTCCGACACAGTAGACATGACCATCCCTGCCTTTAACAGCCGCAAGATACAAAGCAGCGGCAGCATCATCACAATAAAGATAATCCCACATCTGTTCCGCCGGAGTGAAACACGGTGTCCCGCCGTCAATAAGCTTTCTGACTGACGACATTATCATGGTCTGATTTCCGTCGTATGGTCCGTAAACACTGAAAATACGGCACCATATGTGCTTTATTCCTTTCTCCTTACACATCAGCCGTGTCATCTGTCCTGCACAGAGCTTAGCCATTCCATAGCCGTTCTCAGGAAATGCAGGCATGTCCGGTGTCACAGCACATTCTTTTCTTCCGTATTCAGCCTGAGATCCTGCTCCCAAAAATACCTGACATCCAAGCTCAGCAGCCGCACTGACTGCTTCTGCTGACGCCCTGATATTTCGTGTCTGAAGTGCCATATCATTTCTGGCATTTCCTGAAGTACCTTCCCATGCAAAGTGGAAAAATATATCGCAGCATGAATTTATCATACTGCTCAGGTTTTTATAATTATGCATATCGCATTTTACTGTTGTTATCATATCAGATTCAGGAATATCTGCGATGCGCGGTGAATCAGGTCTGGCCACCGCATATATGTAATACCCTTCTGAAATGAGTCTTCTCATCAGAGCAAGGGCAAGCATTCCTGTTGCACCTGTAATTACTGCTGTTTTATTATTTTTCATTTTCATCAAAATTAATCCTGCGTTCCTCTATAACCAGCGGTCTGTTCATAACCCTCTGGTTAATGCTCATCATATATTCACCCAGAAAACCTATAAAGAACAACTGTATTCCGCCCAGAAGAAAAATGCCTATAAGGATAGGTGCATCACCCATTGCAAAACTATACCAGTTTACCAGTTTAAGAATAAGATAGATCACCGCTACGAGAATACTTATCATTGACATAAAAAAGCCTGCGATAGTACATATCCTCATACCGACTTTTGTATAGGAAGTAAAGCTGAGCATTGCCGCATCGTAAAGCTTATACCAGTTGTTGCTGGTTTTTCCTGCGCGTCGTTTCTGCTGCTCATATGGAATATCCTTGCGTCTGAATCCAAGTTCAGCAACTATACCACGAAGAAAAGGAGTCGGATCATTAAGTCCTCTGAGCACATCAATAAAGTCCTTGTCATAAAGTCCTGTTCCTGTAAATTGCTCTATCTGATCTATATTTGACATTTTTTTAATTAGTTTGTAGTAACATGTTCTCATTGATCTGATCAGTGGGTTTTCCTTACTTTTTGTCTTTATAGAACAGACAATTTTATATCCCTGTTCCCATTCATGAACAAGTCGCGGGATCAGATCAACCGGATCCTGAAAATCAGCACACATCGTTATCGTACAGTCCCCCGTGGTCTGAAGCATCCCGTAGTAAGGAGAATTGAACTGACCAAAATTTCTGGCGTTGAATATGGCCTTGATCCTTTTATCTTCACTGCAAAGCCTGATAAGCTTGACCCTTGTTGAATCAGTTGAATAGTTATCTATAAAGATGATCTCATAATCATACTCAGAAAGATATTTTTCAAACTGCTCTTTTATCTCCCTGCTTAACTCTTCAACATTTTCTTCTTCATTATAACACGGGATAAGAACGGAAATCTTCTTCATTATATTTATTATCCTTTCAATAATTTACGTCCTATTTCATAACCCATTTTTTATTGAGTATATAGTTGAGCGGAACAGTTATCAGCAGATTGATCAGAGGAGCAATAAACTCTGAAATGCCGATGATATCAACCAGCAGATAAAGCATCAGAGTTCCGATGATCAGATTTGTCCCGTAAGCTGCGAAGGTTTTTACCAGTGTCTTACCCTTTTCATCCTGTTTTTTGAAAACAAATCTGCTGTTGAGAATGTACGAGTTGAGCACACTTACAACAAAACCGGCTGCATTTCCGATCATATAAAGACTGCTGTTTACAGCAACAAATATATAATATACTCCCAGGGAAATCGCTGTGTTTGATACGCCGACAAGGCAGAACTTTACGAACTGCATAAAATTCTGCCACTGTGAATCTGATAGTTCCTTCCCCGGAATTTTAAGCAGCAAACTGACCGTACTTTTTAATATCCGCTCAAAAAGATTCCATAGTTTATTCACAACAGTCATTAAGTGCCTCTTTTATGACCTGTCCGATAGTCTCAATGATCTGCTGTGTCATTCCCGGATAAACTCCTACCCAGAATGAATCATTCATGATACGGTCTGTATTTTCAAGGCTGCCCACGATCCTGTAGCCTGTACCTGTCGCTCTCATTTCATCAAAGCAGGGATGTTTTGTAAGATTGCCTGCAAACAGCATTCTTGTCTGTATACCTTTGCTTTCTATGTAGCTTACCAGTTTATTTCGGCTGACACCTTCCCTGCATGTGAGAAGAAAACCAAACCAGCTGGGATCAGAGTTTTCGCAGCTTTCAGGAAGGATCAGTCTGTCCTGCTCACTCATAAGAATATTTTTCAAGAGCCTGAAATTCTCTTTCCTTTTTTCCACGAATAAAGGAAGCTTTCCAAGCTGTGCACATCCTATAGCAGCCTGCATATCAGTGGCCTTCAGGTTGTAGCCGAAATGCGAATAAACATACTTATGATCATATCCAAGAGGAAGATCACCGTACTGCCTGTCAAACCTGTGACCGCACATATTATCACAGCCTGACCTGCAGACACAGTCACGTCCCCAGTCACGAAAAGATCGTACTATCTTTGCAAGCAGCGGATCATTTGTATATACAGCACCGCCCTCACCCATTGTCATATGATGAGGAGGATAAAAACTTGAAGTTCCTATATCTCCGACAGTACCTGTAAAGTACTCTTTGCCGTCAATAATGTACTTTGACCCAAGGGCATCACAGTTGTCCTCTACAAGCCATAGATTATGACTGGTGCAGAATTCTCTGACCTTTGCAATATCAAACGGATTTCCAAGTGTATGTGCAAGCATTACGGCCTTGGTTTTTGATGTATATGCCTTTTCCAGCATACTGACATCTATGTTGTACTGAGGTATTGTTACATCAACAAATACCGGAACAGCACCAAACTGGATCATTGGTGTTACTGTTGTAGGAAATCCGGCTGCAACAGTAATTATCTCGTCATTACGCTTTACTGCCCTTTCTCCCAGAAGCGGAGACGTAAGAGCCATAAATGCTGCCAGATTTGCTGAAGAACCTGAATTTACCAGCGAACAGTATTTTACACCAAGAAACTCAGATAATTTCTTTTCAAACTCATCTGTGTATCTTCCGGATGTAAGCCAGAATTCCAGTGAGCTGTCAACGAGATTTGTCATTTCATCAGAGTCATATATTCTTGATGCGTACGGAATCCTGCTGCCTTTCGTGTATTCCTTCGGAGCATGATATTTATCGCAGTAACTCTTTACCATACCAAGTATCTGCTCTCTTGCCTGCTGTTCAGTCATATTATCAAACATATATCTACCCCTTTATGTATTCATTGATTTGTTTTTCCATCAGTTTATTTATATCAGATCCGTCAATATATGACTTGTACCATTCAACTGTCTTCTCAACTGCCTGCTCAATATGCCAGCGTGGTTCCCAGTCAAGGACTTTTTTTATTTTTGAGCAGTCAAGCTTCAGAAAGTTCGCTTCATGAGGCGCGTTGTTTTCAAAGCTTCTTACCCTGGAAGCATTGTCTGACCAGAAAGAGCAGAAAATATCTGTGAGTTTTCCTGTACAGATACAGTCAATGTCATCCGGACCTATGTTATAGCAGCCTTCAGCTGATTTATTGTCATACTGTGCCTGTGCAAGCATAAGATAGGCACTCACAGGCTCCAGAACATGCTGAAACGGACGAACAGAATCAGGATTTCTGACTTTGATTATGCCTGTATCCTGCATAGCTCTGAAACAGTCAGGAATAATTCTGTCTGCTGCAAAATCCCCTCCGCCAATGACATTTCCTGCACGACAGGTAGATACAGAAATATCCCTGGTGCTGAAAAATGATCTCTTATAAGATCCGGTCACTAATTCTGAACAGCTTTTTGAATTAGAGTACGGATCATATCCGTCGAGAGCATCATTTTCTCTGTATCCCCATACCCATTCATTATTTTTATAGACCTTGTCAGTAGTAACATTGATAAATGATCTTACACTGTCACACAGACGTACTGCTTCACAAACATTTACTGTTCCCATTACATTTGTTTCATAGGTATAAACGGGATTTATATAACTTTCACGAACGATAGGCTGAGCTGCCATGTGAATTACTATTTCAGGCTTGTATCTGTCCATAGTCTGTTTAAGCTTTTCAAGATCACGCACATCTCCGGTGATGGATTCTGTACTGACAGCAATTGATGCAATATCAAACAGACTGGGTGTCGTCGGAGGATCAAGTGAGTATCCGACAACCTTTGCACCATGTATAGCCAGCAGTTTGCACATCCAGCCGCCCTTGAATCCGCTATGACCGGTTACAAGCACTGTCTTCCCGCGGTAAAAATCAAAATTCATTACCATTTCCTCCATGGAGCACTTCCGGAATTCCACAAAGCTTCAAGCTGCAGCATGTCACGCTGAGTGTCCATGCACTGCCAGAATCCATTATGTTTGTATGCCATGAGCTGTCCCATTTTGACAGCAGATTCAAGAGGTTCTTTTTCAAATACTGTTTCATCGCCTTCAATAAGATCAAATATTTGAGGTTCAAGAACCATATATCCGCCGTTTATCACGCTGCCGTCAACGTCGCTTTTTTCACGCATTGACTTTATTGCTGAGTTTTCATCTATATCAAGCACACCAAAACGCTGATTTACACTTATAGCTGTGATCGTAGCCATCTTACCGTGTGATTTATGAAAATCAACGAGCTCAGATATGTTGACATCACTTACCCCGTCACCATAAGTAAGCATAAAAGTCTCATTTCCTATGTAATCCCTGATACGCTTGACACGGCCGCCGGTCATTGTATTAAGACCAGTATCTATAATAGTTACCTTCCAGGGTTCTGCAGCATTATTGTGTATTATTATGTTGTTGTCCGCACTGAAGTCAAATGTTATATCACTTCTGTGAAGATAATAATCAGCGAAAAATTCTTTTATAATGTGCTGCTTATATCCTGCACAAATAATAAACTCATCATATCCGTAATAGAAAAATTCTTTCATTATATGCCATAATATCGGCATTCCGCCTATCTCGACCATTGGCTTTGGACGAATATAACTTTCCTCAATAATACGAGTCCCAAACCCCCCTGCTAATATTACCACTTTCATTAAAACACCCCTCTTTTAGAAAATATTCTAACATATTATTTATATACTGTCAACGAAGTCCGGATCTCCTGCATGTGCCGGTCTTCTTTATCAAGATGAATAAACATTTTATATCAAAAAAATTTAATTTGCATATAAAAACTAATAAAAAATTTATACAGTATCAATTATCTATTTTACACCATTAATTAGCAAATGTCAAATATTATTTATATATTTTACATATAATCTGTAGAATTGCAAAAAAAATTGCCGGAAACATGAACTGTGAAACATCATGCTTCCGGCTATAAAGTAAATTTACTTATTTGCTGACTTTATGTTGACTGTAAATATTTTTTTCATAGACTTTATCCGTATTACATCGGTTATTCAAGCTGTGAACGCATTCCGGTAAGGAACTCCTGAAGGATCACTGCATCAGTAATGTCAACCTTGTCATCACTGTTTATATCTGCATTCGACAGAGCAAGACCTGTCAGGGAACTGCCGCCGCTCAGAATGTGATCTTTCATATATATAAAGTCTCTTATGCCTATACGTGATGTACGGTCAATATCTCCTTTGATTCCATAAAAGCTGAACCATTCAATATTGAACAGATATCCCGAATCACCTTTGAAGATCAGATAGACATCCTGCTTTCCTGTACATTCTGATGCAGCGCAGCTTAGCGTCTCATAGTTCTGCCAGCCCTGCGTGCCTGCAATCCCGCAGGTACCAAGCAGCTTTCCGTCAGTTCCTCCGGCTCTTATCTCGATCGTTCCTCCCTCTGTATCACTTGAAGCACTTACCATGAATCCTTCAGGCCCTGTTTCAAAATCCATGTTTCTGTATACAACATATGAACCGTCCGTTATATATCCTATATCCGCGTCGCCAGTATCAGAAGTCTCTGTCTGTATATCTCCATACATAAAATCAAAAGATTCAGCTCCTGTTTTTACATACGCACATCTTGCTCCGGGAGCTTCTCCTGTTCCCCAGAGTTCAATGTCATAGACTCTTGCACCGCCCTGATTATTCTGAGTAGACGTTATAAAATACAGTCGTACGAACTGTGCGTAAGTTTTATCTATATTACTGGTGTATACACTCTTGGTATTTCCGTATACTGTATCTGCATCAGTCCAGTCAGTACCGTTTATACTCGTCTGCAGCCTGAAATCCCTTGCGTTATAGCAGATGTCCTCAGCTGTACCGGCAAGACTTAAGACATAGCGCTCTATATCCTTTGCTTCACCAAGGTCTATCTGGATCCACTCATCTGAAAGTCCGCCCATATCGCACCATTTTGTAGTTTTATCACCGTCAACAGCATATATTGCTTCTTCTGATTTTGTCTCCCCTGATGCTGTAACTTTTTTATTCAAAGCAAGATTCTGAAGCGTTTGTGTATCATCGCAGAACTGCAGATTTCCATTAAGACTATACTCTTCTCCTGCTTTGGTCTCAAAGCTTATCTGTGTACTGCCGTACTTCAGAGAGCAGACACCGCCTGATCCAGACAAAACGCAAACGGATCTCAGTTTTCCGTCAGACCAGCTCATCTTTGATATTTCAAAATTTCCTCTTGCACACAATCCGTTTGCATGGCCTGTCTTCCACTGTGACGGCAGTGCCGGAAGCAGCTGTATCATATCATTCTGACTCTGAAGCAGCATTTCTGCTACACCGGATGTAAAGCCAAAGTTACCGTCGATCTGGAACGGCGGATGTGCATCCCAGAGATTATCGTACAGTCTTCCGTCCGCACCAACCGGTGTGATCAGAAGTCTTATAAAATTATAAGCATGCTCACCGTCACAGAGCCTTGCCCAGCAGTTAAGCTTCCATGCCTCTGACCATCCTGTGCCTGCATCTCCTCTTGCATTAAGAGATACCCTGGCTGCGTCTGCAACAGTTTCATTTTCATATGGCGTTACATTATTTCCCGGGAACAGAGAATACAAATGTGAAATATGACGGTGTGTTTCATTTTTATTATCCCAGTCATATGCCCATTCCTGAAGCTGTCCCCATTTTCCGATGGTTTCAGGTTTAATAAGTGAAAGCTTTGACTCAAGCTCCCCTCTGAAACCGGAGTCCTGACCAAGGATCGATGATGCATCTGTAGTGTCCTTGAACAGCTCACGACAGATACTGTTATCCATTGTGACACCATAAGAACAGTATACATTATCATTCCAGGGATAACCAGGAAGCGGCAGTTCAGGAGATGCACTCGGGCTTATTACCATATAATCCTGACCGTCTATCGTTTCCTTCTTCATAAGCTCATTAAGAAACTCTGCGCTTCCTTTGATAACAGGATAAACCTCTTGCAGATAATCCTCGTCCTGATTGAAGCGGTATGCGTCATACAGCATATTTGAGATCCATGCTCCGCCGACAGGCCACTGACCCCATGAACCATCAATAGGGCCGCTTCTGTTCCAGATATCAGTGTTGTGATGAAGGACCCAGCCGTCGTTTATTCCGTAATGGACCTTAGCAGTTTCGTGTCCTGTTTTCTGAAGATCCTCAGCTTTTTTTACGAACGGCTCAAAGCATTCAGCCAGATTTGTTGTGAATGCCGGCCAGTAATTCATTTCATAATTTATGTTTGTAGTGGATTTGCTGCCCCATGCCGGGGCTGAGTACTTGTTCCAGATACCCTGAAGATTCATAGCCTGTGCGTCACGTGATGCACTTATCATAAGATACCTTCCGAACTGAAACAAAGTTTTTACCATCTTCGGATCATTTGTTTTACTGAATTCAGCTATACGTGTCTCTATCGTTTTTGCATTTGTTACTTCACTGTCTCCGCCGAGATCTATATCTACACGTTTGAACAGTTCCTGATAATCATCTGAATGATTCTTGTACAGTGTATCATAAGACATTTCTGACACCCTGTTTATATCTGCCAGTGCATCACCTTTTTCATCACCGTTGCATGTTTTATAGTCAATAAAATTTGTACGTACTGACGTAAGGATAAGCAGAGAATCTGCCCCGGATACAGTAACTTTTCCACCAGCTGTACTTACTACACCGTTTTCATTAATAAATCTGCTGCGCGTAGAAAAATATACAGCTCCGTAAAGTCCGAGATCACCGTCTGCGTGACCATTCGCAACAAGTGTATCACCTTTTTCTGTGGTTACAGTACCATTGAGGACCCCGTCATATGTGGCTGTCATTGACAGAGCACCTTTCTTGTCACAGGTTATTCGTGTTACCATAACATCATCAGGATGACTTACAAAAGTCTCTCTTGTATACTTGACCCCGCCGCAGGTATATGATGATGAAGCAACTGCGTCATTCATATCAAGCTGTCTCGAATAATCAGAAACATAATCATGTCCGAACGAAAGCTTGAGTGAACCTACCTTCTGATACTTTGCCTGACCTGATCCTATCATATACTGTGAAATAATTTTGTTGGCTTCTGAGTACTTTGAATTTTCAAGCAGTGACTGTACCTCTTTCAGATGGTCACCAGCACCCTGCCTGTTGTTGTCGCCGGGGCCTGAACTCCAGACTGTACATTCGTTGAGATCAATAAGCTCATCCGGACAGTTTCCATAAACCATTGCACCTATTCGACCGTTTCCAAGCGGAAGTGCACGATAAAATGATTCGGAATTATTCCATGCGTTATCAGTATTCACCGTTCCCGCCATTTTGTCATATCGAAGAACAAGGTCATCATCATGTACACTTTCAGCTTCTGCAATATAACCGCTGTTGTGAACTGCCTTATTGTCCGGCACATTCACTGCCGCCCCTGCTGCCATACACACTGCAAGTCCGGCTGATATACATTTTCTTAATTTTACAAACCTCATCAAATCAACCCTCCCTGATTCATCTGATTATACGAAAACGTTTTCTTTCTCATAACCTGTTTCTCTGCCAGTAAAACAAGTTATGAATAATATGTATCACAATTAACTGCCGCATAAAAAGGTTACCGGATACTCACTGAATAAACAATAATCTTATAGTTCATTAAGATAGAAATCTATAAGTCTGAATATCCAGTCATTAATATTGCTGAACTTATAGCCTGCATTTTCCGCGATTTCTGTACTGAGAGTCGAGTGTGCTTCATATCCGTTGTATGGTGCTGCGTCACCCGAATCTGATAAAACTGCCTTTTTGTTTGTTCTTTTCTCTATGAAGTCAATAATTGAGCGTATACTTATACCACTTAAAGAACATCCGTTCACAGGTCCGGCTACTTTGTGGGATACCAGAAATTCCAGAAAGTTACCTGCCTCATTTTCTTCAATAAAACTTATCTCACAATCCAGATCATCAACAAACATCGGTATGCCGTTCACGATATGTGAGACATAAAACTGAAGTCTTCCGGTATAATCATGTTTTCCCATAACCACAGGATAACGTACGGCTGTATAGCCTGACTCTCCGAAGGTCCTGAAAGCTGCACATTCAGCCTGTCGCTTGACCTCACCATAATCAGAGTCTTCCCGTCTGCAGAGCCGGTACCCGTAATTGCCTGCATTAAAATCACTTTCTGGTGTGTTCGCACGCATTGGCTTATAAACAGCCGCACTTGACATAAGTATGTATCTGCCGCAGGAAAGATATTTTGACAGAAGTTCAACATCCTGCGAACAATATGCGATCTTATCGATTACAATGTCAAAGCTTCTTCCCTTCATTGCACTGGCCGTACTGCTCTCATCATGTCTGTCATAAATTATGCGTGAAACCGAATCTCCGAACGGATCCTCAGTTTTCCCCCTTGTAGCTACTGTAACGTCAAACCCGTCCTTGATAAGTGATTTTACCATAGGAATTCCAAAAAAACGTGTGCCGCCTGCAACAAGAATTTTCATTTGAATGATATCACACTTCCTTTCGTAAAAATAATACATTTTTTGTATCATTAATCCTCAAAACATATAAGTATTATAACATTTTTAGCATAAATATGCAACAGATAAAGCATATAAATCATTAAAAATAAGAACCCTCTCTGAGATAACAGAGAGGGTTCTGTATGAACTTGCATAATATAAACTTCGGATGCAGAATCCGGACAAAAGTAACTGAGGAAAAATCTGATAAATCATCCTCGTACTCAGACAGGAATTTGCAGCCGGAATATAATGAAAAATATGTATTTCATTTAAATTAGTTTTTTTCAGAACAATGGATTTCATATTCCATGCAACCGGTAATATTTCTGAAAGCCATGATTTAAACAAACTTATAAGAAATATAATATAAATATCGTTTCAAAATGTTCCGGCTATTACAGCAGAGAATCATAAATATACTTAAGAACTGTGTATCCGGTTCCAGGTGCCATTTTCTCAGGTTTCTGACTATATGTTCTTTAATACCGTTCTTTAATCATACAGCACAATTACGAAGATCTGTATCTGTTTGAATATTATCATGTAATTGCATCCCTTCACTACCTGACTACCGCAATAAAAACCGTCATATACTCAGTGCCCACTAATTTTGAAGTTACTGATGAAAATGCTGTTGCAACCTTCTCCGGGAGAGAGACAGGCTTCATAGTGCTATTGTCCAGCATCCTGCTGTTCCTTCTATTATTTCTCATCCTTTCTGCCATAAGGCAATTATTTTTTATCTTAACACGTCACTCGTAATGTGAAGTATAAAGAAAACTAGTTTACAGCTGAAATAAGTTCACAAACAGGATGTGTGATAAAATCTTTGTTTTCAGCCTGATTATACCATTTACTGGTTTTTTATATTATACACCATGTTAAATGGTAAAGTCAACCTATATTGCTAATTATTTTATACTTTTGATACTTGTCCCTGTTCAGTCGATACCACTTATGATTTTTTGTTGAATAAGGCAAATTCAGACAGCAAAAAAGAATCTGAGGAATAATACCGCACTTTAATTAAAGCGCAGTATTTTTTCTCAGATTATTAAAAGTATTAATAAGTCACGCTGAACAGTTACTCTGCCATCTCCACAGATGCAATCACTTTTTTTATTTCATCAATATCGTTTGATGATATAGATATTTTATTTACTGTTTCTGCATTATCTCCGGTGTATGCATCTATACTCCAGAAAGTCCCGCTTTTTTTACTATCAGAGATACTGCAATTACACACAAAACAGTCAACATTTCCTTTTTTATATGCATATATCTTCTCCAGGCCTGATACCATTTCTTTCTTAGAGGCAAATTGTTTGTATACTTTTTTATCTTTTCCCCTGAGATGAAGGCTTAATCTGAGATTCAGTCCGTTACGAATAAATATTTTCATTTCCTTATTATTCTGCGGGTAATTATATTTAATTGACTCAAAAAAATGAATATAATCACTTTTATCAAGATCGGGATAATCACTGTCTGAAAAATCAACCGATCCGGCTGAACTCGAAGTGGACATAACCATAAAATTTCTTTCACTGTTTTTAAAAACTGTCTTAACTGAACTGGTTCTGCCGACAAGATAATCATCCATAGGCCCGCTTATGTAGAATACTCCGGCCTTAACTTTTTGATAATCATCAGGAACAACCGTGTCATAATAAGGATACTCCTCTATTTTGTCATTAATATTCGGGCATTCTTTTAATGTATGAAGATATAAAAACAAACCGGGGACAAAAATCAAAATAATGATATAAGCTATGATACATATTAAGATCGCAGCGCCAAGAACAATTCCGCAGATTTTAAGTGCTTTTGTCATCACAAACTCCTTTACGTCATAAAAAATGTCTATGTCAGGGCAATTATATATATTGTACCATATCAGACAGTCAATTACAACGCGGAGTACTTAAAATACTATAATCTTATTATTTTTTTTGTTTTTTTATAAATATAAAGCATATTACAGCAGTGCAGATCAGATATTGTATAGCCATCGGTATTATTACTGCAAGTATATCACCGGTGTATAGTGAACTTACCGTGAAATTTACCATCTGGTGGATCAGAATACAGTTGAGTATATTTTTATTGATGCTGTATGTAATACACATTACCACGCATGCACAGACAATACTTATAAGAAAACATACGCTGTAAATAATCAGCTGCGCTCCCTTATACCCTGTAATGATCCAGAGCGGGAAATGCCAGAAGCCCCATAAAAGTCCGACGATTAGACCACTCATAATAATGCTGTGTTTTTTCGTAAGCTCAGGGAAAAGATATCCCCTGTAGCCCGGTTCCTCTCCAATAGGTCCGCTTACAAGCTGAACAAAAAATCCGCCTGCAACAGACTTAAAGGATATATTAAAAAGAGAGCTGAATGTTGTATCAGAGATCACGGAAGCGGCATAAACACTTAGAATAAAAATAATAAGTGAAACTGCAAAAATAGATGAAAAAATTTTCAGGTCAAGCTTCTGTGCAAACATACCCTTCACAAACTGTCCGAATGTCTTATCCGGCATAAGCTTTTTAAACATTACAAGCAGAACAAAAAATGATGTCCATGCAAGAATAGTTTTAAGCACCTGAAGAACTGCCCTGTTGTCAGTTACAAACGTATTTACTGCGCCTACTATGCAAAACAGCACAAGAAATACAACATAATTCATTACAATGTAAATATTACGATATTTATTCATACCGAACTCCAGTCTGCCGGTAAACGGCTGATATTTCAGGGGCCTTTCCCTGTTGAGTTCAGTATAAACCATGGTATTATACCAATGTCAAGAACTATTTTATTTCAGAAGAACTTTAATTTTAAGACAGGCAGAATCCTTTATTATAAAAGCTTTGCATAAACATATGTATCCTTCCACACAGGCTCACCGTTCTCGTCTGTCCAGAAGTAAACATTGCTCCTGAAATGTGCTTCTCTTACAAAACCCAGACTTTCAAGCAGATGCCATGAAGCGGGATTGAGCGGATCACACTCAGCAAATATCCTGTGGATCCCGTCAGCAGCTGCTTTGTCTATTACAGCCTGACAGCTCTCCTTAGCATAGCCCTTTGACCAGAAATTTTTATTAAATACATAACCTAATTCAAGTGTATCAAATTCACGCTTTCCCAGATAAATGTTTCCTATCATTTTATGATGTGATTTTTCTTCCACAGCTATCATCTCTTCAGCCGAAATACGCCAGCTGAGGTTTTCCTTTGTCTCATCCATTGTCATAGGCTTATACGGTTCATATTTTACTACTTCAGGATCTGACAGGTATTCATAAAGGTCTTCAAGGTCTCTTTCTTCATATTTTCTTAAAATCAAACGATTAGTTTCCAATGTAAAATCACTCTTTCTCAATCAATTTTGTTGCACTATGGTCATGGAGCTTTGTCAGGCATTATTTTATAGGGGCTTTTATTTCAAGATATGTAGATATCTTTCTATCCTCACACATTATCAGAAGCATCCCTATATATACTGTTCCTGTTACAATAAGATCATTAGCCTTACAGTAATCCAGACATTTGGGAAATGCTGTTTTCATAGCGTCATCCGTATTTTCGCCGTCCTTTACTATCATATAAAGACAACGGATCTTCTCAGGGTGATCTTTTGGTCTTGTGATCACCATCTTATTTGTTTTTATCCCGCCAGGGTCAAATGTGATCATACGCTGAAGTTTATATACAACAGGTCTCCGGGACTCATCTGCCGAGTAGATCCTGCTGTACTCATCGAAACTCATATAATCATCAAGTTCCCCCAGAATCTCAAAATCATCATAAGTACGCACACAGAGGATATTCAGATTTTCCCTGATCAAACGACACTTATTGGTTATGTCAAGATTTCGCTGCTTCAATATTTTAAGCTCATTTATCTGCCTGTCGATATTATCAGATCTGCTCATAGCTATTTTCATTATATCTTCAACAGATGTCTGAGTACATATGGCAGATATATCATCAATGCCGAAGTCAGCAAAGCGATATGTCTCTACCGCCTGGAGCATTGCAATATCACGCTCACTGTACATACGATAATCATTTTCTTTGTCACGTCCGGGACAGATGATCCCCTGTTTCTCATAATTTCTGATTCTGTCACGCGATATCTGTGTAATTGCGGATACCTCTCCGATACTATATGGCCTCATTATTTGTCCCTTCTGCAAAAAATCTACTGTTTAATAAATCCAGTGAATTGCTGTTAATCTGATCAGACGGTATATCCGGATAATTGTCACTCATTTTGTTTCTCCTGCGTATTTATTTTTATATATTGAAACTTCACATCTGAATATAACCCGCCTGATAAGTCATAGCTTAAGCTTATTCACTGATAAGCTCGGTAACCTCCACAGTCTTTACCTTTCTTGACGCAATGTACGAAAAAACGAAGAAACATGTACAGATCATCAAAACAGGATATATAAATGTAGCTGGTGTATATTTTATAACAAAACTTGTTATCCCGGTTACTCTCAACAAAGCATTAAGCAAATAACCTGAAAGAATCATACTCACAGCAGCACCCAGCACTGAACCGCACACCGCTGCTATTAAATATCGCAACGCAAACTGAAGACGAAGTTTACCCGAAGTAAAACCTACAGCCTTGTAAATGCCGATATCTGTTCTTTCTTTCAGAAATGCTTTTTTGCAGGCCATATTTACTGCAACAAGAGAAAATACAGCAGAAAACAGATAAATAACAAGTTTCATACCTTCAACTGCAGTCTGGATAAATCCAAGTTCAGATTTATAGTCAAGCTCGCTTGCCTGCAGTATATCGCCGTATTTTTCATTCAGCATTTTTACGACTTCTGAAGCTTTCCCGCTGCCTGCGAGGTTGTAGCCTGATCTGGTAAAGCAAACGTCTCCAAGACGTTCGGCACCTTTAAGACCCATTGTAATTACCATACCAGTATCGTTGAGATTCTGACAGCTGCCTACAATAAGATACTCATATTTTTCATTATTCTTAGATATTGTTATCGTATCTCCGATATTTACATCAAGTGCCTCCGCAACGATGTCAGTGATCATTACCTCGTTTTCATAAAGCGGTGCTCTGCCTCTTAAAATACTGCCGATCTGCTCAGGATTTTTGTAGATGATTGTATATATCTGCTCACCCTCAACTGAGAGATAACATGATGACTTGTAGACTTTCTTTGTAATCTCTGTAATTTCAGAAACGGAGTGTTCAATTTCCGCTGTTTTTTCATCACTGATATCGTGATTTATTGTAATTTTAATATCAGTCATAAATCCGCCCATTGATTCCATTGCGTCGCGTGATGATATTGAGTTTCCTGTGATCATCATAGTCATCATAAAAAACACCAGGATCGATACTATCGCAATAATGCCGACATACTGACGCTTGGCTGAAGTGAACTGACGTAATGCAATGCTAGCGATAAGTCCTTTTTTACGTATAGGGATATTTAATCGGCTTGCAAAATACACATCATTTTTACCGCCGTTGATAGCTGTTATCGGCGAGATCTTTTTGATCTTACTTGTTGCAGCAGCAATGATCAATACTGAAATGATCAGAATTGAGACTATTACCGCCGTAACCTTTAAAAATGATATTTTGTTTTGCGGGACTATAGCATTAAGTGTAAGAAAAATGCCTGCGATCACTTTTGTCAGAGGAATTGCTGCAAGCATACCGATGATCGTACCGAAAAGCTGTGCAGTCAGATACTGAAGTGCAAATACCGCTTTAATTTTTAAATCTGAAAAACCCTGAGCTTTAAGAACACCAATGCTTACATACTCCATTTCGATTCCTGTTGTGATGCTGTGTGCCATAACGATTATTACTATCACAAATAAAAAAGATACAAAGATCATAAGAACTTTCAGTATGGTCTGTGCAAACAGATTTGTATAATAAACACTGGATTCCTGAGACATAGAGCCGAGTGCATTATCCATGAGTCCTGTTTCGAGATTAAGCTGACGGCAGAACTTTATATCTGAAAGCCTGCAGTCATCAGCTTTATAAATACTAAGCATTTTGTAATCGGCGCTGATATCATCTGTGGTGACGGTTTTGCACGCCTCATGCATCTCATCAAAACTTTCATCACTTACAAAGATCTGTTTCCATCCGATCATAGCAGAACCAAGCAGCGGTTCAACGATAAATCCTGCAACTTTAAAATCATAATCACCGAATATGGTTTTGAGTATTACTGTATCACCGACCTCACACGGCATTTTTGAACGTATGCCAAGAGTCAGGTATATCTCTCCCTTTTTAAGTGCAGGCATTTTATCCTCGTAGCCGTCTAAATTTCTGTTAAACAGCCTGTAGTCATCACGAAGCTTCGCAACAAACATAGCATTTGTATATTCCCCGCTCCCGCATATCATTTTATCAGATGCCACCGCGGGATATACCGCTGTATCTTTAGTTAATTCGCTGTTTTCAACACTTTGCAGAAGTTCTTCAGTAAGATTCCCGGATTTTATAAAGACCGCAACATTTGGAGTGTTAAGGCGTTCATGTTCCTTAAGTCCACTTGAAATAACATTATCTTTTGTACTGATTATTGAAGTAAACGACGTTGCAACAATGATCATCAGAACGATAATACTGATAAATGATCCTTTTTTATGACGAATGTTGGCTTTAAGCAATGTTAACAGTTCCATATTATCACCCTACCATTCCATTGAAGAAAGCCATGCGTTTACCTGAATTTCACGGCTTTTTTCATTCTCAGACTCATATGGTGCAAGTGACAGATCACCGATTATATTACCGTCAGCCAGATACAGAAGTCTTGTAGCACGAAGCGCAGCCTTCATATCATGAGTTACCATAAGAATACTCTGACCATCTTTATTGATCTGTGTCAGCAGATCTAATACCTCCAGTGTATTTTTTCTGTTGAGTGCTCCTGTCGGTTCATCTGCAAACAAAAGCTTTGGATTATTTATAACTGCCCTGGCAATTGCGCAGCGCTGCTGCTCACCGCCTGAGGACTGTGACGGCAGGTGCTGTTTTATCTGCGCAAGCCCCATTTGCTCAAGAAGCATATCTGCTCTTTTATTAACTTCATTTGCTGATGAGCTCTTATTAAGATATCCGGAAACAGCAACATTTTCAAAAAGAGTAAGGTTGCTTACAAGCCTCATCTGCTGAAAAACAAATCCGAAGTCTGCGTATCTGAGCTTAGTAAGTTCCTTTTCCTTAAGACTTACAATATCCATCCCGTTGTAGATTACTTTACCTGCAGTTGCCTTATCCATTCCGCTCAGGGAGTACAGCAGAGTAGATTTACCGCTCCCGGATGCACCCATAATAATCGTGAAATCGCCCTCATATATCTGAACGTCTACCTGTGATAAAACATGATTCTGCACTCCGTTGAGCGCGTAGCTTTTGCAAAGACCTTTAGCTGTTAAAATCGTATCCATAATGATCTCCTTTCTGTTATGAGCTTATTTTAACAGAAAAGATATTAAGAAGTCCTTAAGAACTTTATTGTTACCTCTAAACCGCTGCTGCTGTTTAAAAGTGTTACATCACCATGCATCTGTCTTGCGATATACCTGACTATATACAAGCCTAGTCCTGAGCCCTGTTCGTTACCGCAATTTTTTCCGCGGTAAAACTTTTCAAAAATAAACGGCATATCCTCATCAGGGATACCGCTGCCAAAATCCCGCAGTCGTATCTCAGCATATTTTTCATTAAGTGCGAAACTTACTTCGATCTTCGTTTTAGCATACTTTCTCGCATTATTGATAATATTCTCAACAAGCTGCGTATAACGGTTTTTATCAAGACTTATAACAGCAGTAAAATCTGATGATACTACTGCTATATCATTTTTATCAGCAGACAACTCGTCCAGAATGCTTTTTGTGAAGCTGCAAAGCTCCGTTTCCTCCGGATAAATCTTCAGTTTGTCCAGATCGGACAGTGAATGTATGAACAGGTCGTTTGTAAGGGCGGAAACCTCATCGCATTTTTTCATTATAACTTTAAGATATTTTGATCGTTTTTCCGGGCTGCTGTCAAGACCGGCCTCAAGTCCCTCAGAATACGCACGTATCGAGGCAACCGGTGTTTTAATGTCATGCGAGAGGGTAGCAATAACTGTTTTATTGTTTTCGACCGCCTCTTTTTCACAGGCACGGGCTTTTGTAATCTCGCGCCTCATACTGTCAAAAGCCCAGGTAAACTCTCCGAAATAATTAGAACGTTCATAGTCAAGCGGCAAGTCAAAGTCACCGACAGCAATTTTATCTGCATACTTCTTCATTTTCTCAAAAGGTTTCAGTATAGCAATATAAACATATCCCAAAACAGTGAACATAAAAATTATACTGAAACCTGCAAAAAAAACCGGCAGATAAAATCCGCCTTTTGATGGCTTATCTGTCCGCAGTTCATCCTGCAAAGCAGCAATTTTCTCATTCATAAGTGTGTAATTATTTTCATCAGCAAGCTGCCCGATCTCGTTGAGCGCAACTATCGTTTCTGAGTCTGTATCATCCTGGGATACAACAGAATTCTGATAAATAAAAAGCATAGTCAGCAGTATAATTACAATTGTAAAAATAAAAGTCAGCTTAAAAAGTCTGTTTCTCATTCCGCTGCCTCCAGTATATAACCTACCTTGTATACAGTTTTTATGAACACAGGCATCCTTGGATCATCCTCGAGTTTCTCACGCAGCCAGCGGATATGGACAGTAAGCGTAGACGGCTCGACCTCGTTGAATGCACCCCACACCTTTGACAGCAAAGTCTCCTTTGAAACCGCTGTATTTATATGAGTACACAGGTAACTCAGCAAGTCAAACTCACGCAAAGAAAGAGAGACAGGCTGATTTTTCTTCGTTACCGTCCTCGATGCTATATTTACGCAGATGTCACCAAAGTGTACGATCTGATCCTCATCATGAACTGAGTAAGTACGTCTGACTAATGCGTTTACTCTCGATAAAAGCTCCTGCATCGAATACGGCTTCGGGATATAGTCATCACCGCCTATGTCAAAGCCTGTTATTCGGTCAGTTTCACTGGTTCTTGCACTGGCAAATATAACAGGAACATCGCAGACACGTCTTAACTCCTTACACAGTTCAAATCCTGTAGTATCCGGGAGATTTATGTCAAGCAGAATTACATGGTATGTGTGTGTAGACAGCAGCCTGAATGCTGTCTCGCTGTTTTCTGCACAAGTTACGCTGTATCCGTAGCTTTCAAGCATATCTGTGATTATATATGAGAGGTCCTCATCATCGTCGATAACCAGTATGTTTTTTTTCAGCACTATGATACCTCCATTATTATTTTATAAACCAATATGTTATATTATATATTATTTAGTTTTAAATCACAACCATAACTGGCTGAGTTAATTTAAATTTCTTATATAAATTATACATTCATCCGTTATGATAAAAACATGAGACCTTAAAAATCTGAAATTTTAAGGTCTCATACTATTAATTCATTCTATTTTCTCAAACCAATACTTACATAACCCTCTGTCGTCCTCCGTATCAGCAAATGTTACTATACTGTGGCCGCCTGATATGCTTAAATGACTCACGTAGCATGTGTCATCGTGCAGATCACTATCATCAACTTTATCATTAGTATATTCTGTATAATCCCCGCCGAATATTTTTTTAAGTGTCTGTTTATTTGTAAGCTTACCGAGATTATTCAGATCATAAACGTATACAATGGCAGGATGAAACGGATCTGCTTTGCTGCCAAGGTAACATGTGGTCACAGTAAAAATATTTTTATCCTTATACACATCTACATCAACTGCGTAGCCATTATAAAACATGGGACCGTATAAATTACCTGCATCGGTAAGGCTTCTTCCGAATGTGTTCCGGCATATATCTGCAACAAAGCTGTCATTAACCATATCCCGGGCTATCTGATTTATCTGTGTTATCTTCTGATCATCAAGCACAGTGCTCCTGTCCAGAAGCTTGTTCATTCGAACCCCACCTGTCTGCTCATGATGACCGTAAGTAAATTCATCATCTGACGATGCATCATACATTGATGATGATATATCTACATTACCGGTGAACAGATCATTCATATCTCTTGGTTCTCTGAAAACAATGCTGTTGCTGTAAAAAAAGCTGTCCTGTGGAAGGCTGCAAATAATTGTGCCTGTGAAATACGGATTTATTTCCGGAACATATATCTGACAGTATCTTCCGGTCGGAGCAAAAATACAGTCATCTGTAACACCGCAGAATTCCCTTTTCTGAGCGATATGTTTATTCACTTCATCTGTAAAACCCAGGTAAGTATTATGAAGATACTGCGCTATCTGTTTGTTATAGTATTCTATATAATCTGTATCCCTGTAAAACAGATCTGAGAACTGCAGCTGGCATCCTGTATACAGATCAAATATAGCTGACTCAGCAAACGTATCGCAATCAAAATTACTGTCATCCGAATATGCAAATAAATAGCCATTGATAACAGTTATGCAGCCCTTTGTCCTTTCCGGAAGTTCGTTGTTCCACTGCGCAAGATATTCGCGGATATCGGTGTCAGAGATATTTACGATTTCAGGATGAGCGGTATAAACCGTAAGTTCAGATTTTTTTTGAGGCACCCCTTCAGGACCAGTACCTTTGGAGTGCGATAAGCTTTTGTTAATTACTGATGACATTACTGCATCCTTACCGTCATCGGACGAAATAAACTCACCAAGTTTTCTGACAGGCGAATCGTCAGGTTCATCTGCAGAATATGTATAGAATAATGTCTCTGTCAAAGGATATTTTTGTGACTGGATACTTTGTGTATCCGGTTTCACACCGTCAACTGAAATCAGTTTTATTCCCGAAGCCTCATAATAATCCTCAAGCTCCTCTGAGTAAACTGCGTAGCCTATTGATGCTGTTGTGTTTATATATTCGGGAATTCGTTCTTTAGCGCCGGGACTGTTATTTATGTCCATTATCTCAGTCGGAGGCTCTGAAAGAGCAGTATCACCCATAAACTTCAGCATCTTTTTATGAGCCGGCATAATAGTGCATCGCTGATATGCATCTATTTCTTCGTCCGCTCCGCCGACCTCCTGCCAGTTTGTTATTTCACCGCTGTAGATTTTTCTTATAGTATCACCCGAAAGAGAATCTATCTGATTTTCCCGGCTTACCATAAAAACAAGTGCTTCCCTCGTAACCGGAATACTTTCAGGGTTAAAATCTGCCTCTGAGGCATCAGACTTCTGCTCATCTGAAAGTTCATGTATAAAAACAGCATCAGTTTTATTATTTATTAGATCATTAAAAGCTTCCTCATCACTGCTGTAAACTTCTTTTGCTTCAGCGGTAAGCGCAGGTAACCCTAAATACACACTTCTTAGTCCTGCACTGACAGGTACAGATGAAAAAGCACATTCTGTATCCGGATATGTATCCTCAGAGAGTCCATACTTTTCCTGAAGTCTCCGGGCTTTTTGTTTTGCTTCTGCCGGATCATCTGTAGTCAGTGATGTCTGTTGTGCTTCTTTTGTTACAGTTTCTGATTTTGTTTGAGCATCTGAAACAGCAGAATTCTGAGTTTTATTATTATCTGCAGCATTTATAGAACAGGAAGTGAGCATAAGCGATGATATAAGCGCAAGACATAATGCAAATACAGATCTCATAAAAAAAATTCTCCATTCATCTGAATATGATCTACCATAGACATTGTTCAAAATTATCTTCTTCCAGTTCATGAATATATACCGAGATCCATCTTACCTTATTTGTAACAGGATCCATTTCAATAAATGCACCTTTATCTGACTGCCACAGTTCCTCAAACTCATAATAAACAAATGAGGATTCTATACTGAGCATTTCTTTGAGTGTAGTTCCGACTCCAATACTTCCAAATACTTTTCCCTTGTAGTTATCGAGTGTCGTTATCCGGAATAATTTGTCATTCTTCCTATGAAAAAACAACTCAATGCTGTTTTGTATATCATAGATGATCCAGTTATCATTGAGTATTTTTTTCTTAGAAACAGACAATGTTAAAATTTCATCAAGTTCCATTATAGTACTGTATAATTTTATTTCACCAAATCCATCATAAGGTATTATTGGTGCCCTAATATCCAAGATCATTCTGTTTTCCCCCTGCTGCATTATAAAAATACTGAAATCTTTTAGTTCTTTTAATAAGCACTCTGTTTTTTCTCTGTAATATCAGTTTTTGCGCTGCAGTATCTCCTATATCATCTTATATATGTGTGTTCTTATTCCTATGTCACCATATAATTACATTATCTAGATTATATCATATAAGCTGTTTTATTTCAACCCATAAATTACTATAAAATGTGATTTTACCGCTATTTTACAGCATTCATCGCAAACCAGGATCAGTCAGCTTATACAACAAGCTATGCTCTTATGTTCATAGTCAATATATTTCAATATACATATAGAATAATGACAGACTGTGTATTTCAGACAGTCTGCCGTAAATTTATCCCTGTAAATATTGACTTTAATAAAATATTTGTGTTAAAATAAGTAGAAAAGGGAATGAAGTACTCCCAAGGGAAACCTGAACCGCTTATCCAAGCTGATGACTTCTGCAGTTTACGCAGAAGCTGTCAGCTTTTTTTGCGTTCAATAAATATAAATACAGGAGGTATTTTTTATGCTTACAAGTATTGCACTTATCTTTCTGACCGGTATGTTTCTGGGATGGGTTTTTAAGCAGCTGCGTCTGCCGTCACTGTTAGGCATGATCCTTACCGGAATCATGCTGGGACCGTGTATGCTTGATCTGATTGATCCTGCTGTTCTAGATATTTCAGCACAGTTAAGACAGATCGCACTCGTTGTTATTCTCACAAGAGCCGGACTTTCACTGGATATAAATGACCTAAAGAAAGCCGGAAGGTCTGCACTTCTGATGTGCTTTGTTCCGGCGAGCTTCGAAATCATCGGTACAGTCATTTTAGCGCCTGTCCTGTTTGGTATCTCATATATGGAGGCTGCACTGACAGGTGCGGTAATTGCCGCTGTGTCTCCGGCAGTCGTTGTACCACGAATGCTTAAGTTACTTAATGAGGGTTATGGAACTGACAAGCAGATCCCCCAGATCATTCTTGCAGGTGCATCTGCCGATGATGTATATGTTATAGTGCTGTTTACATCATTTTCTGCTATTGTATCAGGCGGTGATGCAACAGTTACAGATTTTATCCAGATACCTGCATCTATATTGCTGGGTATTGGTCTTGGTATAGCTGCAGGACTTATTCTAAATATTTTTTTCAGGAAAGTGCATATTCGTGACAGTGCAAAACTGATCATTATCATGAGCCTTTCATTTCTTATCCTTGCACTGCAGGATCTGTCAGCAGATTTCGTTCGTGTTTCTGGTCTGATTGCAATTATGACAATAGGAATGACGCTCTTAACTAAATATCCTGTTCTGGCAAAAAGGCTGTCTGAAAAGTACACTAAAGTCTGGGTCGCAGCTGAAATAGTACTGTTTGTCCTCGTAGGTGCAGCTGTGCAGATAAGGAGCATTACTGAATACGGACTATCAGCAGTTTTACTTGTTGCGGCAGCACTTATATTCAGAATGCTTGGTGTATTTGTATCACTTATAAGAACAAAGCTCAATAAGAAAGAACGCCTTTTCTGTATGCTTGCATATACTCCGAAAGCTACTGTTCAGGCTGCGATCGGTGCAATACCTCTTGCTATGGGTCTTGACTGCGGTCCTGTGATTCTGTCCGTCGCTGTGCTGTCAATAATTATCACTGCACCATTCGGCGCATTTATGATCGATCTGACTTATAAAAGGTTTCTAAGACATAGCTGATAGCTATACAGAGACAGCATCAGTAAGGTATAATCAGCCTAACTGATAAATCTCTCAAATTTCACGATTTTATTGCCTTTTCTCGTGAAGCCGCCTATGGTCAGGAAACGGAATTTTCCGAATCCCCTTACTGAGACCCTATCACCTTCTTTGAGCATATAGCTGTTGTTTTCTGTACATTTAGAATTTACAAATACTTTTTTTGTTCTGAACAATTCAACACAGTTTCCTCTTGAAATCCGATATATTTTAGAAATAACACCGTCAATTCGCTCACTTGAGACCTGTACCTCTTCCTCTGACACCTTCTCTCCCAGATTTTCCGGTATTTCGCTTACCCTTACAGCATTCACAGTGGTATGCCTGACACGTGTTATTTCACTGCACAGAAAATCTGCCATATTTTCTGTACAGAGAATAAAAGCGGCTTTATCATCAACCAGAATATCTCCAAGTTCACTTCTGTTGATTCCAAGATTCATAAGTGCTCCGAGGAAATCCCTGTGAGTCAGATTATCTGCGAATTTCTTCTGCAAAGGCTCTACTTTAATACAGCATATCGGAAACTCCTCTTCATATCCCAGTTCTTCCGGGTTTCCAAACCGGATCATTACCCTGTCCGCACCCTCCCTGCCTCCGGAAATTTTATAGTCAGCAGATGAAACCGGCAAACGCATTTCGAAAAATTCTGACAGCTCAGCTTCTGTCAGAAATGATGTAAATGTAAATTTATTATATTTGTATGATTTATCGACCAGGTCTTCAAACCTTCTTTTTGTAATATCGTCTTTCATAATTTATTTCTCTTTCAATTTATTATTATATTATATTTCCTTTAAACAGATTTTTATAGTAATGATATCTTCATTTTCCTGCTCTCAGCTGATCAACTCAGATATCAGGCTTATGACTGAACCAGTTTTCTATATTTTTCAGAGAATTATTATACTCATATATAATGAGAGTTTACTTCATTAGTTTATCATCCTGGCAGTAATAAGTCAAGAAAGCACAAACAGCCTCCCCGCCTTAAAACAAGGAGACTGTTTTTTATCATCACTCAGGAAAGTTTGCTGATTGCAACAAACACATCAGATATACTGTACCATGTCGGAAAGTTTACTTTACCTGTCACAGGCAGATCAAATACTTCCTGAAATACCTTAATGGCATCTGCTGTGTCCTCACCGTAATTTCCGTCCACTACTACTTTTTGTATGAGCGGATAGTTTTTTGAAATGGTATTAAGCTGATTCTGGATCGTACGTACAGCATCACCTGTAGATCCTACTTCCAGAACCTTTGTAAATGACAACGGAATTCCCTCAACTTTCTTTGCCTGCTTAAGAACGATCTCTGAACCGTAATAATTTTTCAGGATCTGCAGTGCATTAAGACCCTGATCGGCAAGCTCCTTTGAACCCCACTGACTTAGCCATCCGTTTCTGACAATTCTTCTTCCGTCACTGTACTGGGTAAACAGAGGCTGGATTATATCAGATTTTGAAATATAGGTAGTGAATATCTCATCAACTACGTCAGAAATTTCTTTGAATATATTTCGTCCATATGTAAACGCCTGATCAAACGCAGTAGAGTTTGTTACTGTAAAATCATATCCTTTTCCCCTGTACCATTCTGTATAAACACGGTTGAGGGTAAATGACAATATTACAAGGACATTAGCCTTTATTGCCTCTGTCGGCCATGTCGAGTATATTTCACTGCTTGCAACATTTTTAATATAGTCAGCAAATCCTACTGTATAGTTTCTGGCGCTTGTATCTTCAGGTCTGCCGTCATGAACGACTATAAGGTCCGGGACAACAGGTTCAGGAAGTACGACCTGACCTGTAGGAAACGGAAGCGTCTTTATCTCTGTCTCCGGAATTTTTGCTTCATATGTTCCCCAGAGAACCGGATATGGTATTATGATCTGCTTAAACTGAGGCGTAAGAAATACATTCTGCTGTGAAGTGCTGTCAGGAAACAGCTGAACATTATTTATATCTGCCTGCTGAAAGTCAGGAAAAGTTACCTGGATATTGTACTGATTAAAAGGCCTTTGCAGATCAGGCCTCATTGAGTTCTCAACCGGCGGAGCAGCAAGTGTAATAGCCTTTATCTGCCCCTGAGTATCAGTCCTCTGCTCTTCAAGAACCCTGTTGTTATCCGGATCAATAACACGTACAAGTGCGCCTGACGCAGGCCTTCCGATATTTCCGATATACACATTTATCTGAAGTTTTCCGGATCCACCCTGAGTATTTATAACAGGTGCTGTATTATTTCCATTCATAATATACTGATACCCTCCTAGAAATTTTTTTCAAAATTAGGTGATGATTCTTTGATCACATCAAAGGTTCTGTAAAGATTTACTTTTCCAAATCCCCATTTGTCATTCGGATAAGTCAGATTGATCTCACGGACACATCCGCTGATAAGAAAACTCCGAATCAGATCTGAGTCCATAGAAGACTTGTTGCCGTTTACTATGCCCCATTCAAGAAGCAGGGCTGTCAGGCCCGAAGTAACAGCAGCAGACACGCTGGTTCCTGTCATGGTTCCATATCCCGTCGGATAAATACCTCTCACGTCAACACCCGGAGCAACAAAATCCGGTGCAACTCTGAATAGTCTGGTTGGTCCCCACGACGATGATACAAGCAGGCTCTGATCGTTGCTGTTATACGCTCCGCACTTAATGGCTCTCAGAGCAGTTGATGGGATAACTGTAGTAAATTCAGGTGTTGGTCTGAGAAATTCGACTGAAGGACTTACCTGCCCGGTAATCGGAAGCCACGCCCAGTATCCTCCGTCTATGATAAGATCACCATACATGATAATATCCCAGATGCCCTGTGTAGCATTTTTAAAAGCAACTATAACGTTGTTGTTATTGTCTCTGAAATACCTGATCGTTATATTTGTTCTTTCAAGAATTAATTGTTTATTATACTCAATTCCTGACTGAAACGATACTCTCGAAACGACCTCTCCTGTCGGAGATACAACTCCGATAGAAATTTTATCATAACCAGGTCCGAAAATAATAACAGTAAAGGAAGTATCCTGCTCGCCGACCTTAATGCTGATACGGTCAACTCCTTTAGTCGCCGGTATCTTGCCTTCAGTATGGTGCTTGGCATTTGCTTCATTTCCTACTGCAGTAACAAAAGCAAATCCTATGCGCTGGGAAACAAAACTTATATATTCTTCTATAAGACTGCTTCCGTCATGAGCGCCGCCGTTAGTTCCCATTCCGATGCACATAACGAGAGGCATATTGAGCCTGTCAGATTCATCAATTATATACTTCATTCCAAGCATATAATCTGAAGATTCAAATAAATTAGGATTATCCTCAGTAACAAGATATCGGTCTATTAAAAATTGTCTTGCCCGACGAAGTTTAACGACCATAAGATATGCCTTTGGTGCTGTACCTATGTATTCACCTGTTTCATTGCTTGCTGCAACCGATGCAAGAAAGGTTCCATGTCCATCCTCATCAACACTGGGAACAATGCTCAGAGGCTGCTCAGAACTCAGGGCATTATCTATTTTTTCATTGTCATAAGTCGAACCGAAGTAAAGGTTATCCGGTCTTTCACCATCAATTGTCTGATCCCAGATACTTAATATTTTTGTTTTCCCGTTCTCAAACTTGAAAGCATCATTTTGGTAGTCTATACCCGTATCTACTATGCCTATAATAACCCCTCTGCCTGAAAGATTCAGAAATGGCTGGTTGAGTACCTGAGTCGCTCCTGTAACATCATTGCTCTTACTGTCAGTAGGTGACATGATCCTTGGCAGAATGTACAGGAAATCACTCCCCATATCGCTGAGAAGCTGAGGAATATAAGCCTTATTTGTATACCCTACAATGTACTGATTATCAAACTCAGTCCCCAGATGAATATACGGTCGTGCCTTTGCAAATTTCTTAAAACGGTCAGTATTGAATGCCTGAAAATCTACTGTTGTAGGTAGTTTTACAAACTCTGACAACGGCAGGCTGTCTTCTTCTGTTATGTCTGAAGCCATTGACTGTTCCCTCCCCATTTATAACGTTCCAGAAAACTTATGGTATTGCTCAGACACAGTGTCCCGTATCCGAAATCCGGCTGAGGATATAATGAAGCAGCTTTTCTGTTTGCACCAAGCCGTAAAAATGCCTTGACCCGCTCGCCGTATAGAAACGGATCATTGCGCCTGACAATACCCCACTGCATCATAAGCGCAGCTGCTCCTGTTACAAATGGTGCCGCCATACTGGTACCCGAATATGAATCATACCCCCCGCCGTTTTTCGCAGTAAGAATACTGACTGCAGGTGCAGCTATGTCCGGTACCTGGAGTGATGTACACACGCTTCCTGCTCCGGAAAACTCTGCTATATTCCCGAGCCTGTCATTATATCCTGCAACAGTAATAACTTTTTGTGCAGTAGACGGAATAGTCATAGTCAGATATTTTGTTGGATTTGTAAACTGCGTATTGGCAGTCACCTCTTCTACCGTCGGCAGCCACATTTCTATACTGCCGTCGGCAATCAGTGACGGTCTTATTATAACCTTCCATAATCCCGCTGAAATTTCGCCGCCCTTTGCCTGAACATTTATATAGATCTCCTGTCTGACAGAATAATGACTCGGCTGACTGTATATAACTGTAAGCATGATATTTCCAAAGCGGATATTTTTGATCTGATTTTCTATTCCGATAATACCGGATGAAGATCCGTCCGGAAACACTATTTCAACGGATAAAATATCTACAAAGTTTTTCCACATAGAAATATAAAACCTCGAAATCCCGCTTGCAGTAAAAAATTCTGCTTCATGTGTTTTATTCGCTTCAAGCCTTGCAGTATAATGATGGCCGGCTGCACCTTCGTTTCCTGTAGGTACAACTATTACTGTTTTCCATTCAGTGCTGACATCCGACAGGTATGTTTCAAACAGCGAATCACCCGTATGTGAACCGTTATTCATTCCAAAACTCATATTTATTGCCACCGGCTTATTCAGCTGTCTGGCTTTATCTATCACGTACTTTACCGCCCGCATCAGTTCAGTATTTCGTGTAAATGATCTGAATCCTCTTGTGCCCACTTTAACAAAGATTATATCAGCCCGGGGTGCAGCTCCGGCATTTTCACCGTTGCTTTCATTCCCGTTTCCTGCCGCTATTCCCGCAACAGCTGTACCATGACCGTTTGTATCCCTGCTTGGTACTACTGAAAAAGGATTTTCAGATTCAAGCGCCCTGTCAAGCTCAGCTTTAGTATATTCAGCCCCTGCGGCAAAGCCGGCCGGCGGAGTTCCTGTCTGTGTCTGATCCCATAAAAATAAGATCCGGCTGGTACCGTCCTCATTTCTGAAATCCCTGTGAGTATAGTCAATTCCATAATCAATAACCGCAACAATTACTCCTACACCTGTAAGTCCGCCGGAGTTCTGACCCTGAACCGCCCGGATGCATGTAGAATTCAGATTAAAGTCGGTTTCTATGTACAGATTTTTTGGCAGCTCCAGACTCTCTATCTGTGAATATGAATACAGCTTACTGATATTTTCACGGTCAATTGTTATAATGGCGTATTCCTTAAACAACACTTCAGCCTCAGCCATAAGTTCGCGCGCTGCAGATTCAATATCTCCGTTAAACTTTACTATAACTTCTACACGTTCATCATTCTCAAACTGATCTCCCGTTTCACTTTCAAACCCCTCTGCCATAGCAAAAAGCGCATCCGGATATCCGCGTCCAGAGTTATACTGACTGCCCATATTCTCACCCTTTCTGTTTTGCTGAATGTTCCGGAAATAATTAAAATCTACTCTTTTATTATTTTTTTCTGCTGGATTTTACTTTTGTCAGAGAACTGATTTGAAATATCAGTAGAAGCTGCAGATATGCTGTATGGAAACAGAAGAATACCGCCACATATTCAGTGTCATCATATATCCGTACAATGTGTTTCCCGTAACTGCATGAATGTAAAACCAGAATCCGTTATTGTTTTTGAGCCATATAAATACCAGTGTCCCGGTGCAGTTTTTCAGGTCTTCCAGAGTTCTGACCTGCATGCAGCTTGTTTTTTTCGGCTTGAATCTTAAAGCTGTCTTTTGTTTTTCTGATAACGGATATGACTGCTGCATATATCATTCTCCTTTCTGACTCTGACATAGAGCTTACATCAGGAGTAAACACCTGTTAGTATCAGCTGCAATTCTTCACTTAACCAGTTTATGCCTCAGCAAAATGATATATGATGAAGACAGCGATAGGAGGACATTTTTATGATCAGCAAAATTTGCCGACTGCAATTTAATATTTTTCAGATCTGATTTTTATTCACCATTTTTTTATTACTTAATATAATAGTAATGTAAAATACTGTACATCTGATCCGGTAAAATCCCCGCCTTTCAGAAGTTAGTTTAATAAATCAGATACTTATAACAGATAATCTTATATGGAGGAGATATTTCTTGAAGAAAATATTTATAATTTTCATATCCATTACTGCTGTCTCTGCTATACATGCTGTCGTCTTCCGTACGCCTGGAAAGAAGAAGCTTACATATGGTGAAGTGTAATGGGCTGGCTCGTTTTTCTCTCAGGTGCTATGTTCGGTGCTGCAGTGGGTATTTTCACTATGTGTCTGCTGCAGGTAAATCATCTTGAGGATAATATGAGTATGATATAACGAAAGCCGTATCCGGTGGTAATGACCGGATACGGCTGAATTATGTTTAGCAAAAAGTTAAGTCAGTATTTAATAATTTATTTTCCTCAATAGAATATGTATATCAAAAAACAGTTGAATACTTACAGGATGACATACTCCTAAAAATTATGCCAGTCCGTAAATACAAGATGTTCGTCCAGGTCATCATACGCACTGCACAGAATGATTTCACCCAGATTATCAGAACACTGAAAGCTTATATTACCGTCGCCAAGTGTAATAACTTCAGGAACAATGCCTTCTATCAGCTTATCCCAGTTTATCATCGGAAAATGCTCTCTCAGAACTGATTCTACATCTGTTTTCTGAACGTCAGTATCATTAGGCATATCTGTGTACTCTTCTTCTAAATCTTCTATTATCCCCCACTTAGGTTGATATACCTGTGTCTGAGGATCTGACGGCATAAATTCCTTTATGGTTATTTCGTCACAGTCCCAGAATTCCGATCCGCATGCAACCATATCTGAAATAATATTCAAGAGGAAATTATTATTTACAGATATGATATTTTCATTAATTTTATGCTCAAGTTTATTATAGTGTTTTTCAAGAAGCTCAGCGATCTGATCATCAGATGCACTTTGCGCATCCAATCCTGAGGTTACCAGATCCCATGTACGTACATCATTTAAATTGTCCAGGATCTCTATCTGTTCATTTGTATATGTACCGATATATCCGAAATCAAATGTTCCTTTAATAACAAATGCGTGGTCTTCGACTTTTATAGTTATCATTTGTGTTATCTCCTTATAGCAAATTCAGACTTTAATATGTGTTTATTTTACTATAATAAAGAATATAAATCAACCTTTTGCTCCTCTGCTTTTTTAATGAGACGTATTTATTTCACTTTGCTCCATCCCCTATAACTATATCATTTATTTCAAAAGCAAACTCAGGATGCTCTGTGATCTTTGTTCTGTGGCTTATTTTCAGTTTCTTTTTGACGACCTTTGTTCTGAAGCCGGTGTCTGTTAAGACAACAAAATCAGGGTCTCCTGAATTATTGTATCTGTAGACAATTCCTGCATTAACGTACTTCATACCTGCCGGATCAAAATTATACAGTTCCTTTAGTTGATATCTGTCCCAGTTATATGTTGCCTTTCCATTATCGAGTAACTGTCGTTCACGGTTAAAATAATTATCCAGTACCCTTCTTCTGAGTCCTCTTATAAAATTATCAGCTTTAAAATTCGGAAATGTTCTGAGGTAATTAACGTACTTTATACATTCTGCGACTGGTATTGTATTATATACAAGACCCTGCATCATGACCGGAAGTGAGTCCATTAACTTAACTTTTGCTTCGTCTGATGATTCCATAAATTCATGTGTTTTCTTTTGTGGATCAAGAGATCTTATTTTAAGAAAACCAGTCAGCTTCTCTCTGATTTCATAACTTCTGAAAATGTTTTGCTGATTTGTTGCCCCGATCATAAATAATCCGTCAAGACACTGTTCAAGGCAGTATTTCAGGCAGCTTTTTATTGAACTGACAAATTTTTTGTTCTCATATATTGTAACTACCGTCCCATTATTATTATTAAAACAAAGTATTTCACCATCACCAGCCAGTTCTCCTATTTTGACGTATTCGACAGGCAATTCTTCTGCAGAAAAACCTATATCATCAATACCGAATAATGTTGCCGTTCTGCCCAGCACCTGTGCGCCATCTGACAACATAAGCAGAGTTCTGTAGTCATCCGGAATTTTTATGCCGGTTCTGTTTTCAAATTCATCAATCTGCGTACTGTCTGCTCCCGGGTTAAATACTGATTTATCATATTTTATAAGTAATGAACATGCACTATGTATGTCTTCAAATAACTGAGTTATCTCCTGTTTAGAGCTCATATTTAATTACCCCTCTTTATTTTTTTCAGATGTGTCTTTGTGTACAGCTTCTTATCCTGAAAGAAAATACAGTATTGATCTGACATATATTTATTAAAAGACACGTATATCCAAAAGCTGTATTACCATATTAAAACATTTTCATTATATCATCCTGATATTACTTTTTCAAGAAATATTGAAAAAAATATTGACACATATGTCAATCTGATATAACAAATATAGATTTTAATCAGATAATTCCTTTCCTCTTAGCCTCAACTACAGCGCCCGCCTTGCCCTTAACGCCCAGCTTTATATAATTCTGCCGGCAGTGATACTTAACATTCTGCAGTTTAAGTCCGAGTTTTAAAGCGATATCATTAAGCGGATATCCCTCAGCCTGTAGTCTCAGAATATTAATGGCATTCTCAGAGAAGCTTATATTTTCCTTGCTTTTTTTCATGTATGCAGGATAGCATTTTGAAATTTTCTCTGTTTCTGATCTTACTCTTAAGAAAAATACCTTGTTTTCCGGCTGCCACTTCGTATGTGCCAGCAATGGCCTTGCTGCACATCCTTCCAGAGATATTATCCGGACGAAATGATATTTTTCTGCTATAGTCATACATTGACTGAAAAATTCGTCATAATCCTTTTCACCCATACGGTATCTCAGTACAGCCATAAGAAGAAGGCATTCTATTTTTATATATGTTCTGTGCATTATTCCGGCATAATACATGAGTCTCTGAAGAAGTGTCTGCGCTTCATTGTATTTTCCATTGATTATATAAATACGTACTTTAGTCAGGTAATGCAGCCTGTCAATCGTTATAAATTCATCATTTTCATTTGGTGCTGTTTCAAGCCACTTATCAGCTGCCGCAGTATCGCCGGCATATAACTGTAACCTGACTATGAACGTTTTTACATTAGGTATAAGTCTTGTTTTTTTTTCACAAATGCATCTATTAAGAAAACTCTTCATATGCTCTATAGCCTGAGACCGTTTATCCACCGTAATATACAATTTTGCCAGAACTGCGTCTGATACGAAGATCTGTTCCATATTATTCACCGAATCCGCCTGCATACGTCCTGTGGCAAGAAGCGAGGAAATTTCAAAGCTGTCCTCTCCTTTTTCAAAGAAACTTTCTGCGAGTGCCAGATTTACAAGAGCTTTGCCATAACGTCCAAGAACAACAGACAGTATTTTTCCGATGCTTCCTGCAAGTTCACGATCTTTTAATGACCAGTCACAAAAATCCTTGCCTCCATTCATCTGAGATGGCTGATTGCTCGTTACAGCCAGTTCGGGAAGCAACAGCTTGCGGCTCAGAACAAGTGTTCCGGCTTTTGAAAGTATCTGTGCCATATTCTCAATACCGCGATGAGGCAGAGTAATATCAAGAACTAAAAGAAGTTTTTTAGCTGTTCTTGCGTTGCTGCCTGTATTATTCTCTGAGTAAATTTTTAGTTGCTGATACCATCGTTCACTTTCTGAAGTGTTGAGAAGCATAGAGCTCAGCATACTCATTCCGCTCATAAGCTCAGGACTTTCAAGTATAACTTTATCGTCAAGTGAGTAATAGTATTTTCTCAGTTCAAAATAATAACCTGAACCAGGATTTTGTTTTGAATTTTTAATAAGAACTGAGGCTATCTGTGATCTTACGTCTGACTTACGGTAATACTCGAGTGCTTTAAGCGGCTGGTTAGTCATCTCAAAGTACAGACCTGCGTTATAGTACGCTTTTTCAGTTTCCCCCTTTGACATATATTTTTTCATACAGTAAATCATGGATCTGCGGACTGATGGATGTATTGAATATACCGGTTTCATACTGCCGTCATAATTTTTAACATATACACATTCAAGATAGTTACCAATGAGCTGCATTTTTTCAATATAGCCTGATATATTACTGCATCCTGTTATAATCCGAGCCATCTCTTCATCAAATTTTTCGATAATTGAAAGCTTCATAACTGTCTCAAGCAGATCAGTATCCCATTTTTCGTATACATGATACCATGCATATTCCCACAGTTCGTTTCTGACATTTTCAATCATATTATCATTTATCTCTTTACTTTTCAAAGCATGAATTGAAAAAGCCCTTACTGCCAGACCCTGATGTTTAGTAAGTGCTGAATACTTTTTACACTCATCTGATGTAAATTCTAATCCCCATGACTTAAATGCCTTTGTGATCTCCTTATCACTCAGACACAGCATATTTTCATCAATTTCAAGAAAGACCCGGTTCATATGAAGTCTGATAAGCCATGAAGGTATTTTGCATCTTCCTGACAGAACGAGCCAGATATCATTTCTTGAGGCAGCTTCGGAGATTTTTTCAAGGCATTCTTCAAAATAAATATTATCCGGCAGATAGTGGATATCATCAACGATCACTGTTTTTATCCTGGCTGACACTGGTATAATAAGATCATCAGGTTCAACTGTTTCACCACTTACATAAATGCACTCTGTTTTGCCTGTCATGCTGTTTATAAGGCTTGTCTTTCCGTAGCCTGACATTCCATAGATATACAGCGTCTGATTATTATTCTTTGCACGCATCCACTTGAGTCCCGCTTCTTCAGGACGGATATAATGCAGTTTGTCATAGTCATTTGTACGGTCTTTATATGAAATTCGCATAGGTGTCTCCTTATTAGTTTGTCAGATATAATTATAATACATGGTGAAAATGTTGTCATTGTATTTTACTATATTCATTGAAAATGTTTGCATACATAATAAATCTCACCAAAAATAGAATGTTAAAATAGAAATGGCGGGATTTCTCCCGCCTGCTGTGTTTTTGATAATAAATGTGCTGTTGATTTAAATATGACTAATGTACTGAATTACTTTTCTGTCTACACTATTAAAATCAATAATAGACCGCAGAGCAACTGATGTTTGAAGATTTTCATTCATAATAAAAACAACATCCGCCTTCAAATAATCGTGCAAGTTGCCGTTATTATCCTGGAACTGCGTTGTATATGTTTCCAGAGTTATTGACTGTGTTATACTGTACATTATAGTTTTCAATTCTGATTTACCAAAAATATAGCCTTTGAACTCTTTTTCTTCAAGTTTTATTATTAATTCTTCATATGTTAATCCACCATTGGCTAGATTTGGATTACCTTCGGTAAGACACAAAGCAGTATTGTATATATCTCTGTTTATGAACTTTCTTCTTTCTTCAGGATTTATATTGGGGTTAACGTTCGTATTTTCTGCTCCTGCATGCACTACAATGATTTCCCCGTTTTTATACAAAATACTGAACCCACATCCTGTAAGCGGACCACTTACTATCATTACTCTCTTATTATTATTAACATTATATCTTATTTTGTACCCATTTGCTCCTGGTTCTTGAGGATTGTATATTGCGTACCAATCAAAATTTATTTTACTTGACTCATAATAACATTTATAATTATCATTATTATTATTTATATCTTCAAATATTAAGTTTTTCCCTTCTTTATGTAAACCTACAAATTTATTTATTTCAACCCTATTATCTTCACGGCTGAAATAAACTCCACCTTTCAGATTTTCGCGGTCATTGTTTCTACAAATAAAATCACTGTTCACCTTTGTCAGCATACTTTTTTTACGCATATCTGCACTTATTATTGCTTCTTTTATGTTAGCTATAGTAATCACCTCAATCCAAAGATTTATTGATAGTAGTAACAGTAATGCTGTCACTTTCGTTATTTGTCAGACTGTTGAGTTTATCCTTATACTTTTTGAGCTCATCGATCATATCGTTAAAGTACTGTGATCCGGATAACGGAACATATTCCCCTGCCTTATCTTCAGGTGTTATCTCCATAAACCAGCCGATAATCTGCGGTCCGGGAATTTTTAAGGTAAATGTGTTACTCTCCTCGCTATTTTTATTATAAGACATGTATGATTCAGATGTCATTTCTCCTGAAACTTTGATGCCAAATATACTTGTAGAAGTTGAAGCAGTTGTTTTTCTGAAATTATTAAACTCCTCCACCGTTGACTTCATATTTGAGGAAGTTATGTATATGTCTTTGGCAACAAGAAATGCCATCGGGTATCCCGGAAGTATGATCTGTTCTGTTGCAGAATTGCCGTTCATCTGATCGCCCTTATAATTCTTTGTTATAGATGATGCCGTTCCACCCTTTGATACTTTCATATTTTTCCTGATTCTCATGTATGATGACGAGATATCGAATATACCGGGATCAAACCATCCTCCTCGTTCGATAGACACTTTCATTACACTCATTCCAACCTGAAAATCTGATTCCATCAGATCTTTTTCAAACTTATAGGAAGATGAGGAAACATTAACATTTGTAGATGAGTTGAAAAAGAAATTTCCGATAGAGCCTGAAAAATCACCGACAGATGAATTACTCATTTCATCCTGAAGCTGGCTGTAAGTCTTATTTGTAAACATTACCTGAGAGAAGAGATTTTTCTCATCAAACTTACTGGTAGGTGAATAGTCTGAATTAATTTCGTCTGAGTTTGGTTCAGTGCTGCTGCCATCATCGTTTACTATGCCGCTTGTTAAAACTGTAGCAAGTTTAAGAGTTTCCTGAGTCAGTATTGCAATTCTTTCCTCCAGAATAGAAACCCTTGTATCATGATTATCTGTTTGATTCTTAGCTATAAGCAATTCGCTCTCGATAACCTTCTGATAAGTTTCAAAGTATTCAATGTGGTCATTATATAAGTTGAACATGGATGTAACAAGTTCAGAAAGAACCGTATCATCAAGAATATTAAGTATTTGCTTGAAATTATCATCCTTTAACAGATCAAAAACAGCAGTTGCTGAAGACGATTTCAAAAAGTCTACCATATCACCTTTAGATATAACCTCAAACGCAAGTTTCATAAGATTCATCTGAGCAGAAGTAAATTCTTTATAGTATTTGCTCTGATCTGTAAGGAGCTCGTCCTTATACTCTTTAAGCTCACTTATCAGTTCTTCTTCAGACTTATCAGAATCCTTTTGTGTCTGAAGAATCAGCAGCTCTGCTTTCAGGCTTTCCAGTAAGGCCGACTTTTGTTCATACTGCGTTGTCAGAAAGTCAACATCCATTGCAAGATCTTTAGGTGAATAGTTCGGAGTTAAAGCTCTGAACCAGTCAGAAGGCTGCAGGGATACAGGCAGAACATCTCCTGAATCTGTAACGCTTCTTCTTACAGATGTTCTCGTATTCCGTTTTACATTCTGAAGCCGTTCAGCCGGTGAGGCAATATCAAGAAATCCCAGTATGGTCATTATTTCATGATAGAATCCTCTTACTATTGCATCATTGAACAATCCTTCAAGTTCTTTATCTTTTGTCCAGGCTGTAGTGGCGAGCCATGCCGCATATTCGTCAAGAGTGCTGTTCTTGTTTGCCTCCCGGTTCTTATCATACTTTTCCTGATCCCAGTTTACTTTCTGCTCAAGATAATACAGATACAGTTTCTGACAAAACTTCATACGGCTGCAGGTATATTCCTTATCTCCGATCATATCAGTTATTTTTTCAAGCAGAAACAACCGTAATTCCATTTTGTCGATAACATAGTCTTTTATGTCATCTAATTTTGGCGTGTAATTGTTTACAGCTGTCTGATACACAGTTGACAGCTTTTTGCCGTTCATCCCCTGAACTATCGGTGCCATATCCATCAGATTATCAGACAGATTGAATTCATTTTCTGCTATTACATACGGTTTACACAGGCTGCTGCTGTTATAATCCTCGATCTTGTAAGCGTAATCAAGCTGATTAAGTCCTCTGGTCGGATACTCCATTACAAACAGCTGACTGCCGCTGAATAACTTATTGAGCTGATAATACAGTGTCATGGTAACCTGTTCTTCTGTAACCCCACCAGTCTTTTTATCGTCATCCTTAAATGACGGTAACGGTCTTACCTTAGTGTCAGCTGCTGAATTCTCTTTAACATTTTCACTCATGAAACTACCCCTTTTTTTATTTTATTAAAGCAAAAACAAACTCTCCTTTTAATAATTATATAATTCATGAAATTATCCCTGTGCATACTATAATAAAAATACGCAGATTACAGTATGGAATTTTTAGCTTATTTTTGCTTTTTAATATAATACAATAACTAAGTATTGATTGTCCACTAGCCAAAAGTGTAGTTTCATATAAAAAAAAATATCACTATATGATCAAAGCCTTCCGGATTACGGTTTTACGAGGATAAAAAATTTTACAAAGAAAAAATTTTATCAAAACTGATAATCGAAAACTTTTTTATGAGAAACAACGCCTCTTAACTGCAGTTCTTTTTATGATTAATGAAATCCATGCTGATCGGACGAAAAAAAAATCCTTCTGTGGCAGATATACCAAAACCACAGAAGGATTTTTCATGTCCGGGAAGACAGATAAATTATTAAACTTAAGTATTTAAGAAAAACATTCTTACCGACAGAAAACCGGAGATAAGCGTGACTTTATGAAAGAAAATAAAAATGACTTATGACTTTGTTACAATATATTCTCCTAAATTACGATATACAAATGGCTTACTGAATGTCCTGAAATATAAAAGTTCAGCAGTCTCATTGCCTTTTGCTGCTTCACCTGAGGAATCATTCATTGCAAGACTGCACAAATCAATGCTATAGCGATACCAGCCATCGGAAAGTTTTTTGATACTGCCATAGTTTGCTGTCATTGTTCCTGTATTTACTTTAATTATCTTAGTAAGCCTTGCCCAGTCTTTTGTTGTCAGTGTAAATTCAAGGGATAAATCAGTGTTACCCCTGCTTGGAAGGAATTCAAAGGTGAGTCCTTTATCGGAATTGTGCCAGTTCTCTATGTAAATACCATCGCTTACATGTGTCTGATTTGTTTTGTCTGACACTTCATTGATTATTTTTATATTATCTATTGCAAAGGATTTTGTTATATAAGCCTTCTTAAAATGAATCATAGAGAATGTTTCATCACCCGTTGCAGTTTCACCTGGAGAAGTATTGAGTACAGTTGAATTTAACGGCACAATAACATTATACCACCCGTTTGCTTTTTTTGTGACCGTTCCGACTTTTGACGAACCACATGATACTGTATTGGCAGTCAGATTGAGCGATATCATTTTATTAAGTCGTTTCCACTTATTGTCCATCAGACTAAGCTGAGCCGTATTTCCGCTGTTTATGGTGTTGGTAGCAAAGTAATCAAAGCTCAGTGCTTTACCACTCGAATGCCAGTTAGCTACACCTGTAACATTATTAGCAGCCATATCAAAAGTATAGCTTTCCGATGCTGTAACTTCCTTGACTACTTTAAAATCCTCAATCAGGAATGAACGATTGATCCACCTGAATTCTACTATATCAGCTTGCTTTGTACCGCTTGAATCTGAATATGGAGCAAATGAACTTACAGGGATTTTATAATTGTACCATCCGCCTCCAAGATCAGTTACTGTACCAATACTGGATGTTCCCAGTGAAACATTAAAATTACTATATCCGGTAACTCTTTCCCATGGATTTTTCTGAATAAGGTAAATTGTTACATCGTTGCTGTTAGAGCTTGTACAAGTATTTGTAGCCTTATAATTAAAACTGATCAGAGCTCCGCCTGATTTCCAGTTTTTAACTGGAGTATCAAGATAAATGTCATAAAACGGATTGTCCGGTTTAGGAACAACATTACTTGCTATGCGCATGTCCTTATACAGAAAAGGATTAGAAATACTGTTAAAACAGATTCTGGACGCAGTACTATTGCCCGTACTGTTATTGTATGTCCAGATATCCTGAAATGCAACTATGTACTCATACCATCCATCATCACAGCTTGTTAGTGTACCACGTTTTGCCGTATGATCAGTCATATTCAGTGTAACATTTGATGAAAGCTGTTCCCCGTTTTCACTCTGTATACAGAACTGGATGTTGCCCGCATTATTAACCTTGGCAATGTTAGGTTTGATCTTAATGCATAATACCTTGTTGCTTGTCTTCCAGTTATTGATGCTTTCAATACTTAAAGTACGGTTATAGTCCTGTGTTACTTCATTTATAGTACCTTCTGCCAGATGAGTCATTTCAGTAATCATTGCCGCCAGATCATTTCTTGCAGTGTTCAGATTCCGGGAAGTTGCCTTGCCGTCATTATAATTGCAGTCATCAAACATCGACGCATAGATACTGTTAAGTCTGTTCTTAAATGGTGTAACATTTATTTTTGCTTCTTTGAGCGAACCTATAAGGTGCCCCGCGAGATTGAGATAATCATAATCATCACAGCCTTCTGAAATATTTTCAAGGCGTATAGAACTGCTGAAATATCCATGCTGCTCACAGAAGTTTTTAATTTCTGTCTGTGAGATTCCGTTATTTTTCATCAGAACTGCATTTGGATAAATAAGCATGCCTTCATTTCCACAGTGTCCGCCTGAGACATCCCACATATTGTTATTAAATGTGCCGTCCTTCTTATATTCGTCAACTGCCCAATATAGTTCACCACGGATTCCGAGCTTATATTGCTGCCACTTGTTGACTCTTGCTACAGACAGACTGTTTTCCGATACTGAATCGGATCCATTGGTTGTTCCTTTATTCGCAGTCAGCATATGACCTGCAAGTGCTGCACTTGCATGAGACATACAGCTGTACCACCACATTTTTGTGTCGCCTATTGCGTTTATTGTTGTATCAAAGTCCTTGGCGTCAAAACCAGTTCCTGTAATGTTTGAGAAATCATTAAAAAGCGCACAATAATTATTGACTTTATAATCAGTTTCAACGTTTACTGTATAACTGCTTTTTTGTGCTCCTTCATAATATCCATCAGTATATACATCGCAAAATGTTTCACTCACTGGATCCAGATTCAGATAACCAAGCCCGTTATAAAGGATACTTATATATGCCGGAACATTCTTTTGAGTATTATTTTCTTTAATAGTCCACACTTTCTCAGATGAAGGTGTTGTGGTCGGAAGATAAATAATATTCTGAAGTGATTTCTGGAGTTTTTTGCCTAACTGCCTGTCTGAATATTTTTCCTGAATATACTCATTAACTGCATTCTTTGTATCTGAAAAAATCTTATCGTTTACTAGTACTTCAAGATTACGTGAATAATCATATGGCTGAGGTTCATCTGTCTGGCCACAGTACAGATACGCATATTGCAGCAGATCAGTCTCACTTTCAATACTCTTATCTACGATCCTCCTGAGCTCAGTCTCCAGGCCCAGCACATGATAGGTTTTATTGCCGGAAACCTCGTCATGATCATATCTTGAGAACCGGACTGAAGAATAAAAGTTTTGGGCAATATTACTTATCGTTCGCTGCGTTTCATTTACTTTCTGCTGCTCCTCAGATGTAAGTGTTTTTTGTTCAGGAATTGATAATATCTCACGTGCACTGAGCTTAGTTATCTCTTTGTACAGATCTCCTCTGTCGGGAAGTTTTTTTGTAAGCTCTTCTTGTGTTAATACTGTAACTTTTTTCATATCATTATAACTGTTGTTTACGGCTTTTTTTATAATAGTTTCCTCACTGGGAGTTAAAGTGCTGCATCCTGTTCTTTCTTTGTAAAGTGTAATAATCTGTGCAGCTTTCTGATCAACAGCCTGCTGTCCGGATATGAGATAATCATTTACAATATTAAAATAACTGTCCTCAATACTGATCTTTGCAGGAATACTAATATAATGCGGATCCAGATTATAATATGGACACTTTGAATCACGGACATATTCATATAATTTATTCACATATGTATTTATTGAATTTACGTCCCAGTTGCCTGTCTGAGGATAACCTGATGACAGTTTGCGCTCATCAAGAAAATCACTTACAGCTTTCCGATACTCATAACTGCTGTCCATCTGGGCTAACCCATTGTAAACTTCTGTATCTGAATTATAAAAATCATGAAAATAACTCTGATTAGCAGTTTTCTCAGGCATAGAAAAATCAAAAACTTTTATAAGAACCGGTATGGAATTATTATAAGTCGTACCGTCTTTTTTATATGCAATATTAAAATATGTACTATACTCACCTGCTGCTGTCTGAGCCGGAACATTAAGTGTAAACCATATACCCTGATTTATTCCGTTTGCTGATAAAAGCTTGTTTTTTCCTGTTTTTACAGCCAGCTCATACCCGATCAGAGCATCAGGATAATAGCCTTTTTCATTTGTCAGATTCCATCCGAACCTGCCGTCTTCATAGACATAGTTTTCGAAAAATACACTTACGGCATTTGCCGGGATAATATCCCCTGATGCATTTTTCATATCACTGGTCGCAATAGTGATATCGGTCAGATCACTGCTGCACTGCATAACAAGCTGAGCGGACTCACGTTCATTTGATGCTGCTGAAAATGAGAGCGGTGATGCATCTGTAATACTCAGCAGGTCAGTATCACTGGTAACATCCTTTTTAAGTACTTTAGAATTTGGCAAAGAATAATAGCTGGCCGGTTGTGTACCTGCAGACGCCTTCATTACTGAAAAATCAGTTGATGATAACACAATCATTCCTGCACAAAAAGCTGCCAGCACATTGCGGTGGTTAAACTTCATTTTAACTCCTCCGTTTTCAGGTTTTTTAATTACAGCACATTATAGTATTCTTTTTACCGAGTTACATTTCAAAATATTTAACAGTAATTATACACAATTGTGCAATTTTATACTATATCATGCATGTTATGTATTATTTTAACATACAAATATAATTCTGTCAACGTGCTGATTACACATGATTATTGATGAATGTATTACTAAAGCTTTGTAAGATACAAACATAGAAGGGTCTGAATGTTTCCGTGAATCTGTATATGATTGTACGCTATTGCAGGTGTCAGTTAAAGTAAAATAAAAAACACCCTGCCTGAACCGACAAGGTGTAACTGCATCTTCTTATCATTTTTATTCATCAGATGATGCTGATTTCTTTTTATGATAAAGATAAATAAGTTAAATATCTCAGACTAAATAATTATATTGTTAAAATAAAACCCCTGGGCTTTTCATTAACGATTCAAAAATGAGAAGTACACACTATCAACCATATTATACTCATAAAATCTGATTTCCTGAACCGTATATTCACCAACCACACTTAATACAGAAGACTGCGCAAAATAAGTATTCTTGGAACCTGATTTTCTGCAGGTTGCAAAACGTGTAGCATTTTTCGAAAATTTATCTATATCTACAGTAGGATAATATATGTATACAGTGCATGCATCGCTGCTTGTAAGTTCATATGCGTCTGCTACAAAATCTCCGTCACTTGAACCACGTCCATTCCAGTTATCTGCATCATCCGGCGTAATTTTATGAAACGCAACCTCACACTGATCATTGGAATCGACATAGTAATAGAAGTTTTCATAACTCCTTAAATCATATCGCTTAACAGATTTTTCATTTTCATAAAGCCTACATACACTATCAATGTACACAGCACGTTTTTCATCAGTGCTGTACCCTACACACTCTTTCATCGCATCCTCGCAACGATAAGAGATCATTGTGACTCTGATTTCATAGTTGTCAGTAAGGTCTCCGAACATATCAGATGCAGCACCGGAAAAATCTGCATTTATAAACTTTATACAAACATCACACATTTCATCATCCAGTACATCTGTTAGGTTTTCGCCATTGTACCGAACTGAAAAGAGCTGGTCGCAGTCATCTCCGATTATATTATCATCAATGTGTCGTCCTGCACCGCCAGTAATATATACATCGCGGACATCAGCAATTTTTTTCTGTGTCATTTCCCTGACTGCATTTTTAATCTCATCATATTGATAATCATCAGCACCATCAGTATTATTACTTTTGCCGTCAATATATGTATGAAAAGACTTACCATCATAGGACATGTATACCAGCACTGAAGATAACGGCGTACTCACTACCATTTCCTGACGACGTTCAAGTACTGCATCTGTTATATCTGCAGTAAAACCGTATTTCTCTTCAATGTACGCAATTGCATTCGTCTTTGCCTGTTCAATATTGGCCTTGTTAATCTCCTTTTGCTCTTTGCTGTCGAAGTCACAGCCGGAAAACGCAAATAATAACATTGCTATCATTATAATACAAATAGGTATATAGTGTTTGAACTTAATTATCATATCTGCCTCCTGCTGAAATGTCAGTTTTTACTTTGCCCTCATTATATCACAATTATCTGACATATTCAACCACAACTTAAGTTTATTATGGAGATAAAGAACAAGCGGCGGATATAACAGACATAAAAAGATCCACTCTGAGCAACAGAATGGATCTTTTTAATGAATTCAGGAACTATTTATAGTATACGATATACCTGATAATTGCTGTTTATATATATTGAATGATGCTAAAGAATAATTTTCTCGCTCACTCCACCATTATACCATAATTCTACATACGGCTGCTCTGTGTTTGTAAATATATTATACATATTGATTTTTCCGTCGTCGCGAAGTTCCTTCAGTATTGGTTCAAGCTTATCTGCTCTTTGGTTTACACCAGCGTTTTTATATTCACGGCTTATAACTACCTCTTTTATCTTCTCATCAATGTAACAAAGATCATCAACAAATGTGCCGTTATCCGATTTGTCCGACATTAAGAAATAGTCGTCACCCTGCATTTTACCCGAAGATATTCGTTCTTTCAGGTCATCCCAGGTAAGCTCTCCGTTATACAGAATCCGACAGCATTCAAGTATAGTTTCATCTTCATAAACGCCAAGACACTTACCCTCAAGAAAAGCGTAATATTTGCCGCGGGAAGACACAAAATAATAAGTTTTACCCCCACATCTGCGGATAATAACACTATCATCAAAGGTGAAATCGCTTTCGCTTACATCTGGAATAGTTCGATACTCAATCACTTCATCAAGACTTATTTTTTCAATACTTTTTATTTCGTCAATATGAGGATTATTCATATAACCTGCCACACCGCCGTTATAAACGGTTATATCCGCTTTTACAAGTGCAAATTCACCGCTTTCAATTCCGAGGTCATCAACAGAATTAAAAAGTACTTCCCTCCAGTTGTCCGACCATAAATAATCATCTGCGCACTTAAGTATAACGAATTCAGCGTTCTTTCGCTTATCGTAAAATAACTCATCATTTATATGTCCACAGCCTGCAAGTGCAGCTGCTGAAATTAACATGATTATAATAATGGTCAAACGTTTCATAGTGTCACCTCGTTCCTCATATAAGCAGATTATACCATACTGTACCGTAAAAGTAAAGATAAAACCTTTTCCTTCAATACTGAAAAACAGTTTCTTCATAAGCCTTACACTACGAAGTGTGACGTCGAATACGCGTGCATTTTCAGAGTTTTACTTTTTACCGGTATGCACTGTGGTGAATTCAGTTACTTGTTATGAGTTTATATCATTCAGAAAAGAAACCAGCGTTTGACTAAAAGCATCAGGCTGATCAAAGAAACACATATGTGAGGCTTTAGGGATGATCTTAATTTCTCTGACTGGCGCTGATATATTATCTGAGCATTCTTCAACCAGTTCGGGATTACATACTGTTTCTTCATCACCGAAAATAAAAAGTACAGGCACCTCATATTTCATATTCCTTCTGAAATCATAAGAGAGCATTGTTTCAAAGGCTTTTGTAAAAAGCGGATAGTCTGGCATCAGGAAATTCCTTTTCTCCTTAAAATTCAGAAAAGGAGAGCCAAATATATTGCTGAGTGTAATTCTCCTTGCATGCTTAGCAATGTATTTCATGCATAGTGCATTATAATATTTAAGACACGATAACATTTCTTTATTCCATACTGGATTTCGCGGAAAGGTTTCAATTATCTGCTTTATTTTCATTTCATCCTTACCGCCTTTTTGTACAAGTCCGAGCATTTTTCTGCAAGTAAACAAAACACCCTCACGATAATTTGTAAGCTGCCCGACACTGATATAGCAAAGCAGATTTTCAGGGTGACGTTTCGCATATTCAGAGCCGATAGCAGTTCCCCATGAAAATCCCATAAGTATCAGCTTTTCAAAGTCGTAAACAGTATGTAGGAAAGCGATCACTTCATCAATATCTTTGATGAAATCTTCCATAGTACCTGTCTGTACAATTTCCTCTGCCGACTCTTTATTTGCAAAGTAGGTCTTGCAGGTATTGCGCTGATCCCAGTTTGCAACAGTAAATTTATCCTCCCATCCTGCCTGTAATACATGGCAAAGTCCTGCAAGTGAACTGCCCGGACCACCATGCACGAATAATATCAGTGGATTATTTCTGTCACTTCCTCTTACCTGAACATATTGCTTGATTGCGTTGATCATCGGATACTCGTAAAGGTAAATTCCATTCTCAGTTTCAGGATACAAAACGATATTTTTATTAATATTACTCATTATATTCTCCTCCGGGTGCTGATAAAAAATACAGACTCCTGAGCTTTGCATCAGATGTTGTTTCCTTATTCTGATATTTCTCTACTATTTGAAAAATCTCCTTCGTCATTGAGGTAAAGTCATCGTCTGTAAGCGGTATGGCATAATTAAGCAGAAACAGTTTATCCCTGTTTACATCGGCATTTTCGTTTCTGAAATACCTTTCATATTGATTGACTATCTGCATAAGGCTGATAGTAACCACTGCCCGGCTATCTTTGTCGGTTTTGGGTACAATGTACATCTCCTTAATGGCATAGAAATTTTCTGTCTGTCCGCGCACCTTGTGACTGTCTGCTATGTATATTGCCCCTGCATCGAGCATTTTTTCTATTTTGCGGTAAACTGTTGCTCTTGGCACTTGTACATTCTCCGACATTATATCGGATATGGTCATTTTCCCTCTGACTTTTATCATCTGTAATATACGGTTAGAAACCGGGTCAGTCAGAACCTTCAGAAGTTTTTCCATATTTACCTCCTTCACTAATCTCATGTTTGGGATTAGTATATCATATTACTTTAAAATTGTCAATAAAAAAAGTTATTTTCATACAGAAAATAACAAACAGTGAGTAAGAAATTACACAACATTAAAGTAAGTATATGTCGTCAGCCCGGACATAATATTTGCAGCTTCAGACCTGCAACATTGCAAATATTCATGTGAGATCCATGCTCTGAAAATCGTAAAGAAATGATGTATCAACTATATTCTCACATTAATTGTTGATATGGGTGTTATTATTTTAATCACACCATATCCAGATAAAACAAAAGCCACTCTGCTATTTCTAACAGAGTGGTTCTATTAACTCAACCGGTTATCCGGATGCTGAACAAAATTGATATAATACCTGAAAAACCTCGTGTATATTATATTTATACAGGCAAAAAATACTATCTCTTGGAAAACTGTGGTGCACGACGAGCAGCTTTGAGACCGTATTTCTTTCTTTCCTTCATTCTTGGGTCACGTGTGATGAAGCCGGCAGCCTTAAGTGTAGGTCTGAGTTCCGGATTGAATTCGAGAAGAGCACGTGTAAGACCGTGTCTGATAGCACCAGCCTGGCCTGTTACACCGCCGCCTGTTACTGTACAAACGATATCGAACTTGTCGAGGTTGTCTGTCAGTGCGAGTGGCTGACGAACGATGAGCTTGAGTGTGTCAAGTCCGAAGAAATCGTCAATGCTTCTGCCGTTGATTGTGATATTTCCGCTTCCGTTATATACTCTTACTCTGGCTACAGAGCTCTTTCTTCTGCCTGTTCCATAATAGAATTTCTGTTTTGATTCGTACATTTATTTTGCTCCTTTCTTAAAATTCACAAACTTCAGGCTTCTGAGCCTCGTGCTTGTGGTTAGCGTCCTTGTATACTCTTAAACGTGTTAATGCTGCTCTGCCAAGTGTGTTGTTCGGGAGCATTCCGTTTACTGCAATTGTCATAGCCTTGTCAGCTTTGTTTGCCATCAGGTCCTTGTAGCTTTCGCTCTTAAGACCGCCGATCCAGCCTGTGTGCCAGTAGTACTTCTTGTTTTCAAGCTTCTTACCTGTAAGTACAGCCTTTGCACAGTTGATGATGATTACGTGATCTCCGCAGTCTACATGTGGTGTGAATGTTGGCTTGTGTTTACCTCTGAGTATCATTGCTGCCTTAGCTGCTACTCTTCCGAGCGGTTTGCCTTCAGCATCGATTACATACCACTTACGATTTACTTCTTCTGGTTTTGCCATGTAAGTTGACATATTCCGTTCCTCCATAAAAAAATTATATATTTCCTGTCGTTAATTTTAACTATTAATGTGTATACAATCTGAATTATATACAACCGCGACACAACATTATCTATTATACATACATGGGCAAAGTTTGTCAAGAGAAAAAAAGCTAAAATTCCGCTATTTTTTAATTGGCATCCTATATTCTCTCACTTTCTCGCTTGTTTACGCTGTTTCTCTTGATTTCTTGAGTTTCATTTCATATTTTAAATATACTATTTTCTTAGATTATCCGAAAAAAATCATTAAAAATAAGAGCCGGGTCAAAAAGCGGCTGCATATCATTTCTGATATGCAGCCGCCATAAATATTTAAATTATTTGAAACTCTCTATAGACTGATTGATCTTTGCCATTTTTTCTTCAGCTTTTGCAAGCTTTGCTTTTTCAGCATCTATAAGTTTTTCAGGTGCCTTTGCAAGGAATCCTTCATTGGAAAGCTTTCCGCTCAGGAAGTCAATATCCTTCTGGACCTTTTCCTTTTCCTTTGCAAGACGTGCCAGTTCCTTGTCCTTGTCTACAAGTTCATTCATAGGAATAAATGCACGTGCACTGTCTGTAACTGCAGTTACTGCATCCTCAAGGTCGATCTTTTCAGCAACTTCAACACTTGAAGCAAATGCGAGCTTTTCGATGAACATGCTGCCGCTCTTAAAGAGATCAGTGTCAGCAGTCTCAACAAATACCTTAGCCTTAACTGAAGGCGGAATATTCATTTCTGTTCTTCTGTTTCTTATTTCTCTGATCACTGCAATGATCTTTTCAAAGTTCTTTTCGTCTTCAGGGAAAGCAAGCTTTTCATCATATACAGGGAATTTTTCAAGCATGATCGGTGATTCACCGTCTGTGAGTGTCTGCCAGATCTCTTCTGTTATATACGGCATAAACGGATGAAGAAGCTTGAGCATTCCACGCAGAATATATACAAGTACAGCCTGTGCAGAATCCTTTGTATCTCCGCCTGCAGCTATTCTTGGCTTTGTAAGCTCGATATACCAGTCACAGTATACATCCCAGATGAAATCATAAAGCTTGGAAACAGCAATACCGAGTTCAAATTTGTCAAGGTTTTCATTAACGGCAGCTGCAAGATCATTAAACTTATTGACGATCCACTTATCCTCAATAGTAAGATTTTCAGGGAGTCCTGTAAACTTAAAGTCTTCGGGAAGGTTCATCATAACAAAACGTGAAGCATTCCAGATCTTATTTGCAAAGTTTCTTGAGGACTTGACCTTCTCCTCCATATAACGCATATCGTTTCCTGGTGAATTACCTGTTGCAAGCATAAATCTGAGTGCATCTGCACCGTACTGGTCTATAACGAGAAGCGGATCAATACCGTTTCCGAGTGACTTGGACATTTTTCTTCCCTGTGAATCACGAACAAGACCATGGATAAGTACTGTATCAAACGGAACCTTTCCCATGTGTTCGATTCCCGAGAACATCATTCTGATTACCCAGAAGAAAATAATATCGTAACCTGTTACTAGAGTATTTGTAGGATAGAAGAAATCAAGATCTTCTGTCTTGTCAGGCCAGCCGAGTGTTGAGAAAGGCCAGAGAGCAGAGCTGAACCATGTATCAAGAGTATCAGGATCCTGACGCATCGGCTTGCCGCACTTAGGACATACTGCACTGTTTTCCTTTGTTACTACCATCTCGCCGCAGCCGTCACAGTAAAATGCCGGTATCTGATGTCCCCACCAGAGCTGACGTGATATGCACCAGTCCTTGATATTTTCAAGCCAGTGGAAATAGATCTTGTCAAATCTTTCAGGAACGAACTTTGTCTCTCCGTTCTTTACAGCATCAATAGCAGGCTTTGCAAGAGGTTCCATTTTAACGAACCACTGCTTTGAAACTCGAGGCTCAACTGTAGTACCGCAGCGATAGCATGTTCCTACGTTATGATTGTAGTCTTCTATCTTGACAAGAGCACCCTCAGCATCGAGATCCCTGACGATAGCTTCTCTTGCTGCATATCTGTCCATGCCGGCATATGCAGGATAATCATCAGTAATAGTAGCATCGTCATTCATAACGTTGATAACTTCAAGATTGTGACGCTTACCTACTTCAAAGTCGTTAGGGTCATGAGCCGGTGTGATCTTAACAACACCAGTACCAAAGTCCATTTCAACGTAATCATCAGCGATTACCGGGATCTCTCTGTGAACTATAGGAAGAATAACGTTCTTGCCTACAAGATCCCTGTATCTTTCATCATTTGGATTTACAGCAACTGCTGTATCACCGAGAAGTGTCTCAGGTCTTGTTGTTGCAAGCTCAAGGTATCCTGAACCGTCTGCAAGCTTATAGCGCAGATGCCAGAAATGTCCTGCCTGATCCTCATACTCAACCTCTGCATCGGAGATAGATGTTGCACATTTAGGACACCAGTTGATTATTCTTTCGCCTCTGTAGATAAGTCCTTTATCATAAAGCTTTACAAATACTTCTTTTACAGCCTTGTTGCAGCCTTCATCCATTGTAAAGCGTTCACGTGACCAGTCACATGATGAACCAAGCTTCTTCAGCTGTTCAACAATACGTCCGCCGTACTGCTTTTTCCATTCCCAGGCACGTTTCAGAAATCCTTCTCTGCCGAGATCTTCCTTTGTTATGCCTTCCTTGCGCATAGCTTCCACGATCTTAGCTTCAGTAGCTATAGATGCATGGTCTGTTCCGGGAAGCCAGAGTGTGGCATAGCCTGACATTCTCTTGTATCTTATAAGTATATCCTGAAGTGTTTCATCAAGAGCATGGCCCATATGAAGCTGACCTGTTATGTTCGGAGGAGGGATAACGATAGTATACGGCTTTTTACTCTTATCTGCCTTAGCCTTAAAGCAGTCTTTTTCAGTCCAGTAAGCATAGATCTTATCTTCTACGCTTCCCGGATCATAAACTTTATTAAGTTCCTTTTTCATAGTTTTAATCATTCCTTTAATAGTAATATCTATTTATTATAATATATTTGAAATAAAAATTCAACATTTTACGGAATTTCGCTTCTGAGGAAGCGACCGGGGCTTTGCGGTCGCCCCGAACCTTCGCATATTGATTATTTCGTTATCTTTCTTGCTTCAACGTAATATCTTTTGTCCCAGGCATGGCCCATTGAGAATGTTTTTCTCGGGAGTGCGCCGTCGCAGATTACTGTAGGGAAAAGTTCGTCCTTGCCCATGTCAGGCAGAATAAAGCCGATGCTGTTTTCCTCTTCGGACAGTTTGTCGATAACCTCAGCGCCATGGATATAGTCGATCCTGCCGCCGTTAGCTTTTGTATATTCGTCAAGGAACATCTGCAGGCTTCCAACTGTAAGCTTGGAAACAGGTGCATTTATTCCGACTGTTGTCTTCTTGCCTTTGACAACATATTCAAATACCTGCTGGCATGCTGCGTCATTTTCTTTAAGTCCGAGCTTTTCAGTCATTTCGCTCATAAGCTTTGCGACATCAACATTTGTTACGATCCTGTGTATAGCCTCAAACTGCAATGCAGGTGAATGAAGGTTTACGATCTCAACAAGAGCATATCTTGCAGGATGATCTGACATATCCTTGTCTGGATTTTGTCTTTTCAGTTCCTCGTAAAATTCCTTGGCAGTTGCAAGTGAATGATTTCCGTCTCCCATAGCAAATACAAGAGGAGATTTTTCATTAAGATCATACTTTTTATTGAAAGAATCAATGTCACCGAGCCTGTCAACAGCATTCAGGAGCTTTTCCTGCTTCTGCTTGTCAATAAGCCATCCCTTTATGCTTCCGCCCTTCTGCATGAGCCTGAAGTCATATACTTTTTCCATAGAATCAGTCTGCTCACCAAGAGGCTCAACAACAGTAGCATCAGCATCATCGATAAGTATCATAATATGCGGAAGTTCAAGTTCAGCACCGCGTCTTACAGCAATTCTTGGAGGTATTCTCTCAATAACTGTTGCTTCAGTAGCTCTGACAAGAGATTTTGATCCCTTTGTATAATCGTAATCTTCAAGGTCAATACATCCGACTATACCGGCTCTGACGGCTCCGTCATCCTGAGTTCTTTCGATATAGATCATAGCGTCCTTATATTCCTTGAAACAGCCGTTCTCAAGGCTTTCATTCATAGTTTTATGAATATTTTCGATTCTCTTTGCTACATCTGACTGTTCCAGATAGATCTCAGGCAGAATGTAGTTAAGTGCTGACATGGAAGTGCCGGCTGTTGCTGCAGTTTCGTTCCAGTACTCAGGTTCACTTGTATACTGGTCACATGCGACGACTGCCCATTTCTCCATATCAGTATCACGAGGGAGAAGAATATCTGCGCTCCTAAAAGTATTCATTTGTATACATCCTTTCAGTGAAATATTTTGGATTCATGTATTGACATTATTTTACACTTACATATACTATAATAATAATATGAATATAAAAGGAAGGTGAAAATCATGGAATATATATATAGTATACTAAATGGTGAAAACACTTATTATGTTTTCTCAAAACATAAGGTTGCCGAAGGAAAAATGATCGATACATACGGAATATGTATTGAAAACAGATCTGACACTGTATTTGTACCTGATATAACCACTGTTAAGGACATTGCAATGTGTATGATCAAGGTTATTTCAGCGGACAAAGTCATGCCGGAACGTCTTCATAATGTTATATATGATCTTATCTCCTGATTAACTGAAGTAGACAAGCTCTGTCTCAGGCTTCCGGGCTTTGCTTATCTCGGTTACATAAAAAACAGGTGACGGGGCATCATCGCCCTCTGGCTGATGAAGCTTGATATTTGCAGTAACTGTGACCCAGTCGTTCTTTTTAAGACTTACCGCATTCTGACATACGCACAGAAGCTTCAGGTATGCAACATCGTCAGCGCAGCATGTCATGGCATCTCTTCCTGCCAGGAACGAATTTGCCGGATATCCCTTGGGTCTTTCTACCCTGCCCTTGAACTTTACAGTTTTATTTTCGTATCTTGTGCAGTTTTCAAACACATCTACAAACCACAGACCGTAGTCTACGTCCTCTATTTCGATAACATCAGCATTTATATCAAAAGGAAGAAGATCGGCACTGTCGATCATCTGACCGTTCTTGTCCATAAACATTACACTTGCCTGAGGATTGACAGCCTTGACCGCAGACCTGTAAAGAAGCCTGTTAGTATTTTCATCGCATCTGTTGAACACGACAACACTCGCATAGCTGAACTGTTCCATCATGATAGGGCGCATATTTTTCATCTGTGATTCAAATGTCTGTGCATCTATCATAGCTGAGATCTCAACAAGATCCCAGTTTTCAGGCCATGCTATATCCAGTGTCTGATCCAGTCTCGCCATACAGTTATGTTCAATGATTATTGCCGTAGGCGAATATTTTTTCTCGATTTCATCAAGCAGTCTGCTTGTGAAATCGTCTTTTTTTTCTACAGTTACAAGCGTTGTATTGGGGTCAAGCTTATCCTCTTCAAATTCAGTAAATCCGTCCTCACAGACGATCAGTACAGTACGGTCCTGTTCCCTGAAAAAGTCCTGTGTAAGCCAGCGCTTGATCATTGTTGTTTTTCCGCTCTCCATAAAGCCGGTAAATACAAATACCGGCGTTGTTTCCATAGAATCCATAGTTTGTTTCACTTCCCCGCTTAATTGAGTTTTTTAAACAGTGCCTCGATCTCTTCTTTATTTATATCGGTACCGATAACACAAAGTCTGCCTGTTACATCAGGTGTACCTTTGCGCACTTCATATTCATCCGGAACATAATCAAAATGCAGCCAGCCGCCGTCCTTTGCAGGAAGCATTCCCTTTGCACGTATTATCATACCGTACTTCTCACTGTCTGAAAATGCAGCAAGAATATTTCTGAGCTCATCCTCAGTAAATTTCTTTGCTGTCTCTATACCACAGCTTGTAAATACGTCATCTGCATGGTGTCCGTGATGATCATGGTGACATCCGCATTCGTGGTCATGATCGTCATGGTCATGGTCATGGTGACATCCGCACTCATGGTCATGATCGTCATGGTCATGGTCATGATGGCATCCGCATTCATGATCATGATCGTGGTGATGATGATGTTCATGCTCATCATCGTCTTCCATATCTGCATAGTTTTCAAGTTCTGTCTGATCCCAGTCCTCAGCTTCAAACTGAAGATCTGCACCGTTTTCAAGTACACTTAATATCTGCTTGCCGTCTATATCGTCCCATGGTGTTGTAACTATCAGTGCATCATGGTTGATCTCGTTGAGAACATCTGAACACTTTTCGATCTCTTCATCTGTTGCATCCTGTGTACGGCTCAGGACAACAACGCTTGCGCTCCTGATCTGATCAATGAAAAATTCTCCGAAAAGCTTCATGTACTTTGAGTACTTCTTTATATCAACAACAGCTGTAAATGAATTCAGATAAATAGGTGCATCCTCAGCTACCTTTTCTACAGCATTCATAACATCAGACAGCTTTCCTACACCTGACGGTTCAATAATGATACGGTCAGGAGCATACTCAGCAACTACCTTTTTGAGTGATTCACTGAAATCTCCTACAAGTGAGCAGCATATGCAGCCAGAACTCATCTCAGTGATCTGTACGCCGCTGTCCTTAAGAAAACCGCTGTCTACATTGATCTCACCGAATTCATTCTCTATAAGAACTACCTTCTGACCTGCGTAAGCCTCAGATATCATTTTCTTTATCAGAGTAGTTTTGCCTGCACCCAGAAAGCCTGAATAAATGTCGACTGCTGTCATACCGTCATCCTGAGAATCACACCACTCTTCAAATGCACTGATTACTGCCTGCATTTCATCCTTATCCTCGATATTGATAAGTTCGATTTCATTCTCTTCATATTCTTTGAAACCATAGAGATAAACGTCTCCGTCTGTTTCAGGATTAACGGGTGCCAGAGCTATATATTCCTTGCCGTTACAGTCAAAGGCAGTAAGTATATTGCATTCGACAACACTGTCATCCTCCAGAGTGAGCTTGATTGTGTCATGTCCTGCATGTTTGATATTTTCTTCACTTTTATCCATCTAATCTGATCCTTTCGTGTCATACTGAGTAATTTATTTATAAACTGAAACACTCTCGAAACCATCAAGCAGTGAATCCATTTTATCATAGGCTATTGCGGTACCCTTTGCAACACATGTTACCGCATCAGGAGCTATCCTGCACTTCAGACCGAGTTCCCTGTCGATAAGAACATCAAGCTTTCCTATCAGAGAACCTCCGCCTGTCAGAACTACCCCGTTGTCATATATATCACTTACAAGCTCAGGAGGTGTCTGTTCAAGTACTGAACGAACAGCTTCAATTATTGCACTGACATGCTCCTCAAGCGCAAGATTTACATCAAGTTCACTTATTTCAACTGACTGAGGCATACCTGAAAACAGATTTTTTCCGCCTATCCTGACCTTCTTTGTACGGCTCGGATTAAAGACGTTTGAAACATTAATCTTAACAGACTCAGCAGTACGCTCTCCTATAAGCATCTTATACCGGTTTGAAATATACTTGAGGATCGACTGGTCAAATTTATTTCCTGCTATCTTGACAGACTTGGAAACGACAACACCGTTGAGCGATACTACAGCTATGTCAGTTGTACCGCCGCCAATATCGATGACCATATTGCCGGAAGGCTTTGATACATCTATTCCTGCTCCAAGCATGGCAGCTATCGGCTCCTGAATGAGAAATACCTTTCGTGATCCTGCACCCATAGCTGCCTCTATAACAGCTCTGCTTTCAACATCCGTAATAAATGACGGGATACACAGGACAATACGCGGACGTACTGCCTGAGAACCTATGACTCTCTGAATAAGTTCCCTGATCATGACCTCAGCCATACCGTCATCTGAAATTACTCCGTCTGCAAGCGGACGGACTATCGTAACATAATCAGGTGTTCTGCCGATCATTTTGTATGCCTCATAGCCTACTGCAATTACTTCTTTTTTGTATCTGTGGTATGCAACTACACTTGGCTCATTGAGGACGATCCCCTTTTTATTCATTGAGACAACCATGTTGGCCGTTCCTAAATCAATACCGATATCCATGATGACCCCCGAATTACTTCATTTTTGACTGTGCAGCACATGCAAGAAGTATTTTCCCGGCACCTGCTGATTTTAACAGGGCTGCACACCTGTTTACCGTGCTTGCTGTTGTTATGACATCATCGCACAGTATTACTGATTTACCTGTCAGATCGATCTGCCTTATTCCGAATGAAGACACATTTTTTATACGCTGAGATTTTGAAAGAAAATGCTGTGATGTCTGCGAACCTGACTTGTACAGTATGTCGCTTCTGACAGGAATGTTTCTGAAATGAGATATTTCAGAAGCTATGATCTCAGCCTGATTATATCCTCTTTGTGCGTATGAAGCACGCGACATCGGTACCGGAACTATGATATCAAATGATTCATCAGGATAATCCCTTTGCATGATATACGAAATAAGCTTTCCTGAGTATTCTCCGAAGTTTTTATTATTGCCCCTTTTGAGTGACAATATTCCTTCTCTGCAGAGTTCACTGTATCGAAACGCACAAACTGCGGCCTCGTACTGCAGACTGTCTGAACAAATGCAGACTTCCTTACCGCATCTATGGCATGTCTTATCATACACTACCTCGAGTTCTCTGTGACACTTAGCACATACAAGCTTATCCCACTTTATAAATGCATCACAGCAGGGACACCGGTTCGGATAGAATATATCCAGCACAAATCTAGTCAGTGCATTCATGTTCGATCTCATCGGCGATCATTGCCTCCAGACATGTGTATCTCAGCGTTCTGCGGTCATTGTCTACCATCTGAAATACCTTTTTGCTTGAACCTACTATAATGAGCAGTTTTTTTGCTCTCGTAACCGCCGTATAAAGAAGATTGCGGTAATAAAGTTTTTCAAATCCTCCGAGTAGAGGAAGTATTACTACATCGAACTCACTGCCCTGACTCTTGTGGACCGTGACAGCGTAGGCAAGCTCAAGCTGATCCAGAATATCAAAGCTGTAAATACAGCATCTGCCGTCAAAATCTATTACTGCTTCGCGGTCAAGCTTATTTATCGATACTATTTTGCCGATATCTCCGTTAAATATTCCAGCAGAGTTTTCATCATCACGTTTCCATTCGATATCATAATTGTTTTTTGTCTGCATGACCTTATCACCCAGACGAAAAGTATAAATCAGGGACTTTACCTCACTTTTTTCTCTTGACGGAGGATTGACCTCATTCTGAAGCTTTTTATTGAGTTCAATAACACCGAGCAGTCCTTTTCGTGAAGGACACAGCACCTGAATGTCATCTGCTGCAGAAAACCCGTACGCCTTTGGCAGACGCTCACAATAGAGCTCTTTTATAAAATCAGAACACTTTTCGCTGTCAAAGCGCTGAAAGAAGAAAAAGTCGTTATTTTTCTGTGTAAGATCAGGATGAATCCCGTTGACGATCTTATGTGAATTTGTTATAATGCAGCTTTTCTGTGCCTGTCTGAATATTTCTTTGAGTTCAACAACTGGCAGACGTCTGCTGTCTATCATATCCTTGAGCACATTGCCTGCACCTACTGACGGCAGCTGATCTGAATCCCCTACCATTACAAGTCTGCAGTTTATTCTCAGCGCACGCAGCAGACTCTCAAACAAGAGTGAATCTACCATCGACATCTCGTCTATTATTAGAACATCACATGCAAGAGGGTTATTCTCATCATGAATAAATCTGAGTTTGCCGTCCATATCATATGAAACCTCAAGCATGCGGTGGATCGTCCGTGCTTCGTAACCGGTAAGGTCGGATATACGCTTGGCGGCTCTCCCTGTAGGCGCAGCGATCATAACCGTTTCACCTTTTTTCTCATACATTGAGATTATAGCGTTTAGTGTGGTCGTCTTTCCTGTACCCGGTCCTCCGGTGAGGATCAGCATTCCCTTGGAAAGAGCCTTGGAAATGGCAAGTCTCTGAAGAGATTCGTATTTTATATTATTTTTCTTTTCTTCATCATTGATAAGTTCATTATAATCATAAGTATCAGGCGATGAAAAAGCCGAAATAACGCCGAGTCGTCCTGCTATATATGTTTCAGCCTTATAGAAATCTGCCAGATATACAAATATACGTTCTTTTTTGATATATTCAAAAAGATTTTCCTCATTTATCTCTTCATTGTATGCCTCTTTGAAGTCCTGTATGGTTATCTCAAGAAATTCGCAGACCTTTCCCTCAAGTCTGTCAAGAGGAAGACAGGTATGTCCGCTGTTTGCATTTTCCAGTAGAATAAATGTTATTCCTGCTTTTATTCTCATCGAAGATGCCCTGTCTATTCCGAATGAATCTGCAACAGCCTCAGCTTTGCGAAACTCAAGCTCTACCCCGTAGCTGCACAGCAGATAAGGATTATCCTGAATAACCTCCATGCTCTGATAGCCCCATTTTTTAAAGCTCTTCATTGCATACTTGGCTTTAATGCCGAACTTGTTCAGAAATGTCATAAGACTTCTGAGATTAAATATCTGTCTTACTTCATTTGTAATATTTTCACACTTTGCGGGAGAAATTCCTTTGATCTCAAGAAGCTTTTCAGGTGTATTTTCCATTATTTCAAGTGTTCTGTCGCCAAACTGTGATACTATTTTCTTCGCCAGAGAAGGTCCGATACCTTTAATAGCACCGGAAGAAAGATACTTCTGAATATGAGCGGCTGTACTTGGAAGCATACGTTCACAGTATTCTGCAGCAAACTGCTGGCCGAATTTCGGATGAGTTATATATCGTCCCTCAAGCCTCAGCTTTTCGCCTTCGTCAACTTCTCCGATTTCTCCAACTGCTGTTACAAGATCACCGCCTGCATCCAGTTCAAAAACTATGTAACCGTTATTTTCATTTTTAAACAGGACATTTTCAACCAGGCCCTCAATTATTATCGTACGTTCTTCCAGATCATTCACCTTCTCCATGTCAGAATACAACCTTTACTATTATATCAATTTTTTTTATAAAATGCAACCTGTAAGGACCTTTTACTTTTTGTGCGTCCTGTGCTTTGAATAATGTAAATATGTGTAATTATCTGTAAGCAGATGTATGTGTGTCATGCTGTATTTATTTTCAAAAACTGAGCCTGTAAAATTTTTTTATCTCAGAAAATCACATAAATATGTGCATACGTGATATTACGACAGAAGAACCGTGACTTCTCAGTATTGACAAAAACTTTTTTATAGGCTAATATATAAAGCACTAGATATAGTTATTAACAGTAAAAATAAATACAACATATCGAGGAGTGTTAAGGATGAAAGTTCAGAAAAGAAATGGTAAAATTACAGATTATGACAGAGACAAAATAATTACGGCTATTGCGAAGGCCAATGCTGAGGTTACAGACAATGAAAAAGCTGATGACCAGCTTATCAGTGAAATAACCTCATTTATCGAGGAAAACGGCAAAGATAATATTCTTAATGTTGAAACAATACAGGATATGATCGAGAGCAGACTCGTTCTCAAAAACAAATATACTCTTGCTAAAAAGTATATTATCTACCGATATCAGAGAGCTCTTCTTAGAAAAGCCAACACAACAGATGAATCTATTCTTACACTGATGAGAAATGAAAATAAAGAACTGGCAGAGGAAAATTCCAATAAAAACACGATCCTCGCATCAACTCAGAGAGATTATATCGCCGGTGAGGTATCACGTGACCTTACAAAGCGTATGCTGATTCCTGAACGCATCACTATGGCACACGAACAGGGCATCATTCATTTTCACGATGCAGATTATTTTATTCAGCCTATATTCAACTGCTGTCTTATAAATATCGGAGACATGCTTGATAACGGAACAGTAATGAACGGCAAAATGATCGAATCACCAAAGAGCTTTCAGGTTGCATGTACAGTCATGACACAGATCATCGCTGCCGTAGCAAGCAATCAGTATGGCGGTCAGTCTGTTGACATGATACATCTCGGAAAATATCTCAGAAAGAGCAGAGACAAGTATGCAAGGGAGATTAAGAAACAGTTTTCCGATAAAATGAGCGAAGAACTCATGAATGAGCTTGTTGACATGAGACTTCGTGATGAGCTCAGAAGCGGTGTTCAGACTATTCAGTATCAGATTAATACTCTTATGACTACCAACGGACAGGCACCGTTTGTAACACTGTTTCTCCATCTGGTCAGGAATGATGAGTATGCACAGGAAAATGCTATGATAATCGAAGAAGTTCTCAGGCAGCGTCTGGAGGGCACAAAGAATGAGGTTGGCATTTACGTTACTCCTGCCTTCCCGAAACTCATCTATGTACTTGACGAGGATAACTGTCTCAAGGGCGGAAAATATGATTATCTCACAAAGCTCGCAGTCAGATGCTCAGCAAAAAGAATGTATCCTGACTATATTTCAGCAAAGAAAATGCGTGAAAACTATGAAGGCAATGTTTTCAGCTGCATGGGATGCAGAAGCTTTCTGTCCACATGGAAGGATGAAAACGGCAACTACAAGTTTGAGGGCAGATTCAATCAGGGCGTTGTAAGCCTTAACCTTCCTCAGATAGGAATTATATCACATGGTGATGAGGATATATTCTGGAAGCTTCTTGATGAACGCCTTAATTTATGCTATGAAGCACTTATGTGCAGACATAAGGCACTGGAAGGCACACTTTCTGATGTCAGCCCTATTCACTGGCAGTACGGAGCTATCGCTCGTCTCAGGAAGGGTGAAAAGATCGATCCCCTTCTTCATAACGGATACTCAACCATCTCACTCGGCTACATCGGTCTGTATGAACTTACAGTACTAATGAAGCATCAGAGCCATACCACACCTGATGGCAGGGAGTTTGCTCTGAAAGTAATGCATTATCTCAGAGACAGAGTTGAAAAGTGGAAAAAGGAAACCGGCATAGGCTTTGGTCTTTACGGAACACCTGCTGAAACACTTTGCTACAGATTTGCACGTATAGACAGAGAACGTTTCGGTATCATAAAGGATGTAACAGATAAAGGCTACTACACAAACTCATATCATGTTGATGTACGTGAAAAAATCGATGCATTTGACAAGTTTGATTTTGAAAGCCAGTTCCAGAACATTTCTTCAGGCGGTGCAATTTCTTATGTAGAAATTCCGAATATGAGAAATAATATTGAAGCTCTTGAGGAAGTTGTAAAGTATATCTATGATCATATACAGTATGCAGAATTCAATACTAAGTCTGATTACTGTCATGTCTGCGGATACGACGGAGAGATAATTATCAACGAAGACAATGAATGGGAATGCCCGCAGTGCCATAATAAAGACCACGCCAAGATGAATGTTACAAGAAGAACATGCGGCTATCTCGGTGAAAACTTCTGGAACACAGGCAAAACCAGTGAAATAAAAGAAAGGGTTTTACATCTTTAATTATGAACTATGCAGTAATAAAATGCAGTGATGTAGCAAACGGACCCGGGGTACGTGTATCACTGTTTGTAAGCGGCTGTACACATCACTGCAAAGGCTGCTTTAACTCTGAGGCATGGGATTTCAGCTTTGGAAAACCGTTTAACGAAGAAACAGAAGCTCACATACTTAAACTGCTTGAGCGTCCGTATATACGAGGCCTATCGGTTCTGGGCGGAGAACCGTTTGAACCAGACAACCAGCTGGTTCTTGCCGGATTTCTTAAAAAAGTCAAAGAACGATACCCGCAAAAAACTATATGGTGCTACACAGGCTACGACTATGAAAAAGATATAACCGGCAAAATGAAGCAGACTCTGAGCCAGACTTCCGTAATGCTTGAAAATATTGATATACTTGTAGACGGAAAATTTATCGAAGCGCAGAAAAATCTTAATCTGAGATTCAGAGGTTCCTCAAACCAGAGAATTATCGATATAAAAAAATCCGTAAATGAAAAAAAGATCGTTCTGTGGAATGATAATATTAAGTAACTTATAAAAAAAATTCAGCATATACCGCTTGGTATATGCTGTTTTTTATGAGTGTTCATCAACATATCTGTTGAACTCTTCATTTGGAAGCGGCTTTGAAAAATAAAATCCCTGAATGTTGCTGCATCCCAGTTTTCTGATATGATCAAACTGACTTCTGGTCTCAATACCTTCAGCAACTACGGGGATCCCGAGCTGCCTTGCCAGGTAAACAACGCTTTTAAGAACAGAAAGTGCCCTGTCAGAAGTATCTATATCAATAATAAAACTTCTGTCTATCTTCAGAACATCCACAGGTATATCCTTAAGACTGTTCAGAGATGAATAACCGCTCCCGAAATCATCCATTAAAATAAGAAAGCCATACGATCTGAGTGTAGTAACAGTATTTAAAAGCTGTTCCTGATTTTCAGTGAAAACACTTTCTGTAATTTCAAACCTGATCTGAGACGGATCAATATTATATTTGTGTACCAGATCTATAATAAAACTGCACAGGTCAGAGTCATATACGTTTACTCTCGACATATTGACTGAAACAGGTACCGTCTTTTCACCTGCCTTCATTCTCTGTTCAAGATAGATGCATACATTTTCCCATACATACTTATCGAGCTTTGTAACAAATCCATTCTTTTCGAAAGCAGGAATAAATGTTCCGGGTCCCAGGATTCCCTTTTTGGGGTGGTCCCATCTTATAAGTGCTTCCGCTGCTGTGATACTCTGATCGCTAACAGAAATTACAGGCTGATAGTAAACTACAAACTGTTTATCCCTGAGTGCAGTTTCCATTTCAGCTGCTATTTTCTGTTCGTCAAGTATAACACGTCTGAGTTCCTTATTATAATATTCTATCTTTTTGACACAGTTATTTTTTATTCCGTGTATTGCAAGACTTGCCCTGTCACACATTTTTTCAACGGGAAGATCAATATCGTCGATTTCATATATCCCGAAGCTGAAAGAAATTTTGTAGTTTATTGACAGTCCTTCAGTACATTTCTTAATATACCTGGATACATCTGTTCCTGATATATATTCTTTGGGTATACAAAAAGCAAAATGATCAGCTTCAAGTCTTCCGTAAGTTCCATATCCCGTTACACTTTCCCTGAGTATTTCTGCGATATTTATCAGAACCATATCACCGGTAGAACTGCCGAACAGATCATTTATGACCTTAAATCTGTCAACGTCGCAGAACACCAGGGCATATTTCTGATCAGGGTTATCATGCAGAAGCTGACAAGTCTTCTCACAGAATGCCGTCCTGTTGTAAATATCGGTGAGCATATCAAAGTCAGCCTGATGCCGGAGTTTGCGTTCATATTCCTTTTCATCTGTTATATCAATAAAAACTGCAATAAACAGTTTGTAGTCCTTTTCATTTCTGTACATACAAGCTGAAATCTTTACCCATCTGTATACTCCGCTCCTATGTAAAAATCTGAAAACTGACTGGATCGTGCTGCCGCCTTCGCTGATGATCCTTCTTACATAATCAAGCAGCCGCTGTCTGTCATCAGGAGAAATGAGGTCGAGGATCTCATCCCCTACTTCCTGCGCAAATTCCTCAGCTGACCTTCCTGAAAGTGAACAGAAAGCGTCGTTGTAAAAGACTATGCTTATATTATCATCTGTGATTTCGAACATAGCAATGCCTCCTGGTATTGCATTGCTGAGAACAGAAAATGACTGTGATGCATTCTGGAGTTCAAGCTCAAGATTTGTTCTTTCAAGTGCAGCCTTGGTAAGTGCACTCATTATCCTGGTCTTTGCAGTCTGTGGATTATAAGGTCTTATAATATAATCAGCAGCCCCCAGTTCGAGCGACGTTTTTTCCAGATCATAAAAAGGAGAATTAATAATAACTGGTATATGACACAGCAGGCTGTCACTTTTGATAAATCTCAGGATATCCAGTCCGCTTATCTTTGGCATATATACATCAAGTATTATTACATCTATATCAGGATTATGCTTGATTACACTAAGTACTTCCGCGCCGTCACCGGACTCAAGAATATTAAACTGATCAGAAAATATAGTCTTGAGAACCATACGGTTAGTACTTGCATTATCAGCAATCAGCATAACTGGCCTTCCATTCATCAACATCACTCCCATAACATCACATTTTATATTGTCATTATATCACTATTTCCTAATTTAATCAATATAAAATACTATATTTTTTGCTTTTTTGTCAATTTTATCAACCATTTAGTATTTTTGAAAGCTAATTATAAAATATAGCTTTTAAATTGTTAAAAAACAAAAAGCTGCGCAGATAAAACTGCACAGCTTATAAAATATTTTCTTTTTATACTTTGGATATCAGAATTAATTAAACTTTAATTTAAACGGATCATATCTCTTGTATGCCATTTTGTTTTTGTTGATCGCACTGTCAGGAACCCATTCAAGTGTAAGCGCTGTAAAATCTTCATTAAGGATCTCCCAGAGAAGGCTGTCCTTATTGTCGCCTTCAATAAGATCTGTTCTTTCAAGTATATCATATCTCTCAATGACATAAACATAGAGATTATCCTCGTCTTTTACTATAACCGGATCACCGTCAACCTTTGCATCATTGAAGATAGCTTCATTTACAGTCTGTGAAGGCTGATAGCCATCATCCTCATTGCCTTTTGTGATTATATTTTCGTTTGCATAAGGATCTTCTTCTTCAGCATCTTCCGTGTCTGTATCAGCTGTATCATCTTCAGTTTCAGCAGATTCTTCATCATCTGATCCAGTTGTTGTCTGTGAAGTTTCAGCGGATGCAGTTTCTGTATCTTCATCTTCTTCGGCAGCAGTCGTAGTAACAGTCTCTGTCTGATTTGTTTGTGAGGTTTCTGTTACAGGACCTCCGTCATTGTTGCTGTCAGCAGTTGTTTCTTCTGTATCAGCAGCTGAACTGTCGTCTGCTGCTGTTGTCTGCTCTCCTGAAGAAGTTGTGTCAGCAGCTGTTGTTTCCTCAGCGGCTGTAGTTGTTGTAGCTGCTTCAGCTTTGGCTGCAGCATCATCCTGAAGCTTTTTATAGTAATCATTGTATTCAGTGATCAGATCGTCAAAGTTCTCTCCTTTTTTGGCACGCTCAGCATAATCGTCGGCCATATCGGATATCTCTTCTTTTCCGGCATCATCAAGCTCTGTACCGCTTCCGTCCCTGAGGTTAAGCTGTATGTACTTTACTCTTGCCTTATTCTCTTCGAGATATGATTTCATATCATCAACAGAATATTCTTTTTCTCCGCCTTCACCATAGTAATATTCGAATACTTCCTTCTGTTTGTAATCAAATTCTACCATGTTTTTAAAAGTCTCTTTGCCTATACCATTCTGTTCATACTGAGTGCTGTAGTAGCTCCAGTAAGAATCAGCCATAGAATTTATCTGGTCCACATCTTCACTTTCAAGGGAAAGTCCGAGAGTATCAAACTTTTCCTGAACAGCAAGATATGTTCTCATGCTCTCAGTTGCCTTGTTGTTTACCCAGTCGGTAAAATTCTGACCGTCTATTGACATAGTCTTGAGTGTTTTAGTATCTTTCAGGTCCAGATTTTCGTTGTCTTTGCTCAGACGCGTTGTTGCCTCTGAATAAGCCTGTGTCTGGTAGAAAAGAAATATACCTGCACTGAGCTTGTAATCACCATATTTTACAGCCCATGATGTTGACTCACCGCAGCCTGCTGCTGTAAGCATGCAAGACAGAGCCACAACTGCAGCTGTGATCCTCTTAGTTAACGACATTTTTATTCCTCCATGCAATTCTTTTTTTCAAATACTAATTAATTATACAATATTTATTCTCATAAGTCCATACAAATTTAAATTTTTTTTACTTATCCGTAATTTTTTTTAAATTTTATGACTATTATTCTTTATATATTTATCCGTATATGCTATAATATAAATAGTATAACTGTCAGCAAATGAAAGGATCATTCAAATGAAAATTAGTGATACATCAGCCATAATAGTATGCGCCGGAAATTCTTCAAGAATGAACGGCATAAATAAACAGTTTGCAGATCTGGGCGGAAGACCTGTCGTTGCACACAGTCTTCTGGCGTTTGAACAATGTAGTGAAATAAGTGAAATAATAGTCGTTACAAAAGATGAATTTTTTTCCCGGATTTCTCAGATCGCCAAAGAATATAATATATCAAAACTTGCTCATATTATCTCAGGCGGTGAGACCAGACAGGAAAGTGTAATCAACGGGCTCAAACATGTAAGCGAAGAGAATAAAATGATTGCAGTTCATGACGGAGCAAGGCCTCTTGTCAGATGTTCAGATATCCGGAGAGTCATTGCAGATGCCCGGATATTCGGCGGTGCAACACTTGGTGTTCCTGTCAAGGATACGATAAAGACTGTATCTGACGGGCTTATTACTGATACACCTCCCCGCTCCTCTCTTTATATTACACAGACACCCCAGGTCTTCAGAAAGTCCTCATATCTGCGCGGTGTGGAATTTGCACTTCGCAACGGTCTTGACTTTACAGATGACTGCCAGCTCGCCGAATCGATCGGCATAAAAGTATGTATGACCACCGGCCATTACTCAAATATTAAAATTACAACGCCTGAAGATATAGCTGTCGCAGGCCTGCTGCTTGAGGAGGAAAAGAAATGTACAGAATAGGACACGGATATGACGTTCACAAGCTTACCCAGCAGCGTCCGCTTATACTTGGCGGCGTAAATATACCTCACACGCACGGGCTTCTGGGACATTCTGATGCGGATGTACTTATTCATGCCATTATGGATGCTCTGCTGGGTGCCCTGGCACTTGGAGATATAGGAAAACACTTTCCGGATACAGATGCACAGTACAGCGGTGCTGACAGCATGAAGCTTCTCGGACACGTATATAAACTCATATCGGATATGGGATGGCATATCGGCAATATTGACGCAACAATTATTGCACAGGCCCCGAAGCTTGCTCCATATATTGAACAGATGCGCCAGAACATTGCAGATACACTGTGCTGCGAAATATCAGTGATAAGCATCAAGGCTACTACTGAGGAGCATCTCGGATTTACAGGTGAAAAACTTGGCATCAGTGCCCATGCAGTCTGTATACTTTCTGACACACTTTGATATATATCTGCATATATTGTATTAATCCCGCTTATTTATTTTTTAAGAGGTGATATTAATGCAAGTTTACGTTCTGGAATTTCAGTCATATACTTCTGTTCTTCATGCACATGACCTCTTATCTTCAAACGGCATTTTGGCAGAAATAGAAAAGAGCATCAGCACCACATCAGGCTGTATTTATGTACTGAAAATCAGATCAGGATATGAAGCAGCAGCCAATATACTGTCAGCCAGCAATATTCCATTTACGCTTAAAGCTTAAAGGCGGTGTGTAATGATGGATAATATTATAAATTTTGATAATGCAGCTACTACATTTCCAAAGCCTGAGGAAGTCAAGAAGGCAGCCTTGTATGCAATGAACAATACCGGTGGGAACGCAGGAAGAGGCGGTCACAAACTTGCAATGAAAACGTCAGCCATGGTGTATTCTGCAAGACAAGCCGCGGCTGATTTTTTTCATGCTCAGCCCGAAAATGTTGTCTTCACCCTTAACTGTACTCATGCACTTAATACTGCAATAAAAGGACTTATCAAGCCTGGCTGCCATGTGGTTACCAGTTCGATAGAACACAATTCTGTAATAAGACCACTCGTTGCACTGAGTAAAAAGGGAATAATATCATTAAGTGTTGCCAGAGTTTATGATGATGATGAACAGACTATAGATGCTTTTAAAAATGCAGTAACGGATAAAACTACCCTTATTGTATGTACAGCTGCCGGAAATGTTACAGGGCAGATTCTTCCTGTAAGACAGATAGCTGAAATATGCGCCAGCAGGAAAATCTGTTTTGTTGTTGACGGAGCACAGGCATGCGGAGTAATACCGCTTACTCTTGATGACGGAATTAATGTAATATGCACAAGCGGGCACAAAGGATTATATGGCTTATCCGGCACTGGTCTTCTGATTACTGACGGAAAATATCACATTGACCCCCTTCTCGAAGGCGGAACAGGGAGCGGATCGTCAAGTCTCCTTCAGCCTGATTTTCTTCCTGACTGTCTGGAAAGCGGCACCATAAATACCGTAGGAATCATCTCACTTAAAGCAGGAATCGATTTTGTCAGCAGAATAACCCTGAGCAGAATATACGAACACGAAACGATGCTTGCAGATTATTTCATAAATCTTCTGTCAGACGATGACAGAATTACTATTTACAGAAGCCAGAAAGCTCACTACGTCCCGATAGTCTCATTCAATGTAAACGGAGTAGAATCTGAACAGTTTGCTTCAGTTTTAGGTGAAAAAGGATTTTGCCTCCGGGCAGGTTTTCATTGTGCAGCCCTTACACATAAAGGACTTGGTACAACAACAGGCACGATCAGATTTGCCCCTTCAGTATTCAATACAAAATCTGAGGTAAAAGAATTATGTTCTGCAATAAAAAATGCATTATAACTATTGAAAAATTATTAATATATGATAAAATATAAATATGTGCAGCTTAATAAAGGTTGTATTATTTATTAAAATCAATCGGGCAGAAAGCCCGATACATATATATGCATCGTTAAGTAAAATTCCATGAACTATAATACAGCAAGGAAGTGAATTATGAACATACTGGATTCAATTCAGGGACTTTTCAAATCTATATGGAGTATTTTCAGTACTGTATCCCCTATTGATCTTTTAGATATCGTACTTCTCACATTTATAGTCTATAAACTTATAAAAATAATCAGAGAAACGCGCGCAGGCCAGCTTATCAAAGGCATCATGCTTATACTTGTAGCCTATATGCTGTGTGATTTTCTGAATATAAAAACTATGAAATTTATTTTATCCGCTATCCTCAGCAACGGATTTATTGCTATATTTATAATGTTCCAGCCGGAACTCAGACGAGCACTTGAAAAAGTCGGCCGGACAAGTATGTCAAAAATATCATTTTTCAGTGAACATTCAAGTGAATATACTGCAAAATGGGTAAGAGCTATAGATGAAATATGTGATGCCTGCGAAGAATTGTCTGCAACTACTACAGGTGCACTTATAGTAATAGAAAGACAGACAAAACTCGGAGAACAGCTCAGCACCGGTACAATAATGAACGCCGTACCAAGCAAAGAGCTTTTTGGAAACATATTTTATCCGAAAACGCCGCTTCATGATGGTGCTGTCATTATGCGTGACGGTATGATCATAGCTGCTGCATGCTTTCTTCCTAAGCCTGAACGTGAAGAACTTATCAATAAAAAGCTGGGTTCCAGACACAGGGCAGCAATCGGAATGAGTGAGAATTCAGATGCTATTATTATAGTCGTTTCGGAAGAAACCGGAACTATATCCATTGCACTCAACGGTGAACTATCAAGAAACTACACTTCCAGATCCCTCAAAAAGTTTCTGACAGAGGAAATACTGTCTGATGTTTCAGAAGACCCGCCGAAAAGAACATTCAGAAGGAAGGATAATGCATGAAAGAATTTTATATCAAACTGAGAAACTTTTTTGACATGTCCATCTACAACAATAAGATCCTGCTGATCCTTTCACTTCTTGTCAGTATAGTAATCTGGGCTTTTGTTACTCAGAAAGAATATCCTGATTCTACAGATACAATTAAAAATATACCTATAGATTTTGAAGCCAGTCTCTATGACTCTGCGGCAGGAAAAGACGGATATAAGATATATATGCCCGGTGCAAAGTCAGTAGATATCAATGTAACTGCCAACCGTACAAAGCTGGCATTTCTGAACAATCAGGATTTTTACGCCAAGATCAGTGTAGATGACTATAAATCAGATCAGCAGCCTGTGATGGCAACAGTACAGGTCTTCAGAACAGAAACCAATGCTGTAGACTGCACATGGAATATAATAGGCAGTCAGAAGATCGAAGTTTATTTTTATAAGGAAATCACCCGTACTATTGATATAAAGGATGAAAACATAAACGCACCGAACATAACGGCAGCTGAAGGCTTCAAGCTTACAAACAAAACGTGTGATTCACTTTCAATAACCGGACCGGAACCTTATATCAACAGTATAGACGGATGCATGCTTACACTCACCCAGAGTGTTTCATATGACACAAGAAAATCCATACCTGTTGAGGTCTCTCTTAACAACCTTTCGTTCTATGATGTGGAAGGAAATGAGCTGAATGATACACTGAGACCGTTCTTCAGTGAAAATGAGATCAAATTAAATAAAAAAGATCTGACTGTTACGATGTATATTTCTATGATAAGTGAATTAGGCATAAGTTATAACATTGACGGCGTACCATCATATTTTGATGAAAAGTTTATCAGGGACCGTCTCACTCTGACTCCTGCAACGATCAAAGTATCATCAGATGATCCATCCCTTGAAGATATGGTGAGTCTGCCTGTATCGACGGACCAGAACATCAAGCTCTCTGACATCGGTCTTGATTTTACAACAGTCTTTGATATTAATCAGGCGCTTATTAGTTATCCTTCCCTGACAAATGACTCAAACATTTCAGAAGCATATGTAACATTTGATTCAACGGGGCTTGACAAGAAAACTTTCAAGACTCTTTCTGATTTCAAATTCAAGAATCCTTATTCATCAAAGTATGACGTTGAAAAAATCACTCAGCAGCTTACAGATGTCACGGTAATTGGTCCGAAATCTGAAATAGACAGACTTACAGCTGATGATCTGTCTCTTGAAATAGATATTTCAAAGAATTCAATGGCTTCTAACGGAAAACCAACAACAGGCCGCAATTTTTACACAGTATCAGTTATTCCTGATTCAAAGTTCAAAAATGTCTGGGTATACGGTGATTATACAGCTGAACTTGAAATCAAAGAGATCTCTGACATTTCACAGGCTTCAGCAGCAGCAGAGACAGAATAAACAGAATAATTAAAAACCCGGCAAATGTTATCATTTGCCGGGTTTTCTTACTATTAATTGTGGCACAATTTATGAATAATATATTAATTTTTCAAAATTAATAAAAAAACTATTCACAAACAGGGATTTTTTATGTATAATAATGTTGTATGAAATTGCAGAATATAACTATTAATTTTGAAAGGATGATATTTTGATGCATTTCAAAAAAAATATGTCTAAACGTGCTTTAGCAGGTGTTGCAGCACTTGCTATTACCGCATCAGCTGTTATGACCGGCAGCTTCTTCAGCAAACCAGACGTTGCTGAAGCAGCAGGAAGCGATAACTATGCAAAACTCCTTCAGTATTCTCTTTTCCTTTACGATGCCAATATGTGCGGCAGCGATGTAAAGGACAAGTCACTGCTTACATGGAGAAGCAACTGCCATACTTCTGATCTCGGCGGATTCCATGATGCAGGTGACCACGCAATCTTCGGACTTCCTGAAGGCTACTCTGCTTCAACCCTTGGCTGGGGCTACTATGAATTCAAGGATACATATGACAAGATCGGCGTTACAGCGCATTTAAAAACAATAACTGATCATTTTGCTCAGTTTATCAAGAACTGTACAAAGCTCAACGGCAGCTCAGTTTCAAGTCTCTGCTACCAGGTTGGTGATGCCGGTACAGACCACTCTTACTGGGGTCCTCCGGAGGAACAGGGTTCACGCGGAGAAACACACTGGACAAGTAACGGATCAGGTGATATAGCTGCTGAATATGCTGCTGCACTTGCTCTTAACTATATTAACTTCGGAAATGCTGAAGATCTTACATATGCAAAGGCTCTGTACAATTATGCTAAGCAGAACTCAGGTACAACATTCGTACCAGGTATATATGAATCAAGCAATTCTGATGATGATCTTGCATGGGCATCAGGCTGGATGTATCTTGCAACAAAAGACAATCAGTACAAGAACAATCTCTACAGCGGATATCTCGGATATACACACTGCTGGAACAACGTATCAGTTGGTGCTGCCTGTGTAAAAGCACATATCACAGGTGACTGGTCAGAGGTAAACAGCTATATCGGCAACGTGGTCAACGGCAGCGGCAACTACTTCTTCCAGGATCAGTGGGGTTCTGCCAGATACAATACAACAGCTCAGTTCACAGCTCTTGTAGCAAGCAAGAACTCATCTGCTGATTATACAACATGGTGCAAGGGCCAGATGGATTACATTCTCGGCAGCAACCCGGCTAACACCTGTTTCGTAGTAGGATTTGCTTCTAACTCTGCTAAGCAGCCTCACCACAGAGCTGCAAGCGGTGTTAAGACAGACGGAACACCTCAGTACGGAAATCCTGGCAACAGTCTTATCGGAGCACTTGTCGGAGGTCCTTCAGATCAGGGCGGCTCATATACTGACTCTGTAACAGACTTCAAGTGCAATGAGGTTGCTATAGACTATAACGCAGGTTTTGTAGGCGCAGCAGCCGGTCTTTATGACAAGTACAAGACTGGTACTGTAGATGCAACTATTGTTGGTGCAAAGTCTAACGGAATATCAGGCTCAGTCCCTTCAACAACAACTACTACTACAGCACCAAAGATAACTCAGCCAACTTCTACAACTACTAAACAGCAGAGCTCAACCGGAACAGGCGTATACAAGTATGACTATGACCAGGATATTGTATATTCTGAACTTCCTGCAGATGATAAGATGATCGGATTCAAGTATTCTGATTTTGGCATCAAGGCCAGTGAACATGTTACTAAGGTTGAAGTTAATATTTCTTCAAGCAAGACTATTGGTAAATGGCAGGGTGCTTTTGGTTCATCCACAAGCGTTTCTCCTGACTACTGGACTCAGACTGCTGATCAGAGCAAGACATTTACCGGTACTTCAGGTACACTTACCTGGGAACCTGATGCTGCTACTTCCAAGATCATTCAGACTCAGTACGGCGGCGAATTCAAGTTTGGTGTATGGTGGATCGACTGCGGCGAATTTACTATTGATTCCATTGTTATTACTACTGATGCAGCAGGTAAGATACCGGAGACTACTACTACAAAGGCTTCTACAACCACTACTAAAACCCCTACAACTACTACAAAGGCTCCTGTATCCACTGCAGGTGTATATGAATATAAGTATGATCAGGATATTGTATATTCTGAGCTTCCTGCAGATGATAAGATGATCGGATTCAAGTATTCTGATTTTGGCATCAAGG
>JAUNSK010000037.1 GCA_030539275.1 Oscillospiraceae bacterium | reverse complement strand
ATGTGTTGTGTCTAATTCATAAATCAATGTGTCCAGGATTCTGGGTACATATCATACATCGCGTCCTCTTTTTATTTGATTGCATAAAATAAATTATTAAAAAACTCAAATATAAAAGAATATCAGCTGTTTTGTGTACCGGACGAAGCTGAGGACAGAGAAGAAGAGACAGCAGATGTCTGAGACACGGCAGCAGATGTCGTTATTACAGGAGGGATATAGACTGTACAGCTTGTTGCCGCAGATGCATCGACCGCGTCCGGAATCTCATTATCAAGATAATCGCAGGGAATATATATATCACCTTCTATTCTGTAATAGTCTGTATCAGTACGTGCTATTACATGAAGCTGTACGCCTGCATCATACATCATTTTCTTATCAGCATCCGGCAGTGCCAGCTCATATCCGCTGCATGGAATCTGGGTATACATTATCTTATCAAGATTTATTTCAGTCCAGGCAACATAGGGAATTGCTGCGCCTGCATCATAATCAATATCGCTGATCTCTCCGAGCAGACTGGATTCGATAATTTTGTCATCAAGTGTCTGAGTTTCCTGAGCGGTAGTCTGAATAGTTGTTGTAAGTTCAGCAGCAGAAGTCTGTATGGCAGTTGTCTGTTTCGATGTATGTTCCCGGGTTGTTGAGATCGTCTGATGGATAGAGGTCTGTATGTTTTCCTGAGGTGCATCATCTACATGTATTTTGGATCTGTTGCAGGAAGTCATAATAGTTAGAAGAATAAATATTAATAAAGCCGGTATGATCGATTTCATTGCACAAAAAGTCCTCCTGTCTCTAACCCAGAATTTTTTTAGCTATATCAATGCTTTCCTTTGCATCCTTAGCATAGAAGTCTGCTCCGATTTTTTCAGCATATTCCGGCGTCAGTACGGCACCGCCTACCCATACTTTGCAGTCAAGATTGTTTTCATGGATAAGTGATATGGTTTTTTCCATAGAAATAAGAGTAGTTGTCATAAGAGCTGAAAGTCCGGCGAGTTTTACATCATTATCCCTTATTGCATCAACAACAGCCTGATAGCTTACATCCTTACCCAGGTCAATAATAGTATATCCATAGTTTTCGAGAAGAACCTTAACAATATTTTTGCCTATATCATGGACATCGCCTTTGACCGTGGCCAGTACAATTTTGCCCTTACTGATTGAGGATGTGCCCTTGGCAGATATCTCTTTTTTTATTTCACCGAAAGCCTCCTGCGCACATTCAGCGCTGAGGATCAGCTGAGGCAGAAATATTTTTCCGGTCTCAAAAAGCCTGCCTGTTTTGTCAAGAGCCGGAATCAGTATTTCATTAACTATATCCATAGGATTTTTGCTTTTGAGCAGATCTTTTGTAAGTTTGCTGCATTCAGACTTAAGCCCTGCTTCGATGGCATAAGAAAGAGATAAATTGCTGGCGCTGTCAGCGGGTGCCTTGGTTTCTGTTTGACCTGAATATGCTTTTATGAATTGTGCACTGTTAGTATCGATACAGGTCAGAAGCTTATATGCTCTGACTGCTCCTGTCATCGAAGCAACATTAGGGTTGATAATAGGAAGAGTGAGACCATAAGTCAGTGCCATTGTAAGAAAATTATTATTTATAAGCTCACGCTGCGGAAGACCAAATGAAATATTTGAAACACCCAGAACCGTCTGTACACCGAGCTTATCCCTGACCATTTTAACGGCTCTGAGAGTTTCAAGAACAGCAGCCTGTTCTGCTGATGCTGTAAGAGTAAGACAGTCGATAAATATATCTGATCGCTTGATTCCGTAAGAAAGAGCACGGTTTACTATTTTTTCAGCAATTGTCAGCCGGTCCTCTGCTTTTGGAGGGATTCCGTTGTTGTCAAGTGTAAGACCTACAACGCTTGCACCGTATTTTTTTACAAGAGGAAGAATTGCTTCAAGTGAGCTGTCTTCGCCATTTACAGAGTTGACAACAGGTTTTCCGTTATACACTCTCAGAGCCGCTTCAATAACCTCTGGAATGGTACTGTCGATCTGAAGAGGGACGTTTACTACAGACTGGATAGCTTTCACGACAGATATCATCATCTGTTTTTCATCTATCTCAGGCAGTCCTACATTTACATCAAGTATGTCAGCGCCGGCATTTACCTGTTCTATGGCCTGGTTCAGAATATATCCTATATCATTATTTTTGAGAGCTTCCTTAAAGAGTTTTTTGCCGGTAGGATTTATTCTTTCGCCAATAATTCTTGGTTCATCAATAACAACGGCAGATGAAGGTGTACAGACAATACTCAGTTTGTCTGCGTCACACGCAGGTGTTTTTACATCTTTTATACCGTTTTTGATCTTTTTTATAAATTCCGGGGTTGTTCCGCAGCAGCCTCCGAATATATTTGCTCCTTCATCAGCAAGCATTTTTGAATACACTAGAAAATCATCAGGAGAAATATCATATTTTCCGGTTACCGGATCCGGAAGACCTGCATTAGGCTTGACTATGATCGGAAGAGTTGTATATCTGCGCATTTCACGGATGATAGGTATGAGTTCGAGAGGACCTAGTGAACAGTTTACGCCAATCGCATCAGCACCCAGTGCTTCAAGTGTAACTGCCATGGAAGCCACACTGCAGCCTGTAAATGTACGCATATTTTTCTCAAAAGTCATAGTGCAGAAAATGGGGAGACTGCAGTTTTCTTTAGCTGCCAGTAATCCTGCTTTTACTTCATAAAGATCTGACATTGTTTCAAAAACGATCAGATCTGCTCCTTTGCAGGCAATAATCTGTTCTTTGAAAATATCATAAGCCTCTTCAAATGACAGAGAACCGGCTGGTTCGAGCATTTGTCCTATAGGACCTATATCCAGTGCAACAAGAGAGTCTGTACCGATGCGTGCTTCGTTTGCATTGCTGATCGCAGTCTGAATTATTTCACTGACGGATTTTCCTGTAGAACTCATCTTGTACCGGTTTGCACCAAATGTATTTGTATATATTATATCCGCACCGGCTTCAATATATCTGCGGTGTATATCCACTATAAGCCGGGAATGTGAAAAATTCAGAAGTTCAGGTATGCAGCCGGGTTCAGCCCCGCTTGCCTGTATCTGAGTTCCCATAGCCCCGTCAAGAATAATTGTGTTGTCTCTGAGCCGTGTTTTTATATCCAAGGTTACCTCCGTTTCTCTGCAGATATGCAGAAATCATATTATTTTCGGCAGTTTGTTCCGCTTTTTCTGTACTCACAGGTTTCACGAAGTGCACAGCTGCTGCAGCCTGACTGAGTACTTTTAATATTTTCTCTTGTAAGTCCGACAATTGCTGTTACTGACTTGAGCGGAACAAGGAGTCCTCCGTCACTCAGTGTTACACCAATGCGTCTGGGTGCATCCAGGATCGTGAGAAATGAATTCTGAAGATCCATAGGAAGATCGCCATAACCCGGACTGAAACGTGATGTCTGATAATAATCAGGCAATTTTTCCTTTATAAGATCGCATACATGATCACAGACCTGTTCAATGGCTGCATTGGCAAGAGCATCTGTAATCAGTGCACCTGTCACATCATTTACCTGCGATGTTCGTATCAGAGTATCTGCACCATTAGATAATGTAGCACACAGCATTGCTATCTTCTGTGAGTTTTCAAGATGTTTTTTTATGCTTTTTCCTTTTAATACCGTATTATAGCCCGGTACCTGCAGTTCACCTTCAGAATTATATTCTTTGTCAAATACCCTGTACACATACATAGGGTTGATAATGTCCAGCAGTCTGCGTTCACATTCGTCAATGATCAGACTGATCGTTTTGTCAGGAATATTGTCGCCGTATCTTAAGTAACGTACAGCCTCAGCTTTATTGATAGTTGAAAGCTCCAAGAATACTTCTCCTTTTTAGTCTATAGACCAGTTTATTGGTTCAATATTATTTTCTGCGAGGAATTTGTTTGCCGCAGAAAAATGTCTGCATCCGAAAAATCCGTTATATGCACTCAGAGGACTTGGATGTGCAGATGTGAGTACAAGATGCCTCTTGTTGGTTACAAGCTTTGCTTTTGATTTTGCGTTTGCACCCCACAGAATAAATACTACTGGTTTTTCACGTTCATTGAGAAGCTCAATGACCTTGTCTGTGAACTGCTCCCATCCGATGTTTTTATGGCTGTTTGCCTGATTCTGTCTAACAGTAAGAACGGTATTGAGAAGAAGAACCCCTGATCTGGCCCAGTTTGTCAGGTCTCCGTGACTTCCTGTATTATCGATGCCTGTGTCATCCTTTATTTCCTTGAAGATGTTTTTAAGACTCGGAGGAGGTGCCACGCCTTTTCTGACTGAAAAACACAGACCATGAGCCTGACCTTCTCCATGATAAGGATCCTGGCCTATTATAACAGCCTTGACATCTGAGTACGAGGTGTACTTAAGTGCGTTGAAGATGTCATACATATCAGGATATATAGTATTTGTCTTATACTCTTTTATGAGTATTTTTTTTAATTTTACATAGTAGTCCTTCTGAAATTCATCGTTTAAAAGGGCATCCCATTCGTTTTCGATATTTACCATATTACCTCCGAAATATTTTTGAATAGAGCGGAGCTTTCTGAAAAATGATGACAGTACTGCTGCACATTCATCCTCCATAACTCCGGAAATCACTTCTGGTTTATGATTGTACGGTAACTCAAACATTTTCTGCACAGAGTCTGCAGATCCTGCTTTCATGTCAGGAGCTCCGTATATTACACGTTCAATGCGTGAATTAATTATTGCGCCGCAGCACATGGGACATGGTTCGAGAGTAACGTAAAGATCACAGTCAGGAAGACGCCATCCGCCCAGATTGTGACAAGCCTCATTGATCGCTGATATTTCTGCATGAGCAAGGGCATTTTTATCAGTTTCACGCCTGTTATATCCGCGGCCGACTATCACGCCGGTAGAACGCTTCACGACAACTGCACCGACAGGAACTTCACCGCGCGCATATGCTTCGTATGCAAGGGCAAGTGCTGCTTTCATATAGTTTTCCATTAATATCATCCTTGTAAGAATTTACTGAGTTATTATACCATAAAACTATTATCAAAGTGTTAACACGGCAAAAAGAAAAAAATACATGTTATGTAAATTTTCCGGCCGGCAGTATCAGAAAAAAATAAAATTTCTTATAAGAAATGCAATAAGTAATATATTTATATTAATCATTAAAAATGAGTTGACAAATGTTTCAAATATTTGTACAATCAAATTAAAATTATGTATAAAAAGGTGAGGATAAATAGTAAATAAGGAGGAAGCAGAAAATGAATAACAAAACAGGTTTGTTTTTAAAGAAAATTCTTTGTTGTCTCGTGTGTGCGGTGATCAGTCCAGTCTTTTCAGGATTTTCGGAATACGCAGCATATGCTGATTCTGCCGGTGATATTACGGGTGATGCATCAGTTGACCTTTGTGATTTTATTAAACTCAGACAGGCGGTCTGCGACAGCAGTATAGCCGGAACTGCCGTGATGGATATAAACAATGATCTTTGTGTGGATGTTATGGATGTACACATCATGCAGAAATACCTTCTTGGGATCATTACTGAGCTGCCGGAGCATAAAACCCATGAAGATCAGGTAACTCAGGTATATGCAAGCGATGATATTTCAGTAAGGTCCGACTCAGAATCAGATGAAGAAGGACTTATTACAGTTTCGGGATATAATGCACTTGCAAGAAGAAATGTATATCTTAAGTTCCAGACACAAAATCTGAAGCTTTCTGATGTAAAAAAAGCAAAGATAAGGATGAAGCTTGCTAAAACTACAAATGGAAACTGTGAGATTAAGGTCTATGCGTGTTCAAGTCAGTGGTTAAAAAACTCTGCACTGACTTTCGACGATCTGCCGGAAAGATATGGTCTGTGTGATATTCAGGTAACCAGACACCCTGATGATCAGGGCTCTGTGATAGACTTTGATGTTACAGACGTTGTCAGAGACAATCCGGGTGCTTCTGAGTATAATTTTGTTCTGCTATGCGATCATGAAAATAATTCAGATGGGCTCAGCAATCTTGCATTTTTCTACTCCAGTGCATCGGGACAGCCTGATGCAGTACCGGAACTTGTTGTGACAAGCGGTGAACCACAGCTGTCTGATGCTGATACATACCCTGCTGATAAATCATCTGTGAGACTTGAGCTGTCACAAAAACAGGGATGGTTTATAAGAGAAGAAGACGGTGTACTTACAACAGGCAAAAATGTATCCCCTCTTTCGAGTGCGAAGTTTATGGAGAAACAGGGGTTTATGGGCCAGCAGACAGTCGCCCTTGAATCAAAAACAAAGCCCGGATATTATCTGTGCAGAAAAAGCGGCTGCAGTGAAGTTGTTCTCGCTTACAATGACAACTCGGAGGTTTTCAGAAAAAACTCCAGCTTTATAAAGACAGGCGGACTGATGAGCGGCACAAGCTATGAACTTTATTCATATCCCGGACGATGGCTCAGGTGTGAGGGTGAGGTGTTGTTCATATCAGGCGCAGAATCCGAAAGACAAACAAAATCAGAGTCATTTCTTGTAAGAAGTGAGAAAAATGTCATGCTTGATGAGGAATTTGACTCAAATGATCTGAATACTGATGTATGGGCTTACAGCTATCCCTGGAGCGACCATCATAATTATTCTGCAGTTGTAAGACAGTCACAGGTGGCTGTGAGAGATGGCAGACTTGTGCTTACGGCAACACGAGTGGCTGACGATGACTGGATAAAGGACAATGCAGGAGAAACAGGATATACTGATAATATAGGCGAGAAGAAATGGAGAAAGTACAGTCATAAAACAGGAGTTATTCATCTTCCTTTTGACCGTTATCCGTTAAACGGAAATCTGTATATTGAGGGCAGATTCAGAATGCCTGACAAGAGCGGATTCTGGCCGGCATTCTGGCTTAACGGCAATAACAGCTGGCCGCCTGAAATAGATATTTTTGAATATCTCAGCAATACTCCTGAAAAAATTTATGTGGGAATCCACAGACAGGATTCCTCAAAAGCAAATTCCGACGCAGGAGCAGGGTGGTGGATAACAAGAAATCCGTCATTCTTCCAGAATGAATTTCATACATACGCTCTTGACTGGGGTAAAACATATATAAACTATTACATAGATGATGTACTTGTACGCAGCATCGAGGATATGAATTATATAAACAATCAGAAAAACATGTATATGATCATTAATCTCGGAGTCGGCGGCTGGGCAGAAGAACCTGAGGACAGTCCTGGTGACAATACAACATTCGAATGTGATTATGTCCATATTTTCAGATACTGATAAAAACTGCTGTATCATTCTTCATTATGAAGCAATGATACAGCAGTTTTTCGTTACAGATCTGTTATCCCCGCAGGATCGTATCCCGCATCTTTGACGGCCTTAATAAGTGTTTCGTTGCTTATAGTGCTCTGAGATTCTACGATTGCACACTTTTTTTCAATATCTGCCCGGGCACTGACACCATCTATCATTTCCAGTGCCTTTTCAACATGTTCTTTACAGTGAGCACACATCATACCGTCAATCTTTATTTCCTTTTTCAATGGTTTTCCTCTTTTCTGATATTATGCAGTTAAATCCTGCTGCCACTCATATTTTATTTTTTTACTGAATTCCGATTATTATACATCAAATCAGATAAATATTAAGCAGAAATAATTATTTATCTGCTTGCAGAATCTTTATGGTGTTTTTGCTTTTCGTCGTACATTCTGGAGTCTGCTGCTGAAATAAGTTCATCTGCTGACAGGCAGTCATCTTTTGTGATTATGCAGCAGCCGATACTAAGTGAAAGCTTGTATTTGGTTGTTCCTTCGTCATTAAATATCCTGAACTGACTGTTGATCTCATTAATGGTCTCAAGTATATCTGTTTTTGTCTCTCTTTCTCCTATAATAACAAACTCATCTCCGCCTATACGGGCAATAAAATCACTTCTGCAGACAGATCTTATAAGTAGTGATGAAGTATTTTTCAGTGCATCATCACCAGTCAGGTGACCATATCTGTCGTTTATCAGCTTAAACTTATCAATATCGATCATAAATAAAAACAAATACTGAAGTTTACGGTTATCAAGTTTAAACTCAATAAAGCTTTCAAAGCATCTGCGGTTATTGACTCCGGTAAGGGCATCCTTAGTGATCTTGGTATTCTGCAGATGAAAGAATAAAATAAGCAGTGCTATTGCAGAACATACCCACAAAATCGCAACATCAGGCAGGAGCGTCTGTATGATGCCTCCTATAAAAGGAAATAAAGGATAGATAAGAAGAACCTTGCATTTTCTTCTGAATTCTGATCGTCTGTTTCTAATCAGTGCATAGTGAATGATTATAATGGTGTGCGCAATATAAATAAACGAAAGACAGAAAAACAGAATAAAGCATTTTCCTCTGTGATAAAAATTGTTGTCATCTATCCAGAAAAGGAATGGTTTCCTGCAACTGATAAAAGTCAGGATAACAGTTATTATTATAGGCAAAAAGTAAACAGGAAGCTTTTTTTTGATTTTCTCAGCATCTGAATAAATTTTATATTCACAGTAAATCAACCATGTGAAACATATTACAGGATGCATTATGTAGTAAATACATGTAAAAGTGTTGTTTAAGAAATGTGAAAATCTGAATTCAGCACCGTTGATTATCCATAGCAGCAGATCTGAAACAAGCAGTGACATATTGACTATCAGGAGTGTATCAAACAGCTTATCGGCTGTGTCATTCTTTTTGGCATCTCTTGTACCGAAGTTTATCAACATTAAAAACACAAGGACAATTCCAATGCCGTCTACTGCAACATACATAGCATTTTTCATTTTTAGTCTCCTTATGGTATTTATGTAAAAAGTTTATTTTTTCGGACTTTAATATAAAATGTATATAACTTACTGTTATTATACCACAAAAAAGCACACTTTACAATAAAAAATGTATGCAATCAATATAAAATAAAATGACTGCTATGTGTATGATTTTCATATACACAGCAGTCAGAAAGAGTATGATATCATTAAATACTAGGAGTGAAACACTCTGATTACCTTTTTTTGAAGGTAGCACACGCAGTGTCATCACATGAACATCCTGAACCGCAGTTGCATATTTCAATTGAATCTGCATGACATGAACAGTGCTCATTATGTTTGCAGTCATGAGCTTCGCAATGAACACCTGTCTGACTTTCAGGATTGCTGCAGCAGTTTGATGAGTAAGATGCTGTTGAGAAGCTTTCACAGCATGTACCGTCTTTGCACTCACCACCGGTTACATCAATGTTATTCAGACTGCACATTGCCTGAGCGTTATAAGAGCATTCGGTAACTCCGCATGATAACTGTGGCATAAAAATTCCTCCTTGCTTATAGAGTAATAATATCTTAACCGTTTTTTTCTTCAGTATTCATCTTTTTAATATAAACAGCGATCAGGTGTTTATCAGCTTAATTCATGAAGTAATTCAAGGAGCTTTGCAGCATGATGTCCTTCATCTTCGGCAAACTTGTCAAACATCCTGGCAATTTCCTTTTCGTCAATTTCTTTTGAGTAAACCTCAAAATCTCTTACAAGTTCGGTCGAGTTCTGCCATGCTCTCAGAACTCTGTCACGTGTGGTGATCACTAATTCTTTCTTTTCACTCATAAATATACCTCCTTAGGATTCATTTTATTTTATTATCTGTATTAATTCTGATTTTATTCAGCATTTCAGGATCGTTGAACGGCGGCAGGCAGCTGTGACCGCTGCATACATAATAAGTTGTAACGTTGTTCAGAAGAGGGTATTCTTTTGTAGGGTCATGCAGTATTTTAACAGTGCTGCCCAGACTTGTTCCAAAAATAAGATTTTTTATATCATCTTTGTTTTTTATTACTGCAGTAATTCTTGCAGACGGTTCAGTGTATTCCAGGAGCGCAGACAGAAACATTGCATATGCGGCAGGATAATCATCCGCCTGACCGGACATGAAAGCCATGTGCCTGACAAGAATATCTTTTATTTTTTTATCCTCTGTGCGGGCGGAAAATCTGACAAGATTGTATGCCATAACAGAATTTCCGCTTGGAACTGCACCGTCATAGGTTTCTTTGGGACGCATAATAAGTGTTTCATTTTTGCTGCCTGACAGGTAAAAACCTCCGTTTTCAGTGTCATAAAAGTCATTTAATGTCTTATCAAGAAGTTTTTCGGCTTTATCCAGGTATTCCTGCTGCAAGGTTGCATCATATAATGCCAGAAGAGCGGCTGTATAGTTTGCGTAGTCATCAAGAAATCCTGCTCCTGATTGCCTGCCACAACGCCAGCTTACGTACAGGCTGTCATCTTTGCAGAGATTTGACTCTATAAATTGCTGAGCATTGATTGCTGCGTCCAGATATCTGGTATCTGTACTTACACGATATAAACCGCACAGTGCACTTATCATAAGAGAATTCCAGGAGGTCAGAATTTTGTCGTCAAGATGAAGACGGTTTCGTTTTTTGCGGTAGTTATAAACATCAAGAATATTCTTGTCAGAAATATCCGGGATTCTGCTGCTTCTGAGAAGATTTGGTATTGACTTTCCTTCGAAATTTCCCTGAGCCGTTATGTCGTAGAAGCTGTTGAATTCACGGCCGGACTTTTCACCGAGCAGATCTATTATTTCCCGGGAAGTAAAGACATAATATCTGCCTTCTTCACCTTCGCTGTCGGCATCCTGGGCACTGTAAAAACCTCCGTCATCAGATGTCATTTCACGAATGATGTACATAGCTGTTTTTTTTGCTGTATCAAGATAAAATTTGTCTTTAGTGATCTCATAAGCCTTGCTGTAGGCACTTATAAGGAGCGCATTGTCATAAAGCATTTTTTCAAAATGAGGGACAAGCCAGAATCTGTCAGTAGAATATCTGCTGAATCCGTAACCTATATGGTCGAACATGCCGCCCATGTACATGCAGCGGAGTGTTTTGCATGCCATGTCAAGACATTTCCGGTCTGAGAATTTTTCGTAATGATTCAGGAGAAATAACAGGTTGTGAGGTGAAGGAAATTTGGGTGCCTGCGAAAAACCGCCGTACTCTTTGTCAAAGCTTTTAACGTAATTATTTACACCTCTGTTGATAAGGTCTGAATCTGACACGCTGTCTGATGAATGTGAAGAATTAAGTGCTCTGATAATTTCATTTGCAGAGGATTCAAGTTCACTGCGGTCATGACTCCATTTTTCACCGACAGCAGTGAGAAGCTGTGTAAAGCTTATCGAACCGTACTTGCTGGTCTTTGGAAAATATGTTCCTGCAAAAAACGGCTTCTGATCAGGCGTCATAAAAATGCTCAGCGGCCAACCTCCGCTGCCGGTAAATGCCTGACAGACCGACATATAGATACTGTCAATGTCAGGACGTTCTTCCTTGTCGACTTTTATACATACAAAATATTTGTTCATAAGCTCTGCGGTTTTCTCATCCTCAAAGCTTTCATGTGCCATAACATGACACCAGTGACATGTGCTGTAGCCGATACTGACAAATACAGGCTTATTTTCAGCTCTTGCCTTCTCGAATGCCTCGCTGCACCACGGGAACCAGTCTACCGGATTTTCTGCATGCTGAAGAAGATAAGGACTTGTCTGCGTTTTAAGGATATTGCTGATTTTAAACACCTCATTTTTAATGTATATCTTTTGTTGCAGGATTATCAATAAGATTTCCGTTTTCATCAAATCGTGACCCGTGACAGGAACAGTCCCACGAATGTTCTTCACGGTTCCATTTTAAAGCACATCCCAGATGAGGACAGCGTTTTTTTGTAATGCTCAGAAATCCTGCTGCTGCTTCACAGGCATTTAAAGCAAGCTGCGGCTTCAGAATATTTCTCGACGGTGAAAATACAGACTCATACGGATTTCGTTTTCCTGATACCATATCAGTAAGTATCTGTGCTGCTGCCATCGCTGATGTCATGCCCCATTTATTGAATCCCGTCGCAACGTACAGATCAGGCGTCCGGGCACTGTATCTGCCGATATACGGAATGCCGTCAAGGGTCATGCAGTCCTGAGTTGCCCATCTGTACTTTTCATGATAACCCGGATAATACTTGTCAGCATAAGCCTGAAGCTCCTGCCAGCAGCCGCCCTGCTTTCCCGTGCGGTGCCCTCCGCCGCCGATAAGTGTCAGGTCTTCGTAAGAACGCAGAGATATTCCGTTTTGCGCTTCGTCAACATACATGGCATCGGGGATAGGTGCATTTGCAGCTGCAAGTACATATGAACGGTGCTGATACATTTTGATAAAATAGCTTCCGTGTTTGTTTATAAAGGGAAAATGAGTAGCTACAATTATTTTTTTTGCTGTAATATTTGCATGATCGGTTATTGCAGTATGTCCTTCTATACTCCTTACCGGAGTGTTTTCATAGATATTGAGTCTGCCTGCAAGCGCTGTGAGAAATTCAAGAGGGTTATACTGAGCCTGATTTTTAAAGTAAACTCCTCCCACTGTCTCAAAAGGAAGGCCTGGTTCTTCAGAAAACTCTGCCTTATATCCTATTTTTTCAAGGGCCATTACTTCCCTGATAAGTTTTTCCCTGTTATCAAGACTGTACACACAAGAATCCTTAACTTCATATCCGCACCTGATGCTGCGGCACAGCTCAGCGTACTTTTCCAAAGCGTCTTCATTTGCCTGAAGGTACATCTGTGCTTTTTCTGATCCGTACATAGAGGTTATACGGCTGTAGATAAGTCCGTGCTGAACAGTAATTTTAGCAGTAGTATTTTTTGTGACACCGCTCAGGATCTGTGAGCTTTCAGCAAGAACGTAGTTTATTCCTGCCTGTGACAGCATATATGCACTCAGAATTCCGGTAATTCCTCCGCCGATTATAAGTACATCAGTTTTTATATTTTCTTTCAGCTGTCTGAAATTTTCAGGATGAACAGTCTGTGTCCATACAGATTCCATATAGTATAAACCTCCTTGTGTCTCTGCGTTTTTTCAGATACGGTATAAGTATGAGTGTATTATTTCACGAATATTTTTACATATACAATTTATTTTATTCTTTGAAAAAAGCATGCTTTGACTATATAGCTATAATTTACGGGCAAACAACAATTATTGGTTTGACATTCTTACTATAATCTGTTATATTAATATTGGAAAATAAAATTAATAACAACTATTTTATAATATTTACATGTTCATTTCTGATTTCTCTCATAAATATAAAATAAATGCCCGCTTCTCCTGCAAGCGGGCATTTATTTTATTTATACAGCAGATGATGTGCCTGATTATGAATAATAATTTGTCTTAAGCTGATAATAGTAAAAAATCAGGGGAGAGATAGTATGAAAAAAAGAAACTGGATCAGAAATGCAGCCTGCCTTGGCGCTGCTTTCTATATCGCAATTCTTCTTGTCAAGCCTGTTGGAGTATCCACGCAGTTCAGTGTTCTTTCAGGGATTTTTCACAGTGCAGTTAATGAAAATGTCATAACTCAGGATGAAGATGCAGAAAACGGTTATAAAAGCGAGAATGAATATTATAACAGACATGGCGGGAAGCTTGCAAAAAGCATTAAGGAACCATGGAATTACGATTTTGTATTTGTTCTTGCAATTCCCGTGGGTGCCGCTCTTGCTTATACACTCAACCGTAAAGATAAAAGATCAGAACTTTCGGATGCGTGCGCAGATGAAAAAGAGGATCCGCATGAGCAGAGCCCGTTCAGACGTTATCTGCCAAGCTTTATCGGCGGGTTCATTATTCTGTACGGCGCCAGAATGGCAGACGGATGTACAAGCGGACATATGATGAGCGGTATGATGCAGTCAAGTATAAGCGGATATATCTTTGCTGCAGCAGTTTTCCTTACAGCTATACCGACGGCAATTATCATAGGTATTATTAACGGAGGAAAAAGATAATGTATACTGTACTTGCGATAATAACAGGCGGATTTTTCGGGTTCTCATTATATATAACAGGTGCATCAATGCCAAAAAAACTGATCTCAATGCTTCGTCTTCAGAATCTTACGCTTATGAAGACGATACTTTTTGCTATTGGCTCTGCTAGTGTTCATTTAGCTATAACAGCAATATTTGGCTGGTTTCAATTATCACATTTAAGCATTAAGGCTGTTAATCTTGGTGTCATTATCGGAGGACTGATCTTCGGGATAGGATTCGGCAGTGTGGGAACCTGCCCGGGAACATGTGTGGCTGCATCTGCAAGCGGCGGATTGAAAAAAGCGGTTGCTGCTATAGCCGGAGGACTTTTTGGTGCGTTTGCTTTTACACTGTCCTATAAAGGTCTTAAAAATATCGGTCTGTTTGACACCATGAATCTTGGAAAGCTTACACTGTTCAGAATATCAGATGAATATGACAGCGTCTTGAATATAGGATATCCGGGACTTCTGATAATGGGGCTGCTGTTTGTTGCAGCATCACTGCTTCTGCCGGAAAAACTGCGGTCAGATCATGATGCGTAGAAATAAGGGTTATTTATATAAATCTTATATTTCAGGCAAAAAGGGTTTTTGTAATTTTTTGTAAAGAAAAATGGCTTTTGGTTATACAGGTTATCTGAGGCATTTCTGCAGACCTCTTGATTATGTTTATAAGTATTTTGTTGATATAAAAACAGAAATATGGTATTATATGCTGTAAAGAACTATAAAGGTATACAGGGGTGATACAAAATGTCTGACGAGAGACAGAGATACATTGCAATAGATCTTAAGTCCTTTTATGCTTCAGTCGAGTGTGCAGACAGGGGACTTGATCCTCTTACAACAAATCTGGTGGTTGCTGATGCACAAAGGACATCAAAGACAATATGTCTTGCTGTATCACCTTCACTCAAGTCCTTCGGTATTCCCGGACGCGCAAGGCTTTTCGAAGTCATTGCAAAGGTAAGAGATGTAAATATGAGCAGAAAAAGCAGAGCCCCGGGATACAGGTTTACAGATAAATCATATGATACTCTGAAATTGACTCATGATCCTTCTCTTGAGATAGATTTTATTACTGCAAAACCAAGAATGAGGCGGTATATGCAGGTGAGTTCACGTATTTATCAGATATATCTTAAGTATATAGCACCTGAGGATATTCATGTCTATTCTATAGATGAGGTTTTTATAGATGCAGGGTCATATCTGAAAATATATAAAATGTCAGCAAGGGAGTTGGCAGAAAAGATGATACATGATGTCTGGCAGGAAACCGGCATCACAGCAACAGCGGGGATAGGAACAAATCTGTATCTGTGCAAGATAGCCATGGATATTGTAGCAAAGAAGATCCCGGCAGGCAGTGACGGAGTACGTATAGCACAGCTTGATGAGATGACATATCGTCAGACACTGTGGACACACACTCCACTTACTGATTTCTGGCGCGTCGGAAAAGGTATTTCTGCAAAGCTTAAAGAAAACAGGATATTTACAATGGGGGATATAGCCAGGTGCAGCATCGGCGGAAAAAATGATTTTTATAACGAGGATCTTCTGTATAAGCTGTTTGGAGTAAATGCTGAGCTGCTCATCGATCATGCCTGGGGCTGGGAACCATGTACTATTGCGGACATTAAGGCATACAGACCGCAGACGAACAGTATCAGTTCCGGGCAGGTGCTGAAATACCCGTATACTTATGAAAAAGCAAGGCTTATAGCACGGGAGATGACAGATCTGCTTGTGCTTGATCTTGTAGACAAACATGTCGTAACCGACCAGATGGTTCTTACAGTAGGATATGATACTGAAAGCGTAAACGACCGGTATGACGGTGAGATCACCACGGATCGTTATGGCCGCAGAATTCCAAAATCCGCCCATGGCTCCATAAATCTCGGCACAATGACATCATCCACAAAACTGATCATTGATGCTGTGCTCAGGCTTTACGACAAAATAGTCAGTCCCGGACTTCTCGTGAGACGAATGTACGTTGTAGCCAGTCATGTGGTGCCTGAAAGTGAGATCCCGGAAGAATTACCTGAGCAGCTTGATTTTTTTACAGACTTTGAAGAAAAGCAGAAACAGAAGGAATGTGAAAACAGGGATCTTGCACGAGAAAAGGAAATTCAGAAGGCAATGCTCAGTATCAGAAAGAAATTCGGCAAAAATGCTGTACTTAAAGGAACAAATTTTGAAGAAGGAGCAACGACCAGAGAAAGAAATGAGCAGGTCGGAGGACATAAAGCATAGCAGTAACTTATCTCATATAAGCAGGAGGCAAAAATGCATACAGACAATGATGACATACATAGATACGATGACATAATAAATCTTGAACATCATATCTCTTCTGTGCATAAAAGGATGCGGCGGGCAGACAGGGCGGTACAGTTCGCACCTTTTGCAGCACTTACGGGGTATGATGCAGTAATAAATGAGACGGCAAGAGTTACAGATAAAAAAAGTGAGCCTGATGAAGATGTCAGCGCAATGATCGATATGCGCCTGCAGATCCTTTATGATAATGCAGCCTCACGTCCAAAGATAAGTGTGACATATTTTAAACCTGATGATAAAAAAACAGGCGGTGAGTATGTTACCATCAGCGGAAATTTCAGGCGGATAAGTGAAGGTGAGCGGATGATCGTTATGACAGACGGACGAAATATTCCGGTGGATGATATTTTTATAATAGAAGGGGACGTGTTTAATACGCCGGATATATTCTGACTGAAAAAAAGTTTGTCACAGCATGTTTTACCCTGCTGTCTGTATTTTCCAGATATGCCTTTTTGAATTTTAAAAAGAACCTGGCACATGAAAAAATATACATAAGGCAACGAATACCTTAACAGTCTCTTTTTGGCCACAGCGTTTTCTCACAGTTATATTTCTGACTCATATTATAATGTAATATATTTACGATGTCGGATTTCTGCGTTCTTTCCTGCGTTTTATACGTTTTACAGTTTTTATCGCAATCAGTATGATTACTGCAGCTGCAATAATAACAGCCGCGGCAGCAATCAGTGTTACCTTGCTTAGATTTGAAAACAGCTCACGTGGAGAAAAGCTGTCAGACACAGTTTTTCTGCCCTCTATTGAGGCATATTTTTTGTCCACTGTACCCATAGATGATAGATATTCTGAGACTGCGATCCACTCTTTGAGTTCATGCCCATCGCTGTTATAGATAATAAAGCGCTCCAGATCTTCGGGATCTATAGGGTTTGAGTCTTTATCCCTGATGGTCAGAGAAAGAAGTCCATAAGTTTTTTCTTTTACAGCGCCAAGCATCTGCGCACAGTAGATGTTGGTTATAACCTTATACAGCCTGTCTTTGTCTATAGCAGTTTTCGTGCCGTTACTACTCAGTAAATTAACGTCGAAAACCTTATTCATAAATATTCTGTGTGAATTTGATGTCCAGCCCAGACCGCTTGCGGATACTACTGCGCTGGGCATCAGAGATGAGACTGAAGCATCGATCTCAGCGATGTTATAAAGCTCTCTGCCTGAAATGTAAATTCCGACAAGCGGATAGCCGGCCATCTTGTCAGCACCTGATCCAAGTGAACTTATATTAAATGCATCATTTACTGTAAGTTCTCCTGTTTCAAGTGTTCCGCGTATAATTCCGCTTACTGTTACTCCTATAAGTTCCTGATCGTCTGCAGCACCGGCTTTGCGTGCACCGTAAACATATGCGTCAGAAATGAGATTTCCTATTTCTGTTTCACCTTTGCTCGATTGAATTTCTGCGTCTGTTCCGAAATTAACTTCATTATTGCAAAGTTTCTGACCATATGAATACCCGAACACTCCCAGATAGTTTTTATCAATAAGATCTTTCATTTCGTTAAGCTGCATATTCAGAGAAGTGTCCGGTTCTATTAGCTGATCAAGCCTGTTCAGGCAATAACTCTTAATGTTCCAGCGTCCGGATGGATCTCTTTTAAGGTCAAGCTGTCCGATATCCAGTGCGTAACAGCCGGAAGAGACTATACATGTATTGCCTATCATAATCGGGCTGTCAAGAGTGGTATGAGTATGTCCGCTTACAATAACGTCAATATCAGGTACAGCCTTTGCAAGCAGCTCGTCTTCGCTTTTTTTCTTGTCATCATCTGTTCCGCTGTGGCTCAGGCAAACGATCAGATCAGCACCTTTGTTTTTAAGGTCGTCAACAGCATTTCGGGCGCTTGGAATTATCTTATCAAAGGAAAGACCGCTGAGCGGTGCACACTCGTCTGCATCCTGTCCGAAAAGCCCGAAAAGTCCTATTTTTATACCGCCGCGTTCTATTATCGTATAAGGAGAAAAGCCGCAGCTCTCAAGAGCCGCTTTAAGTAAAACATCGTCACTGTCAGTGTTCTTATCCCAGTCGATGTTGCAGTTTACGATATGCGGAAGCTTCAGGTCCTTGTCTTTTTCAGATTTATCGGCAGCTGCATTAAGCATATCTGCAAATCCGGTCTCGCCAAAATCAAACTCATGGTTTCCGATAGTCGTCGCATCATAGCCCAGATCCCCCAGAAATGTCAGCTCAGATGCTTCTGTAGTGTATAGTGTCTGATATAGCGTTCCCATGGAAAAATCACCGCCGTCAACAAGGATCGAGTTTTTCGCAGAGTTTCTTACATTGTCAATCACGGTTTTCATTCTTCCTATTCCGCCTACGATTCCATTCTCGTTTTTATATTCATCAAAATGAGAATGAATGTCATGGGTAAACAGTATGGTTATTGTATCTGCATCGTCATCGGCGAAAGCTGTGCCCGGGATCAAAGACAGTGTTATAAATACGGCAACAAGCAGAGATAAAATTTTTTTCATTTATTTCTCTCTTTTCTAATAATTTTTATTTTATTCTAGCACAGGTTTTTATATTTATCAATACATTATATACTTGATGCAAAGCAGTCGGATAAAACTTAGCAGCCTGATTTTCAATAAAGTGCTGTTGTCTGTCAGAATAAAAATTAAAAAAAACTATAAATCAAAGTATACATTATCTTTCATACGCTCAGATTAACAGTTTACAGAACAATATTCTGTAAACCATTGACTAAAAACATGTATCGTGCTAAAATATAAACAGAACTATATTCTGCTTATTTTGGAGGTGCGATATGAAGAAGTTTTCTGTGGGTTTTCATGATTTCAATAAAGATGAGGGACTTAATTTTCAGTTGAATCGATTTTATTCATCGGGATTATTATCATATGATGAACTGATGGAAATAGGGAAAAAGGTTGACAGCTTTGAATGCTGGATAAAACTATTTCTGGAGTTGGCAGAAGAAGCTGCCCGCAATGGTGATGACGAGAAAGAGGCAGTGTGCCTGAGGGCCGCGCATTTCTATACACTTGGCGATACGAAGGACTGCGACGGTAAGCTTAAGAAAGCAGTTCTGTATGAGAAATGCTTTGATGCGTACAGCAGAGTTTTTGATAAAGAAAAAAATCTGAAGTATGAAAGGATTCCGTTTGAGACGGGATATCTGCCGGTGTATGTAAGCAGACATACCGACGGGAATAAGGGAGTAATTGTGCTGCACGGCGGATATGACAGCTTCATGCAGGAGTTTCTGGGTTGTGGACTGTATTTTTTTGATCTGGGATATGATGTATATTTCTTTGAAGGACCAGGACAGGGCGAGGTGCTGTATCGCTGCAATATGAAAATGACCTCTGAATGGGAGCATTGTGTTTCGGCTGTGCTGGACTTTTATCACCTGAACGATGTTACTTTGATAGGAATATCGTTAGGCGGCTATCTTGCAACGCGTGCGGCGGCATACGAACCGAGAATAAAAAGACTGGTTATGTTTGATCTGATATATGATTTTTACGGTTCACTTCTGGCCCGCCTGCCGAAAATAAAAAGAACAATACTCGATTACCTTACAAAGCATCCGGGCAATATTCTCTGGAAAACCATCACAAAGAAGATGAACAAAGTATATTTTCTGAAATGGTTATTTGAGCAGGGGTATTTCATATATGACAATGTGCATACGCCCTGTGAGTATTTTAACTGCATAAAGCAATACAATACGCGTGAAATATCAGGATTAATTACACAGGATACTCTTGTTCTGGCGGGAGAAAAGGATATTTATACAGTATTTCTGAACGAGCAGGTAAATGCTCTGGTTCATGCCAAAAGCGTGACAAGCAGGCTGTTTACAGCAAAGGAAAGTGCAGATCATCACTGTCAGATTGGGAACTATCCTTTGGTATTAAGCTTTATTGCAGAGTGGATTGAAAAGGTGAGATAAATGGGCAGAAAAAAAGTACTCGAGGGTGGAACAAGGGATAAAATCATTGATCAGGCTATGCATCTGTTTTTTGAAAACGGATATGAAGCAACCTCAATCAGAATGATTCTTGATACAGTAAACGGTGAGATAGGCATGTTCTATCACTATTTCAAGTCAAAAGATGAACTGTTTCAGGTGGTTGTAGAGCGATTTTTTAAAGACTATAGTTTAAAGTTTACCGGGATGACAAAGATCTGCGGCAGCAGGGAGCAGTTTATTGATATATTATTTGATTATGTTGAGGAGGGTAACAGTAACTTCAATAAGATTTCTGATAAGCTTCACTGGACAATCAGTTATGCGTTTGCAGCCAGAACCATTGAGAGCCTCCAACCTGCAATTGCGCAAATGCTTAAGGGCTGGGAGTATTTAAGCCAGCTCAGTCCTGATCTGCTTGCAAACCAGTTGCTGTATGCCATTTCCGGAACCATTCATACTCCATCCTATAGGGAAATCAACACTGAAGACAAGAAAATAATAATACGGGATCTGATAGACAAGATTCTTGATAACTGACTGATTTTTTATTATCTGCCACAGTCATAGCAGTATATCTTTATCTAAGAAAATAAACAGAACGGGTTATATAAAATGCTGCATAAGGGGCACAAATTATTACTGCAATGTCACACTGCCGTATAGGATGTACATTGACAGATCAAATAAAAACTGGTAATATAAACATGATATATATTGTTTTAGCTGAAGGAGGAAGTAAATGAATATCGAGAAGATTATTGCTCAGATCGCAAAAATTGATTACTCAGTTATGGATATAGATGAGTACCTTGAGAATAGGGATTTAGAAGAATTTGATAATGAGTGGACAAATATTTATGAGCAAATTGATAAGACTAAGATACCTGAAGAGATTGTAAAGCAATCTGATCAATATAGAGAACAAGTTTTTATGATAATAGATGAAATGACAGGTGGAAGCGAATTATCTGAATATATTTCGGATGACATGGAGCTATTAGTGTTTGCTGATTATCTGAATATTTCAAGTGATTGGTTAAAAAAATTCACCCAAAAATATGAAAACGGAGAATTGCCTGCCGGAATTTTGTAATTAAACTGAATTCCTGCTTCAATGTAAACAAAAACACCACGTCCTGAAAAGAACGTGGTGTTTCTTAAGTTCGACCATCAGCGCCGCGGTATTGCGGTAATGTTGTCTCTTATTATTCTTGTTATTCAAAATAAGCACAGATGCTCATCTGCTGTCTGACTTTTCTGGCTGCTCAGTCATCATCTTTACTAAACAGCAACAGCTTATTTTTCATCATGCAGAAGTCAACTGAATTGACTGTTCCGTCTTCACATAAATCTGCGGCTTCCCAGTTATTAAGTTCCGCATCAGGGAAGGCTAACAACCACTTCTGAAGAAGAATAATGTCAGCAACATTAAATTCACCGTCACTATTTACATCACCCATCTGGTCAGTTACCGTTCCGTCCGTTTTCATAACGATAACTTCATCCAGATAAAAATCACAAAGTTCGGTGTCTGTTTCAATATAGAGAACCGGGCTTGAACCATCCTTAATGACATAATCAGTGCAGGAAAGTGTCACCCAATTGCCTGAAGCTGCATCCTTTTGGGCAAAGGTATCATAAACAGCGGTTCCGTCATTGTCATACTGCATTGTCATTTTGAAATGCACAGGACTATCAGTTTTCTGCATAACTTTTGCCTGCACGCTGATGTGCGTACCGACAGGGCAGCGTTTACTGCTGAGCGAATATGAAATGCCGTTCCAGGCTGCAGTACGGTCTGATACAAAAGCTGATGCAGTCCCGTTTGACGCTTCATCTGTAGTTGCTGACACGCTTACACCGCCACGTCCCTGCCAGCCTGAAAGACCATTTTCAAAATCAGAACGCAGAATCTCAGGATTTTCAGGGCCATCATTTTGTCCGGACAAATAATCCTCAATGACTTCTGCCCAGAATTTACCCATTTTTTCATAGCCTGCTCCGCTTGGATGAAGATTATCGTTCGACATATCGGCCATACCATTCAGACAGCCATGAACATCTGCAAACTGCACATTCTCACCATAAGATTCAGCTACCTTTTTGACTGTATTGTTGTAATTTCCGACACGCTGTTCATTGCCGCCATATGCTGTGAATTCCGGAATGGAACCCATAAAAACAATGCCATCATCGGGCATATCAGCAAGTAAATAGTCAATAAGAGTATGCAGATCCTGTTCACAGTCATTAAGATTGCGGTTTGCGGTCATATCATTTGTGCCGATGATGAGCAGAACAATATCAGGCTGAGCCTGTTTGACAGCATCTTTGCTTTTAAGCTTTTCCAGGAGTCCGTTTTCTCCCCAGCTTGGAACAGGATACTGCTGTTTGATTGTATATCCGCTGTAACCTGCATGATTGCCGTCATATTGACAGTTCTGACCATTGTAATTAAAGCTTGCAGAATTACTTCCTTCAGGCCCGACCATATCAAATTCAATGTCTTTTGTTTTTAAAGCATAATCCAGATATTTTCGGTATCCGCCGTCTTCGCCCAGACCGAAAGTGATGGAGTCTCCGATCGGCATGATGTTGACTTGATCATATGCCCTGACTTCAACACCTGAAGCACACCACGCCGAAGAAAAAAGTGTTGTTAAAGTCACAATAGATGCTGTCAGAAGTGCTTTGATTTTTTTCATACAGTAATCCTCCCAATCGTTATTTTTAATTCAGATTATCCGTTCGCCATTCCTCAATAAACAACTATATTCTCTTGAAACTATCCAGTCGTGCAGCACAGGCAGCGTTTAGTACATAGATCTGTACCTAAAACGATTACATGCTTTAAACAGCGAAAAAAATTGCCATAAATCACTTATTAGTATATCAAACATTTTGGTAATTTGCAACAGAATTTATATTTTTTCGGGCAAGTCATGAAAATCACGATCTGACTTGAATTGTGCCGGACAAATAAACCATTTTTAATATTCTTATCCGTATAAAACAATAACCACACACTATAAAGTGCATGGTTATTGTTTTATACAAAGCTTGTGACAGGATCCGGACCTGCGACCTGCTCACACAGAAAATTACTGAAAATTCTGCTGATTTTTCGTAAAGTGCTGCAGATGGCGGTATTATGCGATGATATTCACATAGAATATATTTACATTTAACTATTAAACGCTGCAATGGCACTTCCGTTGGGCATAATGCCCGCTCCTGTGTAATAACGTTTTAAGCGTGTCAGATAACAGCGAGAGCCGCAAAAAACATTTCGTATAGATCGTCCCATCCATCCGGAGCCTCAACTCCTCCGCCGTTTACCGAGCGCAGCATTTCTGCGCATGCCTTCTCACTCTCATAAATAAGTTCAGCCGATGTTATCTCAAACCCCTCCGAGGTCGCAAGATTACACAGAGCGTCCACCGGATTTTTGTCGTTTCGTGTCGCATAAATTCTGCTTTTGAGCTCGCTGTTGTTTTTTGCTTTTTTAAGAAGTTCTGACAAACTGTCGTTCATATCGGACCTTTTCCTTTCAGATCAAAAAATACATAATTATGTTAAATGGTTTCTGAATAAACTAAGCGATTAACGGGTCAGGCATATACAGACATAAATTCTGCAAATGAAAGCGGCTGCATATGAGGCTCATCTCCATGTCCACGTAATTCGGTTATAATATCATATAAAGAAACCCGGCATTACTTCCGGCAACACAGATATCAACTTTCCTGATATGCATAAATCCATTGAGTACAGATTCAGATTCGCTCAGAAGATGTAACTCATCAAGCAGCAGAATAAATCCTGTAAGTACCATTTTCAAAAAACTTATCCGTATTAAACAATAACCACACACTATAAAGTGCGTGGTTATGCGGTTTTATGGAGCTTGTGACGGGACTCGAACCTGCGACCTGCTCATTACGAAT
>JAUNSK010000011.1 GCA_030539275.1 Oscillospiraceae bacterium | reverse complement strand
CATGTGTTGTGTCTAATTCATAAATCAATGTGTCCAGAATTCTGGGTACATATCACAATCCGATGAGATCCACTTTTTTGTTTATAGCATTATAAATTCTGAAAGATGCCGGCTGAGCTGAGCAACCGGGAGCCCGACAACATTATAGTAGTCGCCATCAATTTTCCTGACAAGAAGTGATCCGTATCCCTGGATACCGTATCCGCCGGCTTTGTCAGAAGGTTCGCCTGTTTTCACGTACCGGCTGATTTCTTCATCAGTAAGGTCATAAAATGTTACCTGAGTCCTGACACTGAATGAGTCGGTAACTGTATCAGAGATGAGTGCACACCCGGTTATAACGGTATGTGTTGTGCCGGAAAGCATCCGCAGCATATTAATGCTGTCAGCTGTGTTTTCCGGTTTGCCGAGCATTGTATCATTAATAAAAACACCGGTGTCGCAGCCAATTACAATACTGCCCGGATTACCGGCTGATATCTCCTGAGCCTTGAGTAATGCAAGCTTCTCAGGGATCTCACAGACCGGTCTGTGATCCTTAAAAACTGATTCATCACACCTGGCCGGTATGGTCAGAAATGATCGTGCTATGAGCTTCATCAGCTCCTGTCTCCTCGGAGATGCACTGGCAAGAATTATCTGACTCATTTAAGCATATCCTTTGGATCGTAATCAGGCGTAATAATGAGTTTGTCGTTTTCGGCAACATCCTTCTTATAAATATCCTGCCACTGCTGTGGTGTATACTCTTCAACAGATACTGAAATATGTGACGGAGTACATCCGATAGCTTCTGTCAGTGCTTCACTAAGTTTACGGGCAGCATTTCGTTTCTGTTCATCAGTTCGTCCGGCAAGCATTTTTAATGTAATATGAGGCATATTCTTATCTCCTTTTATATATAGAATCAGTGCAGACTGCATAAATTGCGGATAAATGCAATTTATCGCACTTGTATAATATATAGTACACTATATTAAACATATTATCAAGTAAATATTTGTTATATATGCAGTAAAAATTTATAGTACAATCTAAGTGAATCTGTACAAAAAAAAGAATAAACTTCTATATGCATTAACAAAGTTTTCAAAACAGCCTTTACAATGACAAATAAACATATTATAATAATAATAGCAATAAGGTATGTTGATGAATTTTTAGTGAAAATCCACTAAAAAGGATTACTTCCTTATAAGGCATATAATCGTCCTGAAGGATTATCTCGTGCTGATGCAGGCTGAAGATAAACTGTTACTTCAGAGACGGTTTACTATTGGTTGCTTTGAAGGTTTTTAGTTTATTAAAAATTCTTGAAATTTAGGAGGAAAAGTATGTTAAGTAAGAAGCTTAAGAAGGTTCTGGCATCTATCTCTGCAGTTGCTATGCTTTCAAGTGCTGTATGTGCACCTATGTCAGTATTTGCAGGTGAGCAGCTCGGAAACACATCATTTGAAGAAAATATTGGTCTTCCATGGCATATCTGTGAATCAGCAACAGGTAAATTAAAGTTTGACCTCACAGGTGAAAAGTACAATATTGAAATCGTAAACCCAGGCGGACAGAGCCATAAAGGTGAGGACAGATGGGACTGTCAGTTCCGTCACAGAGGTATCCATATTGAAAAAGGACATACATATACACTTTCATACGAGATCACATCAGATACAGCTGGTAAATACTACTCAAAGATCGGTAACCTTGACGCAGTAGAAGAAGGCGGATACAATGCCGGTGAAGCTTGGCATAATAACGGTGAGGTTACTATAGAAAGCAGCCTCGGCGGCACAACTACAAAGAATGTTGAGTATGGTCAGGGCTGGGAACTTAACCCTATTAAAGCAGGTGAAACTCTTAAGGTTACTGCAAAGTGGACTGCTACAGGAACACTTAAGGTTGCTGAGTGGGCATTCCATTTCGGTGGTAGTGGCCAGTACACACCTAGTGACTGTTTCCCGGAAGGAACAAAACTTACATTTGATAATATGTCAATCATAGATGAAACATCTGATGAATTTGACTATCAGCATCTTGATCCATATGCATACAAGGATATATCAGTAAACCAGTTAGGTTACATTACTGATCTTAAGAAACAGGCTACATATGCACCTTCAAACGGTGAAACCGGAAGACACAGAGAGCCTGTATCAGCAAGCGGAACAGTACCGTTTGAGATCAAAAAAGGCGGCACATCAGTATACAAGGGAACTTCCAAGGCAGCTACAAAGGATGCTGACTCAGGAAACTATACATATGTTCTTGACTTCTCAGATTTCAAGACAGAAGGTACAGGATACACAATTACTGTAGACGGTCAGGAGAGCTATCCGTTCAGCATAGGCGAGGGTTCAGATGTATATGAAGGACTTCTTGAAGACTCACTGAACTACTTCTACCTCAACAGAAGCGGTGTTCCGATCGAATCAAAATATGTTGTAGCAAACAACTATGACAGCCAGGTTAAATCTGCAAATGCACAGTCTGTAAAGGGTACAGCTCTTACAAAGAGCGGTCTCGCACGTGCAGCCGGACATACAAAGGATGTTGCGTATGTTCAGCCAACATGGGTATACAGATATGACAGTGCAAATGATGTTGATACAGCATTGACTCAGGATGTTACAGGCGGCTGGTACGATGCCGGTGACTACGGTAAGTACGTTGTAAACGGCGGTGTTTCTGTATGGACTCTTATGAACATATATGAGAGAGCACTTGCTAACGGTACAGAAGACAGATATAAAGACGGTTCAATGGTAATTCCTGAATCATCAAACGGTGCACCTGACCTTCTTGACGAAGTAAAGGTTGAAATGGACTTCTTCCTCAAGATGATCGTTAAGAGCGGTGAAAAGAAGGGCATGGCTTACCACAAGATGCATGACTACAAGTGGACAGGACTTGCTATTTCACCTGAACAGTCTACAGAAACAGAAGATCTGCTTCGTATAATCAAACCACCGTCGACTGCAGCTTCACTCAACCTTGCAGCTTCAGCAGCACAGTTTGCACGTCTCTACAAGGATTATGATTCATCATATGCTGATGAATGCATAGCAGCAGCTAAGGCAGCTTATGAAGCAGCTAAGAAGTTCGATAACGAGATAGCTCCTCTCGATGGAAACATCGGTGGTGGTCCTTACGGTGATACATACTTCAAGGATGATTTCTACTGGGCAGCTTGCGAACTTTATATCACAACTGGTGATGAATCATATCTGAAGGATATGAAGGCAAGCACACATTATCTTGAATGTCCTACACAGCTTACAGGCGGTGAAAACTCAGGAGATATCGGTTCATTCAACTGGGGAAATACTCAGGGACTCGGAACAATATCACTTGCACTCAATGCAGGCAAGATACCTGCTGATATGTCAAAAACTGTTTTTGACAACATTGCAAAGGCAGCTGACAAGTTCCTCGAATTAGAAGATTCACAGGGCTACGGCGATCCGTTCGGACAGAGCTCAATGAAGCTTGGTTCAGAAAAAGATGGTGATGAGCATGAGATCCAGGGTTATACATGGGGTTCAAACTCATTTGTAATCAACAACGCTGTTGTTCTTGGTCTTGCTTATAATATAACAGGTGACAAGAAGTATGCAGGCGGTGCTACTACAGCTATCGACTACATCTTCGGACGTAATCCAAACGAAATTTCATATGTAACTGGTTACGGTACATATCATACAACATTCGTACATCATCGTTACTGGTCAGGACAGCTTGATGCTGATCAGTTCCCTGTAGCACCTTCAGGTGTTATGTCAGGTGGTCCTAACTCAGGTCTTCAGGATCCATATGTAAAGGGTGCAGGTTATACTGAAGGCAAAACAGCTCCTCAGCTCTGCTACATTGACCACATCGAAGCATGGTCAACAAACGAATGTACAGTAAACTGGAATGCTCCGCTTGCATGGATGGCTGACTTTGTTGAAGATTACGATAATGGTGTTGTCCTCAGCAATCCTTCAGTAAAACTTGATCAGGCAGGAGATCCGGATACAACAACACCGGCAGTAACAACAACACCAACAACCGGAGAAAATCTGTATGGTGACGTAGATCTTAACGGTACTGTAGAGCTTACAGACCTTACAACTCTCAGCCAGTACCTTATTCACGATATTAAGCAGCTCAGTTCTCAGGCTCTTATCAATGCAGATGTAACTGGCGACAACGATGTTAATCTTGCTGACCTTATGCATCTCAAGCAGTATATTGGTAAAGAAAATGTAATACTCGGACCTCAGCCAAAATAATAGCTCTGATTTCCAGTATCTTAAAAAGTTAATAACATAAACGCAACCAACACTCCGGCTTATATCAGCCGGGGTGTTTTTTAGAAATTAAAGGTTCATATTTTTTACATAAATGTATATATAAATATATATATAATATTTTTTTCTTTTAATAAAAAATAAATGAAGCAACGGAAAATATTTAATTGAAATCCCAGAAAGCTTCTGAAGTCATCAGTATTTACAGTTTCATCTGTGCATACAGGAGAAATGCCGCTGGAAACAGTATGTAATGGTGGATAAAGTATCTCTGGGGTGTCATTAAAACTATATAATTATATTTAAAGAGAGGAAGAATCCAGAATGAAAAACAATTTTAAAAAAACTCTGGCGTGTATTTCAGCAGTTGCTATGCTTTCAAGTGCTGTATGTGCACCTATGTCAGTACTTGCAGGTGAACAGCTTGGAAACACATCATTCGAAGAAAATATCGGTCTTCCATGGCATATCTGTGAATCAGGAACAGGCAGATTAGATTTTAATTTCAAAGATGAGAAGTACAATATTGAGATCATAAATCCAGGTGGTGCTTCTCATGGCGGTGAAGACAGATGGGACTGTCAGTTCCGTCACAGAGGTCTCCATATTGAAGAAGGACATACATATACACTTTCATACGAGATCACATCAGATGCAGCTGGTATGTACTACTCAAAGATCGGTAATCTTGACGTATCAGACGAAGGAGGATACTCTGCCGGTGAAGCCTGGCATAATAACGGTGAGGTTACTATTGAAAGTAGTCTTGGCGGTACAACTACAAAAACTGTTGAGTATGGTCAGGGCTGGAATCTTAATCCTATAAAAGCCGGCGAAACTCTTAAGGTTACCGCAAAGTGGACTGCTACCGGAACACTTAAGTCAGCTGAGTGGGTATTCCAGTTCGGAGGCGATGGCCAGTACACACCTGAAGACTGTTTCCCGGAAGGAACAAAACTTACATTTGATAATATGTCGATCATTGATGAAACATCTGATGAATTTGACTATCAGCATCCTGATCCATATGCATACAAGGATATATCAGTAAACCAGTTAGGTTACCTTACTGATCTTAAGAAACAGGCTACATATGCACCGTCAAACGGTGAAACCGGAAGACACAGAGAGCCTGTATCAGCAAGCGGAACAGTACCGTTTGAGATCAGAAAGGATGGTACTTCAGTATATAAGGGAACATCAAAGCCGGCTGCAGAGGATGCAGATTCAGGCAATTATACATATGTTCTTGATTTCTCAGACTTCGAGACCGAAGGAACAGGATATACGATTACCGTTGACGGTCATGAGAGCTATCCGTTCAGCATTGGCAGGGGTTCCGATATCTATGAAGGACTTCTTGAGGATTTACTCAACTATTTCTATCTCAACAGAAGCGGTATTGACATAGAAACAGAATATGTCGTTGCAAACAAGTATGACGAACAGGTAAAATCAGCTAACAATAGTGCAGTAAAAGGCCAGGCGCTTACCAAGAGCAAACTTGCACGTGAGGCAGGACATCCTGAGGATGTAGCTTATATACAGCCAGAATGGATTTATAGATATAGTGCTAATGGAAAAGACGTTGTTAAAACCATTACACAGGACGTAACGGGGGGCTGGTACGATGCCGGTGACTATGGTAAGTATGTTTTAAACGGCGGTATTTCTGCATGGACTCTTATGAATATTTATGAGAGAGCACTTGCTAACGATACACAGGACAGATATAAAGACGGTTCAATGTCAGTTCCTGAATCATCAAACGGTGCACCTGACCTTCTCGATGAAGTTAAGTATGAGATGGACTTCTTCCTTAAGATGATCGTTGAGAGCGGTGAAAAGAAGGGCATGGTTTACCATAAGATGCTTGACAGTACGTGGACAGGACTTGCAGTTTCACCTGTCGAGGATGAAAACACTGCAGCAGTTTATCGTATAATCAAGCCACCGACAACTCCTGCCACACTTAACGTTGCCGCAACAGCAGCACAGTTTGCACGTCTGTATAAGGATTACGATGCAGTATATGCTGAAAAGTGCCTGGCAGCGGCAAAGGAAGCTTATGAAGCTGCAAAGAAATTTGATTATGAAACGGCTCCTATCGACGGCAACTCCAATGGTTATTCTAACTATGATACATACTTTATGGATGAATTCTACTGGGCAGCTTGTGAACTTTATATAACAACAGGTGATCAGTCATATCTTAGTGATATGAAGAAAAGCGTACATTATCTTGAGTGTCCTACACAGGTTACAGGCGGTGAAAACTCTGGAGATACCGGATCATTCAACTGGGAAAATACTCAGGGTCTCGGAACAATATCTCTTGCTGTGAACGCAGGCAGGATGCCGGAAGATATAAGAACTACTGTTTTCAGGAACATAGAAATGACTGCTGATCACTATCTTGATTTAGAACAGTCACAGGGCTACGGTGATCCGTTCAAACAGAGCCCAATGAAGGTTGGTTCAGCAGTTGATGGTACTGCGCATGAGATCAATGGTTATACATGGGGTTCTAACTCATTTATCGTGAACAATGCCGTTGTTCTTGCTCTTGCATACAATATTACAGGTGAATCTAAGTACGCAAGCGGTGCATCAACTGCTGTCGACTACATCTTCGGACGTAATCCAAACGAAATTTCGTATGTAACAGGTTACGGTACACATCATACAACTTTTGTACATCATCGTTACTGGTCCGGACAGCTTGATGCTGATCAGTACCCTGTAGCGCCTTCAGGAGTATTGTCAGGCGGCCCTAACTCAGCACTTCAGGATCCATATGTACAGGGTGCAGGCTATGTCGCAGGTCAGGCAGCTCCTCAGCTATGCTACCTTGATCATATCGAAGCCTGGTCTACAAACGAATGTGACGTAAGCTGGAATGCACCTCTTGCCTGGATGGCTGACTTCCTTGATGATTATTCAGACTGTATCACACTGTCACAAGATATGCCGGTTATTACTACAACTACGTGGCAGACTGCAGCAACAACACCCGCTGTAACAACAACAACACCATCGCCTGTAACAACGCCGCAGCTTGAAACAACAACACTCGAAGCAACAGCACAACCGGAAGTCACAACATTAAAACCTGACAATTTGTACGGTGATGTAGATCTCAACGGCGTTGTAGAGCTTACAGACCTTACAACTCTCAGCCAGTACCTTCTTAACGATATTAAGGATCTCAGTGATCAGGCTATGATCAATTCTGATGTAACCGCTGACAACGGTGTTAATCTTGCTGATCTGATGCATCTCAAGCAGTATATCGGCAAGGAAAAAGTAATACTTGGACCTCAGCCGAAATAGTACCTCTGATTTTCAGTAATATAATAGTTATCAGCATAAACACAGCAAACACTCCGGTTTGAAACAGCTGGAGTGTTTGCTGAACATATACAGTTATAAACGCTGAATTAATGTATAAGTGACCCGGAAAAATCATTGCTTCTTTATAAGAGACTGAAAAGAAAACGTAAAGCCGGGCTCCCGGTAAAACTATATTCAATAATGCTAAAAGAGAGGAAGAAGCTAAAATGAAAAACAACCTGAAAAAAACTCTGGCATGTATTTCTGCAGTTGCCGTGCTTTCAGGTGCTGTATGTGCACCTGTGTCAGTATTTGCAGAAGAGCTGCTCGGAAACACATCATTTGAAGAAAATATCGGCCTTCCATGGCATATCCTTGAATCAGGAACAGGTAAATTAAATTTTGACATCACAGATGAAAAGTACAATATTGAAATCGTAAACCCAGGTGGTACTTCACATCTTGGTGAAGACAGATGGGACTGTCAGTTCCGTCACAGAGGTCTCCATATTGAAAAAGGACATACATATACACTTTCATACGAGATCACATCAGATACAGCTGGTAAATACTACACAAAGATCGGTAACCTTGATGCAGTAGAAGAAGGCGGATACAATGCCGGTGAAGCATGGCATAATAACGGTGAGGTTACTATAGAAAGCAGCCTCGGCACAACAACTTCAAAAACTGTTGAGTATGATCAGGGCTGGGAACTTAACCCTATAAAAGCAGGTGAAACTCTTAAGGTTACTGCAAAGTGGACTGCTACAGGAACGCTTAAGGTTGCTGAGTGGGCATTCCAGTTCGGAGGCATGGGCCAGTATACACCTAGTGACTGTTTCCCGGAAGGAACAATACTTTCATTTGATAATATGTCGCTCATAGATGAAACATCTTATGGAATTGACCCACCGCATCCTGATCCATATGTATACAGGGATATATCAGTAAACCAGTTAGGTTACATTACTGATCTTAAGAAACAGGCTACATATGCACCTTCAAACGGTGAAACCGGAAGACACAGAGAGCCTGTATCAGCAAGCGGAACAGTACCGTTTGAGATCAAAAAAGGCGGCACATCAGTATACAAGGGAACTTCCAAGGCAGCTACAAAGGATGCTGACTCAGGAAACTATACATATGTTCTTGACTTCTCAGATTTCAAGACAGAAGGTACAGGATACACAATTACTGTAGACGGTCAGGAGAGCTATCCGTTCAGCATAGGCGAGGGTTCAGATGTATATGAAGGACTTCTTGAAGACTCACTGAACTACTTCTACCTCAACAGAAGCGGTGTTCCGATCGAATCAAAATATGTTGTAGCAAACAACTATGACAGCCAGGTTAAATCTGCAAATGCACAGTCTGTAAATGGTACAGCTCTTACAAAGAATAGTCTTGCACGTGCAGCCGGACATACAAAGGATGTTGCATATGTTCAGCCGGAATGGGTATACAGATATGCCAGTGCAGCAGATGTTGATAAATCATTGGCTCAGGATGTTACTGGCGGCTGGTATGATGCCGGTGACTACGGTAAGTACGTTGTAAACGGCGGTATTTCTGTATGGACTCTTATGAACATCTATGAAAGAGCACTTGCTAACGGTACACAGGACAGATACAAAGACGGTTCAATGGTAATTCCTGAATCATCAAACGGTGCACCTGACCTTCTCGACGAAGTAAAGGTTGAAATGGACTTCTTCCTCAGGATGATCGTTAAGAGCGGTGAAAAGAAGGGCATGGTTTACCACAAGATGCATGACTACAAGTGGACAGGTCTTGCTGTTTCACCTGAACAGTCAACTAATACAGAGGATATGATTCGTATAATCAAGCCACCGACAACTCCGGCCACACTTAACGTTGCCGCAACAGCAGCACAGTTTGCGCGTCTCTATAAGGATTACGATGCAGCATATGCTGATGAATGTCTAAGTGCTGCTAAGGCAGCCTATGAAGCAGCAAAGAAATTTGATAAAGAAATTGCTCCTCTCGATACCAACTTCGGTGGTGGTCCTTACGGTGATACATACTTCATGGATGATTTCTACTGGGCTGCCTGCGAACTATATATTACAACAGGTGATGAATCATATCTGAATGATATGAAGGCAAGCACACATTATCTTGAGTGTCCTACACTGCTTACAGGCGGTGAGAACTCAGGAGATATCGGTTCATTTAACTGGGGAAATACTCAGGGACTCGGAACAATATCACTTGCACTGAATGCAGGCAGGATACCTGCTGATATTTCAAAAATAGTTTTTGACAACATTCCAAAGGCAGCTGACAAGTTCCTCGAAATAGAAGATTCACAGGGCTACGGTGATCCGTTCGGACAGAGCTCAATGATGATCAGTTCAAAAGCAGATGGTACTGAGCATACGATCGGGGGTTATACATGGGGTTCAAACTCATTTGTAATCAACAACGCAGTTGTTCTTGCTCTTGCTTATAATATAACAGGTGATAAAAAGTATGCAGACGGTGCTGTAACAGCTATCGACTACATCTTCGGACGTAATCCAAACGAAATTTCTTATGTAACTGGTTACGGTACACATCATACAACATTTGTACATCATCGTTACTGGTCAGGACAGCTTGATGCTGATCAGTTCCCTGTAGCACCTTCTGGTGTTATGTCAGGCGGACCTAACTCAGGCCTTCAGGATCCATATGTAAAGGGTTCCGGCTATGTCGCAGGTCAGATGGCTCCTCAGCTCTGCTACCTGGATCATATCGAAGCCTGGTCAACAAACGAATGTACAGTAAACTGGAATGCTCCGCTTGCCTGGATGGCTGACTTTGTTGAGGACTATGATAATGGTATTGTCCTCAGTGTTCATTATGATCCACCTGTAACAACACCGGCAGTCACAACAACACCGGAAGTCACAACCATAAAACCTGACAATATTTATGGTGATGTAGATCTCAACGGTGTTGTAGAGATTACAGACCTTACGACTCTCAGCCAGTATCTTCTTAACGATATTAAGAATCTCAGTGATCAGGCTATGATAAATGCAGATGTAACCGGTGACAACGGTGTTGATCTTGCTGACCTGATGCATCTCAAGCAGTATATCGGCAAGGAGAAAGTAATACTTGGACCTCAGCCAAAATAACAGCTTTGATTCCTGGTAGCTTAAAAAGTTAATAACATAATCACAATAAACACTCCGGCTTGGTTTAGTCGGGGTGTTTTTAAGGAATATATGTTTTTTATTTTTGGAAAAATGTAATATAGTATAATAATACCTGACAACTTTAATTCATCAAATCTATAATAAAAATAATAGGAAACGGTAAGGAGTTGTCAGGATATGCAAAAGTCAGGAACATACGATTCAGAATACAGGAAACAAGCGATAAAGCTTTCTAAAGCAACAGGTGCCAAGAAAGCAAGCGCTTTTTTTGCTGCACGCCGTCAGAAGTCGGGAAAAACGAACGATTAAAGTTTATTGATAGAAAAACTAATGGAATAACACGAGCCGATACTTGCAAGAAAGTCTGATGACTTGTTTAAACGTGATTTTAAAGCTGACGAACCAAACCAGAAGGCGGTAACAGATATAACTGAAATCAAAGCCTCAGACGGCAAACTATACGTTTCAGCATTGTTTGATTCTTTCTCCCTGGTTTACTTTCAGACTAAACGCAACTTCATTACATTCAAAATAAATTCAGCAAGAGTATTTTCCAACCTGCATTTACTTTGACAATTCACCCTTATAAAAAATATTTTGATTATATTTGATTTATCACTTGACTGGAAAAATTAAACATGTTATAATAATGTAAATGTTGTACAACATTTACATTTTATTAAGAAAAGGGGAAGTTTATTATGCCAGATTTTAAGTATGATGGTTTTACAGAAGTAGTAATGGTGTCACAAAAAGACAAATTAAACGGTGAGGACCACCGTTCAAGCGGAAATTATCTGTTTACCAAAGAAGCCTTTGCGCCATGCAATAAGGTAAAATGGAGCTGTCCGGCTGGAATTTCATTTTGTGTCAAGAGAGACCATAAGGCTGCAAAAGATGACGTGGTACTCGAAGGCGTTTGCGACGGTTCTATCACAAAATTACCGGCTGGAGAAGGCATATACATAGCCGATCCGGTTGGTGCCTCAGAAAGTTTTAGTATCAAAGTCACAAAATTTGAATAATGAGAAAGACGGAGACATTGTCGTTGATTTTTCTCTTCCTAATTAATACAAATAATCGGGTAGGAGGCTAACCATTATCTGATTAGCCGACCTCTCAGCCCACCGTATGTACGGTTCCGTGTACGGCGGTTTTTTAGTTTACACGAACTTTCAGGTAATAGTCAGTCATGGACATATATCCAGGGCTGGCTATTTCTTTATTGTTAAGTACACTATTGAGCATTGGTGTTGTCATTTGTGTTCATTATGATCTGCCTGTACAACACCGGTAGTTACAAAAATAAAACCAGACAATCTGTATGATGATGCAGATCTCAGCGACGTTGTATAGCTTACAGACCTTACAGCTCTCAGCCAGTATATCGATAAGGAAAAAGTGACACTCGGACCACAGTAAAAAATAAAAAAATACAGGAAAATACATTATGTACTCCTGTATTTTTTTTTGAGCCATAATAAGGTTATATCTCAGAAAAAATTATATATTATTATTACTTATATTGAATTTTATATAAGAATGTGTTAGAATATAATAGTATATAAATGAGATGGAAAGATCATCGGAGGTTAAAAAATGGATTCATTTGCAGAACAGATAGTAACTAAGGAAGGCGCTAAGCGGGATACCATGAAACGTGGACTTATAGTCTGTGCAAGCTTTGCTGTCGGATTGCTTCTGGTAGTTATAGGAACAGCGGTCGGCTTTCTGCTTGTAGGGGCACTTCTTGCAGTAGGTGCTGTATATGCAGGAATATATCTGAGTGCAAATTTTGATGTTGAATATGAGTACAGCGTTACCAATGGCGAATTTGATCTGGATAAGATACTTGCAAAAAGAAAAAGAATGCATATGCTCACAGCAGAAGTAAAAAATTTTGAAAGCTTTGAAAAGTGTACACAGACCAACTGGGAACCGGACTCTGAGGTAACACTTATTTCTGCAAGCGGTCCGGACCGTGACAAGTATTACGCTGACTTTAAAGATGAAAAATACGGCAGATGCAGACTTGTATTTACACCGGACGACAATATGCTTATGAATATAAAGCCATTTCTTAAGGGCACACTCAGAAACAATATTCCTGATATCATGCTGGATGAAGGAAAGGACGAGCGCGATTGAATATAGGGATAGACATGATAGAAATAGACAGAATAAGCAAAAGCATAAAAATCCCCGGTTTTATAGAGAAGGTGTATTCACCGCAGGAAATAGAGATCTATAAAAAGCGCAGGGAAAATCCCGAGGTGCTGGCAGGAAGGTTCTGTGTCAAGGAAGCTTTTTCAAAGGCACTTGGAACTGGAGTACGAAATTTTGAGCTTGATGAAGTTTCAACTCTTAATGATGAACTGGGCAGGCCGTATATCGTTTTGAGCGGAAATGCACTCAGGCTTCTCGGAGACAGAAGTGTCAGTGTCAGCATCACACATACAAAGACATATGCACAGGCAGCAGTAATAATATATTGACTTGAACAAAAACCGGTATAACAGCCGGTTTTTCTGTCGCCGCTTAAGTGTACAGGATAAGTATGGTGCAGCAAGACATAACAGGAGGTACAGTATGGAATATGAACTGGCAGGATATATGGATAATACAGGTCTTACAGAAGCACAGCTTACTGATGAGATACTAAGTACAAATGAAAACAGCCGTCAGTACGGATTATGTATTTCTCAGGACCAGGCAAAAATGCTTGTTAAAGCGGGAAAGGAAGCTCTCAAAACGAAGGACAGAGTAGAATTCGGTTCCAGTATTACTCCGAAGCTTATAGAAAAGTTTGCTCAGAGCAGTTATGTTTCACAGGTGGATTTTGCACAGACGATAGCAGCTCTGATCGATGTGTTCTACGAGGTAAAAGACCAGAGCTGCGATGTTCTGAGCGATGATGATGTGCTCGACATAATGTTCTACTGCTTTGAAAATACAAGTATGGGCAGTGTTGAACTTCTGCAGACAAGGGATATGGAGTATATAACAAGAGATATAAGAAACAAGGCAATGAATGTATACTCTGATGATGATATGTATGAACAGTAAAAGGAGAGACCTGAATGGAACTGCAGCTTCATGATACAAAACATATTGATCCGAAAAAAACTGACAATGAAAATTATACGCTTTCACTGCTTGCACAGTGCTCGATAAACGGAATACTGAGTCCTCAGAAACTGATGGAAATACGAAACAAAATAAATGAACTCTTCAAAAATACTGCAACTGCTTTTACAAAAGGAAACAGCAGTTCTCTGCCGGTCAAAACATCCCAGACACTGTTTGAATCTGTTCTGTTTGCATGTGATGTCTTTTTTCTGAGCCTTCCTGATGCAGATGCATGTGTAGTTTATCTGGAAAACAACTCAATTGAGTCGGCATATGAGAACGGACGTTCTCTTATATGGAAGTACTTTCAGGAGACAAGAGTTATTTTCAGAAAGGTGTATGAAACAAGGCTTGAGGTAAAAAGTCAGGAGTACACAGATACGATACTCAAGGTGTTTGATCAGTATTATCTGCACTATGATTTCAAGTTTGCTCCGCAGAATATTCCGGCTGCGATCGATTATCCGCTTCTGTATGGAAACTGGCTGGGGCTCAGGGGTGTGCTGTATATAAAAAAATACTATACATCACTTATGTTTGAAAATCAGTTCTGCAGACTGTTTAAAAAGGAAGAACTGGATGCACTTCTTGAGCAGCACGGAGCAAAGTATTCGGTGGATTATTCAACACAGCTGTTCAATATCTGCGAAGTGGTTCTGATAAACGCACTGGCAGCAGCAATTGCACATAAACCGCTTAAAACACTTGAGATCACAAAGCTTGACTGTCTGCAGCTTACAAGTGAATTTCAGCTTGTTTCTGAGGAACATGCATATGATGCAGCCCGAAAGGCTTTTTGCGGGTATATGCAGCTTCTTGATAATCCTGCACTTATATCGTATCTCAGAAAATACACAGAGACATTTGCACTGGGCTTCCACAACAGTGCTGTAAATGATACGATGCAGGACTTTTTGTGTGTATTCGAAATAAAAAAAGCCGCTCAGGAAAACACCTTAAGCGGCTCATAAGATTATTTAGAAAACAGCTGTGCGGTAACAGCGTCTATCATCTGCTGAGGCGATTCAAATTTTGTATGTTCCTTGACAAAAGCATTGAGCTTATCCGGTGAGATACTCATGATGTCATCAAGTGACTTTACTGAAAATCCACAGTTGTCAATCATGTCTTTTGCTGATGAAAAGTCAGTGTATTCTCTCACAAAATCGTCAGAAATGAAAGCACTGAAATCAAATCCGCCAGCCAGCATTTCGTTTGCTTTGTCAGCAACTCCCGGCATACTGCCCATCATACCCATAATATCGTTTAAATCCATTTTAATTAATCCTTTCTCGGTTTAATGTCTTGTCAGGAATGATTATATCACAAAAACAGATATTAATCAATATACAGACACGTAAACCGTTAAAATGATATCTGTTATATTATGGAATTCTGACAGGAGAAGAATTATTGTGAAGTATAACTGCATAATTAATATTTTCTTTATATTAAAACTTTACTTTTATAGTTCAGTGTGCTAAAATAGAGATATAATTATTGTATAAAAATATGTTTGCGAAAGTATAAGGTGATGGCTATGAACAGTAAAATAAAGGACAAAAATACGGACGGACTCTTTGAAGCAATACTTTGTCTTGAAACTGTAGACGAATGCTACAAGTTTTTTGAAGATCTCTGTACAGTTCTTGAAATAAAGGCAATGGCACAGAGACTGCAGGTCGCAAAAATGCTCAGCGAGCATTATGTATATAATGATATAGTTAATGAAACAGGAGCAAGTACAGCAACGATCAGCCGCGTAAACAGATCACTTAATTATGGCTGTGACGGCTATAATGTAGTTTTCAGCAGACTGGCCGATAAGGAAGGTAAAAATGAGTAAATACTCTGATTTTGCGTTCTATTATGACGGGCTTACAAAAAACGTTGAGTATCATAAACGTGCTTTGTATTTTGACATCCTGATAAAAAAATATAAAAAATCGGGCGGAAATTACCTTGTGGATCTGGCCTGCGGTACAGGAAGTCTGTCAGAGGAGTTCTGTGAGCTCGGATACGATGTAACAGGCATTGACAACTCAGAAGATATGCTGGGTGAGGCAATGGACAAGAAATATGATTCGGGTTCTGATATACAGTACGTGTGTCAGGATATGAGAGAGTTTGAGCTTTACGGAAATGCAGACATAATAATTTGTGCACTTGACAGCATAAATCATTTGTCTTGTGCAAAGGATATACAAAAGACAATAGAACGTGCATATCTGTTTCTGGAGTGCGGCGGTGTATTTATTTTTGATGCAAATACTGTATATAAACACAGGGAAGTATTAGGAAACAATGCATTTACTTTTGAAAATGACCAGGTATTTTGTGCCTGGCAGAATTTTTATAATAATGATGACAAAAGTGTAGAAATATGCCTTGACTTTTTTGAAAAGACAGAAAATAATTATTACAAACGATTCACGCAGACAATTTCCGAAATAGCACTCGAAACAGAGCAAATGGATGATCTGCTCATCAATGCCGGATTTGAAATAGCAGCACATTTTGATGATGACAGTATGGATCCCGTGCATGAAAAAAGTCAGCGAGTGATATACGTGGCACGGAAGAAGTCATAAGTTACCACAATTCATAATATATTTTAGTGAGGTCTTATTTTATGGGAATTTTAAAAAGAGCCATTTCAGCTGATGCATCTGCAGTCGCTATTGCTGTGGATACAACTGATATTGTAGGAAAAATAGAAAAAATACATGAAACATCAGCGGTGGTTACAGCAGCTCTCGGAAGGCTTTCTACAGCTGCTTCACTAATCGGATATTCTCTGAAAAACAAAGGTGATTCTGTTACTCTCAGGATGGACGGCAAGGGTCCGACCGGAGTTCTTATTGCCGTTGCAGATTACAAGGGAAATGTCAAGAGCTACGTCAGCAATCCGGTAGTAGAAATACCTCTCAACAAGTACGGCAAGCTTGATGTGTCAGGTGCTGTCGGTAAGCAGGGAACACTTTCTGTAGTCAAGGATATGGGTCTCAAGGAGCCGTATGTAGGAACAGTTCCGATAGTATCAGGAGAAATTGCCGAGGATATAGTAAACTATTATGCATCAAGCGAGCAGATACCAACTGTATGCGGACTTGGTGTTCTTGTAAACCCTGACCTTAGTGTAAATGTAGCAGGCGGTTATATCGTTCAGCTGCTTCCTTTTGCGTCTGAAAGCGTTATTGACACGATAGAAAACAATATCAGAAATATCAGTTCGGTTACCCAGATGATGTCGCAGGGCATTACTATGGAAGAACTCTCACTCAGGCTTCTGGATGGACTCAATCCTAATATCCTTGATGAATCAAAGGTATCATACAAGTGTGACTGCAGCAAGGACAGAGTGAGAAATGCACTTATAAGTCTGGGCAGAGATGAGCTTAACTCAATGGCAGATGAACAGGAAGAGACAGAAGTAAAGTGTCATTTCTGTAATAAAAATTATCTGTTTTCAAGTGATGATCTGAGAAAGCTTATCAGATAAAAAATATTTAAAAAAGGTATTGACAATATTAATTTTATCGTGTATAATTAATCATGTTCTCGGGATTTATGGTAAATTTTTAGTCCCGGAATAATGATGGGAGCATAGCTCAGCTGGGAGAGCATCTGCCTTACAAGCAGAGGGTCATAGGTTCGAGCCCTATTGTTCCCATTATTTTTGGCCTGGTAGTTCAGCCGGTTAGAACGCTAGCCTGTCACGCTAGAGGTCGTGGGTTCGATTCCCATCCAGGTCGTTTTTCATTGCGGATTTAGCTCATCTGGTAGAGCGCCACCTTGCCAAGGTGGAGGTAGCGAGTTCGAGCCTCGTAATCCGCTCTTATAAGGCGCTATAGCCAAGTGGTAAGGCGTAGGTCTGCAACACCTTGATCGCCGGTTCAAATCCGGCTGGCGCCTCTTTCCAGTCATTAAGACTGGGCAACAACAAAAATGGGAGCATAGCTCAGCTGGGAGAGCATCTGCCTTACAAGCAGAGGGTCATAGGTTCGAGCCCTATTGTTCCCATTTCTTTTTTATCAAAAACGGCACTGCTGTCTGATGACTGCGGTGCCGTTTTTGTTTCAATGTTTCATACTGAGACTGTCAGTCTTATGATATAGATCTGAATATTATTATCGTACAAACAGAAAAACTAAAAAAAGGTCCGTATGCTGACAACTTTAAAAAGCTTAACATACGGATCATTTTAAGTAGATTTTCAGAGTTTCAGATACAGTATTCATCTGCCCTGAGAGCTTTGTTTGAATCGATAATATCCTGCAGCGTTATCGAGTCCAGATACTGTGTTACTGTCTTATAGAGCCCTTCCCACACACTCAGTGTCATGCATCTGTCTGCGCGCGGGCATTCGTTGGGCTCAAAGTCAAGGCAGGACACAGGAGCAAGACTGCCTTCTGTTACCCTGAGTATCTCACCGACTGTATAGTCGGCTGCACTCTTTGTGAGCATATAACCGCCCTGATAGCCTCTGTTGGTCTTAAGGAGTCCTGACTTGTTAAGCATAGGCACTATCTGTTCAAGATATTTTTTTGAAATACCCTGTCTTGCGGCAATATCCTTCAGTGCGACATAGTTGTCTGACTGATTCGTAGCAAGGTCCAGGAGCATTCTCAGAGAGTATCTTCCTTTTGTTGAAATTTTCATATTTATCTGTCCTTTCTTTACTCAGTACATCTTTGTACTATTATAACATAGGTTTTGTATGCTTTCAAGTAAGAATATTATTAACGGAGTATTTTAGTGGTATGGATCTCTGAAATATGTTATAATATTATTTAATTAAGTATCTTTTAGTCGATATATAATATGTAACAGAAAAATAAACCGAAAATCAACACACATTTGTAAAATTTTACTAATGCAAATTGAAAGGGAGTAATAAAATGAAATATCAGATATTATACAGGGATGCATTTCCTCTTCTCGAGTGTCAGCTCGGTCCCGGAGAAACAGTCAGGGCAGAATCTGATGCAATGGTCGCTATGTCTCCGACACTTGAAATAAACGGAGCGCTCAAGGGCAGCGTCCTCGGCGGACTTGCCAGAAAAATGCTTGCCGGTGAAAGCTTCTTCTTTCAGGAGGTAGCTGCTACAAAGGGAAGCGGACAGGTTCTGTTTGCACCGGCACTTCCTGGTGCAATACATGATCTGCAGCTTAACGGTTCATACGGACTCAGGGTTCAGAAAAACGGATATCTTGCATCAACCTGCAATATAAATGTTTCAACTGCAGTTCAGAATCTGGCACAGGGTCTGTTTTCACGTGCAGGTCTGTTCGTTCTTGGGATAAACGGAACAGGCACAGTGTTCCTGAGCAGCTATGGTGCAGTACACAGAATAGATTTAGCAGCAGGCGAAGAGGTTGTTATAGATAACGGACATCTTGTAGCATGGGTCGATACAATGGATTATAAAATTGAAAAGGCATCAAACGGCTGGATGTCAAGCATTATGTCAGGTGAATGTCTTGTATGCCGTTTCAGAGGTCCTGGATTTATTCTGATACAGACAAGAAATCCAAGTGCTCTTGGTGCATGGGTCAGGGGTATAGTATCAAAGGGATAATAAAAGCATAATTTGTACATATGAAAGTCATCAGTTTTCTGATGGCTTTTTTTGTTTGCAGTTTCTGAAATTTTTATATATAAAGTTAATAAAACCTATTGACTTTATAGGATATGTATGATATAATCACATTATTCTAAAAGGATGTGTGATATATGGAGAAGATATTTGTAAGTCTGGTGAGAGCCAATTTCCGTTTCGGACGAATGTGCTGAAGTTAATGAATCATATTTTATCATAACTTAAGTAAAAAAAAATTCGTAAGAGAGGAAAATTTTATAATGAGTAATAAATATAAATTTGAAACACTTCAGGTACATGTCGGACAGGAGACACCTGATCCGGCAACAGATGCAAGAGCAGTACCTATCTATGCTACAACTTCATATGTATTTGCAGATTCAGATCAGGCAGCCGGAAGATTCAGCCTCAGTGAACCCGGCAACATATACACACGTCTTATGAATCCGACTTCGGACGTATTTGAGAAGAGAATCGCTGCCCTCGAGGGCGGTGCTGCGGCACTTGCGACAGCAAGCGGTTCGGCTGCGATAACTTATGCAGTACAGAATATTGCACGTGCCGGAGATCATATCGTATCAAGCGTTGATCTTTACGGCGGAACATATAATCTGTTTGCAAATACACTAAGAGAACAGGGAATATCAGTTACATTTGTTGATCCTTCTGATCCGGCAAACTTTGAGGCAGCTATTAAAGAAAACACAAAGCTCATATACGCTGAAACACTCGGCAATCCCAACTCAGATGTTATTGATCTTGAAGCTATAGCTGATGCTGCACACAGAAACGGGATACCGTTTATTGTTGATTCCACATTTGCGACACCGTTTCTGATAAGACCTATTGAACACGGTGCAGACATTGTAGTACATTCGGCTACAAAGTTCATCGGCGGACATGGAACGGTAATGGGCGGAGTTATCATTGACAGCGGAAAATTTGACTGGAGCGCAAATGACAAGTTCCCGGGTATCACAAAACCAAATCCGTCATACCATGGTGTTGTATTCAGCGAGGCATGCGGGAATATCGCATATATCATGAAGATACGCACAACACTTATGAGAGATCAGGGAGCAGTCATTTCTCCATTTAACTCATTTCTGCTGCTTCAGGGACTTGAGACACTTTCACTGCGTGTAGAACGTCATGTATACAATGCACTCAGAGTAGTTGATTTCTTAAAAAATCATGCGCAGGTTGAACGTGTTAATCATCCGTCACTGGCAGAGGGTCACGAAAAAGAACTCTACGACAGATATTTTCCGGATGGAGCAGGGTCGATATTTACCTTTGACATAAAAGGCGATGCACAGACTGCCAGGAAGTTTACCGAGAGTCTTGAACTGTTTTCTCTGCTTGCAAATGTTGCTGATGTCAAGAGTCTTGTAATTCATCCGGCATCAACAACACACAGTCAGATGAATGAGGAGGAGCTGCTTGAAAGCGGTATCAGACCAAATACTGTCCGTCTTTCAATAGGTACTGAGCATATTGATGATATCATTGCTGATCTCGGACGCGGCTTTGATGCAGTAAAAAATAAATAATATAATTAACACTGCCTTCCGCTTTAATTGCGCGGAAGGCTTTTTAATGTCCAGGTATAATGGCTGTAAACTGAAAAAAATAACAGAATTCTCTTGACAATAAAACATAAAGGTAGTATACTGCATATATAGGAAGTATACTACCTTTGTGTTACAGGAGGAGAATAATGTACGATTTTGAACATATGGATAAACGTCTGATAGCCTACATGAATATATTTGTCTGTGCCAACAGACTGCAGGCGGTCATGGACAGCGGGCTTGAAGGGATAACCTCCAGGCAGTGGGTAACTATTATGATGATCGATGCATTTAATTCACCGCCTACGCTTAAACAGCTGTCGGATATATCAGGTGTTACTCACCAGAGCATGAGACAGATCGTTGACAGACTCATAGAAAAGGGTTATCTTGAGATCACACATGACAAGACCGATAAACGGGCTATCAGGCTTATGAAAACGCAGGCGGCAGAGCATATCTATACAAAAGATCCCGGGGAGAGTGAAGACTTTGTATATAAACTGTTTTCCTGTCTGGATGACAATGAAGCAGAGGTATTCTGTACAGCACTTGAAAAGCTGTGCGTCAGACTTAAAGAGATAAAAGAAGATAAATGTGACTGACAAAGGGGAGACAACATTATGAATAACAAAAAACGTAATATTCTCAGTATTGTAATGGTGCTTGCGGGTACGCTGACTTCGATCATTATACACAACCTTCTGCCGAGTCCGGGAGCAGATATTTCGGATACAACTATGGACAGCATATTTGTAAAAGCTTTCGGATTTCCTGCTGTTGCAAGCTTCTATTTTATTTTTATATTTTCATACGCTTTGTTTATTATAAGATATTTCGGAAAAAACAGTACACTAAGTGCATCCGGGACCGGACTTCGTTACGGGTTGTCTGCAGGACTGCTGTATATTACAGGCATGCAGGAGGTTATAGTAGATTCTTCGCCGTTTGATGAGTACGGGAAGGACTTTATCATATATGAGTTCTGGATGGGACTTGGCGATGCCGTTCCGGTATTTCTGTTCGGTATTGCGGCAGGGATAGTATTTCTGAAGAACAGGTCAGCTTTATCATCCTGTGATACATCTGGCTGCAGATTGCCTGCAAAGAAAATGCTTTCTGGTATTTTACTCATAGCTGTCATGATCTTTGCTGCAAGAACTGCAGGAAATTACACGGGTCTGTATGCTAGCAATGCAGACCGTTATCCGGTACAGACTATGATATGGACTGCAGTTTTCGGAATAACCCTCGGTTTTATTTATTTTCTGTTAAGACCGGTTTTTATAAGACACAAACATTTCTATATCCTGACCCCGGTATTGATGACAGGTGTGAACTGGATGTGGTTCAACAGCTTTATTGTACTTATAATGGCTGATACGGCAGCCCAGATGCTGATAAGAAGCGGTACCGATACATTAGTCCTGACTGCAGGTGTGGTGATTTTTGAAAAGATTGCTGCAAAAGATAAAACAGCCTGAAATAATAAAACCCGGATAATATAATTGATCCGGCGAGTCAACATTGTGGAGAAATGACTCGCCGGACTTTTTTGTTGAAATATAACGGGGTATGGAGTATAATTATGTTATAAAATGTGTAAACATGAAATATTTTATAATTGGAGGGATGTATATGTCTTTTCAGGCAGGTTCAGTGATAATGCTTATAATTTATTTTTCTCTGGGTTTTGCCGGCCCGCTTGTACCGGTATTAAGGATGCTGTATGCACGACGCAGATATGTAAAGGTCAAGGCTGTATGCGTACGTGTTGATACGGTCTTTAATACGGATTCAGAAGGCGACACGTACAGAATGTATAAGCCGTACTGGCAGTATTATTTCGGAGAGACAAAATATATATCGGCAATGAGTAAAGGAACATCAAGTGTCGAAATACCGACAGGAACTGAAAAGATCATATATGTCTGTCCCCAAAAACCTGAAAAAATATACGCAGTATATAAGAATGCTCATATTTGCTCGGTAATACTCGGTGTGCTGTGGCTGAGCGTAGGAATGTACATATTGTATTATACAGTAAAGAAAATATTTTAACTTCATTAAAAATATTAAACTGACAGAAGTGACTATAATGGATTGTAAAACTGTTATCTTTCTGATTGTTATTTTGGTACTGACTTGTTCAATGGGTATTGCATGTATTGCTGTCGCGCTGACAAAGCTTATTAATGCGATAAGAAATTATGAAAAGGTAAAGGCTGAATGTATACGTGTTCATATAATAGAAAGCAGAACCAATTAAGGTTGGATAACCACGTACAAACCGGTATTTATATTAATCAGATTTGTTGATTGATCTGATCACAGGCTAATTTATTTTTACAGACTGCAGTGAAGTTTTCTTCTTCATATACATATAAAAAATCACACACATAGTAATCTGTACAACTGTTGCTACAGGAGTGCTGAGTCCTATCAGAAACAGTGTTGTGTGCCTGAGTCTGCTGAAAACAAAAGCTGCGGGGACACGTACACCAATTGCGCCGACTATTCCCTGAAGCATAACAAACACTGTATTGCCGCAGCCGTTGAAATATCCTATCATACAAAAAAGTATTGAAGTTGATATGGTATCGATAGCATACGCTTTGAGGTATTCATGAGCGGCTTGTATGACCTGAGTGTCTTTTGAAAATATATGAGCAAGAATATCACCATGGAAAAATGTGAACGAAGCCATTATCACTCCGACAATAAGAGAGGTGCCGATACCGCACAACAGAGCCCTGACAGCTCTGTCGTGTTTTCCGGCACCTTTGTTCTGTGCAACAAAGGCTGCCATTGACTGCATGTATGAAGACGGAACAAGCATGATGAATCCACATACCTTTTCAGCAACTCCGACTCCTGCAGAAGCTGTCACATTTATCGAATTGATGATAGTCTGGATAAGTAAAAATGACATGCCTACCAGCATTTCCTGAAGGCCTATCGGGATACCCAGCTTAAGCTCACTTCTGATTATTTCAGAATCGAAGCGGACATACTCCTTTTTCATTTCAAATGACAGCGGTCTGCGTGAAATAATAACAAGTGAAATAAAAACACTTACACCCTGGGATATAACGGTTGCAAGCGCAGCGCCGAATGCACCGAGATTCAGCAGACCTGCAAAAATAAGATCTCCGGCTATATTCAGAAAACATGCAATACATACTGTGATGAGCGGTGTTCTGGAATCACCAAGTCCCCTGAAAACTGCACCAAGCAGATTGTATGCTATAATAAAAATACATCCGAGTCCGCATACCTTTATGTATGAACTTGTAGAAGAAAATGCTTCAGGCGGCGCATGAAGTATTTGTGCAGCTATATCAGAAAAGAAGCCTAAAACAATAGTGAGGATGACTGCAAATACTCCGAAAAGACAGATCCCTGAGCCGATCGTACGTCCTGCATCACTGTTTTTTCCTTCACCTGTTTTTCTGGCTACAAGGACAGTTATTCCTACTGACAGACCTGTAATGACCATAGTAATTGTCTGCATCAGCATGCTGCCTGTAGCAACTCCTGATACGTCTGCTGTATCTGAAAAATGTCCCACTATAAGGAGATCAGCACCACCGTACAATGACTGAAGAAACAAAGCCAGCAGTACAGGCAGGGCAAATCCCAACAGAGAGTATAGGATATTTCCCTGTGTCAGATTTTTTTCATTATTCATAAGAACCTCCCGAAAAAACCGGATAAAACTGCAGACGGTTTTGATCTGCAGTTTTATCCGGCATAGAATTATTGATAATGTTTTGCCAGGATACAAATATTTATAATTATATATTATTCATTATTATAAGTCAATAAATGAGATACTTCTCCATCGGTCTTATGCTTTAAACTGCATATTTCACCATTACAGGATGCTTTGCATAAAATATTAACAGCAACCTGAGAGGAGGGTAGCTATGGAGAAAAAGCATTGTAAAGGGTTTGATCTTGGCCCCGGTCCGGTTATTATTCATATGCCGTATCAGTCATATAAAAATAAGAATTACAGGACTGCAGTGTGGACAGGTGATAATCTTCAGATGACTCTTATGAACATCGGACGTGATGGAGAGATCGGTGTTGAAATGCATGACGATGTAGATCAGCTCATCAGGATAGAGTGTGGAAGCGCAAAGGTATTTATGGGTTCCTGCAGGAAAGATATGAAGTTTGTATCAAATGTTTCATGCGGTGATGCCATTCTGGTTCCTGCAGGAACATGGCATAATATTGTCAATGCATCATGCAGGGAACTGAAACTGTCATCAGTATACGCACCGCCTCAGCATCCGTTTGGTACTGTACATGAAACCAAGGAGGATTCTGATAAGGAACATCACTACTGAAGTTTCCTTGAGATCCTGATAATAATATATGTTCTTCTTTTGCACGGGGTCTCAAAAGATATATATTAATATATTTAAGCCGGACAGACACAAGCTGTTCTCTTCTGTCCGGCATGAAAAAAACCACCTTCAATTATAAGTGCGGCTGCTGTAGCCTGCTTATGACTGAGAGCGGTTTATTTTTTTATTTTATCTGTCTGTTCCACGCTTATTTATTTTTTTTAGTGCTTCATTGAGTTCACTGGCGACTCGCTTGTCATTTATATACCTGATAGCGTTAACTGCCAGCATAATGACCAGGACAGTAACAGCAATAGATACTGCAACTGAGGCATTTTTAATATTGCCGCCTGCTAAATTCAACAACAGGACAGTAGCTTCTATTGTAACGCCCTGTATTATCTTTCTGATAACTACCTGTCTCACCGTAAGTTCATTTTTAGAATACATAATAAGTGACGGGAATGATGTTGCTATGCCGTACAGCGCCGGTGCAAACAATACTGAATAGGGAAGAAAAATATCTGAATAAAAAATCATTCCCAGTATCCCCATAGCAACTGAAACACATGCTGTGATAGTAAAAAACGGCATAAGAACATTTTTAATAAAAAAAGATCTGAAACTCATACTTGTTCCTCCTTATCCCAGTATTGCTTTTTTGAAGTCTGAAACGTATTGTCTTGATACAATAAGCTTTTCTTTATTTTTCATAACTGCATAGAATCTTCCGTTTAGCGCCGGGCTGAAGCTTTCGACAAGATAAATGTTCAGCAGCACAGATTTTGAACAGCGTAAGAAGCCGCAGCCTGAAAAAGATTTTTCAAGCTCATAAAGGCGGCTTTTTACTTCATATACTGCATTTTTTGTGTATGCGAATACCTTTTCGTCAACAACTTCAAAATAAAATATATCTGATGGCTGTAGTTTGTGTATCTGGTCATCGATACGTCCGGTTATATATTTTTGCTTTGACATTGCAAAGCATTTTATCTCTTCAATATCGGGAGTTACCTGAGAACATTCAATAATGACCCGGTCATTATCAATTTCAGAGTTAATCTCGATGAGAACATCCATAAATCAATACTCCTCTTTAAAATCTGGTTCTGCAGCATCCTTCAGACGCCAGTCAAAAAATTCACGGATAACGCCATTCATCGATGTGAGACATTCTCTGCTGTTTACATCGCCTGTTCCAAGAAATTTTGCAAGCATAGGCGAAAACATAGACAAATCAGTCATGTTCAGGTGTCCTGCACCTCTGAACACGATATTCCGGACCTTATCTGAATACTCAGACAACACAAGATTAGGATACATATCAGCGTACTGCTGAGCTTCATTATAGTGATTTTCTCCGAATATGTCAAGGATATAAACAGGATATGGCTGTGTGCTGCATATGATCTTGTTGTCTTTGTACTCAAGTTCGTCACCGATTATAGTTCCGTCAACAACTATAACTGCATCAATATCAGCTCTTTCACGTCCGATCTGCGCAGATGCTGCACCGCCGAGTGAGTGTCCGAAAACACCTGTCTTCGTTGTGTCGATCATTGAAAGAATATCGTCTGTACCCTCTGAAGCTTCGTTTTTAAGTGTATCTATAACAAAGTTCATATCATCCACACGAAGTTTAAGCCACCTGTGTGAAAGCTTAAATTCCTCATCTGACATATCCTGATTCTCAAATTCCCTTGATTTCTGAACTATCTCCTGATCAAATGTGACAAGCCTTCCGTAGGCTTCGGTATCAAATAAAGCGTGATATGGATGATTGATGCTGGCAACGATGTACCCGTTGGATGCAAGTTCAGTAAATGTTGATTCGTTTGATCCGTAAAATCCGAATGCACCGTGTGAAAAAACAACAAGAGGACATTTTCCTGCGAGATCCTCCGGATAATAAACCTCAACGGTTATGTTTCTGTTTATATCCTGGTCCGAAAACTCTTCTTTTCGTGATGTATCAGTAAATACATACGTTTTCTCAGCGACATTGCTTTCTCCGGTAGGTTCAATCAGTTTATACTGAGGAAAAAGAACAGCAGGGAACACTGCAAGGCAGAAGATCACTATCTTCCATACAGTCTTGCTGATCGTTGAACATTTCTTATATTTCTTTTCTTTTCTTCTTATAAGAGTTATCATGCCTGAGATAGCAAACACTGTGAGAAATGCTGCAATGGTGTAATAACGAAAGCCCCACATAAGGATGCCGGTAAAGCTGAGTACTGCAAATATTACAGCTTCTGCAATATCTGCGACTGATTTTTCTGCAGCATGATTTCGTTTTGTTTTCAGATTCCATACCATAAAAAATATTTCTGCGGCTGTAAGTACAAGTAAAATAATAATTCCCATATGAATTACCCCTTTCTTTTCGTATGTCCATATTATACGTCACAGGCATAACCACTTCAAGAGATTAAAGGTAAGCTGTATTTTAAGAGGGGTGAAATGCATAAATGGCATCTGTTATGCCTTAAGTTTTAGGAATCCATGAGATTTTGCTGTGATATGAAATAAAAAAAACAGTACCTGTGAAGATACTGTTTTATATAAATTAAATTATTGTGTCGTTATTTTTTTGCATTGTCCTCATAACCATAGTATGTAATTTCCCATAGACAATGTGCAAGGATGGTTTCGGGAGAAAATTTCTCCAGTGTCTTTTCATCAGGACTGTACTGAATGAAATCATTATAGCTTGAGGCTGCTATTGAGTAAATGACATCACTGCCTGACTCGTAGCCGCTGACATCATAATATAACGAGGGATCATTTTCATCAAAGTTCTTAATTTCGATATCCTCATCATCGGTTTCCTTATAGGCTTTAATGAAGATATAGAAGTCTTTGGGGAGCTCGGAAGTGATCTGCAGGTATTTAAGCTCATTATATAGCTTTCTGAATTTGTCTGATTCCGTTGTCTGATAATGCAGTTTTAACTTTGCTTCACATTTTTCAAATGGGCAGTCTACTATCATATCCAAAATTTTCACAAATTTCACCTTCTTTATAATGAAATGTCCTGGCTGTTTTACTTTCAACCTCCTTTTTGCAGACAAATCTCAGCATCAGTAATAATGCCTTCGCTGTTGTAATAAACTGCAATATTGTAGTACTGGCTGTCATACATGCCCATAAACTTTGTGTATGTATGTCCTGCACAGTAAATTCTTTTATAAGTATCGTTATCTTTCATGCCGACAGATAACGGATCTCCGAAGTAGTCGCCGCATATGCTTATATTTTTGCCATTCAGTTCATTGTTGCGGATCATTAAGCGGGTAAGTTTAAGTTTTGTATCCGGACATGGGAGAGAAGATTTCCACAGAGATATTAAAATAATTATAAAAACGAAGAGCAGCAATGATAAAACAGATAACAGTCTGACAACAAAATCGGGCAGACTTTTCATTCGCTGTCACCTCATTCAACTTTTTTTAACAGAACAGATTTTTATGCTTATAGCTTGTCAGACGCAATAAACAATATTTAGAAATAATTTATTATAATTATACTGTAAAATATTTCAGAAATCAACTGACGAATCATAAAAATTTTATTAATTTTGCTCACCACGAAAATTGGAATAACTCCAGATCAAGTCAGCGGATTTTTTATGTACAAATAAACAGAAAAATATATAAAATCAGAGAAAACCGAAACAGACGGTTTTCTCTTCAAAGACATTATATTAATAATATATGTTCAATACTTAAGATCAGAAATCTATAGAAATTTCGCATTTTTCTTCACTGCTCATATCTTCATTTGTGATCACGGTACTTAGCGTAATATTTTTTATATCTGATAATGATTCCAGTTCAAAATCATCTTTTTTGAACTGTTCTTTCGAAATACTGACGGCAACAGCGCTGCTTGCGCCGGGCGGGGTTTTTATAAAGGAAGTATCACTTGTAGCTTCATATCCGTTCACAAAAATACTGGAAGAATAGTTATCAAAGCTTATTGTGTGTGTGGAATTATTTTCGACAAGCAAAAGAAGATCAAACTTATAGTAGCAAATAGGATCATCAATTACTCCTTTTGAGATGATCCTCACTCCATTGCTGTTGTACACCTGATCACCTGTGCTGTCAAATGGTAAAACGGTTTCTGAAAAAGCAATGCTTATCGGTCCGTTATCAATGCACTCGTCATTTTCGGCTTCGGCAGCGGTGAAGGTCATATCAATTTTCTGTATCTCTTTGATACCAAATGGTTCTCTGGCATCATCACATATAGCATAAGAAACTGGAATATAAAGTACAGCGCGTTTTCCCGGGCATACAAAATTGTTTAATCCATTGCTGCCTGTAAGTATCAGTCCGTTTATGCGTATGTTTTGCGCACTGGAATCTATCATATGATCACTGTTGTTTTCAACTTCAAGCATAACAGTCTTTTCACCGTATTCATCTGTAGTAAGTGCTTCTGATATCACACGGATATCGCCTTTGCTGTATACTTCGTCCTCAGATAAATAATCTACGCTTTTGAAATAATAATCACTGTAATGACCGGTTTTCAGCTGTTCCAAATAAGTATCAATGCTGTAATCGTATGAATCATATACCGAGGTTTTAATATTTACAGGCTCAGGCCAGATAGGGTCTATCTGCTTCGTATCAAGCGGTGTCGGACAGGAAGTGCGAACAGCACTGCAGATCTCGAATTGCAGCTCAAAATCAGCAATATCTGTAATGCCAAATCCGGCCAGTTCCCGATAATCAAAGCAGACACTTCCCTGCAGACTCTCGCCGGCGTTTACTATCAGACTCATATTTGCGTCATCGATCATGTAACCGTTGACAGAGTTGGTGCCGCCACAGTAAAATGATAAGTCCTCATCACGGTTATTTTCGAGCGTGAGCATGACCTTTGCACCATCTTCGTCATAGATCAGTCCATCAGCGGTTATCTTTATATTATCCTGATCAGCAAGAACTGTCTGTCTGATCGTTATCTGAGAACAAGATACCTCAGAAGTCACCAGACCCGGATCGCTTTCTTCCTTTTCATCTATATCTTTTTCATCTGAAATGCTGGTTATAGTTTCTTTGTTTACATAACCTGTAACGGTTGTCTGAGCGGCCGGACTGCCGTTATTATCATTACAGGCAGTACAAGATGCAAGCAATGATGCACAGAGCAGAATTAATATTGTCTTTTTCATTGTTTTGACCTCATTATGTTGAATTTATAGATATTATTATATATATTATTTTACACTACTGCCATCATATGGTCAAGCATTATTCAGCCTGAAAAGTATCCGGTCTTGACTTATCATTTGCATGCTAATATAATAAAACATGATTACAGGTAAAAAAGGCGGATAATATTGTTTACAAAACTTAAGGATCCTATCAGTATAAAAGGCTCTATGTATAAAGGAGAAAATATGACCTCAGATGCAGCTAAAACAATACTTCAGTATTGGTACACTCTGAACTTTCTTGAGCAGGAAGCATATCCTGTGCAAAGATTCCGTGACTGTCACAAACAAAAAATCAAATATGAAAATGATCTGAAAAACAATGAAATCGAAGAGAAATATAAAAAGTCAGATATAGTGGAAATGGTCCGGGATGATATTAAAAAATTAAGTGCAGGTGCCGTCAGGAGCGTTATTAAATATGAACTCAGAAAATTTGATTTTTCTGAATGCTCAGATGTAACAGTTTATCTTGGATGCTTTTCAAGAGAGGCATGTCTGAACGAGACGGCAAGGGCTCTCGGTACAGTTATTAATGAAGCCTCGCATCCTGAAAGATCTGCTGACAGTATCTGCCTTGCTGCACTGCAGCTAAAACCGGACGGTGAATATGTTGAACACAGCATTTCAGTGTCTCCTGTGCTGTGGGCGATCTCACGGATAACCAGCAATAAAGACTGTGATGACAAGCTGAGGCTGTTGTCACATGACACGTATAAAAGCGATATGGACAAATTAGAAAGAAAATATTATTCTCAGACAGATGACAAGACTCTATGGGATCTGACAAAAATATATGAGGATCTCAGGTCTGCATACGGCAGCTGTATTACCGGCGGGGATGCAAAGGACGAATTTATTTTCTCTTTCAGGATATATAAGGACGAAATTGTGAAAGCAAAGAAAGATGATGATACATATCTCGGATTGTCAAAATCATTTTATACAAGTGATCTTGAGCTGGCAGCAGACGCATACAACTGCGGAAATCTGAAACCGGAACTTATAAGCTATCTTAATATTCTTAATACGGAAGATGAGAACAAGTGTGGCAGGGCAGACCTTGTAAACTCAGACGGAAAGACTCTCCTTAAAATATTTGACAGTATTCTGGATATAAAGAATGCGCCTCCGGGAAAGTGGCCTTCAGAATTTATGCCTGCGCTAATGCAGGAGACAGCCATAAATCTTGAAATAAAAAGAGATGGTCCGGCAGGAAATGTATTCTCTGTAAACGGACCTCCGGGAACAGGTAAATCCACTTTGCTCAAGGAGATCGTTGTAAACAATATCGTTGAAAGGGCACGTCTTCTGAGTGCTTACGATCTGCCTGATGATGCATTTGAAAGTCATAAATTTATAAACGGAAAAGAAAAAAACAATCAGTATTCCGCTAATGTTTCAAACTGGTACACGCTGAAAAACGACCGGATAAATGACTACGGAATACTTGTGACCTCATGCAACAATGCAGCAGTTGAAAATATTACAAAGGAACTGCCTGTGGATTCATTTTCCCGAAAAGATGAACCGGGTAAGAAAAATGCACAGACCGGAAAAAAACCTCCCACAGATGAAAAGACAAAAACAAAATCATATAACGGATACGAAGAAGTCAGAAAAATGTTTGCTGTAAAGGATACGCAGTTTAGTCTTAAGGTCAAGGCACAAAACAAAGAATTTGTTGAGAAACCTGATGTTTATTTTTCTCAGTATGCTACAAATCTTATAAGCAGTACAGAAAAGGTGGTTCCGGCATGGGGACTCGTTGCAGCTGCACTCGGAAAAAAAAGCAACATATCTGATTTTTATTTTAAAGCACTCAGTAATATTATTTTTGATCAGTACAACAGCAAAAACACTGATATGGAAAGCAGGAAAAAAGAATATCTGAAGATCAGGGAGTTGTTTACCGCACAGCTTGATAAAGTTGAGGATATGCGCAGGCAGATGTCATCCGATATTGATAAAATGAAGAAGATTGAAAGCAGTTATACTGCAGCAAAGAAAAAGCTTGAAAGCGGTTTTTTTGAAAAAGATGAAAGTGAACTTCATAAACAAAATGAGAGCCTGAACGACCAGAGATCATTATATGAACAAAGTACTGATAAGTATAAAAAAGCTATTTCTGACGCAAAGGACAAAGCCTGTGAATGTGATGCAAAGCTCAGTGCTCTTGAGCAGGAGACCAGGGATGCAAAAAAAGAACTTGCAGAGCTTAACCGGAAAAAAGCTGAGCTGCTGGAACAGGCTCTTACACCGGGTATAACAGGATTTATTAAAAAACTTTTCTGTTCAAAAGGAACATCAGCTGACAGACATGCCCTCATGAAGCAGTACGAGAGTATGATCTCACAGCTGAGTGAAGATATACAAGAGAAGAAAAATGCTGCCGATGATCTTACTGCACAGATAAATAAGCTGTCAGAGGAAATTTCAGATGCACAGAAAAATCTTGAATTATCAGAAATAAATACAGAAAAGCTGTCAAAGCAGAAAGCTGACAATAATAGTGCTCTGCAAAAGCTTTTAAACCAGAAGAAAGAGTGTGAACAGACAGTTTCTGTGTATAACGAATACAGCATAAGTAAACTGCCGGAGGAACTTTTCTATAAAAAAGCAGACAGTGAACTTATAGCTCAGATACAAAGCAGGGATAAGAATAAATCAACAAAAGCCCAGCTTGTAAATCCATGGCTTACAAAGGCATATGACACGCAAAGAGAAAAGCTTTTTTTCTATGCCATGCAGCTTCATAAAAGCTTTGTACTTGCTTCAGGTTCATGCAGAGACAATCTCAGATCATTATCTCAGTACTGGAAGCTGCTAGCCGATACAGGGAAAAAATCAATAACTTTTGATAAGAATGAAGCACTGGAAATTGTCCCTGCACTTTTTCAGACTCTGTTCCTGGTTGTTCCTGTCATATCATCAACCTTTGCTTCGATAGGACGTATGTTTCAGGACGTAAGAAAACAGGACACTATAGGCACACTGATTGTTGATGAAGCAGGTCAGGCTAGTCCGGAATGTCTTGTGGGAGCTTTATTCAGAAGCCGCAGAGCCATGATAGTCGGCGATCCCAAGCAGGTTGAACCTGTTGTTACCGATGAGCTTGATCTGCTTAAATATTCATTTAAGGATGAAGTGCTTGCACGGTACAGAGACAAGTCATTATCTGTTCAGAATTTTGCGGACAGAATGAACAAATTCGGTACATATCTGAACGGTGAAAATGATGAACCCGAATGGATAGGCTGTCCTCTGCTTGTACACAGAAGATGCATTTCTCCGATGTATGATATATCAAACTCCGTATCCTATGATGGATTTATGAAGCAGCAGACAGAGCAGCCGAAGGAGAAGGATGAGAAAAACTTTGTTTACGACAGTTCACGATGGATCGATGTAAAGGGCAGGGAAACAGGAAACAAGGATCATTATGTCAGTGCTCAGAGTAAAGCAGTATTTGAGATAGTAAGAACTGCTTTTAAAAATATCAATGCAGTCTGTGAACAGGTCACTCAGTCAGATAATGAAGAAGATGTAAAGATTAATAGAGTACCGAAGGTCTATATAATTTCTCCGTTTAAATCTGTCGTTGCCGGTATAACAAAAGCTCTTGAATATGAATATAAAAAATGGGATATTGACATAGATGAAAAAGATTTTGATATTTTTCTCAGGAGAAATATAGGGACTGTCCATACATTTCAGGGGAAGGAGACCTTTGAGGTGATCTTCCTTCTGGGCTGTGATGAATCGAGCGAGGGTGCTGTAAAGTGGGTCAATTCAAACATAGTAAATGTTGCTGTAACAAGAGCAAAGTTCAGATTATATATTGTTGGAGACAGATCTGAGAAAGTATGGCAAAAAAACACGTACCTGAAAAGAGCAATGGAAATAATCGATCAGATGTCATAAGAAACTCCACCGGAGGAAATGCTGAAATGATAACAGACGAATCATTTAATGCCTATGAATACAAAGCATGGCTCGGTACTTTGAAAAGTAAGTACAACATAATTAAAACAGAAATTGCAAAAGGGACTCAGATAAACAGCAGACGTATCGGCGAGTACTATGAGGACGGATGCTGCACCCGGACAGATAAGCGCAAAATAGAGCGGTATGTTCGAAGCCGTATATATTATCAGGGATACACGTTTATGAATGCTGAAGATTTCGGTGATCTGCTGTGTAAACTGCTTAACAGATCCGGTGGCAGAATCACCTGTGCGGCTCTCGCTGAAAGCGCAGGGCTTAGTCCGAATGAAATAAGTCTCATGCTTCAGAAAAAGACATTTCTCAGAAGTGTTGATGTTGTAAAGCAGTATGAAATACTTAATGTATTTTTCTGTTCCTGCTTTGATGATCTGGGTACATGTCTTCCTGAAATGCGTGAATTCAGGGATGAAATTTATGTGGCTATGGGGAAAAACCGTCCATGGTTTATTACGACTAAGTTTGCACAGTATCTCGACAATCTGTTAAAAGACAGGCGCATCCGGGTAACAAAAGAACAATTAGCTCAGAAGGCAGGTGTAACTCCTGATGACCTTACAGATCTGCTATGTGACAACGACTGTCCCTATGACTACGATATAAAAGAGAAAATCCTGCATATCGTCAAGTCAGAATTTGATTGCGGGATCCGCGGAGAAAATGAGCAGGAGATAAAAAATGAAATACTGCTTCGGAACTTAGGGGATATGCTCCAAAGTGAACATGATACTGATGAACCGGTATCAGATGAGGTGATCAGGCGGTTCAGGCTTCTGCCTTCAAAGCTTCAGGATATAGTTATGACTCATATAATCACAGACCCTCTTGATGCTGAGCCGTTCTGGAATTACATAAACAAGTATCGTATCCCTGAAGAGCTTGGTGAGGTTTCGGTTAATAACGTATATGAGTATATAGGTATAGATGTTTTTGAATATCTGTATCCTGCTCTGGAGTTGTTCAGAAAGCTGAATGAAGTCCGGCAGGAAATTATTTTTGAGGAGCTCAGAGATAATCTTGTGATGCCGCAGCCTGGATGGAAAGAACATGACAGCTGCTTTGAAGAGGCATCAAGCTGTTTCATGCTTTCTGTGATGACACGAAACTGCAGTCTTTATGATCTGTATAAGGATGAACCGGTACAGGACAGTAAAGGGGTAAAGCAGGAGCGAAAACATACTTTCAGAACGCTTGACGGTATTTTTGACTTTGATATCATTGAGTGCAAGCTGCGTTTTACATCACAGGACTGGATCATGTGGGCTCTGTTTATTATTGCTGTACACTCCATGTATGATCTTAATCCGGTTATAAAGAAGATGTATAAAATGGTTCATGAAAACAATTAAATATAAATATGAAAAAATCATCTCCTGATTAAAAAAAAGATGATTTTTTTGTATCTGTGCGTCTGTAAATGCGGTGTTTACAGGCGCTGCTTTTTTTCGTGAGGATACTCTCATGAAAGACGGTTTGCTTCAAGCAGCTGTTGCTGGTACAATAAACTTACGGTCAAACGAAGAAAATCCGGAAATACCAGGAGGAGAAAAAATATGAAAAAGGATAATTTTACAGGCAAGTCAGACACACAGGAGTATCGCTGTTCTATAGCTGAAAATACAGTAACTGAGGATGCAAAGGGATACTGCACGTTGTCTCTTGATGCGCTGCATCTTTCAAACGGACGTATTTTTATCGATGATGAGATCAATATGAAAACAGCTGATCATTTTGCTGCGGCGATGCTTCATCTTTCAGATGAGCAAAAGCCTGTGGATATTTATATAAACAGTCCGGGCGGTGAAGTATATTCAGGACTTCTTATGTATGATATCATTCAGTCATATAAGTTTCAGATAAATATGTACTGCACAGGTACAGCAGCGAGTATGGCAGCTGTTCTTCTTGCAGGCGGTCAGAAGGGGAGAAGATTTATACTTCCTCATTCCAGAGTTATGATCCATGAACCGCTTATAGCCGGGGGGCTGGGTGGCTCTGCTACAACAATAGAAAATACAGCTAAGGCTATTCTGGATATCAAGTCACTCGTAAACGGACTTATTGCAAAGCATACAGGCAAAACAGAAGATGAGATAAACGAGGTAACTGTACATGATAACTTTATGAACTCAGATGAAGCAGTAAGCTTCGGTATTTGTGACGGGATAAGAAACATATTTGATTAAAGGAGATGATCATATGTCAGAAAACAAATCACTTGCTATAACAAAAGCACATAATGAAAAAAGTGCCGTTCTCCCGAACGGTAAAACAATAAGCCTCGATACGAGGGAAACAAGGCTTAATAATAATATGCTTGTCATTGCAGGCTCCGGGGCAGGAAAGACAAGAAGTGTAGTTGTACCGAATATTCTGGCGGCATCCGGCAGCTACATAGTATCTGACACCAAAGGCAATCTGTACAGTAAGTGGTCAGATGTTATGAGCCGACAGGGATATAACATTCTGCACCTTAACCTTATCCATCCTGAACTCTCTGATCACTACAATCCGCTCAGCTGTGTGCGTACTCCGAACGAAGTACAGAAGTTTGCACACCAGCTCATCTATGCCGGAAGTGAACGAGGCGGAAGTTACGACCCGTTCTGGGACAGAGCCTCAGAACTTCTGCTGACAGCAATAACCGGCTATCTTGCTGAGCGCAGGCAGTTAGGAGAGCGCAGCAATTTTAATGATATTTCTGTGATCCTTTCAGAAATTGATGTTGAGAAATGGGAATGTAATGAGTCGTGCGAAATAGATTTCAGATTTAACAGCTTCAGAGAAAAATACCGGAGAATAACCGGTGATCACAGCTGGGCATATAAACAATTCAGAAAATTCTGTCAGGTTCCAAAAAAGACTATGAGCTGCATAATTATAACGCTGCAGACTATTCTCTCGGATCTCGATACTCTGGAAATACGCACAATGCTCAGCAGAAATGACATCGACATTTCGTCTCTCGGACTGATCCCAACGATAGTATTTGTGGAGATAAGTGATACAGACAGATCAAAGGATACACTTGCAAATATCTTTTACTCCCAGGCTATGAACCTGCTTTGTTCATATGCGGACGAATGCTGCAGTGACAGCAGACTTCCTGTTCCGGTAAGATTCATCCTTGACGACTTCGGAACAAACTGCCGTATCGACGGATTTCAGAACATGATCTCAAATATCCGCTCGAGGGACATTTCCGCAATGATCATTCTTCAGTCAACAACTCAGCTTGTTGCCGGCTACTCAGACAGTGCACATACGATCATTGATAACTGTGATACCATGATCTATATGGGAGGAAATGATACTGAGACAGCACAAATGGTATCTGTACGCTGCAACAAGCCTTTGTCAAAAATACTGAGTATGCCTGTAGGCACTAACTGGATAATAAGACGCGGTGAGCAGCCTGAGTTTTCTCAGACTATAGATCTGAGCGGTTATGATATTTCAGAGCTTGGCGATCATCCGGCAAAAGGCCACAGAAATCAGCAGCAGACTAAGGATGATCAAAAACAGGAGAGCAGCAAAGATAACAGATCATAAATGACAGATAACCTGTATCTTAGCATCAGGTTATGACTAAACGTTAAATAAAACAGGTATGCATCCGCAGCCGGAATGCATACCTGTAATGGAGGATATATATATGGACACAATGATCATTGATTTTGAATCTGGTACTATAGAGTATGAGCGGGGAGATGAAACTCTTTCATATGCTGACAGAAAGCTTAATGAGAAAAAGGCTGCAGTTATGAAGGCGCTCGAAGCCGAAAAATCAGGATTTATTAATTACGGTCAGCTCCTCAGGGATTATCTTCACGGTGTAATTGACCGTGATACGATGATACGAATCTACAATGAATTACAGGGTGAGGAATAAACATAATACAGTAATTCTGTTAATATATTTTACGCGGTATTTCAACGATACCATCAGTGCAGTTTATCTGAGTGATCCAGTTGCCGCGCTGCCACTCTTCATCGAGGTCTATACGATTCCAGTCTTCAACGGTAGAGTTGTAGTAAACCTTAGTATCATAGCCAAAGTCCATTGCTCCTTCTTTTATGCTTATAAGAGTGCTTGGCAGGTAAACTTCTTTTGTTTCAATGAACCATTTGAATTCATTGGTGCCAATTGATGTTATTCCTTCATTAACGTAAACTCTGTCAATATTTACAGCCCACCCGGTTGTTATATTATTAAGAATATTCCATGCATCTACACGGTTTACTCTATCAAAATCCATCATAGCCCCTGTTCCGGAGCAGGACAGAATAAAGTCATTGTTGTCAAACTTACAAACGGCTTTGATGTCCTTTTTATCAGGAGTACCAACATTCCATGTGTATTTTACCATCCGGTTAAGAGGTGTATCGCTGATTTTGTATAGTATCGGATATCCGGGGCGGTGAAGGCAGTATAATGTAACACCAAGGATAAGAACAAGTATTACAGCTAAGTCAATTAAAATACGGTTTTTTCTTTTCATGTTATGTCTCCTTGTATTTTATGTCATATAACTGAGCCAGATGTAATATATGCTTGTTTTTACTATATGCGCTTGATAAAAAAAGTGCAGCGTTTAATCTGCACTTTCAAATTTTTTATACCAGTAGTTCTTTGTAAATATTCAGGTCTTCATCAGTGAAGACATTAAATAATACTTTCATTCTGCTGTGGTGTTCTGTAAGAAAACTGGATACTGTTTCGATTGCGATCTGAGCTGCCTGTCTGTTTGGAAAATGAAACAGCCCGGTAGAAATACAGCAGAACGCTATCGAACGAAGATCAAACTGTCTTGCTGTATAGAGACATGACAGATAACAGTTTCTAAGAAGGTTGCAGTCATTTTCAGTAGGGCCGCTTTCCTCACAGACAATAGGTCCTACAGTATGTATTACATATCTGCTTGGAAGATTATACGCACTTGTTATTTTTGCAAAGCCTGTATATTCAGGATGCATCTGATCTTCCATTATCGCTGCACACTGAAGTCTCAGCTGAACTCCCGAATACGTATGTATACAGTTGTCAATGCACTTATGCATCGGACGATAACAGCCTGTCATTTCCTTGTTTGCAGCATTGACTATGGCATCTATCTTCAGAGCAGTTATATCACCCTGCCAGATATACAGATTATCTTTTACAGGCTTCATATCTTCTATGTCAGCTATTTCTCTTGAAGAATTAATTTCCTGAAGGACTTCATTCTGAATCTTTATAAACTCATCACTAATCGGTGCCGGTCTTCTGATATTTATAAGACAGCGGAATTTATCAAACTCGTTATCACATTCGGGAATATCAGGGACTGTATCATATTCATTTATAAGATAATCAATCAGCCAGTTTAATTTGTCCATTTTACTGCTCCTTTAATTATTAATTATAAACACAAGTTCTTAAATGTGCTGTCTTGGAAAAGATGGTTGTAGATTTTTTGGATAAACTGGTGCGACAGGACATTTATCTCACAGTATCTATTATATACGGTAGTGTGGAGTCAGTCAAGGGTGAATTTGATTATTCTGGATGAAGTTTATAGATTTTGGGGTGAACAATGGTTATAAAAGCAGCTGTTCTTTATAGCACTCTTACTGATTATCGGCTGCTTTTTGAACCTCTACAATACCATCGGTACAGTTAATTTTAGAAATTGTATCCGAACAATCCCAGCCTTCTTCTAAATCAAGCTTATTCCAATCCGAAATGGTTGCGTTATAATAAATAATACAATCCTTTGAAACTCCAAATGCATCTTTCTTTATTGTTTTAAGAGTGGACGGGAGATAGATTTCTTTTGTAAGGTCCATAAGTGCAAAATCATAGCTGCCTATCAGTATTATGCCTTCATCAACATGTATCTTGTCAATACTGGTTGACCAGCCCTCATCTTTATCATAAAGGCGGTACCAGTCAAAAGATAATTTTTCCGGATCATAGTCCTTCATTGCACCGGTGCCGGAACAGGTAAGTACCAGGTCATCGTTGTCAAACTTTAATACTGCATTGACACGGCTGTCCACAGGTGATCCTATTTGCCATTTGTATTCTACATAACTGCTAAGGAAAGATGTTCTAATTGTTTTCAGAGCGGTTCTTCCGGGTCTTTGGATAGCACGTCTGCCGAATCCAAACAACATCCCCCCAACAAAGACCAGTGTAATTATTAATATTATTTTCTTGTTCATATCATGTCTCCTGTAAAATATCATGATTATTTATGAAATTCAGCTTTGTTATTTTTTTTTAAGACAGATCTTCAACTCTTGCAAGTTCACATAATAATTTTGTATAGTCTTTCATTGTCTTCTGGATAGCCTCTAATTCTTCTCTGAAATTTCCCCAGTCGCAGCTTACATCATTTCTGTGCTCCATATCAAATTTGTGCCATTTTGAAACAAAAGGCCTTAAAACCTGATTAAGGACAGGGATAGCTATCTTACTGAAGTTAATGCAGTCACACTTGTATTTTTTAAGTATTTCTCTTGTGATAGGAAACAGAGTGTACAAGCTGGTAATTGCTTCTCTGTTGTCCTGTGACGATTCATCAACTGACTGTGTTGCACAGCGGGTTGACAGTTCTATGTAAAGCTCCCACGCTGCGTCACGGTCAGCCTGATTAAGGGTCAGTTCCATTTCCAGAAATGGAAGGGAAAGTTTAAGGTTTGAAAGGCCGGCGGATTTTAGGATGTCTTTGAATTTTGACATTGGAGTGCTCCTTTTATATGCTGTACATTTGATACTCAATATCAGATGTTTTGTCTCGGTTGGGATTGGTGTATATTGTGAAATATCTGGTGTGGTAGGACATTTGTATCATAGTTCTATTATAGATGGTTGGGGGGAGACAGTCAATGATTTATTTGATTATTTTGGATGGATTTTATTTAATTTTGGGGGAACAGGTATTTTTTTTCGCTGCAGACTGCTTTTTTGAAAAAATCATATATATGTATTCTGGATGCCCAGAAGAAATCAACAGCAGTGCGGCAGAAATGTTGAGCGTGTTTAATGATGAAGAGCTGAATTGAGACAAATATCTTTTTTAGAAATAATATAATAATAAAGTTCACATCCCGGCAGTATACCTGTCTGTGAACTAAGTGTAATAACTTTATTATTATTTATTTATTTAATAAATAATCTTTCATTGTAAGACTGCTGTTTAATGATTGAGCATTTAAATACTGTGACATTACCACCAGATCAGCGAAGTTAAATCTGCCGTCAAAATTCAGGTCAAGAGCATATGCATTATAGTCAGGATCATCGGTACTTACATTTTGTAAAATGATATTTATAAGTAGTTCCATATCATTCTTATCTGTTACCCTGTCTTTGTTTCCATCACCTATTACCGTGCTGCATTCTATTTTGTCGGGCGAATTATATCTGTTATATAATGGTGTCGGATAAATTATTTTATTATTGTGATGACCGTTATTATTTTCGTTAATAAAATCTACATCATCATTAAGAAACCAGTCATAATCAAAAAATGTACCTGTTGTATCTTTGCCGTCGTCATCCCAGCACAGGTCAGCATGATAATATTCCTGACCGATCTTAACAACATTAAATGTATGACTTGTGCCATACTCACAATATGATTCGAGGCCGGCTGCCTGTGTGAGTGCGGTATATGCTTTTGCATATCCGGTGCATACGGTCCGGTCATTCAGAAAAACAGAGTAGTCACTAAAGTCTGAATTGACACACTTATTCTCATTGTCATACTGAATTTTTTTACAGATCCAGTCATGCAGGACCTTTGCTTTTTCTAAATCATTTTTGCAGTTTTTTGTCTGTTCATATGCAATTGTACTGATTTCTGTTTTCATTGCATTGTCTATTAAAATATTATCACCGAAATTAAATGATGCAAATATTTCTCTGAAATCCGGGTTTATTGCACCGTTAGTAACAATATCGATACTATTAAATGTTCTCAGGTGACTGAATTTCTGATCTGAGTCCCACTTTAATCGTCGTTTAATCATATCAGTTTTATCAGGACTGAAGTTTATATTTACAACATAATCACTGCTGCCCAGACCATTTGAAATATTAGTTACCGAATCCGGAATAGTAACTGACGTATATGATCTGCAGTTTAAAAATGCACTTGTGTCCAGTTCAGATAAAGCGCAGTCCCAGGCATAGCAAACTTCTGATAATGAGGTACAGTCCTTAAACGCATTGCTGCCAATTGATATAACTGAACCGGGGACAGATATATGAGTAATGGCAGTACAGCCTTCAAAAGTATTTTGGGAGATCTCTGTAAGTGAATCCGGCAGGTTTATTGTTTTAAGTGACCTGCAGCCTCTGAATGAATATTCACCGCTTTTGCAGAGCTTTGAACCCGCTTCAAAGTCAACACTTTTTAAACTTCTGCATCCGCTGAATGTGTAAGAGCCAAGCTGCGTAAATGTATTCGGGATAGTAACGCCTGCAAAATTGCAGCATTTAAAAGCATAATTACCTGTACCGCATACAACTGCATTTTTTACAGCGTGCTTACAGTTATACTTATCATAAGCCCAGCCGGAGACCGTTTTTGGTATGGTCAGATTTTTATTTTTAAGGGATTTATGAGGTTCAAATTTCTCTATGATCACTTCAGGATCTATATAGCTGCCGTCACTGTTCTGACATTTGAAACTGATAAGATCCAATGTCCATAAACCTTGACTGTCATTGTATTTTACCTGTGCATGAGATGGGTAATCGGTATCTGCATATACGGGGGTATTGAAATTTGTGAGATCACTGAGTAGTGATGGGTGAAAGGATGATACTGCTATAATGGAAATTACAAAAGTAACTATAGATAGTTTTAATAATTTTTTCATAGTATCAGTACCTTTCGATAAATGTTTTTTTTACTGTTTTATTGCCTGGTAAATAGATTCCACAGATATTATAAATCCTTGGTATTATAAAGTCAATACTTAGAAATTATAGTGAATAATCTTTTAAATAAATACAGGGTAATTGTTTCTCTTGATAAAATACAGGTATTAAAATAAAAACCAGTACCGTAGTGTTTAAATTACCCGGTACTGGTTTTGTATGAGAAGGCCCGTTGTATGTCATGTGATTGTCTTACTTTGGGTAGTGGATTTTTATGACAAGTCTTCAACTCGTGCAAGTTCACATAATAATCCTGTATAGTCTTTAAGTGTTGTCTGAATTTCTTCCAGCTCTTCTCTGAAATTTCCCCAGTCACAGCTCACGTCATTCCTGTGCTCCATATCAAACTTGTGCCATTTTGAAACAAACGGCCTTAAAACCTGATTAAGGACAGGGATAGCTATTTTACTGAAGTTAATGCAGTCACATTTGTACTTCTTAAGTATTTCTCTTGTGATAGGGAACAGAGTGTATAAGCTTGTTATTGCTTCTCTGTTGTCCTGCGATGATTCATCAACTGACTGAGTTGCACAGCGTGTGGACAGTTCTATGTAAAGCTCCCACGCTGCATCACGGTCAGCCTGATTAAGGGTTAGTTCCATTTCCAGAAACGGAAGGGAAAGTTTAAGGTTTGAAAGACCGGCGGATTTTAGGATGTCTTTGAATTTTGGCATTTTGAGGTGGCCTCCTTTGATGTAAATTTGATACTGAAGAATTATATGTGCTGTCTTGGGTGGGGTCTGGGGGATGTAATGGAATATTTGGTGCGTCAGGACATTTTTCTCATAACATCTATTATATACGGTGGGGGGAGAGAGTCAAGGGGAAAATTAATTTTTTTAATGAGGTGTATAGATGTTGGGGAATTGAGATGAGTTCTTGTAATCATCTTAGTAATTTATCTAATTCACTTTCTTCAATATTACAATTAGGGTTGTATTCTTTAATTAATAAGTCCACAATAGTTTTTGAACTTTCTGATATATCAGGAGCTAAAGTGATACTCATTTGATTAAATATTTGCTCATCAATTTTCAAATCATAATAATTAAAAGGGAGTGATGCTTGTCCTAAAATAGTTTTGTGATAGAATTGTTTAATTTCGTCATATTTATCTAGTAATGCTTCATTAGTTAATTTTATTTGTGACATAGGATAAATTAACAAAATATATCGCCATTCTTTTTGAAATTCCCAATATTGATTTTTATATTTACCTAATTTGCTCAAGTGTACAGAAAATGAGTCTTTATTATTTGTTTCAAGTATATGTGGTCTTAGCAAAGATTTTTCTTGAGTATAAGTAACTTTAAATAATTGCTTGTCACATCCAAAATTTGATACATAAAATTCGTTATTAAAATATTGATTCACAGGTATGATGATTTCAGATTTTGCTGTTGCTTTATCAGTAACTTCACGAGAACAAGTAATGCAATCTGAAATTTGTTCAGCAGTTACTGTATACTTTTTGAATGGATTAACAGGTAATTTTATTCTTATACCTCTTTGCTTAGGGGTATACATTCTCCACATAGGTATACTTTCTTTAGAATCTGAAGTCCATGAACTTACAAAAACAAATTTACCAAAATTCTGTTTATCTTCGCAATCTTGTTCTTGTAGGTCATCCATTTGGTCTAAAGAGTTGAGCCTGATGGATTTATTTTTTAGTATCAATGCAAGGGAATCTACATTTGTATAGTGATAAAGGAATGTAGGTCCATTATTGTTTATATCCATATAATCTCCTTATTGCTTTTTAACAAAGATAAATAAAATATTACCATGTGATCAAGCCTTTTAAAATGTTTTACAAGTCAAACTATTTGTTTCAATAACAAATAGTTTATACTTACCCTGTATGTATTAATAAAGCCTAATATTGCATGGTAATATATGAAATCTGGAGTTATAGCTTATTATGTTGATATTAATCGTTTAATGGGGCAAGGTCGTCTTCTCTTACGCTAAATACCTGATTTTTTTGATGTGTTACAACTAGAACACAAAAGTACTATATACCAATTTTTTTCGGGTTTCTTACCAATTTTTTCAGGAGTCAAAGCCAGATGGACATATGTTTTTGGTCGTTCCATTAATATTTTTAACTTGTACCATAATAAACCCTCCGTTTTATTCTAAATTTCAAATAACATAAAATGTTAAGTGGATTATTTTTATTATATAACTAAAAAAATATATAATCAACAATTTATTAAAAAAAAATAAGAATATTAATACTATTAGCAGAAGAAATGTCAGAAAATATGGATTCCACGTCGCTCCTCCTCAAGCGGCGTGGGGTCGTTTCATTCCATATCAGATTACTTTATAAAAACGAAAACACAATTATCATAAATATCAGCGGTGGTGCAATATATTTGATAGTCGCGCTTATCGCAGTCTTATATCAGAATTTATAAAGCCCGTTCGACGATATCTCCTTGAGCATGTTCGGAATCCCCCAGACATACCCGACGAGAATACACATGAGAAATTTGCCGATAGGCATGAGTATCTTAACTGTATGTGTCGTGAACAGGTCTATTAAATTTTTGCCTAAAACCTTGAAGTCGGCAGGTGCATCGAAGGAGTGGGAAACGAATATGGCTGCTATATATATTCCAACTGAGCAGCCGAGAGCACCGGCGTTGCGGGTGACATTTTTGTGGTCTATGAAGTATGATGAACGACAACATCTTCTGGTAGGATGGCAAGTCCTGCAAGTATCGCTATGAAATAGCTGTCTGATTTTAATTAAATACTTAATAACGTCCCAGTCGGGTCTTTTTATAAAGACCATAATGAAACTTGTAATTCATATTAATATCATAAGGAACTTCCGGAGAAATGTTGGTAGGACTTTTTTCTCGGTACGAAAAATGAAAAAAACGCCCATTTTCTTCAACAGCTGCTACAACATTGCTGTCATATAAAAACTGAAGAAATGATTCGGGTTTTTCTATATACGGCGGTATATTTGTAGCATGTTCCAGAATATAATCAGCATATTGGTTATATGCTTCCTGATACTTAGTAAAAGAAAACTGAGGACCTGTAAAGAAATCAAAAAACTTCTTGAAATACTGATAGTCATCTTCTGAATAGTAGAAGGATAACTGATCTTTAAGTGAACTAAGAAAATATTCAGAGTAATCGTTCTGAAATTTATCGCTTATATATGTGTGGTAATCAAAGGTTGAATCATTATGATTACCTTTCTGTTTCATATTTACCTGTAAAAGTTTAAGGATGATCTGAATATCTCTTGGTCTGCTTAATGATATTTTTAAGAATTCTTTAAATGCATTGTTAGACGAAGTTCTGCCATTTCTTAAATATGTATTCCAGTTAAAATACTTCTCCCATATATCTGTTGTGCATATGTCTGGCTGATCATAGGACAATAGTTTTTGAGCCATCTGATACAGAGCAGATGAATAGTAATCTGAATATGTGGTTCTCCATTCTAAGTAAACGGAATTATCAAGCAGCTTATTTGTTGAGTTCTGAACATTTAAAGCATTATATATGTCAGGCCTTAAAAGCAGTATAATTTTAATTTTTCCTTTTGAATCTTTGGTATTTGCAAATAATTCCGTGTTTAAAATCCAACAGGAAGTCAGGAGACCTTTTATGCAGTTGAGATACTCATCGAAAGGTATCTGAGATGGACGTACATCAATACCATCAATAAATATATTAATATTTTTATTGAGTTTTATTTTATTGAGACATGATGAAAATTGCTGGGATATATAGTATAGGTTCATCTGCATTTTCTGTTCAGTAAACTCTGTCGTGTTATCTTGTTTTGCGCCGACTTCTGCGTGTTTTGATATAAGTGTGGCAGCATAACCACTTTGATCTACGATTTTTAATGCATTAATTATTTCTGGTGAAAATGCCTTATTATAGTATTCATCAATAGCTTTTAATAAATCTGTTATCCGGCTTCTTGAAAAGCTTTCAACTAGCTTATTGTCATTTGCAATACTTTTAGCAGTAATCAAAAGAATTATACATTGCCATATATCTGCATAACCGCTGATATCAATTTTTCCTGTCCGTTTCAACTCGTAAAACTTCTCATAATCTGTACCACATATGAACTTAAGAAAAGATTTATTTTGCTTATATTCATTATTTGTAAGATATGTAGCATAAGCCGTTTTTCCTGTTCCTTTTTCTCCTATCAGAAAATATATATTGGGTTTCAGTAAATCTTCAAGATAATAATTCTTTACAAAAATCTCCGAGAACATTTGTTTATTAGATCTTTGAAGATAGGTTTGTGCATCTGAAAAACCGAGGTTCAGATCAAGTACTTTTTTCATATCTTGACTTCCTTTCTTTTTTACAGTTACTTTGATAGAAATGACAGACAGTGGTCAGAAGTTACTTATTTCATATATATCAATTAATTATAAAGCAAACATTTAAGAATAGATTAATTATATAATTATTTCTACATATTGTCAATGATAATGTAATTCTGGATACAATGTATATAATTATTAAATACCCCACGCCGCTCTCTAGTGAGCAGCGTGGGGTCCATTCATTATATATCACATTATTTACTTTACAAAAACGACACCACAAATATCGTCAATATCAGCGCCGGCGCTATATACTTAAGAGTCGCGCTTATCGCAGTCTTATATCTGAATTTATAAAGCCCGTTCGACGATATCTCCTTGAGCATGTTCGGGATCCCCCATACATACCCGACGAGAATACACATGAGGAAACCGCCGATAGGCATGAGTATCTTATCTGTAAGTGTAGTGAACAGGTCAAATATATTTTTGCCTAAAACCTTGAAGCCGCCAAGTGCACCGAATGAGAGGGAAACAAATATGGCTGCAATAAATATTCCGGCTGAGCAGCCGAGAGCGGCAGCGTTCCGGCTGACATTTTTGTGGTCTATGAAGTATGCTGCAACGACTTCGAGCAGGGAAATTGCTGAGGTGATGGCAGCGAAAAATACAAGCACGAAGAAGAGTATCGCTATAAATCTTCCGAACGGCATGTTCGCAAAAACTACGGGGAGCACCTGGAAGATCAGGCCGGGGCCGGCGCCGGGTTCAAGGTCGTAGGCGAAGACGGCAGGGAGGATGGCAAGTCCTGCGAGGATCGCTATGAGGGTGTCAAGTACCGGGATACTTACGGCATTTTTAGGAATGTTGGCATTTTTGTCGAGGTAGCTGCCGTAGGTTATGAGGGTTCCCATTCCGAGGCTCAGGCTGAAGAATACCTGACCGAGGGCACTTAGAAATATTTTGCCGACATCACCGGCGCTGTTTATATCTGTAAAGTCAGGTACGAAGAAAAATTTCACACCTTTGGATGCACCGGGGAGCAGAAGTGAATTTATTGCGATTATTATTATAAATAAGAACAGGAGCGGGAGAAATATCTTGCTTATACGTTCTATTCCGTTTGAGATCCCGTTCATAACTATGAGTGCTGTTATTGCGATAAAAATGAACAGCCATACTATCGGTTCGATGGATGATGAGCAGAATTCATTGAAGAATGTGGCAGGGTTGTTTATTTTGTCAGTTACGATGTAGGTCGCTATATACTTAAGTACCCAGCCGCCTATTACGCAGTAGTAGGACATGATGACGAAAGAAGCAAGAAAGCCTATTACTCCGACAAATGCCCATTTCGGATTTATTTTTTTGCACGCATCTATAGAGTTTAAGTGCGTAGCACGTCCGACAGACATTTCTGCGATCAGGATCGGGATTCCTATTACGACCAGTATAATGATGTAAAATATCAGAAAAAGTGCGCCGCCGTTATGACCGGCTACATACGGGAACTTCCATATGTTTCCCAGTCCTACGGCGGAACCAGCTGCAGCCATCAGAAAACCGAAGTTTGATGACCATTGTTCACGTCTTTTTGCCATTTTGACACTCCTTTGAGAAATTATTCACTGATAGTATTTCAAGAAAAACTGGCTTTATTCAGTAAAATTTATGAGAGCGCAATCACATTTTTAATATGCATTACAAAACAGCAGATTTATATAAAAAAATTTAAGCTCCATGTCTGATTTATTTTCAGACAAAGAGCTTATTTCTTTAAAAATTTCTGAGCTTATAATTTTGAGAATATCAGCGGATCACAGTAAAGTTTTTCACTGAGTGAAAAGCATTTATTGTTGATACTCAGCATGGCTTTCTCTCTGAGTGACTGTCTGTCTTCACCGTTTTCGATAAAATACATCATATCCCTGAAAAGTGATGCCATATGGCATGCGGCATTTACGGGGAATGAGTGTGCGTTCATAAGCTTAATGCAGCTGAGTGCCGGATATCTGAAGCTTACGCAGTTAAGGACTCCGGAGCGGAACAGATCACTGTCAAGCTTGCCGAATGTCCACAGCCAGCTGTCTGCGCTTGCCGGCATACGGTGCGACTGTTTATAGAACTGTGTGCAGTACTCACTGATAATGACGGGAAGTGAAAGGCTCATAGTAAAGAGCATCAGAAGCTCATACTCAGCGATCCCGGGAGTTAAGCTTTTTTTATTGCTGTACGTTTTTTCTATAAGTTTGTCAAGACTTCCAGCTGCATTGTTTAAAATAAGAAAGAGAGAGCTGTCTTTTGTATCAGCAGTGCGGGCAAAAAGCCCGGTGCATACACCGATCAGATTCTGTAAAAGCTCACAGAAGACTGTGACATTTTCGGGGACCGGCCTGTGGGCGCAGTTTTTAATACTCTCACCCGCAAGACGAAGAATTTCACACAGGGATTTTTCATCCGGATTCATCAGACTGTTATTTATAAGTGAACTTACTGTATTTATAAGAGGATTGTCCTGCATACTTAAAACAGACTGGTTCTTGACGGTCATAAGCGGACTTATAAGCCATAATTTCTGAAGAATGTCTGATGCCTCAGTATCTGCGAGCAGGGGAACCGGGCAAAACGATATGCTGTCAGGTGTGTCCCCGGAGCGGCTTTTTAATGCACAAAGATATGCGAGCTGTTTATTATCGGCGGTAAACAGGCCATCGGGGCAGATATTCAGATCACCTTTTTCTATAAGTGACAGTTGATTCTGAGTAAGACTTATATATGTATCCTGTATCATAAACACCTCCGGTCATTCCTCTATTTCTTCCTGTGATTCATCGTCAGGTATCTGCTGCGACCTGTACATCTGTACAATGCACTTATATGTCAGACTGTAGACAAAGCAGAGGTAGTTAAATTCAAAAACGTAATTCTGCATGATCCTGAGTCTCAGGGAGATAAGAAATACTATAAACAGATACAGCAGTGCGAGTTCCCTTATGCCGGGAATGAGAAAAAGCAGATAATAAATATTTTTTTCAATAGGTCTGCGCAGCTTAAACAGCCTTGATCTGCTTTTTTCATATCTGTCTATGAGTTTATTTCTGTCATAGAGATAGCTCATGATAAGGTCAATGTTTGTATTTGAGATACGCAGGCTGACTATTTTGTTGTACTCCGGTGTATATCTGGTAAGTATGATATTTGAAGTCAGCAGTATCAGATTGCGTATAACTGACATCGTAGTTTCTGCATCAGGTATTTCATTGTCATACATTTTATCAAGCATTTCCATAGTTGTTTTATGAAATTCAAGAGTATCATCATCAGGCACAAGACCTCTGAACATTACTGAAATACGGGATTTCTTCTTAAGAATTTTCAGCAGTGTCAGACCGGATCTTATCTGCAGCCTGTTTTTAATTTTTTTCTTAGCTCTCATGCAGCAGATCAGTTCATGGCCGCTCACAGCTAATTCCTTGTCAAAGATATGATTCATATACTGCGAATATATAATGTCGCAATATGAATCCTTCGGGATAAACTCATTAAAGTTTTTTTCGTCACCCATATTTTTCTCCTGAAACATAATTTAAATGTGTAAGCTATATTATAACACAAAATCCTGATTTAGTCATTATTTCTGAAAATATTCTTAAAGGCAGCTGATGCAGGAGATAATTTTGTTATATTTTACGATGCACCTGACCTTTAATATTTGAAAATGATTACATGTAAGTCAGCCCTCACGTAATTATTGCATAAAAAATAAATAATATTAAGTACTTAATAATATATTCTAACAAATGAACCCGTCTTGAATAAAATAAATCTGTTTTCTCTTTTCATATCTTAAAAATTGTGATATAATAAATATTCGTCGGGTAATTTTAATGAATTGATTAATTACTAATATTTCTAAGTAAAAAGTTTGATGGGAGTCCAGTTATGTCGTTACAAAGTTTTGATGAATTAAAGCAGGAAGCGCTGAAAAAATATTTCGATAGAATGAATGAACCTCAGAAAGAAGCGGTTTTCTCTATTAACGGCCCTCTGCTCATTCTTGCAGGTGCAGGAAGCGGAAAGACTACAGTAATAGTAAACCGTATTGCAAATATGGTCAGATTCGGCAATGCATATAACGAAAAGTCAGAATACGGTGCATCAGATGAAGACATGCAGTTCCTTGAAGATTATGCACAGGGTAAGACAGATGATGTACAAAGACTTACCGAGCTTACAGCTGTAGCACCTGTAAAACCATGGAACATACTTGCGATCACATTCACAAACAAAGCGGCAAATGAGCTGAAAACAAGACTTGAGTCACTTCTCGGAGAAGACGGACTCAGCGTAAATGCTGCAACATTTCACAGCGCATGTGTAAGAATTTTAAGAAGAGAAATAGAGACACTTGGATACAACAGTAACTTTACAATATATGATGCAGACGAATCTCAGAGACTTCTGAAAAACTGCATGGCAGATCTCGGAATAACAGACAGAGCGTTCAATGCAAAGAGCGTAAGCTTTGAGATAAGCAATGCCAAGGACAAGCTCAAATCACCTGAACAATACAGAGACGAAGCCGAGGGTGACTTTAAAAAGACCACGATAGCAAAGATCTACCGTGAATACCAGAAGAGACTTCTGGCTGCAAATGCTCTTGACTTTGATGATATCATCATGCTTACAGTTGAGCTTTTTGAAGAGGAACCTGAAGTTCTTGAACATTATCAGAATCTTTACAGATACATTATGGTTGATGAATATCAGGATACAAACTATGCACAGTTCAAGCTTGTAAGCCTGCTGGCAGCCAGGTACTCCAACCTCTGTGTTGTCGGCGATGATGACCAGAGCATATACAAGTTCAGAGGTGCTACGATCGAAAACATTCTGAGCTTTGAAAGTCAGTTTGCAAATGCAAAGGTTATTCGCCTTGAGCAGAATTACCGTTCTACACAGAACATTCTTGATGCTGCCAACTGCGTTATTAAAAACAACAAGGGCAGAAAAGCAAAGAAACTCTGGACAGACGGCGAAGAGGGAAACAAGGTTTATGTTTATAATGCAACAGATGAAAGCGATGAGGCACGTTATGTTGCAAGCTCCATAATGGCAGCAAAGAAAGCCGGCGGACACTTCGGTGACAACGCAGTACTCTACAGAATGAACGCACAGTCAAATATCATCGAGCGTGCATTTGTACAGAACAATATTCCTTACAGAGTTTTCGGCGGACTTCGTTTCTACGACAGAAAAGAAATCAAGGATATAGTTGCTTACCTGAGTGTGCTCAATAACCAGTATGATATGCTCAGATTCAGACGTATCGTAAATGAACCAAAGCGCGGAATCGGTGAGGCTACTCTTGCATCTCTTGATGAGATAGCAACAGGCAACGCTGCATCTCCTATAGATGTAATGCGAAATGCTGATTCATATCCTATGCTCTCCAAAAAGGCCAACAGTCTCAAGAGTCTTGCAGCTGTTTTTGATTCACTTTCAGAGCTTACCGATACTATCCCTCTTGACACACTTCTTGATGAGGTTATGGACAAGACAGGATACAGGGATTATCTGAAGCTTCAGGGTGATGAAGGACAGGTACGTCTTGAAAATATAGATGAACTTAAGTCAACAATGGTTGAGTATCAGAAGAACAATGAGGATGCGACACTTGACGGTTTCCTCGCTGACATTTCACTGTATACAGACCTTGACAGAATGGACAGCAATGCTGACTGTGTAGTACTTATGACAGTTCACTCAGCAAAGGGACTTGAATTCGGCAACGTATATCTTATCGGCATGGAGGACAACATCTTCCCGAGCTCCAGAAGCATCTACAGTGAAGAGGATATGGAAGAGGAAAGACGTCTTGCATATGTTGCTATTACACGTGCAAAGAAAAATCTCAGACTTATTCACGCTTCACAGAGAATGTTGTTCGGTACAACAAGCAGAAATATGAAGTCACGCTTTATCAAGGAGATCGATCCTGATATCCTTCTTATAGAGGACAGAACATCAACTTCAGTTCCTGCAAGTGCAAAGTCAAAGGCTGCACCGAGTCTGGGCTCAAAGACACTTCAGCAGCAGATCTCAGCAATGAGAAATGACAGACCTGAAACAAAGCAGCCGGAAGCGAAGATCAAGTACTCGCTCGGTGATAAGGTAATGCATGAAAAGTTCGGCGAAGGCGTAGTAGTATCAATGAAAAAGATGGCGAACGATGCACTTCTCTCTATTGCATTTGAAGAAGCAGGCACTAAAAATATAATGGCAAACTTCTCAAGAATGAAGAAGATAGAAAAAGACTGATCTGTATTACAGAACGTTTAAAATAATATAATAACCCCCGGTTATCCGTTTAAGGCTTATTGCCTCAGACAGCCGGGGGTTATATTTTTCCGGGAAAACGTTGCTGTACTTGACAGGGATATGCCTGCATGGTAATATTAGTTATAAAATATTTTGTAAAATATTACTGTAAGGAGTGAAAAAATGAAAGGCATCAGAAAAGCAGCAGTACTTGTTTCTTCATTGATTCTTTTATCAGCAGGTACGTTCACACTTATAAAGTTCAGCAGCTCACAGCCCGGTAATGCATATATAATATCAGCTGATGACTGTGAATATGGCGGACTTGTCTATGTAAAAAATGCTGACGATACAATTACTGTAAAGGGACATACAGACGACGCAGATCTGACCGATCTTGTGATCCCGGATGAGATCGACGGATGTCCTGTCACTGAGATTGCAGACAAAGCGTTTTATGGATGCAGGACTATGAGTACGCTTAGTCTTGGAAAGAACATAAAAGTCATAGGGGAATCTGCTTTTGCAGGAACTGGTTCAGGCAGCATGATAACACTAAACGAACTGACTGTTTCCTGTAGTATAGATACTATGGCGGACGGTTGTTTTTTATATGCAGAGATTCTTAAACTCAATATTTCTGATAGTGTTCAGAGTATTCCTATAAGGTTTACCTTTGATCTTGCGCTGTCAGAGATAATTGTTGACAAGAGCAATAATTACTACTCCTCAGATAACGGCGTACTTTTTAACTATGATAAAACAACACTGATAAAATGTCCTGCGAAAACTTCTTTAAAATCATTTGAAGTTCCTGACAGCGTTGAAAGTATTTCGGATTATGGTTTTTATAACTGCATTTCATTAAAACGTATTTCACTCGGTAAAAATACTTCAGTAATAGGTAAATATGCTTTTGCCGGTATTTCATATAATGACCCGATGTGCCTTGATGAAATAACTTTGCCGGATAATCTTGAGGCACTGGGCGAGAACGCATTTCATTATGTAAAAATATCAAGAATAAATATACCCGCTGCATGCTCCGGTGTACCTGCTGAGTTATACTCAAATGATCATCTTACATATATAAATGTTGAGGATAACAATAAATCATACTCATCAGATAAAGGTGTACTTTACAATGCAGATAAGACACTGCTTATCAGATGTCCTCAGAATACATCTCTTATGTCATACAAAATAAGCGACTTTACTACTTCGATATCAGCAGAGGCGTTTTACAAATGCTACTCAATAGCAAGTATTGATCTCGGAAAAAACACTGCTGTTATAGGAAAAAATGCTTTTTCGGGTGATAGTATAAAAAAGATGTCTATATCAGATCTGACCGTTTCTGATTGTATAGAAGCTATGGATTACAATGCTTTTAACTATACGGATATAAATAAATTAACTGTTCCTGGATCGGTAAGAAGTATTCCGGATATGTTATTAAATTACAGCACACTAAGCGAAATTAATGTGGCGCAGGATAATATGTCATTCTGCTCTGATAAGGGCATTCTTTACAGCAATGATAAATCTGCCCTTATCAGATGCCCGGCAAATACAATACTTATCACATACACAGTTGATTATAGTACTGTATCTATAAAAGATAATGCTTTTGCAAACTGTACTTCCATTAAAAAAATTGATCTTGGAAAAAATGTTTCGTCTATAGGCAGCAATGCTTTTAATCACTTAAGTTCATGGAAAGTGAATACTATGGAAGTGGTTGTGCCTGATGATATTGAACAGCTTGGTCAGGATGCTTTCAGTCATGTTAATATCTCAAAGCTCATAGTGCCTGAGTCAGTTATAACTATTCCTGAAAGATTTTACAGTGATGCATTGCTGACTGAAATAACAGTAGATGAAAATAATAAATATTTTTCGTCTGACAAGGGAATTCTTTATAACGCAGACAAATCTGCTCTTATCAGATGTCCTCAGTCAACCTCGCTGCTTCAGTACAGCGTTCCTGAGAACACAAAAACCATAACAGATCTTGCTTTTTCAGGTACAAAGCTTCAGAGTATCTATATTCCGCAGTCAGTCACTTCGGTAGGAACATATACATTTAAAAACAGCAGCATAAGTATCATAAAGGGAATAAAAGACTCATATGCCCAGTCATATGCTGAAAGCAGGAAGCTTACATTTACAGCTGTTGATGTTCAGACACAACCGCCTGTAACCGGAACACCTGCAGAAACGACGACACCCCGGATTACCGGCACACAGACCGGTGCGACAACTGACAGTCCGCAGGAAAATGTAAACTATGATATAAACTCAGATGGTAAAGTAAATATATTTGATGAACTGAAGCTTAAACAGTATATTCTTTCGGGCAACAAATAAACAGATCTGAAAATGCCCCGGTTATTAGATTGACCGGGGCATTTTCAGATTTCAGAACACATTCTCCATATTCACAAGATCACCTGTCAGATATGAAGGATCAGCATCCCCGACAACATAAACTGACGAGGCATTAAAATCAGAATCTATCTCACCTATAAGCATCGCACCTGTTTTTTCGTCAAAGCGCATACATATGACAGGACGGCTGAAATCCAGCTTGTCCTTATCGTTTTCAAATGTGATGCCGTCATTAAGATAAATATGAGCAAAGTCTGCAGTAGTTTCCATACTGTTGTGGATGCCTGAATAGTCAGGTATATAGACAACTGCATTTTCAGAAACGTTGTCAAAGTATTTGTCGGATACAGCATTTTCAAAAGCAGTATAGCCTGCAAGCTGTTCTTTAAATTTTGCGTTGAATATGCTGTTGTTTATGCTGCAGGCAAGTGAAACAATAAAGACGACCGCAGTAAGCACGCCATGTACAAACTTTTTCTTTTTCTTCTGCTTATGATAAAGACCGTTTATAAACAAAACAAACAGAAGAATCACAAAGAAATAGCTGTAAAATGAGGTTACATAGGAGTAGCTTTTTTGTCTGACCCATGAAATATACTTTGATGTAAGTCCTACAGGAATGTTCGGAAGTATGATCCCTGCAATGCACATGAGATACATGAGCGGACGATTTTTTACAGGCTTCATTTTTGGGAGTACGATGTAAAATGTTATCGTGCACAAAACCGGTATTATAAACCATTCATACGAAAAATATGACGGGATCTCAGATATTCGCAGTTTTCCGGAAGCGATGAGTGCGGCAAACGGAAGACCGGGGATCATTCCGAGAGAGTAAACTGCTATAGTCAGAAGGGAACCCGGAATATTTTTAAGGTAAAGAACTGCACCGTCATAATCACTCGGATAAAGAAAACGCCAGAAGAGATAAGCGGCGGCAAAAACAGCCATAAACAGTATATGAAATCTCAGATCCTTAAGTATTTTAAAGAGATTGTGAAATATGTTTCCTGTAACATTTATCATGGCTGCTGCTGCAAAAAACACTATATAAACTACCATGGCCTCATAGATAAATGATGCAGCAAACAAGAGCAGTGCACTGTAAATAAGATGTTTGGTCTGAGGCTCCCTGTAGTACTTAATAAATAAGTCAAGGGATAAAAAAACGAGTCCTATTGTGATCTGGTGAGCAAGAGTGTAGGCACAGAAAAGATTATGCTGATTAGAAATGCACGCAAAAGAAATAAAAAGCAGACAGGACATATACGCACTTAACCGGTCAGTAATGTTATTCACAAGTTTGTAAAGTGCGGCCATATCAAAAACAACACTGGCAACAGAAAAAAGTCTGAGTGCTGCGTGACTCTTTGCCATATACGGAAGCCAGAGCAGAAGATTGAGAGGAATATGAGTTATGCGGCCGTGCATTGCATCAGCAATAGCCGTATGCCAGAGGTCTCCTTTACAGACCTGCATATATGTAATGATATCATCGTTGACTGTCAGAATGCTGTCAGCAGTTATCTTATAGAAATAAACAAGTATAACAGCAATAACCGACAGGCATAGAAAACTTCCGGATTTTTTCAGATTTAAAACCTTCCTTCTTTATAAAATGTTTTTTCAGGTTAAATATTTTACTTTACATTATACACTGCACAGCCTCTTTATTCAAGGTGAATTATGTGTTAAATAAGCACATGATAAAAAAATCTTAAAGCTCTGTAAAATGCGCTGCTGCCGGTTTCTTTACACTGATTTTACAACGATAAGAACAATATCTGTAAGATGAACTTTACAAAGCATAAAGATTTTTTACACAGATTTAACCTGGCAGAGATTTTTGATTTAACGAATTATTATTATAATGATACTGCAATCAAAAATAAGGAGAGATAATTTATATGAATAAGATTTTAGGAAGTGTATTATCAGGTTTTATGGCAGCTGTAATGCTTACAGGATGCAGCAGCGGAGCGTCACAGACAATAAGTGTTATCTCAAGAGAGGACAGCTCAGGAACAAGAAGTGCGTTTGTTGAACTGTTTGAGATCCAGAAGGAAGGAACAGACGGGAAAAAGGTCGATGCCACAAAGGACAGCGCAGAAATTACAAATTCAACATCAGTTATGATGACAACTGTTCAGGGCAACAAGTCAGCGATAGGATATATTTCACTCGGTTCGCTTAACGACAGTGTCAAAGCACTTAAGATCGACGGCGCTGATGCGACAGTAGAAAATATTCAGAACGGTTCTTACAAGGTATCAAGGCCATTCAATATTGTCTTAAACGATGATCTCAGTGATACAGCTAAGGATTTTATATCATTTATCATGAGTGATGACGGACAGAAGGTAGTTGTTGACAATGGTTATGTAAGTGTTGCCAGCAGCGGTGCATACAAGAGCAAAAATATAAGCGGCAAAATCTCAGTAGCAGGCTCTTCTTCAGTAACACCTGTTATGGAAAAGCTTAAGGAAGCATATACAGCGATCAACCCTGATGCAGAGGTCCAGGTTCAGCAGAGCGATTCAACTACCGGTGTTACATCTGTCAGGGAAGGCGTATGTGATATAGGCATGGCATCAAGAGAACTCAAGGATTCTGAAAAGGCTGACGGACTTACGGCTGAGGTTATAGCAATGGACGGTATTGCTGTGATAGTAAACAAGGAAAGCCAGTACAGCGAACTTAAAAGTGAAGATGTTAAAAAGATCTATATGGGCGAAATAACAAAATGGAGTGAAATAACTCAGTAAACAAGAGGTATAAGATGAACAAAGTAAAAGAATCACTGATGAAGGCTGTCTTCATGGCAGCAGCACTGGTATCAATAGTTTCTGTGGTCCTTATTTGTATTTTCCTTTTCGTAAACGGCATCCCGGCAATCTCAAACATAGGTTTGACGGATTTTCTGTTCGGAATGTCGTGGAAGCCGGAGCAGAATATATACGGCATTTTTCCGATGATTATCGGAAGTATTTATGTTACTGCAGGTGCACTTATCATTGGAGTCCCGACAGGGATACTGTGTGCAGTCTTTATGGCAAAGTTCTGTCCGGCATGTGTCTATAAGATACTTAAACCGGCAGTTGAGCTGATGGCAGGTATTCCTTCAATCGTCTATGGCTTTTTCGGACTGACAGTAATAATACCGTTTGTTCAGAATATTACGGGTACAGGCGGCAAGGGAATATTTACTGCTGGTATACTGCTGGGAATCATGATTCTTCCAACAATAATCAGTGTATCTGAATCAGCAGTCAGAGCCGTCCCGGAAAGCTATTACGAGGGCGCTCTTGCGCTTGGTGCCACAAGTGAGAGAAGTGTATTTTTCGCAACTATTCCGGCGGCAAAGTCAGGGATCACAGCAGGAGTTATATTAGGACTCGGCAGAGCAGTCGGGGAAACAATGGCGGTTGTAATGGTTGCAGGAAACCAGGCAGTACTTCCTGAAGGTATGTTTGAAGGAGTCAGAACACTTACAGCAAATATAGTACTCGAGATGGGCTATGCAACAGATCTTCACAGAGAGGCACTTATTGGAACCGGAGTTGTCCTGTTTGTATTTATCCTTATCATAAATCTTCTGTTTTCGCTGGTAAATAGGAGAGATGCATAAATGAACGATATTAATGCAAAAGGTACCAAAGCAATAAATAAGGTAAGCTTTTCCCGGAAACTGCGTTCATATTCAGGCAGGCCTTTATCACTGATACTTTTCATCCTTATGTCTCTTGCAGCGGTTCTGACCGGGGCGGTTATACTTTTACTTATCGGTTATATTCTTATTATGGGAATTCCAAGACTATCACCAAGACTTTTTGAACTTAAATACAATTCAGAAAATGTATCAATGCTGCCGGCAATAATAAACACATTTACGATGACAATATGTTCTATGATCATTGCTGTACCGACCGGGATCTTTGCAGCTATCTATCTTACAGAGTATGCAAAAAAAGGAAGCAAGATTGTAAGGGTCATACGGGTCACAGCAGAAACGCTTTCCGGAATTCCGTCTATCATCTACGGACTGTTCGGATATCTGATGTTTGTAATTGCATGCCATTTCGGAAACTCGATGCTTGCCGGTGCGCTGACACTTTCGATCATGATACTTCCGACGATACTCAGAACAACTGAAGAAGCACTGATGTCAGTTCCGGATTCATTCAGAGAGGGAAGCTTCGGATTGGGTGCGGGCAAGCTCAGGACAGTATTCAGGGTCGTTCTTCCCAGTGCGGTTCCGGGAATATTATCAGGAGTTATCCTGAGTATGGGAAGAGTAGTCGGAGAAACGGCAGCACTTATTTACACTGCAGGAACGGTAACCGGAATACCGAAGGATATTATGTCATCAGGCAGAACACTTGCTGTGCATATGTATTCTCTTATGTCAGAGGGACTTCATACAGATGAAGCATATGCAACTGCTGTGGTTCTGCTTGTAATGACAGCCGGAATAAACTGCATTTCTGCATATGCCGCCAAGAAGCTTTCAGCACCAGATAAGTAGAGAGGTATAATATATGTATAAGTTTGAAATTAATGATGCAAATCTGTTTTACGGTGATTTCCATGCCCTTAAAAATATTGATCTGAATATTGACTTAAATAAAATTACAGCGTTTATCGGTCCGTCAGGATGCGGAAAATCTACTTTTCTCAAATCTCTCAACAGAATGAATGATCTTGTGGAAAACTGCAGGATAACAGGAAAGTTTCTGCTTGACGGTGAAGATATATATGGAGATATGGATGTAAATACTCTGAGAAAAAGAGTCGGCATGGTATTTCAGAAGCCTAACCCGTTTCCGATGAGCATTTATGACAACATAGCCTTCGGTCCCAGAACACATGGTGTCCGTTCAAAGGTAAAGCTCGATGAGATAGTTGAAGAGTCACTTAAGAAGGCTGCAATATGGGATGAGGTTAAGGACAGACTCAGGAAGAGTGCGCTCGGAATGTCCGGCGGTCAGCAGCAGAGACTGTGTATTGCAAGAGCACTTGCAGTAAAGCCGGAAGTTCTTCTCATGGATGAACCAACAAGCGCACTTGATCCCATATCAACATCAAAGATAGAAGACCTTGCAGTTGAGCTCAAAAAGGATTATACTATAATCATGGTTACTCACAATATGCAGCAGGCAGTGCGAATTTCCGATAAGACGGCATTTTTCCTGCTGGGTGAGATTATAGAATATTCAGATACACAGACACTGTTTTCGACTCCGCGTGAAAAAAGAACACAGGATTATATAACAGGGAGGTTTGGATAATATGAGAAATTACTTTGACGAGCAGCTTGAAAAACTTAATATCGAACTGATTACCATGGGGTCATTATGCGAGGAAGCGATCTCAATTTCAGTTAAGGCTCTGCTGGAGGATGATACAAGGTTTATAGCAAAGGTGGAGGAACTGGAAAATGAAATAGACAGAAAAGAAAGGGAGATCGAAGGGCTTTGTATGAGACTTCTGCTTCAGCAGCAGCCGGTTGCATGTGACCTGCGAATGATCTCATCAGCAATGAAAATGATATCAGATATGGAGAGAATAGGTGACCAGGCAAGTGATATGGCTGAAATAGCGGCATTTGTCAAGAACGAAGAAGTAAAGAGCAGAATACACATTCATGACATGGCAGATGCAGCGGTTAAGATGGTAACAGACAGTGTTGAGTCATTTGTCAAAAAGGATATAGACCTTGCAGGACAAGTTATTAAGGACGATGACAAGGTAGATGAACTTTTCAATATGGTCAAAAATGAAATTGTTGAGCTGATCGCAAGCGGAGATTCAAACGGAGAGTCATGTATTGATCTCTTTATGGCAGCCAAGTATCTTGAACGTATAGGTGATCATGCTGTCAACATAGCCGAGCGGGTTCAGATCTCATTTGCAAACCAGCCAAAATAAATTACTATGGAGAGTTCAGAAATGATATATATTTTAGAAGATGACAACAGTATAAGAGAACTCGTAACATATTCTCTGGGCAGTACAGGGTATGAGGCACATGGGTTTGAAAAGCCGTCTGATTTCTGGGCTGCTATAGAAAAAAAGGTTCCTGATCTTCTGCTTCTTGATATAATGCTGCCGGAAGAGGACGGACTGAGTGTTCTGAAAAAACTGCGTTCCTGCAGAGCATACAGGAAGCTACCTGTAATACTGCTTACAGCCAAAAGCTGTGAATATGACAAGGTGATCGGACTGGATCAGGGGGCCGACGATTATATTGCCAAGCCTTTTGGCATGATGGAGCTGATAGCAAGGGTTAAGGCACTTATTCGCAGAACAAAACCGGATGATGAAAATAAAAAAGAATACAGGATAAAGGATCTTTTCGTATCACCTTCAAGACATGTAGTCAGAATAGGTGAAAAAGAAGTCACTCTTACCTTTAAGGAGTTTGAGCTGCTGTGTCTTTTCTTTGAAAATGCAGACATAGTTCTTACAAGAGATCAGCTGCTCAATAAAATATGGGGCTATTCCTTTGACGGTGAGAGCAGGACGGTAGATGTTCATATCCGTTCACTCAGGCAGAAACTCGGAGATTACGGAGAATATATTGAGACTGTCAGAGGAATAGGTTATAAGCTGTCAGTAAAGGAGTAAATCAGTGAACAAACGAATATTCAGAGCAATTTTCTTTGCAGCTCTTATATCAATGACTGTATTGTTTCTTATGGTATCAGATGTAATGTCAAGATACTTTGTATCATCATATAAGAAGCAGATAATCAATGACGCATTAAATATATCAGAATTTATCAATTCGTCATCAAGTAAAACCATAGCAGATTACAGTGAAAGCGATACTAACAGAATAACACTGATTGCTGCTGACGGAACAGTTGAGTTTGACAATCAGGCAGATATCAGCAGGATGGAAAATCACGGCGACAGGGAAGAGGTTATACAGGCTCTTGAAGAAGGAACCGGATCAAGTGAACGTTTCTCAAGCACGATAGCCGAAAAAACCTATAACTATGCGGTCCGTCTTGAAAGCGGTGAAATTCTGCGAGTGTCAGGAACCAGATATACAATGTTCAGTATACTTCTCGGAATGCTCCAGCCTATTCTGATCATTCTCATTGCAGTTGTTATTCTTTCGGCATTTCTTTCATCAAAGCTTTCAAAGAGCATTGTCAAGCCTATAAATCTCATAGATATAGAAAATCCTGATGAGAATGTTGTATATGAAGAGCTTACACCGCTTCTGGACAAGATCGCTTCACAGAACAGACAGATCAAGCTCCAGATCGAAGAGCTCAAAAGAAAACAACAGGAATTCATAACTATTACAGAGAACATGAGTGAAGGACTGCTGATAATAGATTCAAAGACAAATGTTCTTACGTACAATGAAAGTGCACTTAAGATATTTGACTCGGCGCAGATTCCTGACAAGCAGAGTGTGTTTGTACTTAACCGCAGCTCTGAGTTCAGAAACAATGTACTTGATGCTCTCAAGGGAAGAAGCAGTGCAGACTTTATGACACTCAGAGAACGGACATACCAGGTCTTCATAAACAGTGTAAGAGCAGTGGACAGTATATCTTCGCAGGATGCGGATAACACAATAGGTGCTGTTATCATAATCCTTGATGTTACAGAAAAAGAAGAACAGGAAAGAATGAGACGTGAATTTACTGCCAATGTGTCACATGAGCTTAAGACTCCTCTTACATCAATTTCAGGCTGTGCTGAACTGCTTAAAAACGGCATGGTCAGACAGCAGGATATAAAGCATTTTTCAGAAAATATATATCTTGAAGCACAGCGCATGATAAAGCTTATAGGTGATATCATCCGTCTGTCACAGCTTGATGAAAACCTTGTTCCGCTTGAAAAGGAACAGATAGATCTGTATACAAATGCCAAAAATGCAGTGCTCAGACTCAGTGAACTTGCCCGGTCAAATAAAGTCAGCGTAGAACTGACAGGTGAGCATACCAGGATATCAGCTGTTCCTCAGATCATAGATGAGATGATATTCAATCTGGTTGAGAACGCTATAAAGTATAACAGACCCGGCGGCAATGTTACAGTGTCAGTATTCACAACTGCTGAAGGAAAGGCAAAGCTTAGTGTTGAGGATAACGGAATAGGTATTCCGGATGCAGACAGAGACAGAGTCTTTGAGAGATTTTACAGGGTGGACAAGAGTCACTCAAAGGAGATCGGCGGAACCGGTCTCGGGTTGTCGATCGTAAAGCATGCAGCAAGGTATCACAATGCTGTCATAGATATTAAAAGTCTGCTGTCAAAGGGAACAACGATAGAAATAACATTTTAATGACATATAATTATACGGCATTCATCGTTTTTTAAAGCCATAAAAATATAAACGATGAAATGCTTTTTTTTATTTGTCAGCAAAATTTATATAAAGATATTTTATATCTCAAACAAAAATCCCTGCATATTATAGTATAAAGAACAGTCTCAATAGTATTAAGTCACTGGCTGAAGCAATAATATATGTAAGGCATTCAGCACGGCTAATATAACGGTCAGCTGAAAACATGAACGGCGGCCGTACATTTTTTATGTAATTTTGTTGACATAAAAGCAGAATTGTAGTAAAATAATGTACGTGTGTATGTGTTTTGGTAAAAATACATCAAATCCACTAATATGATTGATTAGTGACGCTATTGTTGGGAGATTTGTCTATGAAATATAACTTGATTAACGGAATGAAGGAACAGCTTGTGCCTGTTGATGAGATCAGCGGATATAAAGTAAGACCGGGATTTTATCTTATCAATGGTGCAACTGCAATGGAAAACGGGGTAAATTTTACGATTCATTCCTATAACGCCACATCATGCGAGCTTCTGCTGTTTCATCGTAAAGAGGTTAAGCCGTACGCAGTTTTAAAATTTCCTGAAACATATCGGATAGGCAACACATTTTCAATGTTTGTTTTTGGACTTGATATAAAAGAATTTGAGTATGCTTACAGGATAGACGGACCATATGATAAGAAAAAAGGACTTATTTTCAATAAAAATGCTTTACTGCTTGATCCGTATGCAAAAGCCGTTACAGGTCAGAGTCAGTGGGGCAAAAAACATAATGAAAGCAAGTCAGCATACCGTGCACGAGTTGTTTCTGATACTTTTGACTGGGATGAAGTTAAACAGCCTGATATAAAATTTCAGGATCTGATCATATATGAACTGCATGTAAGAGGATTTACCTACGATAAGTCATCAAAAGTCAAGCACAAGGGTACATTTGCCGGTGTGATGGAAATGATACCATATCTTAAGGAACTCGGCGTAAATGCTGTCGAACTCATGCCTATCTTTGAGTTCGATGAAATGGAAGATATACGTGTTATAGACGGAAATATGCTGTACAATTACTGGGGATACAATACAGTATGCTTCTTTGCTCCAAATACCGGATATACGTCAGCTATTGAATATAACAGAGAGGGGCACGAGCTCAAGACTCTTATAAAAGCTCTGAAGGAAAACGGAATAGAGGTAATTCTTGATGTTGTATTCAACCATACGGCAGAAGGAGACGAACGAGGTCCGTTCTTTTCATTCAAGGGTATTGACAATAACATATATTACATTCTCACTCCTGACGGACATTACTATAACTTCAGCGGATGCGGAAATTCACTCAACTGCAATCATCCGATAGTACACCAGTTTATTCTTGACTGTCTCAGACACTGGGTCATAGATTACCGTATTGATGGCTTCAGATTTGATCTTGCCACGATCATGGGTCGAAATGAAGACGGTTCTCCGATGAGCAATCCTCCGCTTCTCGAAAGTCTTGCCTTTGACCCGATACTCGGAAGAGTAAAGCTGATAGCAGAGGCATGGGATGCAGGCGGACTTTATCAGGTCGGCAGCTTTCCGTCATGGAACAGATGGGCGGAATGGAACGGAAAATACCGTGATGATATCAGGTGCTTCCTCAAGGGTGACGGAGGAATGGCAGCTGCAGCAATAAACAGGATCACAGGTTCCAAGGATATGTATACTCCTGAACGCAGGGGCGACAATGCCTCAGTAAACTTCATCACCTGCCATGACGGATTTACTCTGTATGATCTGTATGCATACAACGTCAAGCATAATGAGAAAAACGGATGGAACAATACCGACGGTGACAACGGCAACAACAGCTGGAACTGTGGTATAGAAGGCGAAACAACAGACAAGACCGTGCTCAGCCTCAGAAACAGACTCAGAAAAAATGCTTTTGCAGTCCTTATGTGCAGCCGTGGTGCAGCAATGTTTCTTGCGGGCGATGAGTTCTGCAATACTCAGTTCGGAAACAACAATGCATACTGTCAGGATAACATTACGTCATGGCTTGACTGGTCAAGGCTTGATGAATATAAGGAAATGCATGAATTCTGCAGATATATGATCGCATTCAGAAAAGCACATGACGTCATCAGACGTACAACACAGCCTGCAGCCTGCGGTTTTCCTGATATAAGCATACACAATAACTCCCCCTGGAATTCAAGCTTCAGCTATGATTCAAGAGTGATCGGAGTAATGTTTTCCGGTAAAAACAAGGATACGGACTGCGACGATATAGTATATCTGAGTATCAATGCATACTGGGAAAAGCAGAATGTTACGCTTCCGGACCTTCCGGACGGTATGACATGGAAGATAGTAATGAATACTGATATTGAGCACAGCAGTGAGGAACACTATAACTTCTATACCGAACGATACGGAAATACGGTTGTTATACAGCCGAGAACAGTTGTGATCGCAGTATCGCAGTCGGTAGCAGGTCCGGAAAAAAGACTTGACAATGATATAAAGCTTACAAACGAGAGCTGATAAAAGTAAAAAAAGATATGGCAGCATATTCCCTGTATTATGCAGTTGCAGAAGCAGGGGGGATGTGCTGCCAGTTTTTTTATATTCTATTGACATTTATAGTTTGCTTTGCTATAATATATATTGCGTTAAAGCTTTAAAGGCACAAAGCCATAAAGACATAAAGACATAAAGCAAATTGATAATTTACAGGAGGTTTATTCAATGATCTGGCTTATTTTAATTCTGTACGTTCTGATGATGATAGGCATAGGCGTATCAACGTCAAAAAACGGCTCTTCTATCGACGGCTTCGTGCTCGGCGGAAGAAATGTAGGCTCGTGGCTTACAGCATTTGCATTCGGTACATCATATTTTTCAGCAGTGGTATTTGTAGGATATGCGGGTCAGTTCGGCTGGAACTACGGCATAGCATCAACATGGATCGGTATAGGAAATGCTGTGCTCGGAAGTGCACTTGCATGGCTGGTCCTCGGACGCAGAACAAGGACTATGAGTACATATCTTAAGGCATCTACTATGCCTGAATTCTTTGAAAAAAGATACAAATCCAAAAAGATCAAGGTAGCTGCAGCAATAATTATCTTCTTATTCCTTATTCCATATACAGCATCAGTATATAACGGATTGTCAAGACTGTTCTCAATGGCTTTCAACATTGACTATTCTGTATGTATAATTGCAATGGCACTGCTTACGGCTGTTTATGTTATTCTCGGCGGATATGCAGCTACTGCTATAAATGACTTTGTACAGGGAATCATCATGCTCGGCGGAATTGCAGCAGTTGTAATTTTTGCAGTACAGAAAAAAGGCGGCATGTCACAGATCATGGATATGCTCGGTAAAATAGATGACGGAGTTCCTGCACAGACACTTAATTCCATAGCAGGTCCGGATCCGATAAATCTTATAGGTGTCGTTATCCTTACATCACTCGGAACATGGGGACTGCCTCAGATGGTACACAAGTTCTATGCTATCAGAAGTGAAGAGGCAATAAAGAAGGGTACTGTTATTTCAACTTTATTTGCTTTTATAGTTGCAGGCGGTTCGTATTTCCTCGGAGGACTCGGCAGAGTATACTGTACTGCAGATGCACAGGATGGCACCGGCAGAATATTAATAAATAAGCTTGCAAACGGAAAACTTGACTTTGATGCAATAATACCTGCACTTCTTGATTCAAGTCTTCCTGAAATAATGATCGGCCTTGTTGTCGTACTCGTTCTCAGTGCATCAATGTCGACCCTATCATCACTTGTGCTGACATCCAGTTCTACAGTTACAATAGATCTTGTACGTCCGATGATGAAAAGCAAGCTGAGTGAAAAGAAAGAAATACTTATTATGAGAGTGTTTATAGCGATCTTCCTTATCATTTCAGTTGTTCTTGCACTTAATAAAAACGCATATATCACAACACTTATGTCAATTTCATGGGGCGCACTTGCAGGTGCATTCCTTGCACCGTTTATGTATGGCCTTTTCAGCAAAAAGGTTACCAGAGCTGCAGTAGCTGCAAGCTTTATTTCCGGTGTTGGAATTACAGTTGTACATATGTGCATTTTCAGTCTCGGTCTTTTCCCGGAACTTACAAAATCAGCAGCGTCACTCAAACTTAATTTAGCGTCTCCTATAAATGCTGGAGCAATTGCAATGATCTTCGGTTTGATCATCGTACCAGTCGTAAGTGCTTTGACTAGTAATAGTGACCAAAAAGAAGTAGAAAAAGTGTTTGAATGCTACAAATAGAGTAATATGTTACCAAATACTACAGTCTTTTCATAATTATCAATTGCCGTAAATGTGTCATCAATGGAATTGAAATGACATGGCATTACTGATAAAATTAAGAACATAGAGATAAATTAATGGAGGATTAGTATGAGGAACCTTATAAAAGAAACAGTGGGCAGTGTAAATTATGATCTGTTCGAAGAACAAATCGAAACAGATGGGGAACAGAGAACAGCATATGGTATTACAGTATCAGACAGCTGTGAAACAGTAGATATTCACGATGTGTCAACAGTACAGGAAAAGGCAAGCATGATATTTGAAACAATGATACGAAACTTTGTTACACCTGTTCATGCGAAGTACATAGTAGAAGACATGCTGGCATGTTAAAAAAATAATCTCCGCAGATTATCTGCGGAGATTATTTTTTTATATTCGTTTAAGACGTTCCATAACAGCACAGAACTTATCAACAAAGACAATAACAAATGATTCTTTGTATTTAGGAAGCCTGATCGTAACAGGCCACATATGATTAAGTATAATATCTGCCTCTTTTTTATTTACATCGAAACAGTCTGAGGCGTTCTTGAGCGCAATGGCAGGATGTGATTTAAAATGTTTCTTCCCAGTGGTGTCAAGGTTGAATTCTGCGCGTGTATAAAAATAAAAATCATGAAGCAGTCCTGCTCTCGCAGCAGCCCTGGCATCAAGTTTTAAAAATCTGCAGATTAAATAATTATAATATGATACATTGAGACAATGCTGAAATCTGGTGGTATATTTATGATGAGTAAATCCTTTGAGCTTAAAAGTCTGCTCATTAAGAAGGTCACAAATATAGCTGAGATATGTTTCATCAGAGATTATTTTATCGTTAAGCATTAAGTACCTCCGTATTTTTATGTTTTCATTATAATTAATAATAGTGAACATGATATGAACAATTATAGTTAATAATATAGAGGGTTAAAATATATAGATTTTTGACATAATTATATTATGAATTTTATGTTTATCTGTAAATTGCATTAAAGTAAATTTTATTTAAATAACAGCAGTTTTATATCCGCAGAATTCTGTATTTTATTTTAAAATAATACAAAACAAAAAGGATATATCTGTTGAAATAATTTTATTTATATGATATTATTTTAAGAGCGTAATAAATTTAAGGGGACGAAAAAATATTGAAAAGCAGTAGTTATACTTCTAATTTTTTCAATCATCTTCACACTGTTTTGCATCATAAAAAGCTTGTTTTGATACATTGTTTCAGAGTGGGATTGTACAGACAGGGATTATTTCATGATATGTCTAAGTTTTCAATTACTGAATTCTGGCCTGGAGTAAAATATTATCAGGGGACACGCAGTCCGAACGAGGGTGAACGAAGGGATAAGGGGTACAGTGCTGCCTGGCTTCATCATAAGGGAAGAAACAAGCACCACATGGAGTACTGGACTGACTATTCAACAAGGGGATCAGGCGATATCGAAGGGGTAAAAATGCCGGTCAGATATGTCGTTGAGATGTTCTGCGACAGAATGGCGGCAAGTAAAACGTATTTAGGCTCAAAGTACAGTGACAGTGCACCGTATGATTATTATATTGCTTCCAGGAAGCATTATATAATGGACCCGGATTCTATGCTGATCCTGGAAAAGATGCTTAAAGAACTTGCAGATAACGGTGAAACTGCAGCCTTTGCATATATCCGAACAGAAATCTTGAAAAAAAAATAAAAATGAGGTGTTAATATGGCAGATAAACGCCCGGCTAACTGGGGTCAGACAGCTGGCGGCAAAAAAGATCCTATGCTTATAGCTCTTTGTGTTATAGGAGCGGGTCTGTTAGTTGCGCTTCCCATTGTAACAAAAAATATGAATACAGACATAACCGGACCGGTACCAGGATGGCATACAGAGGAAGGATTATCATACTATATAGATCCCGATACAGGAGCCAGGGCTACCGGGTTATATATGATCGGCAACGATGGTTACCTTTTTGGTGAAACAGGAGAAATTAATCCTGGATGGACTGAGTATGAAGGCAAGACACTGTATATAGCCAAAAACGGACTGATTAAAAAAGGTCTGCAGGATATAGACAGCTATACATACTTTCTGTCCGAGGAGACAGGAGAGATCCAGCATGGATTTGTCTCATATGCTGACAATCTGTATTACTGTGATGATGAAGGAAAGGTCCTGAAAGGTTTTCATAGTATAGATGATAATCTCTATTACTTTAATTCAGAAGGTATAATGCAGAAGGGCTGGTTCAGAATAAGCGAAGATAATGACAAAAAATACTATGCAAATGATGACGGACATGTCCGTTCAGGCTGGATAGTATATGAAGACGATGAATATTATCTTAACGAATCGGGATGTGTACAGACCGGAAAAGCAATTGTAAATGGGGTTCCATGTGTTTTTGATGATGAAGGAAAACTCATTTCAAGAGGAGAAACAAAGAAGCCTGCAGTAACCGAGCCTCCTGTAACTACACCTCCTGTTGAAGATCCGAAGATGCAGGAGCAGACACAGCCTGCGCCGGAGGTTACGTATGGATGGAAGGAAACAGATTCAAGAAAGCAGTATATTCTTGAAGACGGTACACCTGCTAAGGGTATTAAAGAGATCGACGGCGTAAAATACGGCTTTACTGATGATGGTTTCCTTATGAGAGCATTCTGTACACTGGGTGACAAAACATACTATGCAAATCCGGACGGTTCGATAATTACAGGAAAGGCCGATATAAACGGAAGCACATATCTTTTTGATTCACAGGGAGTAATGCTCAGAGGATTCCAGAAAGACGGAACAGACACATATTACTATGACGAATCAACCGGAATAATGGCAAAAGGATTCAAGATCATAAATAAAATGAATTATTTCTTCAACAGAAACAGCGGTGTTATGCAGAAGGGGTATATTCTTGTTGACGGCAACAGGTATTTTATGAATGACCAGGGTATGATGCAGCAGGGCTGGGTCGATATGTCAGGAACAAAGTACTATTTCAATTCTGACGGCAGAGGCGTTTCGGGCTACGTAAATATAAATGATCAGAGATATTATTTCACTCCTGAAGGTGCACTTGAGACAGGCATGTGTAATGTCGACGGAGCAATGCACTATTTCGGTGATGACGGTGTTGTACGCGAAGGTACATTTAACGTGGATGGAAAGCAGATCATTACTGATTCCAACGGAACAATAATCGGATAAATAAAAAAAATTACAGCCGCCGGCTGTAATTTTTTTTATCTGTATAAGTATAAACCTATCTGAAAACAATCAGGTTGATCATTGTAATCTATGTGCCCGGAGGTAAAAAGCCTATAAAATCAGTGAGCCTTGTATTTGCTTTATATTTGTGTTAAAATAACTCATAGATCTGTTATGAAAATAATGAGAGGTAAGCGGTATCATAAATGAGAGAGTACATTATAAATTCAAACGATGCAGGTCAGAGATTAGACAAGTTTCTGACTAAAACACTTCCTGCTATGCCGAAAAGTGCAATGTATAAGGCTATACGCAAAAAGGACATAAAGCTGAATGCAAAGCGCTGTGACATATCTGACTGTCTTAAGGAAGGTGACGTTCTCAGGGTATATATAAAGGACGATGTACTCGGGGAAGAAAAGAAAAATGAGCAGAAGTCGTGCAGCTTTCTGAAAGCCTGTGATATTTCTTCTGACATTGTATATGAAGACGATAATATAATGATAATAAATAAAAAATGCGGGAGCGTAATTCATCCGGATAAAACGATTACTGAAAATACAATTGTAGACCGTGTAAAAAAATATCTCTATGAAAAAAATGAATACTCTCCGCAGGATGAAAATTCATTTGCGCCGGCTGTATGCAACAGGCTTGACAGAAATACACAGGGACTTGTTATTGCTGCAAAAAATGCAGCAGCACTAAGGGCAGTCAATGAAAAAATACGAAACTCTACAATCAGCAAGCATTATCTCTGTCTGTCTGCATCAATGCCTCCGAAGATGTCTGACAAAGCATATGCATACCACAGGAAGGACGGTACTACAAATAAGGTTACGATCAGAGCAAAGCCCTGCGAGGGATATAAACAGATAATTACAGGATATACTGTTGTAAAAAGGCTCACAGACTGTAATCTGATAGATGTAGAGCTGTTTACCGGGAGAACACATCAGATAAGAGCTCATCTTGCATTTCTGGGATGCCCTATTATAGGTGATGCAAAGTACGGCAGCAAAACAGTAAACGAAAAATTCGGACTAAGATATCAGGCATTGTGCGCATATAAGCTTATTTTTATGCCGGACAGTGAACCAGGGCTTCTTTCTTATCTGGATTCAAAATCATTTGAGATTTCAGATATATGGTTTTCAGGTATAAAGTAACGTAAAAAACAGGTCAGTTCGTAATGAGCTGACCTGTTTTTCTATAATGCGTACGTATAAAATGCTATTATGATCCGAAGTAAAAAAATCTTTTGCTGTATACTGCTTTGCCATATCAGTAATCTTTATATTCCTTTTTGGCAAACAGATAACCGAAGAAACCACCGAAGAGACCGCCGATGATATGTGAAAGCTGAGAAATATTATCGTCACTGAAAGCAGCGATCATTTCATTTCCGATGTAAGCTACTCCTACAAGTATAAGAGTTACAGGGATCTTGCCTTCACTGAAGTTAGCACATGATGCAAGGAGAATGAGCATAAATACGATTCCGCTTGCTCCGCACAGAGTAACATTAAAGATCAGGATATTGACAAGACCTGTTACAAATGCTGTGATAGCCATCATAATAAGAAGTTTTTTGCTTCCATACTTTTCTTCAAGCATCGGACCGACGAGAAGAATGTATGTAAAGTTGCCTATCAGGTGCGGCCATCCGCTGTGACCGATCACATGTGTGAACAGTCTGATATAGGTAAGTGGGTTGATGGGAGATCCGCGGTATGCGCAGAACAGCTTGTGAAACCACTCAGTACCCGGTATACAGCTGATCAGCTGAACGATAACTGCAATAAGGGTGAATGTCAGTATAACGGGTGAGTTGTACTGAAACTTCTGCAAAAATTTTTTCATTGAATTCCCTCCATGTTCTTTTTTTAATCATATTTTAACATATAATAAATACCATGTCAACATAAAAAACTTCCGCACCAGTGTGGATCCGGTGCGGAAGCCTGGCCTTTCGGCAAGTTTATCTAAGCGTATGTACTTTGTACATATGCAGTAGTGGCTTTTTTACTCAGCATCTGGCTCAAGAACTGCATAGTTTCCGTCGCTTCTCTTATAGACAACATTAGTTGATCCTGATTTTGCATTGCTGAACATAAAGAAGTTATGACCGAGAAGATTCATCTGAAGAATTGCTTCGTCAAGCTCCATCGGACGCATAATGAACTTTTTGTGTTTTACAACTTCAAAATCATATTCTTCTGCGACATCAGAGTTGAGACCTTTGAAGGCTGCATCCTTGAGTCTCTTTTCGACTCTGGTCTTGTTTTTCCTTATCTGCCTTACGATCTTATCAATAGCTGCATCGAGTGCATCATTTTTATTAATAGCACTCTTTTCAGATCTGTATATCATATTGTTATATCTAACAGTTAATTCGATTACTATCTGTCCTTTTAATTCTGAAATAGTGATCTTAGTTTCAGCATCATCTCCAAAGAATTTTGATAATCTTGTTTCAAGCCTCTGTGTGGCATAATCATTAAATGCCTGAGGTATGTTCATCTGTCTGGCTGATATGGTAGTTTTCATAGCAATTCCTCCTTGTTCGCACAGCATATATATCTGCTATGTTGATAACGTTATTATAACATATGCTAAAATATTTTTCAATAGTTTTGCTATATTTTTTTGATGTTTTTTTGAGCTATTTCACAAAAATAGTTTTACACAGAATAATTATTGGTATAAATATTCTAAATTATCAGCTGATTACATTTATAAAAAACTGACATACATTGTATTGCAGAATCTGTTATGCTATAATAGCAGATGGGCTGTTATTTATATATATTAATGAGGAGTAGTAAATAATGAATGATAATTTTCCTGATGATTATGATATAAACAATTATGAGCGTCCGTCGGTTGCAGCAGACATTGCTGTATTTGCTGTTGATGAAGAAAAGTCTGACAGTCCGAGAAAAAGCTCCGTAAAAAAGTTAAAGCTTATGCTTATAAAAAGGGGTATAGAGCCGTTTCGAAACATGTGGGCACTGCCGGGCGGCTTTCTTAAAATGAATGAAACAATAGAACAATGTGCATGCAGGGAGCTTACTGAGGAAACGGGTCTTAAAAATGTGTGCCCTGAACAGTTCAGGACATACAGCGGGATAGACAGAGATCCAAGAGGAAGAATAATATCATGTGCATATACCTGTCTGATGTCTCAGATAACGGAAAACTGTTACGCCAGGACAGATGCACTGAAGGCACAGTGGTTTGACTGCATTATTACAGATGACGAAGGAAATTATCATGTTTCTCTGATTTCTTCAGATGAAAAGATCGACTTCAGTTTTACATCCGACGGAAAAAGATCGTATATATCTGAATCCTACGGACGTTTTGCATTTGATCATATGCAGATCATTGCAGATGCACTTAACTCACTTATGATGAGGCTTGACACAACAGACTGTATTTTTCATCTGCTTGATGAGCAGTTCAGCATTCCTCAGATGCAGGCTGTTTATGGTCTTATAGCAGGACATCCTGTCAGCAAGGAAGTCATTCACAGGCTGTTTGATCAGAAGATCGTAAAGACTGATACAAGTCAGGAAACAGGTCAGCACAAAAGAGCAGTTCTGTACAGAAAAAAAATTTAAAAAGTGTTGACAAAATGAGGTATGATGTATATAATAAGAATATAAACTTCTTAGGATAAAACAAACCAAAGAAAGGTGATACTTATGGGAAAGCTTCTTGTAGTAATTGATATGCAGAACGATTTTATTTCAGGTTCACTTGGAACTGAGGAGGCTAAGGCAATTGTATCAAATGTCGCTGATACAATAAATGCATTCGACTCAGAGGTCGTTTTTACCAGAGACACACATTTTGATAATTATGAATCCACTCAGGAAGGAACAAAACTTCCGGTCAGACACTGTATCAAAGGTACTGACGGCTGGCAGATATGTGATGAGATAAAAAAATGCAATAAGTATGATGAGAAAAAAATATTTGATAAAAATACATTTGGTTCATATGAACTTGCACAGTATATAAAGGACAGAAATCCTGACGAGGTAATTCTTACAGGACTCTGTACTGATATATGTGTAATCAGCAATGCAATGACAATAAAGGCACTTTCACCTGAGATTCCTGTTTGTGTACTGAGTGACTGCTGTGCAGGAGTATCAGTTCAGAGTCATCAGACAGCCCTTGATGCAATGAAAATGTGCCAGATAGAAATAAAATAAAGCAGGTGACGTAATGATTAAAATAAATGACGCAATAATAGAAAACAAACAGTTTCCTGATAATACAAAGCTTATGAGGTATGATGCTTCAGGCAGCACAAAGTTTGAAGTAATCTGGTGCTATGACAGTGATGATGAGCTCGTAATGCTGTATTATCTTGTTTCACATATCAGAAGTATCTGCAGCAAAGCTGAGATATCACTTACGATGCCGTATATACCGAATGCAAGAATGGACAGGGTAAAAAACAATGATGAGGTATTTACACTTAAGTATTTTGCTTCTCTTCTCAATTCAATGAAATTTGAAAGTGTAAATGTCTATGATCCTCATTCAAACGTATCACAGGCACTTATCGACAGGATAAGGATCATTCCTCATACAGATATAATAAATGAGGTCATGACGAAGATAAATTTTGACAAGAGTTCAGATTATCTTTTCTATCCGGATGCAGGATGTGCTAAAAAGTACGAAGGAATACTTGAGTATCCTTACCTTAAAGGTGAAAAAGAGAGGGACTGGCGCAGCGGTAAGATCAATAATCTCAGACTTCTCGGAGAGATCGGTGAACAGGGCTTCGGAGTTCTTATTATAGATGATATCTGCAGCAGAGGGGGAACCTTCTACCATAGCGCAGATAAACTTAAAAAAGCAGGGGCAGGCAATATATATCTGTATGTAACACATTGTGAAAACTCCATTCTTGATGGTGATATGATAAAGAGCGGACTTATAGACCGCGTGTTTACTACAGACTCGATTTACACAGGACATCATCCGGACATTGAAATAGTCAGAAGCTTCAGAAAGTAAATAACAAACAAGAATTCACAGGAGGTATTTTTATGAATGTTACAGAGTTTAAAAGAATGGATCCGCTGCTGCTTACAGATTTCTATAAGACTATACACCATCTGGCATATACACCGAAGCTCGAATATCTTGTTTCATACTGGACTCCAAGAATGTCAAGATATGAATACATTGACAAAGTCGTAGTATTTGGTATGCAGGCATTTATAAAAGAATACCTGTGTGATCTTTTCAATAAAAACTTTTTCAGAAGAGATAAATCTGAGATACTGGGTGAGTACAGACGCATCATAAGCAATACAATGTCTGTTCAGGCAGCAGATACTACAGAGATCGAAAAGCTGTATGATCTGGGTTATCTGCCTGTAATGATAAAGGCTGTTCCGGAGGGAACAAGGGTAAATATCAAGACTCCTGTATATGAGATATCAAATACTGTCAAGGGCTTCGGATGGCTTGTAAATTATCTTGAAACTTTTATTTCAGTAAATGTATGGTATCCTATGAACTCTGCAAGTGTAGCTTATGCATATCGTCAGATAGTAAACAAGTACTATGAAATGACTGTATCTGATAAAGCAGATAAAAAGGTTGTTTTTGATGAAAACGGGATTGAAGAACAGTCATCATGTGACCAGTTGCTTACTGCTTCAAGAAGTGCAGCATGCGGGGACTTCTCTATGAGAGGTATGACTAGTATTGAAGGCGCTGAAAAAAGCAGTGCAGCTCATCTGCTTTCGTTTACATCAACAGCAACTATCGGTTCAATAGCATGGCTTGAGGCATACTACAACTGCGACTGTGAAAAGGAAGTCGTAGGCAGAGGTGTTCCGTCAACTGAACACAGTGTCATGAGCTCATACGGACGAGACGGTGAATATGAGTGCTACCGTCACCTGATAGAGGATGTATTCAAAACAGGTCTTCTCAGTATCGTATCTGACACATATGACTACTGGAACGTAGTAACAAACATGATCCCGTCACTCAAAGAAAGCATAATGGCAAGAGACGGAAAAATAATCATCAGAGGAGATTCAGGCAATCCTGTTGATATTATCTGCGGAACAGCTGACGGACCTCTTGACCCCAAAAAAGAATATACTCCGGAGGAACTCGGAACAACAGAATGTCTGTGGAGGATATTCGGCGGTTTCATAAATGACAAGGGATACAAGGTGCTTGACAGTCATATAGGTGTAATTTACGGGGATGCCATCACATACGAAAGAGCCTGTGAGATATACGCAAAACTTGTGAAAAGAGGATTTGCTGCAAGCAATGTCACACTTGGAATAGGTTCATATACTTATCAGTATGTGACACGTGATTCTCTGGGTCAGGCACTCAAGGCAACAAACAGTATCGTTGACGGACAGGAAAGACAGATCTTCAAGGATCCGAAAACAGATAAGGTGAAGGGCGCAAACTTTAAAAAGTCCCAGAAGGGTATGTGCTGTGTATACAGAGATGGTGAGGATATTCTTTATAAGGATGAACTTACGATCGAAGAGGCAGCTAAAATGGAAAATAATCTTCTGCAGCCGGTTTTCAGGGATGGTATGCTTCTGGTTGATGACAGCCTGAGCGACATACGCAGACGTCTGCATGGAAATGCTTTCTGAAATAATTAACAGACAATAAACTTTTAATCATGTGTATAACAAAATACCTCTGCAGCTAAAAACGGCAGAGGTATTTTTATATTATTACGTATTTTAGTGACTGGTGAGCATCTGCATGAGTCTCATCAGATCAAAGATATTTACTGTGCCGTCGTGATTAAGATCTGCAGCCTGCAGTGATGGCATGCTGCCTGAACACAGAATCCATCTTTTTATCATTACTGCATCAGTAATATTTATATTTCCGTCATTGTTTACGTCACCTGTTTCAAGTTCTTTGAAAGATATATTATTCAAACGCGCATAATCCTGTGCAGCAGTACCGGACAGTCCGATAATGGCAGTAAAATCATTATCCTTTTCAATTGTGTAGCTGTAGCTGCCGTCGCCGTTTGATATAATTTTATACTCGTAACCAACAGCATATCTTCCGATATACCTGACAGACGCGGGTATCACAAGACTTTTCAGGTTACAGTCTAAAAAAGTATAGGAATTGATTGTCGACACTTTCTCAGGTATATTGACTGAGACTAAACTGTTACAGCCTGAGAATGCGGAGTTTCCGATCGTTTCAATACTGTCAGGCAGACTGACACTGACAAGACTGCCGGCTTGCGAAAACGCGCCGGCGCAGATTTCTGTGACAGGTAAATTATCGATTGTCTGAGGAACCTTCAGATCAGTTATGCCTGAGCCGAGAATATTGTCGGGTTTTGCAAGAGTGATTATTGAAACGCAGTCGTCTGAAATTTCATAGTCGTATAAGTAGTGTGGGTCTGACAGAGGGTCAAATTCTTCGGATATGCAGTCACCTGGATGCGCTGCAGTGATCTCCTCAGCTTTTTCATTCAGGTTATCAGGATCTATCCGATAAAACGTAAGGGTACTTTTTTCATCGGTTACATACCATACAATGAAACCTTCCTTATCAAGGACAGGATGACAATCTGACAAACGGACATTCTGTGTTTCTATGCCGGATATAAGTTTTCCGCTGCCGTTTACCTGTGCAGTTTTTGTGGTAACGCTGTCTTTATAAAGCTCCTCCCACATCAGAACAAACTTATCATCATTGATTCTGACAAGCTGCGGAGTTCTTACAGTAACACCGTCATCTTTTGCATAATCTGTGATCCATATCTGTTTTGTATCTTTCAGGTCCTTGTCAGATACACACAGAAAAATATTTTTAACTCCCGATAAGTCATACGACTGTGAGTTGCTGTGATCAACAGAATTTCCGGCAATCAGACAGCTGCTGCCTGACAGCTCAAAGCCGCCGACAGATAAACCTGTAAAGTTGTCACCTGTTTCACCCTGAATTTTCAGAACTTCGTTTGACTTAAGTCCCGGATCCCTGACATCAGGTGTCAGACCTGACCGGCTCAGGAGAACTGCACGCGGATATGCATCACCGTGGTCAACAAAATATGCATACTCATTGTCCGTTTTAACGAATTGTCCGAAAGAATGACTTGAATATGGTGATGAAAGATTTATACCGTCTGAGCTCATTGTCTCTTCATTTATGCATACTGTGAGATTTGACTGATGAGGATATTCATGATACATCTGCCTAGAAGTGTGGAGCAACAGATTCCCGCCGTATTCAGCCATTCTCAGAGAACCGGCATCAAAAGGAGCACAGGCATCAGTCTGAGACATTGAAAATGAGGCACTGCCTTGTCTCTTCCAGTCCTTTGAATACTTTATTATGCGGATAACCTCAAAGTCATCATTTACTGTCTGGATATCAGGACAGTCCTGACCAAAGACAATAAAATTATATTTCTCACCGCAATAAAAGCCCCCGAATTCTGAAAGCTCGGATTTAATTACAGTTCTCTTTTTAACAGTCCAGTCATCATTGTAGTTTTCAATGAATACCCTGCCGTAATAATAATGAACTCTTGTCAGACTCCCGTCAGTTTCCCTGAATAAGTTAGAATACATCGGGGAGTCGTAACGTTTGGCATAACTCTTGTCTGATGTCTCAATATAATGATAGTCGATATCGTTGCGGGAAATATTGTCACCTGATTTTTCATAATTGTAGTTTACATGACGTGCTGATAAAATAGAGGCTGTTAATGGAACAGACAGTGACTCTTCACTGTCGCATCCGATAAATGAGTCCATATACAATTCCCTGACACTGTCAGGAATCTTTATGTCTGTTAGTTTTTTGCAGTCAGCAAAAGCTGATGAACCGATGTATACGAGATTTTCTGAAAGTTTAAGATCAGTAAGACTGCTTTTATCAGCATCATCCTGAGCAAAGGCGAGGGATCCTATATATGTAACACTGTCAGGTATCGTAATCTTTTTAAGACTGAAGCAGCCGTAAAAAGACATATCATCAATTATAGCAACACTGTCAGGAATGCTTATACCGGTAAGGGAAGTACAGTTATAGAATGTATAACAATCTATATACCTGATACCCTGCGGCAGATTAATGGACTCAAGACTCACGCAGCCTGCAAAAGCACCGGCTTTTATTGAATGAACGGACCGGGGAATATATACGCTTTTTAAACTGCTGCAGTCTGAAAAAGCATATTCCTGTATTCTTGTAACTTTTACGCCGTCAATTTCATCAGGAATTTTTACAGCTGTTGCTGACTTGTCACATTCCGTTATTTCAACGTATGAACCATAGTTTTCATAGCTGAGATCTTCATATGTTCCGCTGCCCTGATAAGATGCGGCAAAAACAACAGCGTCAGTGCGAAAATCAAAAGCCTCCGAGATCCCTGTACATGACAGAGTCATAAGTCCGGCTGTAATTATTGAAGCAATTTTTTTAAATGTCATGATATTTCCCCCTTTTATAAGTCCCCGGATCATGTGACGAAATCAGGATAAAGTTTTTATTAATGTAATTTTTATTATATCATTCATATATAAATAGTGTCAATAATTATGTATGACAAAAGCTGCAATCTGTATAAATTATTTATAACAGACACCTATTATTTGTATAAACAGGAAAATAAGACGTATATTAAGCAGACGTTTATAAGATACACAGTCTGACGGTTTAAATATATGGTTGACTTTATTTATAAAATATGCTAACATATATCTTACCACAACAAAATACTTTGTTAAGTAATGGGGTGCACCACCGCGGGTGCATCCCATTTTATTTTGTCTTAATGGAAAAAAGTGAGAGGAAGGATTTGCGTTGAAAATAAACTCTGAGATAATTGATCTTGAAAAACCGGTAAATCTCAAACAGCTGCTCGTTGATATGAAGTACAATATTGCAAGAATAGCTGTTGAAAAAAACGGAGAAATAGTACCAAGATCGACGTATGAAAGTGTAACAGTAAGCGACGAAGATACACTTGAAGTAGTAAGTTTCGTTGGCGGGGGCTGATATAATGAAAATAAAGCTCAATGCAAAGGACTATGAGTGCAGCTGCGGGAGCGTATATAAATTAAGAAAAGAATTGTTTGATGAAAAGGATTTAATAATCATAAATGGTTTTCAGGTAAGTGATGACTGTGCTATAAGGGAAGATGATGAGTTATTTATTATTCCCGCGGGAAAAATGCCGGACAAAGCTGACCTCAGTGAAATGATGTGCGCAAGACATACGCCGCACGTACATGAAGCTGTAAAAAAAGCAACAGTAGGAATAGCAGGACTCGGCGGACTCGGTTCAAATATCGCTGCTGCTCTTGCCAGAACAGGAGTCGGAAGACTTGTTCTTGTGGATTTTGATGTAGTAGAGCCGAGCAATCTCAACCGGCAGTCATACTATGTTTCAGATCTTGGTTTGTATAAAACAGACGCACTAAGACAGCAGCTGAGCCGTATTAATCCTTATATAGATATAATTACTTACAATGAACGGGTCGACGGCGGTAATGCCGCAGATCTGTTTCGCGGCTGTGACATAGTGTGTGAGGCATTTGATAATGCACAGGCAAAGGCAATGCTTGTAAATACTCTTTATGAAAAAATGCCCGGCATTAAGATCGTCTCCGGTTCCGGAATGGCAGGGCTTGAAAGTTCAAATAAAATCAGGACCGTCAGACGTATGAAAAATCTCTACATATGCGGAGATGAGACAAATGAGGCAAGACAGGGGTGCGGTCTTATGGCCCCCAGAGTTCTTATATGTGCCGGTCACCAGGCAAATATGATTTTAAGATTATTAACAGGAATAGAGGATGTTTAATATGAAAGACAATGATAAGCTGGTTTTAGGTTCAAAGGAATTCAGTTCAAGATTTATTCTTGGTTCAGGCAAGTTTTCACTGGACATGATAAAAACTACAGCTGAAAACGGCGGGATAGAGATAGCTACTATGGCACTCAGGCGTGCTAATGCAGGTGTAAATGAAAACATTCTGGACTACATACCGGAGGGAATCACTATTCTTCCGAATACATCGGGTGCAAGAAATGCTGAAGAAGCAGTGAGAATTGCGAGACTTGCAAGAGAAATAGGATGCGGCGATTTTGTAAAGCTTGAGATCATACATGAATCAAAGTATCTTATGCCCGATAACTATGAAACAATAAAGGCTACAGAAATACTTGCAAAGGAAGGCTTTATTGTTATGCCGTATATGTTCCCTGACCTTGTTGCTGCAAGATCACTTGTTAATGCCGGAGCTGCAAGTGTAATGCCTCTTGCTGCGCCTATCGGAAGCAATAAAGGACTGCTTACAAAAGAGTTTATAAAGATACTTGTGGATGAGATAGATATTCCTGTTATAGTTGATGCAGGCATAGGCAAACCGTCACAGGCATGTGAGGCTATGGAGCTTGGTGTTTCAGCTGTAATGGCAAACACGGCTGTTGCAACTGCCGGTGATGTTGCAGCTATGGCAAAGGCATTCAGACTTGCGATAGAGGCAGGAAGAACTGCATATCTTGCAGGTACAGGACGTGTACTTGATTTTAAAGCAGAGGCTTCAAGTCCGCTTACAGGATTTCTGGCAGACTGACAGGGGGAGGGACAGTAATGATACAGGAAAAATTCAATCATATGGAATATCAGAAGGGCATGGAAGCTATAGAGTCTGATATTATGGACAGGGTTCTTGCTGATATGCAGGCATATGATTATGACTCATATACTCCGGCTGACGTTTTAAGAGCTGTTAATGCAGCATACCCTTCAAAGGAAGACTTTGCGGCACTTCTGTCTCCGGCTGCAACAAATATGCTTGAGATAATTGCTCAGAGATCAAAGCAGGAAACTGCAAAGCATTTCGGAAATTCGGTTTGTATGTTTACTCCTCTTTATATAGCAAACTACTGTGAAAATCAGTGTGTATACTGCGGTTTTAACTGCAAAAACAAGATAAACCGCGGAAAGCTTAATTATGAAGAAATAGAGCATGAGCTTAAGGTCATATCCGCAACCGGTCTGCAGGAGATACTGATCCTTACCGGTGAATGCCGAAGTGCATCAGGAGTGGAATACATAGGCCAGGCAGTGCGCCTGGCAAAAAAATATTTTACCACTATTGGAATTGAAATATATCCTGTAAATTCTGATGAATACAGGTACCTGCAGGAGTGCGGTGCTGACTTTGTCAGCGTATATCAGGAAACTTACAATACAGACAAGTATGAGCAGGTCCATCCGGCTGGACCGAAGAGATGCTATCCCTATAGATTCAACGCTCAGGAAAGAGCAATAATGGGCGGTATGAGAGGCGTTGCATTCGGATCACTTCTGGGACTTGACAACTTCAGAAAGGATGCATTTGCTGCAGGTATGCAGGCATATTATATCCAGCGAAAATATCCTCACGCAGAGATATCTTTTTCATTCCCGAGACTCAGACCTTATAAAAATAACGCAGATAACAATCCTCATGATGTACATGAAAAACAGCTTCTGCAGGTTATGATGGCATACAGGCTGTTTATGCCTTTTGCCGGAATAACTATCTCTACCAGAGAAAGACAGGGCTTTCGTGACAACGTAACAGGTCTCGCTGCAACAAAGATCTCAGCCGGTGTAAAGGTGGGAATCGGGGGACATGACGGAGAACCAAAGGGTGATGAACAGTTTGAGATATCAGATCCGAGAAGTGTTGATGAGGTAAGAAGTGCTATTGCGTCAAAGGGTCTGCAGCCTGTATTTACCGACTATATTAACACAGGATCTGCACAGATATGCTGATTTGTGTATCAGACAGGTCACTTTGTCAGACATACGGTACTTTATCGCCGCAGGAATCATATTTCAGGAGGATCTGCAGAATTTGTTCTGAAAAACCTGATGGGATCATTATTAGAGAAAAAGATATGGATGAAGATGCGTATGAGCAGCTTTTATGCAGCCTGATATCACAGAGCGGCAACGAAAGCAAACTTCTTATTGCAAACAAATACACTATGGCTGCCAGAAATGCCGGTATAACCAGAATTCAGCTGTCATTTAATGATTTTATGAACAACAGGGACAGGACACAGGGTTTTGCCTGTATTGGGGTATCTGTCCATTCATGTGATGAAGCAGTCACAGCATACGCAAACGGTGCTTCTTATCTGATCTACGGTCATATTTTTAACACTCAGTGCAAAAAAGGAGTCCCGCCCAGAGGTATTCAGTCTTTGAAAAATATCTGTCTTAAGGTAAAAATTCCTGTATTTGCGATAGGAGGAATTACTGAAAAAAATGCAGCCTCTGTTATCGGCGCAGGAGCGGCAGGAGTGTGTGTTATGTCCGGTCTTATGTGCTGTGCAGAAGATGAACTATCAGATAAAATATCATTTTTTAAAAGTCTGGGCAATGCAAATAGCAAATTTATATATAATATGGAAAAATAAAGCTATAAATAGTATTGACACAGTGTGGTATTAATTATATAATTAACTGAGAGTGGAACCTATCCTGCCACTCTCTTTTATTTAAGCCGCGATATGAAAGGAGCAGTTATATTTGAAATTTATATATAAAAAGGCTTGTACGCATTCCGGAAGATTTCATGCAGATGACGTTTTTTCAACAGCACTTGTGAGGTATCTCAATCCAAATATTCAGATTATCCGTGTAAACGATGTACCGGACGATTTTGACGGTCTGGTTTATGATATCGGCCGGGGAAAATATGATCATCATATGCCTGAGTGTGAGGTACGTCCCAACGGAATCAAGTATGCAGCATTCGGTCTGCTGTGGCGTGATTTCGGTGCAGGAATAATCGGCCGTGAAAAAGCACTTGGTTTTGATGAGAGATTCGTTGCACCTCTTGATCTCAGCGACAATACAGGTGAATATAATCAGGTTGCTGAAATCATCTCAGCTTTCAATCCTCAGTGGAATTCAGTCAAGAGTCAGGATGAGGCTTTCAATGAGGCAACTGATTTTGCACTGCGTATACTTATAAAGATCTTCGGCAAATACAAAAGCGTAGAAGCCGCAAAAAAAATTGTACATGAAGCTTACAGTTCCAGTGACAAGACGACAGTAAAACTTGAAAAATATGTTCCGTGGAAGGATGTGCTGGAAAATTCTCCGGCTAAGTTCGTAATGTTCCCGTCTCAGCGCGGCGGATATGCAGTAGTCGGGGTTCCGGCCGTAAATGAACAGCATCCAAAAGTTATGTTCCCGGAAAGCTGGGCTGGTCTGTGTGATGAAGAACTTGAACAGGTTTCAGGGATCAGGGGTATGAAGTTCTGTCATGTAGGACGTCATATGATAAGTGCATCGGATATGCAGGCATGTGAAACAGCGATTCAAAAAACGCTTGAACAGTCTGAAATAGAAAAGTAAATACATGGATTATATAATTAATTATATATAAAACTCAAGTAAAAGGGTGCTTAAAACAGGGCACCCTTTTTATTTTATATGATAAAAAGTGATAATTAGTGGTATAGTTTAAGGACATCAATCAGGCATTTGAAGATTCCCATAACGGAGCGGTGATAAAAGCTGTTCTTAAAAACGATGAGTTATTAATAATCCCGGAAAAGCCGGGGACTTATTAACAATGAAAATTAGCACTCTCACATCGAGAGTGCTAATTTTCATTGTTTTATCACAGAATGTTAATATTCCGTACATACAATAATTCTATTATATAATCACCGAAAGGAAGAGATGAGAAAGTATAACACATCAGCTCAGTTCGGTACAAAATAAATTAAATATACATAAAGTATAACAGGAGGTAGTTATTATGTTTGGACTGACACCATATGAAAACAAGGGTTACGATTTATTTGACGTTTTTCATGATTTTGAAAAGAATTTCTTTGACAGAGATCTGACTTCATATAATGGGTTAATGAAAAATGGATTCAGAACAGACATCAAAGATAAGGGCGACAAGTTTGTTCTCGAGGCTGAACTTCCGGGATTCAATAAAGAAGATATCAGTGTAGACATTGACAACGAAATGCTCACGATATCTGCAAAACATGAAGATAATAAAGACGAGAAGGATAAGGAAGGCAGATATGTCCGCAGAGAACGTTCATACGGATGTTTCCAGAGGAGCTTCAATATTGCCGATATAGATGATGAGCACATAGATGCTCAGTATGAAAACGGAGTTCTTCAACTGAATCTTCCGAAGAAAACCCAGAAGGCTCAGGCTGCAAGAAAACTCGAAATTAAATAAATAACTAAAAAACAAAGGAACAGCTCACAAAGCTGTTCCTTTATTTTTTTAGTTAATTTTCACCGTACTTGTCCCGGCAGTCTCTGATATACGTTGTAAGAGCATCCGGATATGACTTTACATCACATCTTTCGTTATTTACATTTATATATTCATCCCATGAAGAATCGAAATTTCACTCATTACAGCTATAGGAAGATATTCATGTTTTACCTTATCCATATTTTCCTTTACAAGTCTGTAAGGCGTATATCACTGCTGACCGGCACAGCGTTTAACTTCATCTGTCAGCACCTTTAAATAAGTTCTGATGTCGCATTCAGAGGAATATACCTGCATGTACTCATTCCATGCTGATTCAAAATCATCGCTCATTATGACCTTCGGAAGATACTCATGTTTAACTGTGTCCATTGAAAGTTTGATTTCTCCGAACTGAGTTGTCTGTGAAAATGTATTTGCATATGACCACATCGGGTACCATGGTTTTGATTTTTCTGTTTTGTTGAGCATCTCAGAATATGTCTGGACTCCATAAGCTGAAAAACATTCCTGGATTATACTGCTGAGTTTTTTGTAAAACTCACTTGGCTGATACTGTGGGCTGAAAGCATTTATGCCGTCACGATCCATTCCTTTATAGTATGGAAAGCATGGATAAACACACTTGTTTTTTATATAGTAATCCTTATCTTCATTCTGCTGAGTCTGCTTATCTGTAAAATAAAATTTTCCCTCACTGTCTGTTGAATAATCTTTTCCTTCTAATCCCCAGAAGCGGAGTCTGTGTATTTCAGGATCAAGCAGGTCATTGATGAACTTTACTGCACCTTTTTTATCGTTACAGCCTACTGTAACACCAATACCCTGTGATGCGTTGAGAGCTACTTCAGAATGATAATGCTCAGTTATCCCTTCATCTATAACAACTCCAAGAGGAATATATGCACATTCATCAGGAAGAGATGATACTGCGCCGCTGAAGTTCCAGAACTGATCTACCATGCCGAGTACATTTCCGGTATTAAGCTTTTGCATATACTCTTCTGAAGTCATAACAAAGCAGTCAGGATCGATAATTCCGTTGTGGTATTCTTCATTAAGCTTTTTAAACCATCTTTTAGCGGTATCGGTTGTGTTGTAATCTACTGCCTCAAGTTTATCAGGGTCGACTATGCAGCATCCGTCGTTAGGATAACCGTCAAGAAACTGAGGAACGTTTTCCATACAGAAATACAGATATCCGTCTGTAAGTATTTCATAGCCTATATTATCACTGCCGTCTTCTGCCTTTGGATTTGCCCTGATATATTGCTCGAGAAGATCAAAGTATTCATCAAGTGTAGTAATTTCCGGATATCCGGCCCATTTAAGAACCTTGACCTGAACCCAGAAAGCTTCTTCATCCTGTGTAGTGGCTGTGTCGTACATATATACGTTTGAGTAGATCGGAATGAAATATATATGTCCGTCATCCGACCTTATCTTGTTCCACTCATACTCGGAAAAGTAGTTTTTCAGATTGTCGCATCCGTCCCAGTATTCATCTATGGCAATAAAAGAGTTGGAGTCAGTGAAAAGATTCTGTTCGTTATTCGCGAATACAAAGTCGGTATAATCATCTGAATTTATCATTTTTGATGCGATATCCACAAGATCCTTACTGTCCTCAAGAAATCTTTCATCACACTGTGCACCTGTTTTTTCGGCAATTAATTTTTTTATAACATTGTCTTCACTGATAGTTACCTGAGGTGAGGCAAATATTCCTGTGAATGTTTTGATTTCCTGACTGCTTTCAGCCTGTTTATCTGAAATACTGCTGCATCCTCCTGCAGCTGCTGCAGCGGCAATAACAATAAGCAGTGATGATAAATATCTGTTTTTTTTCATTTTCTACACCTCCTGTTTATTTACAACATGAAAATTAACCGTGCTTATTTTCCCGCACGTCTTCTGATTTCTGCTGTAAGTTCAGAGAGGTAAGCGTCTATGTCACATTCTGAATAATATACACCGAGATATTCATTCCATGAGCTTTCAAAATCATCACTCATAACGACTTTCGGCAGATATTCGTGTTTTACTCTGTCCATATCTTCCTTAGCTTTTCCGTAATCAGTATCGGATGTAAATGTATTTGAATATGACCACATAGGAAACCATGGCTCATTTTCTTCAGGTTTGTTAAGAAGGTCAACAAATGTCTGCACGCCGTATGCAGTAAAGCATTCCTTCATGATATCACTTAACTGACTGAAGAAAACAGAAGGCTGGTTTGACGGGGTAGATGCATTGATCCCATCCAGATCCATGCCACCATAGAACGGGAAGTATGTATATTCACATTTGACATTCGTTACGTAATCAGACGATTTTCTTGTTTCATACTGTTCATCCGTCAAATAGAAAAGACCGTTTTCATCAACGTTGTAATTTTGGCCTTCAATGCCCCAGTAACGAAGATCATGAATCTCAGGGTCAAGAAGGTCGTTGATAAACTTTACAGCACCGTCAACGTCAGTACAGCTGACTGTAATGCCTAGTCCTGATGAATAATCAAAGGTAGGCTGACTTAAGTAGTGTGGACTGATGCTGTCGTCGATTACTACTCCTATCGGAACATACTGACACTCATCAGGAAGATTATATGTGGCGATCTGATAGTTCCATCCCTGGTCTGCCATTCCAAGTACATTACCTGAAGAGATCTTGCTGTAATACTGATCCTGTGTCAGAAGAAAACATTCTGAATCAATTGTTCCTTTTTTGAATTCTTCATTTAATTTTTTAAACCATTTTTTCGCGGTATCTGTTGTATTGTAATCTACGGCTTCAAGAGTATCAGGATTTACTATACAGCAGCCGTCATTCGGGTATCCGTCCAGGAATTGCGGAGGGTTTTCCAGGCAGAAATACAGATATCCGTCAGTCAGTATTTCATATCCTATATTTTCATTTCCGTTTTCGTCAGTAGGGTTTGCCTCAAGGTATCTGTCAAGCAGATCAAAATATTCATCAAGTGTTTTTATTTCAGGATATCCTGCCCATTTGAGTACCTTGACCTGTACCCAGAAGGCTTCTTCTCCGTGTTTCGGCTGTGTTGAGTGCATATAAACATTTGAGAATGCCGGAATTATATATATATGCCCGTCATCTGCTCTCAGTTTATCCCAGATGTCATCTGTAAAATAGTTTCTCAGGTTAGGATATTCATCCCAGTATTCGTCGATCGGAATATAGGCACCGGCATCAATAAGGCGCTGATGCTGTGTGTTTTCAGGATAGATAAAGTCAGGGTATTCACCTGAAAGAATCATCTTGCTGATCGCATCTTCTGCGGTCTCGCCGTTCTGAAGCCATGACTCTATGCATTTTGCACCTATCTTTTCAGCTATCTTTTGCTGGATTATATTGTCGTCACTGATCGGAGTGCCTGGTTTAGCATAGAAACTGGTAAATACTTTGATGTTTTGTGCATTTGATGATGCATCAGATGCAGAATTCCGAAGCAGCGGGGAACAGCTGCATAGGATGGATGAAAATAGAATAGTTGCTGCAATAGATACTGTGGATAGTTTTTTCATTGTTGATCAGCTCCTTTTTTGTCAGAATAATTACTCGTCATATATATGGCTGCATTAACTTTTGGGATTCTCGATAAGCTGCATTGTAGTCTTGTCTATAGTCAGTTCAATTGTACTGTTGCTTGATGAACTTACTTCAAGATTTATACTGCTTCCGTAAAAATGTTTAAGTCTGTTATACGGATTGTATTTACTGTCACGGACATATTTCCAGTCCTCGTAACCCGAATCGTTTTCAAAAATAGCTCTGAGTTTTAGAAGTCTTCCGGGTGAGAAATATGTTTCATCAGCTGCTATTGTAATTACAAACTTGTTCTTGTTGTCACTGAAAGTGATCTTAAAGTCAGGTGTTTTATCTTCATTAAGTGCACGCTTTACAAGTTCATCTGTAATTGAAAGCATTGAATAGATCGGGATATATATTTTTTTGCTTTCAGAGACGTTATTGCTGATATTGATCATCAGTTCCTTGTTGAATTTCTTTTTGAATTCTTCTTTATACTTTAAAATATTTTCAATTTCTTCATCAAGACAAATAAATGATCTGTTGAGATTCGAATTGTTCATCACTTCAGGATTAAAATAATACAGGTAATTCTTTTTAGCTTCATAACTCAGGAGTTCTGTCAGAAGATTATTGTTTTTATTTCTGTAATCACATATCTGGGTGTTGAGCTTGTCTGATTCTCTCATATTATGCTTGAGTCTTGATGAAACATCCAGACAGTAGTTGAGCAGATGTCCTATTTCGTCATTTCCGTAATTGGAATGTCTGAGCATATCAAAGTTCTGATGCTTGGAATATGATAATACGATCTCATTAACTCTGTAAGAAATATTCCGGATAAGCTTAAAAATAAAGATCATACATGCAGCAAAAAGAATAAATACCGGAACAGAGTACAGTTTATACATATCCAATACGGTGAATATGCTTCCTTTATTTACTTTGATATAATACTGTATTTCTACGGTATAGTAGTTTTTCCCGAAAAGCTCATAATCAGAAAAGTCAGGAAGAGTTTGTTCTGAGGCGTTTTTCTGGGTGCTGTATAATACTGTATCTCCGGATGTTACATATATTGTTCCGTCAAATTTCAGATTTTCAAAGTTTGTCTGAAGATTGTTCGAGTTAAAGTCAATTTTAAGAAAGCAGTCTCCGCTGTTAACTTTAAAATAATCAAGCTTTCGTATCAGCGACAGACTGGATGCATCTTTGTCACAGTAGAGGATCATGTTTTTATTAAGCTTTATGAAGTTGTTGTACCATTCTTCATCTTTTACTTCAGACAGTTTGCAGATATTGCCTCCATTGAGAATAGTGTCATTATCTGAGTAGATCGTAAAATTATTTATATTGCTGTTTTCAGCTATGATCAGAGAATTGTTTTCAGTCAGCTTGTGGAATGCATCAAAATAATCGACAGTCGACTCATATCTGGTATCAAGAAAATTATATAGTGTATTGTTTGTATAGACCGATTTTGCAATGGCGACTATATTTTCTATTGAAGTATTGACATATTGTTCTGACACATTTGACATGGATGATATTGTTTCATTTCTTCTGTCTGTTTCGATCTGATTCACAAAAACCGAGATGGATAATAATAAAATTACAGATGGCAGAAAAGCAAAAATACAAACAAAGAGAATTTTATTGTTGATTTTAATATTTGAAAGGAAACTTACTTTGCTGTTTTCATTTAAATCATTTTTCATTTCTTATCACCACCTGTAATGTCTTTCTTATCTGTCAGGCATATGTAAAGCTTTTTTCAGCTTATTTTTATTCTTATACATATTATCCTCTGCTTCAGCCAGCAGAGTATCATATGAGTATATGCCTTTTGCATAAGAATAACCATATGATAAAGCACATTTTATATGATCCTCTTCCATACTCAGAATAACAGGGGAATCAGTTTCGATTTTTTCTATTATCATGTCAATCAGTTTAAAAGAACATTCACTGATTACAAATAAGAACTCATCTCCTCCCATTCTGAAACTGAAACCGCCGTTTGCTGCTGTTCCGGTATCATGCTGAGAATTTTCTATAAATACATTCAGATTTCTTATATATTCTGCAGCCTTTTTGATTACGTAATCACCATGTTCATGGCCGAGAGTATCATTCATCATTTTAAGGTTATTTACATCAAAATAAATCACACATATAGAAGAACATTTTCTGAAGTTTGCGCTGATATTGTTGTAGTGTCTTTTGTTGAACAACTGTGTCATACCGTCATGAGATGCTTCAAATATGGCATTTGAAAGGTTTTCTGTTGAATCATTGATATCAAGGATCATTTTATTGATAGCATTTCCAAGGTATCCGATCTCATTGTCTTTACTGGTTTTGAACAGTTCGATCGTCTTAATGTTTCCTCCGCTTGAGACAGAACCGGTAAAATCAAGAGCAGTCTTAGAAAAATTATCAATCGGGTCAAAAATTTCCTTGTCAAAGAACGTCATGGATATTTTGCTGAAGAGAAGACTCATAAACAGTATTATACCGGTCCCGATAATCAGCATTGCAGCATAGTTGTATGACTGTTTCTGTGTTGTTCTGATTATCAGATATCCTGCGATCTTGTCGTCAATAGTACGTATCGGATGGTAAGTATACAGGAGCCTGTCCTCAACGACACTCCAGGATTTTCGTCCTTCGATCAGATCATTCTTTACTGTTGATGTGTAGTCATCATAATCTATCTTGGTACCTATTTTATTGTTGTCTGTGTCATATATCACATGTCCGACAGACACACTGAAGCTGACGAGTGAAATTGAAATTACATTATCAATGTTTGTAACATATGTATTGAGATCATTGAGTGTATCTTCATATTGTTCATCAATTTTTCTTGTAGTAAGATAGTTTTTTGCACTGTCAGGATCTATTGTAATGGATGCAAATTCAACAGCACTGTCAGATATATCGTTGCTGCTGTCATCAGTATACATGAACAGGAGCAGATGTGATATTAATATGGTAATAAGACATGATACAAGCATCAGAATGAAAATTCTTATAGAGGTCTGTTTTTTTATGGATTTTCTCAAATTTATCACCTGCTATACGAGAATAATTGTGTCACCATTATTGTATCACATGATTTATAATATATCAACAAAAAATAGTAAAAAAACATTAATATATTATCATTTTGTATGTTAAGACAAATAATTTGTGTAAAAAATTTTGCAGAATATTATTATTGAACCGGTTCTGCTGAAAATCCACCCATTCCAAGTGAGGTGTCAGAGCCGATACCGCTGTATATGGCATATGCAAGTACAGTTTTGACGATCTTTTCTGACCGGATATTGTCATTGCTGAATGTAATGTTCATTTCTCCGGTTACAGCAGGAACACAGCTTTGGCAAAGCGAGTATGTTGTGCTGCTCAGTGAATAGGAGTTAATGATCAGACTTTTATAAGCTGAAAGAAATTCTCTGAAATCTATTTTTATACCTGAGAACATATTTATCCTGCATATTACTGAATAAAAGTATGATTGAATCACAGGAGCATTCGAAATAATACCTGATGCCCTGTACATTGCAGGAGTGATAATATTCAGGTTAAAGTTTTTTCCTGCCAGTGATGAGAAAAGTTCAGTCTCATGCATTTCATTCTTTTTTGAAACCTGCTGGATATTATAGGCGGTACAGGTCTCACCGAGTTCTATTGTATTTTTTCTTGCAAGAACGTCAGTAAGATGAATAGCCTGATCATTTAATGTCGACAGCCGGAAGAGGATTCCGGATTCAGCATGCATTGAGTATGCCGAAAACGGACGTAAAGGCAGTTTCCTTAGCTCCTTTGCATACTGAGGAAGAATATTTCTCATTAAATACCGTGTAAGTTTCGGGGAAATATCTGCGCTGACATCCGATAATTTGTCACATGAAATATAAAAATCTGTTTGATTAAGCATATTTTCACCTCACCTTTGTTTATTGTCACTGTAATTATATAATAATTTTCGCTATCTGTCAACAAAATGCCCTAAAATCATGCAAGTTACTAATAAAGAAAATTATTTTTTTACCATATTGACAAATAAGAACTTATATAGTATCATATGAATAGATGTTCATATATTTATACGAAAGGAAGTTTTTTTATGAAAAAAGTATTTAATATGGTTGATCTTGATTGTGCCAATTGTGCACAAAAAATGGAGGATGCAATAAGAAAACTTGATGGTGTACAGTTTGTTTCGGTAAATTTTCTTACACAGAAGCTTACTCTTGAGGCTAAGGACGATGTGTTTGATGCTGTACTTAAAAAAGCTGTCAGGCTTTGTGCAAAGGTTGAACCCGACTGCGAGATAGTATTAAAATAATTTAAAATGAACGGGTGATAAAAATGACAAGGAAACAAAAGAAAATTCTGATAAGAGTGATAATAAGTGCTGTTTTGCTGGCAGCGGTGCGTATAATAAATCCTCACGGTATAATAGCTGCAGCGTCATACATTGTTCCGTTTCTTGTAATCGGATGGGATGTTCTTTACAAAGCAGGAAGGAACATACTACATGGTCAGATATTTGATGAAAACTTTCTGATGTCTATTGCTGCAACAGGAGCATTTTTTACCGGGGATTATACAGAAGGTGCTGCGGTTATGCTTTTTTATCAGATCGGTGAATTGTTTCAGAGCTACGCTGTGGGGAAATCAAGAAAGTCCATTGCCTCACTGATGGATATACGTCCTGACTATGCAAATATAGAGGTTGATTCACATTTGCAGCAGGTCGATCCTTCGCAGGTTAAAACCGGAGATATTATTGTAATCAAAGCCTCTGAAAAAGTACCGCTTGATGGTATTATAATCGAAGGCAGATCATCCCTTGATACGTCTGCTATAACAGGTGAATCCGTTCCGCGTGATGTATATGCAGGCGATGATGTAATAAGCGGATGTATTAATAAATCCGGTGTTCTTCGTGTACAGGTAACAAAAGAGTACAGTGAATCAACAGCATCCAGGATTCTTGACCTCGTTGAAAATGCCTCCAATAAAAAATCAAAGTCAGAAAATTTTATAAGCCGTTTCTCAAGGGTCTATACACCGGTTGTTGTAATACTGGCTGTTATGCTTGCCGTGATTGGCGGTATCCTTACAAAAGACTTTTCAGTGTGGATACACAGGGCACTGATCTTCCTTGTTGTATCATGTCCGTGTGCACTGGTTATTTCTGTACCTCTCAGTTTCTTCGGAGGAATCGGGGGCGCTTCCAGATGCGGAATACTTATTAAAGGCGGAAACTACATGGATACCCTGTCGAAAGCTGATGTGGTCGTTTTTGACAAGACAGGTACACTGACAAAGGGCGTTTTCAATGTTACTGCTGTTCACCCGGAAAGTGTATCACAGCATCAGCTGCTGGAGACGGCAGTACTCGCTGAGAGTTACAGTGAACATCCTATATCAAGGTCACTCAGGGATGCATATGGTGAATCACCTGACAAAAGCCGTATAGGTGAGCTGACAGAGTTATCAGGCAGGGGAATAAAGGCTGTTATTGATTCACACAGTGTTCTGGTCGGTAATTCAAAGCTTATGGAAGAAGCAGGCGTTATGTGGCACCCGTGCCATCATACAGGTACAACAGTTCATGTTGCTATAGACGGAAAGTATGAAGGACATATTGTTATTTCGGATGAAATAAAAGAAGAGTCAGCCGATGCAGTAAAACAGCTCAAATCCATAGGTATAAGCAAAACAGTCATGCTTACAGGAGACATCCGCAAGGTAGGTGAAAATGTTGCCTCAAGGCTCGGAATAGATGAGGTATTCTGTGAACTGCTGCCGGAAGGAAAGGTTTCATGTCTTGAAAAGCTGCTTGCAGATAAAAAAGAAAACTCAAGCCTTGTCTTTGTCGGTGACGGACTCAATGATGCGCCGGTTCTTATGCGTGCAGACATAGGTATGGCAATGGGAGCGATAGGATCCGATGCAGCTATCGAGGCTTCAGATGTCGTACTCATGGATGATAATCCTGCGAAGATAGCTGCCAGTATCAGTATATCAAAGAAAACGTTAAGGATAGTTCATCAGAATATTGCTTTCGCACTTACTGTCAAACTGCTTATCCTGCTTCTCGGAGCAATCGGATATGCAGGAATGTGGGCAGCAGTATTTGCTGATGTGGGTGTGTCGGTTCTTGCTATACTGAATGCTGCGAGAGCACTCAACATGTCAGAGTATAAATAATAAATGCGCAAAAGCCCCTGATTAAGTTAAACAAAATCTCAGTTGATATTTGTGTAGCTTAGTCAGGGGCTTCTGATATGTATAAATATAAAATTATTTTAAGTTCAGCTTAAGAAAATCGTTGTATGCTGCTTCAAACATTGCTTTTTTATATCTGCTCAGAAGAACGCATTCACCATTTTTCATTTCTATAACCTGCTGGTTGATGTTTGCGATATGTCTGAAATTAACTATATATGTTCTGTGAGTTCTGAAGAAAAATCTGTTGGAGAGCATTTCTTCAAAGTTTGTAAGGTTGTCAATAACGGTATAGTTTTGTTTCTCAGTTCTGATGTTTATGTATCTCTTGTCAGCTTCAAAGTAAATTATATCATCAATATCTATAGTAACATATGACTTGTCAATTTTTATTTTTATTGCAGGCGATGATTCAAGATAATTGATGGCAGAAGTAATGGCTTCCTCAAACTCATCAAATATTGTAGGTTTCAGAATATATCTGAATGGCTTGACTTCGAAGGATTTGTATACATGGTCAGGAGACGCAGTAATAAATATAACCTTGGCTTTGCATCCTGCATCACGAAGATTTTTTGCAACCTCAAATCCGTTCATGTCGTCATCCTTGCTCAGCTGTATATCCATCAGAATGATATCACAGTCAAATGCTTCATCGCTGTCAAGAAGAGCGCTGCCGGACGTGTATTCATAATAACTAAAATCGTTGAGCGCGCTGATGTTCCTGAGCATTTCGACAGTGAGCCTTCTGGTTATATCGTTGTCTTCACAAATTGCGATTTTAACCACAGTATTACACATCCAATCTTATTAATATTTACGCTTTTATTAATAATAGCATATCATGATAATTTTGTCAATTATACATTATATGAGAAAAAAATACAATATTTTTAATTGTTTTCTTAACATTTTTACTGTTATTTTATTTTTTTATCAGGTTGCCTGCCTCTTTGTAGAAATCAATAAATTTACGGGCCGAGGAATTAAGAGTGGTATTGTTCATATGAATAAAGCCGATTTCTCTTTTTGGGACCGGCTTCATCAGAGGAATCTGAATAAGACTTCCGTTAATGATATCAGGTTCGATAAATTCTTTGATAACACAGCCTATGCCAAGTCCGATCTTTGCAAATTCTACAAGCAGTTCCATATTATCAATTTCTATAGCATGGGTAGCTTCTATCTTATTTTCGTTCAGATATGAGTCTACGTGCTTTCTTGTAAGGTTCATCTTATCAAGCATCATAAGGTTTGCTTTTGAAAATATCTCTGTCTGCGACCGTGCTGTAAGCAGCTCACCTGTATTTTCTCTGAGTTTCAGATTATCTATGTAAGCCTGTGATGCCACGAAAATATCTTCGATCTCGCCAAGAGAAAAAAAGTCAATGCTTTTGCCATGCTGTGGTCTGACCGCAAGTCCGATGTCTATAGTATTCTTTTCAAGAGCGGTGATCACTCCCACTGATGACTGACACTCTATTGTAATTTTTATATGAGGATATTTTTTTACAAATTCGTTCAGATACGGGATAAGGATATATCTGCACAATGTTGCAGATGCGCTTATCCGGATGTTTCCAATCTCAAGGAGTGAATTCTGTTTTATTCGTGATTCAGCATAATCTATTGATGAGAAAGCCGTTTTAAGGCTGTCGTAAAGGATCTTTCCTTCTTCGGTAAGTATGACCCCGCGGTGATTTCTCATAAACAATACCGTACCCAGATTTTCTTCGAGCTTTGAGACCGATTTGCTTATGGCAGGCTGACTTATATAAAGAAGTTCAGATGCACGGCTGATATTTCCGGTTGAGGCAACACAATAAAAGATTTTATACTGGTTTAAATTTAAATTTGAAATCATATTATTCACCTCACGTACCATACATCAATAGTATATCACATAATAATCACATTTGCAATTTAAAAACGTAAAATTGACATAAAACTGCATAAAATATTTTATTTAGAGTTTTTCATTCCAAAAATAATAAAAACATTCAAAATATTTAAAATGATATTGACAACATTTAGCCTAAAGTGTATAATAATGATGAAATAATAGCTGGTATAATGTACTGTTTTGTACATGTCTATAAAAATAATACGAATTGAGGTGATATAATGAAAAGAAAACTGATCGGAGTAGTTATCTCAGATGTAACTCCGCCTTATCAGAAAAGGTTTATCAGCAGTTTTCTGCCGCAGATGCTAAAAGCAGATTGTGATGTTGCGGTGTTTACTCCTCTGTGCAGGAACGGCATGGAAGAGGACCATATCAGCGGTGAATACAATATCATCTCTCTTATTAATTATGACAGGCTTGACGGGCTGGTACTTGTTCCGGATACTCTGGCCCTTACAGTTGATAAAACCAGAAGATTTCTTGACGATATTCATAAAAAGTGCAGTAAGCCTACAATTTGTGTTGATTATACAGATACCAGATATGAAACTATAATGACGGATGACGAAAAGGGAATGCAGCTGGTTGTAGATCATCTTATAGAAGAGCATGGATATAAGGATATACTTTTTATCGCCGGATTTGAAGGACATCCTCATTCAATTATGAGAATAAACGGATACCGAACTTCACTTGAAAATCATGGCCTTGTATATGATGATAAAAATGTTATATACGGTGACTTCTGGTATGATGTCGGTCCGGATTATGCTTCAAAAATACTCAATCGTGACAAGCTTCCTGATGCAGTAGTATGTGCAAATGAACCTATGGCTCTGGGAATAATGAGTGCACTTGAAAAAAAGGGAGTGAAAATTCCGGATGATATTGCATTTGCGGGATTTGATGCTGACGGAGAACGTATTTATAAGTCAGGAGTTCTTACGTCATATGCCAGGGATATACATACTACCGGAATAAATGCTGCAAGAAAAATAGTATCTCTTATCAACTCTGATAAATATGTACCATATGAAAATAATGATAAAAATATCACCATAGGAGATACATGCGGATGTAAAAAGAAGCCGGAAGAACTAAAAAAATATGTAAATAAAGGCTTTGAGTATATTGACGATACGGGCGGCTTTTTAACCCTGTATGATTTTATGCATGAGAATATGATAAAATCATCAGATCTGAAGGATTATCTGACATCAGTAGACTGGTATACCTGCTTTCTTAAGGGCTTTGACAGATTTTCTATATGTATAAATGATGACCTGCTCAACGGTGAGGATTTTGAGACAGATGAAAACACAGGATATACTGATGAAATGAAAATGATATTTGATAAACGCAGGGAAGACAAACCTGTAGAATCAAATATAGTTTTTAAAAAAGAAATAATATATCCTCACCTGTATGATGAGCGTGATAAACCGGCTGTATTTTATTTTACTCCGTTTCATTTTTACAAAAGGAGCTTCGGGTATACTGTCCTTGAATATGACGGAAAAGCAGATACATATAATCAGTACTTTCCACGGTGGATGAGATATATAAACACGTCTTTTGAATCTCTCAGACGACAGGTGAATTACCGTTTGGTCAATGAAAATATGTGCAGACTGTACGAACAGAATTCAAAGCTTACAGATGATATGCTCAGAACACAGGAACAGCTGATAATCTCATTTGCAGAGATAACAGAGTCAAAATCAGGTCAGACAGGAAGACATGTCAAGCGTGTATCTGAGTACAGCAGGGTACTGGGAAAGAGTCTTGGTCTGAGTGATGAGGACGTAGAGACACTGAGAATAGCATCAATGATGCATGATGTCGGCAAGCTGAGTATTCCTGCATCTATACTTGAGAAGCCCGGAAAGCTGACACCTGAGGAATTTGATATAATAAAGACACATGTTACTGAGGGAGAACGTCTGATGCACAATTCTCCCGGAAAAGTGATGGACAGGGCAAAAACAATAGCACTTCAGCATCATGAGAAATGGGACGGATCAGGTTATCTCGGATATGCCAGGGATCAGATAGATTTTTTCAGCCGTATAGTTGCTGTTGCGGATGTATATGATGCACTTGTAAGCAAAAGATCATATAAGGAGGCAATGAATGAGAAAAAGGCATATGATATAATTGTGGCTGACAGGGGAAAACATTTTGATCCGCGTGTAGTAGATGCTTTTGTTGCAAATTATGATCAGATACTTGATGTGCTGAAAAGTCATCCGGATTAAAAAAATGCCTGAACATCTGTATGATGCTCAGGCATTTTTACATAATAACTGATATATGAGTTTTATTTTTTCAGAGTTCCGTGTGCCAGTCCCTTGAGGTACTCGTTGATAAAACCATCGAGATCTCCGTCCATTACAGCACCGACATTTGAGTTTTCATAATCGGTACGGTGGTCTTTGACAAGCGTATAAGGCATAAATACGTAGGAGCGGATCTGGGCACCCCAGGCGATCTCTTTCTGTATTCCTTTAATATCTTCAATTTTTTCAAGATGTTCACGTTCTTTTATTTCAATAAGCTTTGAACGCAGCATTTTCATAGCGTAGTCCTTGTTCTGATACTGGCTTCGCTGTGTCTGACATGATACAACAATACCGGTCGGCAGATGAGTGATTCGTATTGCTGAAGAAGTTTTATTGATGTGCTGTCCGCCTGCACCGCTTGCACGGAAGGCATCTACTTTCAGATCCTCAGGGCGGATGTCTACTTCTATGCTGTCATCGATCTCAGGCATTACTTCTACTGCTGCAAATGATGTATGTCTTCTTCCTGAAGCGTCAAATGGTGAAATACGTACAAGTCTGTGAACTCCTGCTTCTGATTTGAGGAAGCCGTACGCATTTGCTCCTTCAATCAGGATCGATGCACTTTTCATTCCAGCTTCATCGCCGTCAAGATAATCAAGAAGTTTTACGGTAAAGTTGTGGCTCTCACACCAGTGATTGTACATTCTGTAGAGCATTTCGGCCCAGTCCTGAGCTTCTGTTCCGCCTGCCCCTGCATGGAATGTGATAATTGCATTTGAACTGTCATATTCACCTGTCATGAGTGTTGACAGTTTTGCTTCTTCAAGCTGTATTTTAAATCTTTCGGCTTCCTGCGTTATTTCATCGACAACACTCTCATCATCCTCTTCTATGGAGAGATCTATAAGAGTAAGAACATCATCAAGAAGCTTTGTGAGTGATTCGTATTCCGAAATCTTGTTTTCGAGACCCTTCACGGTCTGCATGATTTTCTGTGATTTGTCAACATCGTCCCAGAAACCGGGCTGTTCAGCCATCATATGAAATTCAGCAAGCTTCTGCTGTGCGTTATCTATATCGAGTACGTTATGAAGTTCTTTAAGCTCAGGTCTGTAACCTGCAAGCTCAACTTTTAGATTATCTAAGATCAGCATATTAAATTCCTTTCATGTTTTGATTTACATGTATTAGATATAATTATACTATAAAAAAAAGTAAACTGCAAATAGTTTGAATCATATATTGAAAAAAAAAATAGGATATGATATAATAACATTGTCTGAACCTAAAAATTTGTACGAGAGCAGGTGTGAAAGTTGTATCCGTTTATGGTTATTTGAACAAACTTGAACAGGTACAATGATAAAATGTCTAAATATTCCGGAGAAATCTGCACTGTATGCAGCAAAAAGTTTGACCAGGAAGATGACATAGTAGTATGCCCGCAGTGCGGCACCCCTTATCACAGGAGCTGCTATCAGGAAGCAGGCAGGTGCATAAATGAAAAACTGCATGAAAGTCATCAGAGCTGGAAACCACAGTGCAATGACAATGAAGAAGTTAAGGACGAAAAGATCTGTCCCCGGTGCAGCAAACAAAATGCACATGATGCTTCTGAGTGTTCCGGATGCGGAGCACGGCTGGACGATGCAAATATTAAACCCGGATTAAATGATGCAGATTTTATCAAAATTGATCTGAGTGATCAGTATTTTGGTATGAATCCTGATGAAAAGATGGATGATGAGGGAACGGTTACACTTGGCGAGGTTGGAGATTATGTTAAAAACAACAAGCTTTATTATCTGTCAGTTTTTAAAAGAATCCGCAGTTCGGGCATAAAGATCTCTTTTAATATTTTTGCTTTTTTCTTTCCTAACTATTACTGTGCGAGCAGAAAGATGTATTTGTGGTCAGGAATTCTTACACTACTCAGTCTTGTTTTTTCCACACCTGAATTTATTGATGCATTAGCAGGATTCGGCTCAGTTACTGCCGGATTTGCAGGAGATATCAACACTAAGGGTCTTTTTGCAGGTATTCTGTACAGCTGTAATATTATCACAAGGATTCTGTTTGGATTATTTGCCAACAACATATATTACAGACATACTATAAACAAGCTTAAAAAATTCAGGGCGGCTTCGAAAGACAGCGCTCAGTACAGATTCAGAGTAAGGTCAGAAGGCGGGACAAGCATTGTATCAGTAATAATAATAATGCTTATAGAAGCAACACTGGTATTGATAGCCTTTGCTGCTGTAACAGCTGCAGCATATTTTAAAGCATATTTTTAAAAAATAAAATGATATGAGAAGAATTATTAACGGAGGGTAAAATGCGCATAAAAAAAGCTATTATTCCAGCCGCAGGTCTGGGTACAAGAGTTCTTCCTGCAACAAAAGCGATGCCGAAGGAAATGCTTCCTATAGTTGATAAACCGGCTATTCAGTATATAGTTGAGGAAGCTGTAAAAAGCGGCATAGAAGATATCCTTATTATAATAAGCAGGGGAAAATCAATAGTAGAAGATCATTTTGATCGTTCCCCTGAACTTGAGGCAAAACTTGCAGCAGGCGGAGAGAGTAAAAAAGAATTTCTTGATCAGGTTGTATCAATCTCCAAGCTTGCTAATATTACATATATAAGACAGCAGGAACAGAAGGGTCTGGGTCATGCCGTTCTTCAGGCAAAAAAATATGTTGGAAATGAACCTTTTGCAGTAATGTATGGTGATGACGTTATTATCGGCGAGGATCCCTGTATCGGACAGTTATGCAGGGCATATGACGAGTACGGCAAGGGCGTAGTCGGAATAAAAGAGGTTTCCAAAGAAGCTATCCAGAAGTATTCATCTATGAAGGTTGAGAGTCTCAGAGATAATCTGTTCAGTATAAGTGACATGATAGAAAAGCCGACACCGGACAAGATCTTTTCACTTTACTCAATACTTGGCAGATGTGTTCTGCCTCCGCAGATATTTGATATTCTTGAAAATACACCTCTTGGTGCCGGAAACGAGCTTCAGCTCACAGATGCGATGAAGGTTCTTGCACAGACTGATGGAATGGTCGGAGTAGATTTTACAGGTACAAGATATGATATGGGCAATAAGCTTGGAATCCTGAAGGCTTCAGTTGAGGTTGGTCTGCAGAATCAGGATTTCGGCCCCGAATTCCGTGATTACCTGAAAGATATTGTAAGTAAATTTTGATTTATGTATTGACTTTTAGTTTTCTTTTTGATATAATATATCTGTTATCCTTGCTCGCAATAGCCATTGTGGGCGAAATCCAAAGGGAGGTGCAAGTATGGCAAAAATAAACGCAAATTACGAATTGATGGTTATCTTCAATACAAAGCTTGGCGAAGAGGGAATTAAGGACCTCGCAGAAAAGTTCAAGACAAAGATTGAGAAGGAAGCTACTCTTACTTCAGTTGATGAATGGGGTAAGCGTAAACTTGCTTACGCTATTGAAGATGAAACAGAAGGTTATTATGTAATCTACACTTTTGAATCAAAGCCGGATTTCCCAGCTGAGATCGAAAGAGTACTTAACATTTCAGAAGGCGTTCTTCGTTCTTTAGTAACTGTTTCATCCGCTGAAGCTGCTAAGTAAGGAACAAAGGGAGGACATATGCTTAATAAAGTAATTCTGATGGGACGACTGGTTGCAGATCCAGATTTGAGACAAACTACAAATAATGTATCTATGTGCCGTTTTACTATCGCACTGGACAGGCCTTATAATGCTGCCAGCGGTGGTGAAAAACAGACAGATTTTATAACTATTATTGCCTGGAGACAGACAGCTGAATTTGTCAGCAGATATTTCTCCAAGGGAAAAATGATTATAGTAGAAGGTGCACTCAGAAATGATAACTACACTGACAAAGACGGTGTTAAGCACTATTCTATGAATGTTCAGGCAGACAAGGTATCTTTTGGTGAGTCCAAGGCTGCGTCTGAAGGTTATTCAGGCGGATCAGGTCAGCAGAACAATTTTGCTCAGCCTGCATATAAAAATGCAGAACCTGCTCAGCAGACTTCAAATGAGTCTGTACAGATTGGCGATTTAGATGATTTCGAAGAAATATTAAGCGATGGTGACGTTCCCTTTTAATTTTGACCGATCAAAATTTTTCGCTCAAGTTTTAAAATAAGTATTGAGGAGGGTTATCAATGGAAAAGGATAGAGATAGGGAAAGAAGTCCTCGTGGAGCAAAGAGACCTCGTAAAAAGGTTTGCTCATTCTGCGTTGACAGAGTTGAAGTAATCGACTATAAGGACGTTGCAAGACTCAGAAAATGCATGACAGACAGGGCTAAGATCCTTCCAAGACGTGTAACTGGTACATGTGCTTTCCATCAGCGTGAGCTGACTAAGGCAATCAAGAGATCCAGACACGTAGCATTATTACCTTACGTAAGTGATTAATTTCATAATTTTTAAGGCTGGCATAAATGCCAGCCTAAAAAAATATACTTGCATGACATTATTTTACATAAATGTATTTAGATGTTATTGTCTCAATTCAAAATCTGCAAAATGTTGAAAAGACAAACAAAACGAAAACTCCCTGTGCAATAAAAGCACAGGGAGCTTTTTGCGGTTAAGCTGTAGATTTGACACCCCGTCAGTATTATGGATAAGTTAAGTATAAAAAGTCTTAAATCATTCAGGATAATCACTAAGCACTATACGTGTACCGCCTATATCGATTTCTGTAATGCTGTCGGGCATTACAGGTACACTGAAACTTCCGTCTAGAGTCAGGTCATACTTTCCGCCGGAATTAAGAGATGCAGAGCCTCCGGATAAACCGGGATTAAGGCCTTGAGATGAGCGTGTGCTGATTTTTTCACCTTTGTCTGATATGGCGGATGTGTCAAAGCCGCATTCAAATGAATTTGAAGTACCTCTGACTGTATAACCGAAACCTGAAACTGTAATTTCATCTATATGCAGGCTGTAGTGTGTGTCGTTCATAATACAGTCTATAGTTTTGTCTATGCATATGGTTCGGTTTTTTTTCTGAGGCTCGAAATTAATGGTAAACTCAAGACAGTATGAATGAACAGGTGCTATATTATTCTCAGCTTCATTCGGCCATTCAATGATGCTTACAGGAAACGTGATTTTATCGCTGTTATGAAAACTGAGGCTGCTTTCACTTTTTGCAAATATCATAAGCTGATGATCAGTTTTCTGGTAAGTGAAAAAAGGGGTATCTGTCATACATCCGAAGTTAGTATTAAGTGCTGGCTCTCCGTTAATGAGCATCATTTCATTCGGACCTTCAATAAAAGAATAATGGGAATCACTTTTCAGATCATCGTTAATTGTAGTGAGATCAAAAACACAGTAGATATTTTTATCATCTCCGATCATTCCTGCAGGAGTAACTGTCATATTATCATCACCGGCCAGGATCAGGTTGTCAGTATGTCCTTCCATCTGTCTGAGTTCACCGGTGATCTCTTCCTGATCTGTTACTCCAAAGAGGGTTTTTATTATATCCGATTCAATAGCTGCAGCAGTTATTCCGCCAGTCAGACATAATGCAGCTGCAGCTATGGGAATCAGTTTCTTCACATTTATCATTCGTGAGTGTTTTGATGTAACTGTGCTTAATATTTTTCGTTCAAGAAATGGATCCATAGCTATTTTATCAAATGTTTGTTTGTACAGTTGTCTCATACGGATTCTCCTTTACAAGTATTTTTTTTAGCATTCTTCTGGCCCTGTCAAGCTGTGTCTGAACGGTCGAAATTTTCCTGCCTGTTGCAATTGATATTTCAGATACAGAATAATCTTCATAGTAGTACAGATGAATAACCAGTCTGTATTTATCAGGAAGCTTGAAGACTGCCTGCAGAAGATCAAGTTCGCTTTCCCGAAACTGAGGTTTGTCAGGAATATTTTCTTCAAGATCTTCACGTCTTGAGTAAAAGTGAAGCTTTAATAGATTTTTGCACATATTTATAGTAACTCTGATTATCCATGCTTTTTCCTGGTGGCTGTCTGAAAAATCGGGAGCTTTTGTATATAATTTGAGAAATACATCCTGACTGATATCCTGCGCATCACTCATATTTCTGCAGTAAGCAAATGCTATCCTTAAAACTGTATCTTTGTATGCACTTAATTTTTCTGAAAATTCATCATATGTCATTTACAGGCTCCTTTCTTTTTTATTATGAAGTACTTCATATATATAACAGCTGAACGCTTAAAAAAATCTCATATAATAAATAATATTTCAGAGTCGTGGAGTACAATTCTGAAATTCTTACGGTTTTATTGATCCGGATTTATTACTGTTTGATTTATACAGTTTAATATGATATAATTTATACTGTTGATTTAAAATTATAATGCGGTGCAAATTATTGTTGTAATATCCGCGGCGGAGGTAACCATGAATACTGCAAAACTTGAAAGACATTTATCTGACATGATACTTGAAGCACAGCTTAAAATGGGATATGAGAGCAATACTATGCTTTTTAATTATTCCTTTACATCATTAAAAAACATAACCGGATGCGACTGCAGTATTGAAGAGATGAATACAAAACTTGAAGAGTTTACTGATGAGATAAGCGACAGATTCGGGAAAATCCAGATAACACAGTCAGGCAGTATGTTCTGCTTGAAAGTTCCTCCTAAAGGCGCTGATTATGTACATGATAATATAACTCCAAGTGAATTTCTTAAAGAGTTCATTGCTGTTTTAGGTAAATGGGGAACAAGAGAACTTGATATTATTCAGGTTTTCAGAAAATACTCTGAAAATGTGCATGTTCAGGAGGTCGATAACGGAGAATTTGACTATCTGATCTTCTTTGAGGACGGTGTTCCGGATGATTATTATTACTGTCTTACTGATGAAGGTCTGTGTATTACTTATCACAGATTTATTAGGGAAGATTACCTGGCACTCGGGTTTTAAAAAAATCTCTGTATGAAAATTCTTCATACAGAGATTTTTTTATTTATTACAGCTTTGATCTGCTTTCAATAATTGAAATCATTTCGCCGACATTTTTCATTGTAGAAACCTCAGGCATTTTAAATCTCATTTTAAAGGTTTTTTCAACGGCATTTATCAGATTTATGTGTTCAAGACTGTCCCATTCTTCTATGTCATCTGCTGTAGTGTTTTCTGTAATTACAACATCATCAAGGTCAAATACGTCCTTGAATATTTCAGTAAGTTTTTTGATTATCATCTGTTTTTCCATCTTAATTTCCTCCGTTATCATTAACTTTAATTACTTTATTTTTACCCATATAGTCATCGGTGCAGAGCCTGAATACACGGCTGCCGTCTTCATTGTTTTCTGTCTGCATAAATCCGAAATCACCGTACAGATTTTCAACCATGCTGTTTTTGGCAGTTTTATAGTAGTAGCCATATACTTCACTGATGCCGCGTTTGCTGCACTGACTTATCAGTTCATCAAGCATTGCATACTCCATATTCCTTTTCAGAACACGACAGCTCATAAGCCACAGGTCAATATGCAGCTGCGTATTTTTTATTTCTCCGATCACGACGCTTACTATGCCGTTGTCACCGTACTTGTCAGTGAGCTTGCCAAAGAGACGTATGTAATCAGGACTTTCAAATGTATCTGACATTTCTGCCATAGTGTATCGTTTTGTAGTGAGATTGAACTGGTTGCTTTTGTTTGTAAGCTGTACGATACGTTCAAGATATACAGGCTCAAAATCGCTTATCTGAGCTTTCATGTCAAGACTTAATAGATATTCGTTATAATCTGAGAATTTCTTCATCGACTGCAGACGTTGTAGATTTGCCTTGTACATATCATTTCTTTTTACGTCATCAGCGGTATATGAAGTAAGCTCAAAATAAGAATTCCTATCCAGAATTTTTATGTAGTTTTCAACAGTATCAAGCTCAGGTGTGGAAACTCCTGAAACCTGTGACGCAACAATAGCACGTTCAGCTGGATTGTCATCGGCAAATACGAAGCTTTCAGGCAGAATAGATACATCCGATGCTATTTCAAGTATATTGTCATCCTTGTTGTTCCAGTTGGCTTTTATAGTAACAAAATCGTCTTCTGTGAGAACAGTATCAGGATGTCTGAGACCTGATAAGGCATTTTCACGGTCATTTTTTGAGTTTACTGCAAGAAGTACGCCAAGCTGCTTATGTTCCTTTATATACTCCTGAAAACCTGTATATGCTTCAGCCATACCGGTTTCATGGCCTATTTCAATGCCATTTACACCATTATCACCGATAACTCCGCCCCACAGAGTGTTGTCAAGGTCGAGTACCAGCATTTTTTTATTTTTTCCGTAGATCGATTTTATTATATTTGCAGTATTGAAAGCCAGTTCAGGAATGGCTGATATTGCAAGGGCATATTTGTACATGTACCATACCTGCATATCAGACCATCTGTCGAGACCGAAGCATGCCGATACATAGTTGATATCATTGATGTAGAAATTTTTATGTGATGAAGCATACTCTGCGAACATAACATTCAGGCGGTTTATGAAGTTAAGACGGCCTCTGTGATCTGTAGAATCCTTGTTGCCAAGCAGTCTGTAAAAGGGCATTTCAAAGTTATTCTGAATTATCGGACATCCGAAGCGGTCGCTGAGTGCTGTCCATGCCTCCTCAAAATGTCTGAACTGCCTCATAACTGCCTCATCAGTCTGTTCCTGTGACAGTGTCATATCAGCTTTGAATTCAGTAATGTTTCTGTTTGTCGTGTGGATATATATCAGATCCGGATGAAAGTCATCAAGGGTCTGGCTGGAAAAAACAGCATCCTGCCAGTACTGAGCATATTCTGACTGATAAAAGTCCGGTTCAAGTCCGTAACTCAGAAGAAAAAGCTCCATGATATTTACAATCTCATTTGTTGTTGAACCGCCGAGTACAGCAATTTTTATTTTGATTCTGCCTGTATTTTCTGAAAGAAGCTGCTTTTTAACAGCTTTTTTGTGCTTTAATATGTAATCCCCGTCAAATGGGTAGGACAATATGTTCATATGTTTTACCTCTGTATAAAGCATTATTGGGTTCTTATTGTTTCAAGTGAAAGATAGTTCGAACCTGTTGCTGAGAATGTATTCATAGCAAATAACAGGTCAGTTGCATGGTGCTCTTTCATAAACGAAATAATATTAAGATTAAAGTATCTCATATCTACGACAAATATATTTTTAAATGAATTTGTAAGGAACGGAACGAGAGCATTGCCATAGCTGTCTTTAATAATGAAAAGAGTTTTATCATTAGGAGCGTCAGTTTCGATATGAACAATTTTTTCATCGCCGCCCATAAATGTACAGTACATGGATGAGCCATATGCTTCTACAAGAAGCTCGCCGTCATTTTCAAATTCAAAAGAAGGAGTATAGTAGTGTGTGGTGTAGCTGTTGTCCGGTCTGTAGAATATAAAATCCTCCGGATTATCGTTAAGTGCTGCATCACCGGAGAAGCCATACAGTGTTCCGACATAACCGGGAACTACGACCTCCTGATATTCTGAAAGATCGTCAAAAGGGACATTTGCCTGTTTTGCAAATTCCTGTGCTGCATAATAAGCGCCTCTTGGCTGCCAGTGGTGATCAGTTCTCGAATAAATTGGTTCATTTCTGTGATTCATAAGGGTGTCAATGATATTCACAGGAGTAACACCTGACAGGGACGCATTGATATTGTTGATATTGTCTTTCTCACTGCCATGTGAAATATCAGAGCTTGGAGGCCAGTAAAATGATATTGCAGTAGGGCAGACCATTGAATACAGATTTACACTGTCGCCGAGGTCAGACTTGTATTTGTTAAGAATAGACGCATATTCTGTTCCGGAATCAAAGCTTCCGTAGTATATCGGAATGCCTCTGTTCTTATAGATCATAATGTTGTTGCTGAGTTCTCCTGCATCTGCCGGATCATCCTCAGGAATAGGTGCCTGGGTTACGGTGGTAGTTTCTACAGTTGTAACAGCAGGAGTTGTCTGCTTTATCTGATCACTTGACAAATCAGTTGCGGCGGGTATTGATGTAGTTGAAGCAGTGGTAACTGCCTGCGTTACAGCAGGCTTCTTTGAAACGGTATTCTGATTATCTCCCTTATTAATGGTATGAACTTTTATACCGTCAAATTCCCTGCCCCAGTGTGATTTTATTGAGGCAGCATAATTTTTGAATTTGTTTCTTCCCGGTACTGTATCATTGTAAAATGCTTCTATTTTGTCAGTATATTTACCGCTGAGAAGCGACTGTACAGTAAACTCAGGGAACTCTGCAAGTGTTCTGTTTTCTGTTTCAGAAACAGTCGGTCGTTTTCCGACCATAAGATATATTGAGATAACAGAAAAAACAGATGCAAAGATCACGATATTTGCTTTTGAAAAAAATCTTATAATTTTCTGATTCTTTTCAGCACGTGTAAGTTTCTTTTTCGGGATACTTATATCTATATCAATTTTATTAAAATCATTTGGAAAATCATCATTCATATAAAAAAATCTCCTTAGGAATGTGATGCATAATAATATATCCGGTAAGAATTATTACCGGATATAAAAATTTTCTTAAAATCTGAAATATAAAAACGGGTTGTTTGTTGCGTCTACAAGCAGAATGCTGGAAATAATGAAAATGGTAAGTGTAAACGCAATTTTTGCTGTTCCTATCAGACAAAGCCTGAAAGGACTTGAGTTGTTGTCAGCTCTGAAAAGACGTGAAACAGGAAGTGATGCTACTATTGCAGCGATGATAAGAAATATGTTGTTTGTAATTGATATGCGAAGGTGATCATCTATCAGAGCATTGTTGTTGAGTCCTATAAGATTCTTAAAAAAGTTTCCGAGTGATCCGAGATCCTCAAAGTAGAAAATTCCGAAGCCTACAATTATAACCAGTTTATTGTATATATGTCTTATAACAAGAGGAATTTTTTTGATTCTCTTTTTGCCGATGAGCTGTTCTATAAAAATAAATATTCCGAAATAAAGTCCCCAGAATACAAAGTTCCAGCTTGCACCATGCCAGAGTCCTGTGCAGAACCATACAATAAAGAGGTTGAGCGTCTGGCGACGTTTTCCGAAAATCGGTATGTACAATAAATAATCCCTGAAGAACGTGCTGAGTGAAATATGCCATCTCTGCCAGAACTCCGTAACATCCTTGCAGATAAACGGATAATTAAAGTTTTCATTGAAATGAAAACCTAACAGATTGCCAAGGCCGATTGCCATGTCCGAATAACCTGAAAAGTCAAAGTACACGTATAATGCATACATTGTTACTGCATACCATGTTCCGGCTACAGAAACTGAAGAAATATCGTTTGAGAAGAATGACTTGACTACAGTATAAAGATTATTCGCTATTATGGCTTTTTTAGCAAGCCCGATTGTAATTCTGGTGATCCCCGTGCTTATATCGGCATGTGATATTGTTCGTGATGAGATCTCATTTTCAATATCGCTGTATCTTACGATAGGGCCGGCAACGAGCTGCGGGAACAGTGAAACGTACATAAGAAATTTAAAATAGTTTTTCTGAACCTTGACCGTATCCCAATAGCAGTCAATAGTATAGGACATAGCCTGAAAAGTATAAAAGCTTATGCCTATAGGGAGTGAAATATCGGGAACGTGAATATCAAGAGAAAACCATGTGTTTATATTAGTAATAATAAAAGCACTGTATTTAAAAACCATAAGCATGCCGATATTGATAACAAGAGACATTGCAAAGGCAGCTTTTGACGGAACACGATCACGGAATTTGCTTATCACTAAACCTGATATATAGTTTAATATAGTGCTTGCTATCAAAAGAAGAACATAAACAGGTTCTCCCCACGCATAGAAAATCAGGGAGAATACTACGAGTAAAGCATTTTTCGATTTAATCCCCGGCACTGCATAGTAGCACAGCAGAAAAATAAAAAGAAAAAAGTATAAAAAGAACAGATTGGAAAATACCATTTAACGGGTCCTCATATATTAAAGTAATTCTTAAAATTCTCAGAAAAAATCTTTCTGTTATCCTGTTCACTGAAACCAAGATCAATAAGATTTCTGAATTCTGATTCATGTGTCCACATAGGAAAATCAGAGCCCCAGAAACAGTTTTCAATGCCGAATCCGAGTATCAGTTTTCTTGCATAATCCTGGGATATAAGGGATAGGGAGCTGCTTGTATCAAATCTCAGATATTCACTGAGACCACGAAGTGTATCAGATGCTTCTTCCCATTCGGTATAACCGCCAAGATGTGCAGCCATAACATGCAGTGAAGAGAAGCGTTTGAGAACGGTTTTAAGCTTTGCAGGATTTGAGCGGTGATATCTTTTGTCGCCCATGTGAATAAGTACAGGCATGGAGTCACCTAATGCATCGTAGATCTTATCTGCAGCTTTGCAGTCTATGTCAAAGTCCTGAAAGTCAGGGTGCAGTTTAATGCCGCAGAGACCTAAGTCGCTTATCCTCTTAAGCTCTGAATGTATCTCATCCTCAGTCATATCAGGATGGAGAGTACCGAATCCGATAAATTCGCTGTGATTTTTGCATTGTTCGCTAATATAGTCATTAATGCTCTGTGTCTGTCTTGGAGTAGTGGCACTAGAACATACAAGATATTTTGATACTTTTATTTCAGAGCCGCTTTTAAGAAGAAGGTCAGAGCTGCCTTCACTTGCCATTGCAAGATGATAGAAGTCACCGATAGCCTCAGTGGCCTTATGAAATATTTTGTCAGGAAAAATGTGAGCGTGTGCGTCAATGATATCGTACTGTGTAAAGTCGTAATTGTTCAACTTAAAACCTTCCTTTTTGCCATAGTCTTATATAATATACTATAATATTGTATAACTTTAGAGACTAAAAATCAAGCTATAATCATTAAAAAGTATTTTTAAAAAAATTTTAAAAAAGGGTTGACAAGAGTCGACAAGTATGATAGAATAATAAAGCTGTCGGACGAGAGAACAACTTGAAAGACAGGCAAA
>JAUNSK010000010.1 GCA_030539275.1 Oscillospiraceae bacterium | reverse complement strand
AATAACAACAATTATCAGAACAACAATAACTACCAGAACAGCAGCAACAATCATCAGTTCCTCAACAGCGTGTCCAATAACGGACAAACTGAAATCAAGCAGAACGGACCATATAAGACCAATCTGCCTGAAGTACCACAGCATGTGAAAGCCGATTATCAGTAGTCCACACTTCTATTGATAAAGGTATAGTCGTGATCAGACATTTTATGTTCATTTTTTGTGTCTGAAAACCTATTTATAAAAAGCATTGCAATGACATTTACGGATGTCACGCAATGCTTTTTATATTATCTGTGTGATAAATCAAACCAGTTAAATCCTTAAATTACCGTTATCTTTTTCAGGATTTCTATGTTATAATTATTTATATATTTTACTTGAAACGGGGTTATACTTAACAGATGGACAAAATTTCACAATTCGTAAAACTACTCGACGATGCGCTGTGGGGACTTCCGATGATTGTCATTCTATTCGGAACTCACCTGTTCATGACTTACAAAACAGGCTTTATACAGCGCAAAACTTTCAAAGGAATTAAACTCAGCGTCACAAAAGATCCAGACTCTCCGGGAGATGTCAGCCAGTTTCAGGCTCTCACTACCGCCCTCGCCTCAACAATAGGTACCGGAAACATTATAGGTGTCGGAACTGCGATATTTATCGGCGGACCGGGAGCAGTATTCTGGTGCTGGCTGACCGGTGTTTTCGGTATAGCCACAAAGTACGCAGAATCCCTCATAGCTGTAAAATATCGTGTAAAAACAAAAGAAGGCCGCATGCTTGGCGGCGCAATGTACGCGCTTGAACGAGGTCTTAATATGAAATGGCTTGGAATAATGTTTGCATTATGTGCAGCCTTTGCATCATTCGGAATCGGAAGCAGTACTCAGATCAATGCTATTACTGAAGTAGTAGAAAACAATATTACTTTTGTATCAATACCACGGTGGTCTATCGGTGTTTTCTTTGCAGCAGTTACTGCTGTTGTAATTATCGGCGGAATAAAATCTATCTCAAAGGTATGTGAGAAACTCGTACCGATCATGGCGATCTTCTATGTTGCGGGCTGTCTTATCATCCTTTTTATGAACCATGACTACATAGGACAGGCTGTTTCATGCATTCTTAAGCTTGCATTTACTCCGGGAGCTGTCGGAGGAGGTCTTGTAGGTCAGGGCATTTTGATTGCAGCAAGATACGGTATTGCAAGAGGACTTTTTTCAAACGAATCCGGTATGGGTTCTGCACCTCTTGTTGCATCAGCCGCTAAAACTAAAAATCCTGTACGTCAGGCTCTTGTTTCTTCAACGGGTACATTCTGGGACACTGTAGTAGTATGCTTACTGACAGGTCTTATGCTTGTTTCTACTATCCTTAAAAATCCCGATATAGACATGGCTTCAATAGAAAACGGCGGTCAGCTCACTACTGCTGCTTTTTCACAGATACCGGTCCTCGGTCCTGTAATACTGGTTATAGGAATCATAGCCTTTGCATACTCGACTACACTGGGATGGTCATATTATGGTGAACAGTGTATTGAGTATCTGTTCGGTCAGAAGGGAATCTTACCGTATAAGATCGTATTTATCTTTACAGTAGCAATCGCAAGTGTTGCTTCTCTTGATCTTGTATGGGACATTGCAAATATTCTTAACGGACTTATGGCTATTCCTAACCTCGCTGCAGTAATTCTCCTCTCAAATGTTATTAAAAGCGAAACCGACAAATATATAAACGATCTGGATAAAACGGATGATACTCCTATTCCGGTTGTTGATAAATAAAAAAAGTAAAATAACACATGACTGACCTGAACGGGAAAGTCATGTGTTTTTAATATAAATACAAAAAATTTTATTGATTAATTACTTTATCCAATAAACTGTAATGACTGCGTATTCAGATACAGACTGTCGTGATACTGTAAAATATAATCCAGTACATTATTTTATAAAGAATAAACCTGATTTACTTTATAAAATAAAAATAAAAATGAATAATCTAAACATTTTCGTTATTTGTATTGACAATCAATTTATAGTGGTTTATGATATAGCATGTTGCAATCAGAATCCGGATTCATAATTTTAACAAAAACTAATAGAATATCAGAACAATGAAGTTCACCTTTTCTGACCATTCATTCGGTTATCTGCCGTATGAAAAAGAGATAATCTCTATCAGAAATAAAGGTGAATTTTTTTGTTATATCTGATATTTGACTCAGGAGGAATTTAATTGAACGCAGATATTGGATTTATGCTTATGTGCTCTGCTCTGGTGTTTATAATGACACCCGGACTTGCGTGCTTTTACGGAGGACTTGTCAGAAAGAAAAACACAGTCAACACTATGATGACGTCTATTTTCATTATTGGTACGGGAATTGTTATGTGGGTTCTTTTTGGCTATTCACTTTCATTTGCACCGTCAGATAACGGAATAATCGGAGATTTCAGCTGGCTTGGTCTGAACGGAGTGTCACTTGAGGAGGGCTATACAGACGGAGCGTCTATACCAAATATGGTATTCTGTATTTTTCAGATGATGTTTGCCATTATTACTCCTGCGCTCATAACAGGCTCAGTTGCAGGACGTATGAAATTCAAGTCTCTGTTCCTGTTTATAATTCTCTGGTCAATCGTTGTTTATTATCCGCTTGCACATATGGTTTGGGCACAGGGCGGAATTCTCGGACCTGACGGAATCGGTGCACTCGACTTTGCAGGTGGGGATGTTGTACATATAAGCTCAGGTGTCTCAGCACTCGTACTTTGCAAACTTCTCGGCAAACGTCGTGATTACGACCACGCAGCATACAGACTGCATAATATTCCCACTGTTATGATCGGTGCTTCACTGCTTATGTTTGGCTGGTTCGGCTTTAACGCAGGTTCAGCACTTTCTGCTAATGGTCAGGCCGTTCATGCGTTTATGACTACTGCTGCTTCTGCAGGTGCAGCGCTTCTTTCATGGATGGTATGCGATATTATTAAAAACGACAAGCCTACTCTTATCGGTGCATGCACAGGCATTGTTGCAGGCCTGGTTGGAATTACCCCAAGTGCAGGTTTCGTACCAGTATGGGCAGCAGTTATAATCGGCTTAACAACCAGTCCTATCTGCTTTATTATGATATCCTATGGCAAGAAAAAGTTTGGCTTTGATGATGCACTTGACGCATTTTCCTGTCATGGTACCGGCGGTATCTGGGGAGGACTGATGACAGGTATCTTTGCACAGGCTTCGATCGGCGGAAAAGATGGTGCTGTTTTCGGTAACTGGTCACAGTTCGGTGCACAGGTTCTCGGAATAGTCATCACTGCTGCTGTTGCAGTTGCGGGCACTCTTTTATGCTATGGACTCACAAGACTTGCTGTCGGCAAACTGAGAGTAGAAGCAAAAGATGAGCTTATCGGTCTTGACATTTCTCAGCATGGCGAAACAGCTTATCCGTCATTCAATGGACTTGAATAATAAGGAAGGGAGCAGTCAGTTATGAAAAATGATGAAACAAACCTGATCAAAGTTGAAGCAATAGTAAGAGAGGAATCATATCAGGATGTAAAGAATGCTCTTGCAAAAATAGGAGTAAACGGAATTACTGTTTACCAGGTTGTCGGCTGCGGAGTACAGCGTGGGATTTCAGAATATGTACGAGGCCAGAAAGTTGATATTCAGGTTCTTCCGAAGGTAAAGTTTGAGATCGTAGTATCCTCAGAAGAATGGGAACAGAAAACCATCCAGGAAATAAAAAAGGCAGCTTTTACAGGTAATCCCGGTGACGGAAAGATATTCAGTTATAATATCCGCCAGGCAATAAAGATTCGAACCGGTGAGACCGGCTACGATGCGGTACAGTCGCTGCCTGATGAATAGAAAATAAATAACAGCCCCTCAGCCTCATGATTTTAAATGGTCACAAAGCGGAGGGGCTGATTATTGCCTAGTTTTATGAGTCCTCATAATAGTGATTTACATTTATATGTATGGATAATATATGTTTATTTATAAAGTTGTGTACTGCACAATTTCTTTTTTAAATCACTCAGTATTAATATATATTCCTCGGAATTATTACATTGTTCTTTACCTGATATCTTTTCCGCATCTTCAATAAGTTCCTGAAGATTTGTTTTTTGTAACTCTAAATCTATATACCGTATGCTGCTGTGATTTTTTATTTTTTTTATCCTGTTCTGAGTTGAATATAATAATTCCTGTGCTTTCAGGACAATTGTTTCAATCGGTATTTTGATGTTCAGGCAGTAATCAGTTTGTATATAGGAATACTTCTGAAGAAAAAATATATTGCTGTCTATTGCATAAATCGCATCCTTTATCATTTGACTGAATTCTTTGCTTTTTTGTTCTTTATTGTTCTCACGGATCTGAAGAATTGCGTCAAATATGATAAAAGCCAGCATGCTTTCTTTAAACGCCTGAATAATTAAATAATCAATATTATTCAGCTCCACAGTTGATCTTGTTATATCTTTATATATTGTCTGCAGCAAACTATCAGAAATACCTCCTGAAAACAAAGAGATCGTAGTTAAAGTATAGACTATTCCGGCAAAAACATAAAATGTTTTTCTGCACTTAAACCATCCGACAATAATACAGGAATAAATCAGAAATACAATAAAAACAGATGACTGTATAATACGTGACTGAAGATCCACTATTTGCTGACACCATTGAAAAAATTCATCAACAGAAGTTCCGTTATCTTTTAAATAATTAAGATAGGCACTGTTCCGGTTTATTATTTCCAGAACCTCATCTTTATTATTTATCATAGTATTTGCATAATCAGGCAGACCATTGATTTGATCGAATTCTTCTATTGCTTGTACTAACTGATTAAACATCTCTTTACATTCAGGAACAGACTGATTCATGAAAATATTATTATCAAACTTACTGGATGAAGCATACCGCCATAATACAGATGATTCTGCATTTTCGAGAAAATAATAAAGAGCATAATACAATGCCGGAAACACAATAACAAACAACAGCAGAAATATTATTAAAAGCCATATTAATTTACCGGAATATGAAAGTGAAGAAAAAAATAACTGTACTATATTGATTTTACTTTTGCCGCCCTTTTTCTTTTCTTTTATTTTTATTCTATTCATATGAAAACCCTTTCTACCTGAATAATTATTTCATTATTATTTACCCGGCAGAGCATTGCAAATCAATGTTCAATGCAGGTATGATCCGGCAGGAATTGAATTAAGCTTTGCAAAACCCCTCCGCCTCATGATTCCAGGAGTCACGAAGCAGAGGGGTTTATTGTTGTTTATTATTATCAGACAGTAATCTTCTCAAACTTCGCCCCGACAACTTCTGCAAGCTCTTCGGGATTTATCTCTATCTGAGTGCCTATCTTGCCGCCGCTCACATAGATCGTCTGCTGACCCTGTGCCGATGCGTCAATTACTGTTTGAAAAAGCTTTTTCATGCCGACCGGTGAGCATCCGCCCCTTATATATCCGGTAGTCTTAAGAAGATCCTTTACTGCAAGCATCTCCACAGACTTGACATTTACAGCTTTTGCTGCGGTTTTAAGGTCAAGTTCCTGATCCACAGGTATGCAGAAAACATAGTAGTCTGTCTTCCCTGCCCGACTGTCCTTATGGAATGTAACGAGAGTCTTGAAGCATTTTGAATACGGGATACCCACAACATCTGCTACATGAACACCGTCCACCTGACCGTCTGTCTCATAAAAATGCGCCTCGAACTTAACTTTTGCACGTTCAAGAGTGCGCATTGCATTTGTCTTATTATCCTTCATTGTTATCCTCGATCATCTGTCTGAGCCCTGATAGTCCTGTTTCAAAATCAACGCCGAATCTGACATCAGTTCCTGCATTTTTAGTACGGATTATACATTGCTCAGTGAAATCTGCTGCTGTTTTAACCGCATCTGTAAGCCTGAGTCCCTTCACGATACATGCAGTAAGGACACTGGCAAAAACATCTCCTGTACCATGAAAAAAACCTTCGATCCTTTTTGTATAGATATAATCTGTACTTCCTGCCTTTTTATCATAGCATATGCATGCAATGTATGATTCATCAAAGTATGCACCTGTCAGGACTATTTTTTCAGGTCCGAGCTCACTCAGACGCACAAGCATATTCTCTATAAGCTCTTCGCTGTAAGGTCCTTCTTTAAAAGGTTCACCCAGCAGCAGAAATGCTTCTGTAATATTCGGTACTATAACATCAGCCTTTGAACACAGCATTTTCATCTGTACCGGAAAACTGTCATCAAATACTGAATATAATTTACCGTTATCGCCCATAACAGGATCTACTATTCTGACCGTATCATTGTTTGCAAGCATGTCAAAGACCTTTGATACTATTTCGATCTGCTGATATGAACCGAGAAATCCTGTATAGAATGCATCGATATCAAAGTCTATGGATTTCCAGTGAGCTGCCCATGGCAGAATGTCGTCTGTCAGATCACGATAGGTATAGTTTTCAAATCCACCTGTATGGGTAGAGAGCACAGCTGTCGGAATAACACTCGTCTCAACACCTGCTGCGGAAATTATCGGCAAAGCAACAGTGAGAGAACACTTACCGAAACCGGAAATATCATGTATCGCTGCAACTCTCTTTAATCTATCAGTCATATTATCCTCCGGAGTAAAGTTTAACCCTTGATAAGTTTCTTAAATCTTTCCATAGCTTCAATAGTGTTGTTTCTGTCTCCGAATGCAGTAAGTCTGAACCAGCCCTTGCCGTTCTCGCCGAAGCCTTCACCTGGTGTTCCTACGACCTGAATATTATCAAGCATGTAGTCAAAGAAATCCCAGCTGCCCATGTTGTCAGGACACTTGAACCAGATGTATGGTGAATTTACCCCGCCTGTGAACTTGATGCCGAGTTCATTCATAGTACCAGCAATGATCTTTGCATTTTCCTGATAGTAAGAAAGGTTTTCCTTGATCTGCTTAAGTCCTTCCTGCGAGAATACAGCTGCTGCTGCACACTGAACAGGATATGATACACCGTTGAATTTTGTTGACTGACGTCTGTACCATCTCTTGTAGACATTTACACCCTCAACCTCAAGTTCGTGAGGTATTACTGTGTAACCGCATCTTGTACCTGTAAATCCGGCAGTCTTTGAAAGAGAGCACATTTCAACAGCGCACTTCCTTGCACCTTCTATTTCAAAAATACTTCTTGGGATATTGTCCTCAGTAATAAATGCTTCATAAGCTGCATCAAAGAAAATAACTGCTTTATTTTCAAGTGCATAGTCTACCCATGCCCTGAGCTGATCTCTGTTGAGGCATGAACCTGTCGGGTTATTTGGTGAACACAGATAAATAAGATCTGCATGAACGTTCTTGTCAGGAACGGCACAGAAGCCGTTTTCTTCAGTACAGTCAGCATATATTATTTTTCTGCCGCCCATGATATTTGTATCTACATAAACAGGATATACGGGATCAGTAACGAGAACAACATTTTCCTCGCTGAATATATCGGTAAAATTTCCGGCATCACTCTTAGCACCGTCATTAATCATTATCTCATCAGGTGAAACTGTTACACCGAAGCTCTTATAGTAGCCTGCAACTGCTTCACGTACAAAAGCATAACCTTCATAATCAGGATAGCCCTTGAAAGTTTCCTTATGTCCGAGTTCGTCACAGCCCTTTTTCATTGCATCTACAACGATAGGTGCAAGAGGCAGTGTAACATCGCCTATTCCGAGTTTGATTACCTTTTTATCAGGATGAGCCTTTATATAGTCATTAGTTTTCTTAGCAGTTTCTGCGAACAGGTAGCTTGGTACCAGATTTTCAAAATTCTTATTGATCTTTGCCATTGAGATTACTCCTTAAATATTTATTTCACCGTCAAAAACCTTAACTGCAGGTCCCCTCATATAAACAGTACCATCTTTCTGATATGTTATTTTCAGTTCTCCGCCTCTGAGGACAACGGTAATTTCCTCATCATACTTACAGTAGTTGTTAAGTACCGATGCTGCCGCCGATGCACACGCTCCGGTTCCGCACGCCAGTGTCTCTCCGCTTCCGCGTTCCCAGACACGCATTTTTATTTTATTTTCAGATATAACTTCCACAAACTCAGTATTGACTCTGTGCGGGAACATCTTATGATTTTCAAAGTCCGGACCGATCTTTTCAAGGTCCAGATCATCAACATTGTCCATATATACAACTGCATGTGGATTTCCCATAGAAATACAGGTAAGCTTGTATTCTTTATTACCAACCTTCACCGGTACTGCTATAAAGCTTTCAGCATCCTTATCTGCAATAACCGGAATATCTGATGGCTTAAGCACTGCTTTTCCCATATCTACAGATGCAGATACTACCTTGCCGTCGACAGTATCAAGAGACAGGTATCTTATGCCGGACTTCGTTTCAAGAGTTATCTCTTTTTTTTGTGTAAGTCCGTTATCATAGACATATTTACCTATACACCTGGTTCCGTTGCCGCACATCATTCCCTCTGATCCGTCAGCATTGTACATTTTCATACGAAAATCTGCTTTATCTGACGGCATAATGAGAATAAGTCCGTCAGCACCAATTCCAAAATGTCTGTCGCTTATTATTTTAGAAACCTCAGACGGATTTTCAACCTTCTCTTTAAAACAATTGACATAAACATAATCGTTGCCAATGCCCTGCATTTTTGTAAACTTCATGTTATCCCTCCGTTTAGAATTTTTGTAACTAATTGTTAATACCTGTAACTTTAATGGAAAACACGGTTTTTTATGAGTGTGACAGTATATCTATTTATATTTTACTACAAATTTAACATGATAATCTATTGCCAAATTAAATATTTTTGAGTATAATAAATAAGTGATTTTTGTATAAAGAGGTGATATTAAATGAAAAAAATATTGACATTGTTTTGTTTGCTTATTTCTTTAAGTCTGTATTCCTGTAATATAGAAACAAATACCAGTTATGAAATCACCTCTGATATTTATGGACCTGAAACTACACAAACAGTATTGACCCAAGCAACATCTACCTTTTCAGAATATGAAAATAAATCTGCAGACAATGTCTATATTCAGCCTGACAAATATGATATTGATGTTGATTACATATATCAGAATCCTGAGCTTCCTACCGGCTGTGAAGTCACATCACTGACTATGCTGCTCAATTACCTTGGATTTGATGTCAGCAAAACAGAACTTGTTGATAACTTTCTAACCATGGATTATCAGGGAACCAAGACATTTGATCAGGCTTTTATCGGAAGTCCATATACAGACGCAGGTTATGGATGCTTCGCACCTGTAATAGTCTCAACAGCACAGGATTACCTGGACAGTGTAGGGAGTACATATGAACCTCTGAATATAACCGGTACTGAATTTGATCTGCTGTATGACTATATATCAAACGACAATCCTGTTGTGGTCTGGACAAGCATGTATCTGATGGAAACATATGAAGACTTTTGTTATACCGCAGCTGACGGAACAGATGTATACTGGTATGTAAACGAACACTGTATGCTGCTGACCGGCTATGACAAGGAAAACAACACAATAACAGCGGCAGACCCGTTATGCGGACTTATGCTCTATAATGCTGATGCTTTTAAGGAGAAGTATGACACTCTTGGAAAACAGGCAGTTGTTATTCTCACAAATCACGAGTCTGATAATAACAACGAATACTTAAAAGCTGTCATGACAGACTGACGACATCATTTTTTTCATTTATTTTGGAGAAGAAGCTTAGCAATAAACATCATAAACTGTATTTGATTTTATTACAGTTTATGATGTTTTTATTTAAATTATCAGCTTAGCTGTTTATTTCTGAATGACCACTTATCGATTGTTATGTTTCTTTGTGTTTGTTGCTTATTCATCATTCTTCTTTGAAGTGTAATCATAATTATTCAGTTATTTATTTACATATATTATTGACTTTAACAGAATATAATTATAAAATTATAGATGTATAAAACTGACATCCTGATTTTTGAGTATCGGAACCGGGTAATGATTAAATTAAAATAAAGGACGGACAAGGAGACACAAAAATGAAGAAAAAGCGGAAAATACTTATAACTGCTGTTACAGTGTTGTGCTGTGTTATTGCAGCAGCTTCTGTAATTAAAGCAATTCCGGCTGAATATGAAAATATCACAGTACCGGTGTATTATAATACTGATAGTAATCAGACAACTTATAATCGCGAAAAAGTACGCGAATATGCCAGGTTTGCATGCACAGATCCTGATAACGGAACATTCCGGTATCTTGACAGATCAAACGGTGATACCGCTACAGACTGTGCAAATTTTGTTTCCCAGTGCATTTATGCCGGCGGATATCCGATGACTGACGAATGGTATATGAAAAAATACAGTGACAAAGTACCGAAGATCAGAAGAATACTCGATAAAATTACCGGCAAAGCAGCTATGATCTGGCACGACTATACCGGCAAAGCAGACACATACGGTGAATACACAGAAATGAATTACCTCTGGACTTATCCATGGACATGTGCTGGTGTACAGTCGCAATACGGTGAAAACTATTTTTTCGGAGATCATTACACTGTTTCCGATTATTCATCACTTAAAAAGATCGTTCTTGACAACAATATTCAGACAGGTGATGTCATTTATCAGGGAACCGACAAGCATCACGTTATGATCATTACAAATGTTGATGAAGACGGTACGCTGTATATCTCATCTCATAATCCTGTATTATATGATCATAAGCTTGATGAAGTATTCTGGGAAAAAGGCGGATTTGGCGGTACGTGTCAGCTTTATAAGGTTAAAGACAGGATAGAATAAACTGTTCTGTAAACAAGTACACTCATTCCCTTTTGATTTTACAAGTCATGTTAATATAAAAACACCACAGAGTCTATCACGACACTGTGGTGTTTTCTGTATTATTAATACTAATTACGCTGTTACTATCTTGCTTGCCTTATGAAGGCCAAACTTATCTACTGCAGTTTCTCTCATCTTGTACTTGAGTATCTTGCCGGCTGCGTTCATCGGGAATTCTGTTACGAAATCAACATATCTGGGAACCTTATGCTTTGCCATGTTGTCCATAACAAACTGTTTGATCTCTTCCTCACTTGATGTCTCATTTTCCTTGAGGATGACACATGCCATTATTTCCTCTCCGTACTGTTCATCAGGAACGCCTATTACCTGAACATCCTTTACCTTCGGATGAGTATAGATAAATTCTTCTATCTCCTTAGGATAAATGTTTTCTCCGCCGCGGATGATCATATCCTTGATACGTCCTGTGATCTTGTAGTAGCCGTCCGGTGTTCTGCGGGCAAGGTCTCCTGTATGGAGCCAGCCGTTTTCATCAATAGCTGCAGCTGTTGCCTCAGGCATCTTGTAATAACCCTTCATGATGTTATAGCCTCTTGCAACGAACTCGCCGTCAACATTATCAGGAAGATCCTCGTTTGTTTCAGGATCAACTATCTTGCACTCTACGCCGAACATTTCACGTCCTACTGTGTTTACTCTGTGTTCGAGTGAATCATCAGTCTTGCTCATCGTACATCCCGGACTTGCCTCAGTCTGACCATAAGTGATGCAGATATCAGTCATATGCATCTTGTTTACAACATCCTCCATAACCTTTACAGGACATGGGCTTCCTGCCATAATACCTGTTCTCATATACGAAAAGTCGGTTGCAGGGAAGTCTGCGTGTTCAAGCATTGCAATAAACATTGTAGGAACACCGTGGAATGCAGTGATCTTTTCCTGGTTGATGCATGCAAGACCCTTTCTTGGTGAAAATGCTGTAATTGGTGACATAGTAGTTCCGTGTGTAACGCTGGCAGTCATGGCAAGAACCATTCCGAAGCAATGGAACATCGGAACCTGTATCATCATACGGTCTGCTGTAGAAAGATCCATACAGTCACCGATAGCCTTACCGTTATTTACAACGTTGAAGTGTGTAAGCATAACTCCCTTAGGAAATCCTGTTGTACCTGATGTGTACTGCATATTGCAGACATCATCCTTGTCAACTTTTCTTCTTCTCTTTTCAACCTCAGCTGCCGGAACAGTTTCAGCAAGCTCCATAGCCTCGCTCCATGTATAGCAGCCGTTTACCTTGGTTTCACCTGCGATGATCACATTTTTAAGATACGGGAGTTTTGATGAATCGAGTTCGCCGGGCTTGCAGTTTTCAAGCTCAGGACAGAGTTTCTGCATTATTTCAATATAGTTGTTAGTACCCTTGTAGCCTTCGATCATTACAAGAGTAAATGTATCTGACTGTTTGAGCAGATACTCTGCTTCATGTATCTTATATGCCGTATTTACTGTAACCAGTACGGCACCGATCTTTGTTGTTGCCCAGAAAGTAATATACCACGCAGGAACATTTGTTGCCCAGATAGCTACATGATCGCCTTTTTTGACTCCCATAGCTATGAGGGATCTTGCAAATCTGTCAACATCATCCCTGAACTGTGTATATGTTCTTGTATAGTCAAGTTCAGTATACTTAAATGCGTACTGATCAGGAAATTCTTCGCATATTCTGTCAAGTACATCCGGGAATGTTTCTTTGATAAGAGTGTTCTTCTTCCAGATATACTGTCCTGTGTTTGTCTTGTTGGTCTGAAGTATATGAGATGAGCTGTTTCTGTACCTGCTCATGTAGTTTGCAAACTGCGGAAAAACGATACCGGCATCTGAAAGGTATGAAGCCCATCTCTTGACCCACTCAAGAGATATGTATCCGTCGTAGCTGACCTTGGCGAGCTCTGCAAACATATCATCAAGAGGAAGATCGCCCTCTCCCATCATTCTGTATTCAGGCTTTGAATCAACCATCACACTATCCTTGACATGAACATATCTTATGTATGGTCCGAGATTTGAAACTGTCTGTGCAGCTGACTCACCAAAATAACGATATGGATGATGGAAATCCCACAGAGCAGCAACTGACTTGCTTGAAACATCGTCAAGAAGCTTTCTGAGTCTTGCAGAATCAGCATAAACACCGTTTGATTCAACAAGCAGTATTACATTTTTTTCGGCAGCAATTTCTCCGAGTTCCTTTAATACTGTCACAATATAACTGTCATCAACATCGTCATCCGGCTGTGGTTCAAGATCTGCAAGAATTCTGATAAAAGAAGTTCCGAGCTTTGAAGCAAGCTCAATATACTGAGTTATCTCATTTTTATTTTCGTTGTATTTATCCTTGAATTTTAAGCAGCAACCGGAGGATAGGCATGGAATCTCGATGTTCAGGGAATTCAGCTTCTTTATAGTCTTCGGCAGTCCACTTTCTGTAAACGGCTTTGCACGCATTACATCAATGTCATTACCAAGGCCTCTTAGCTCTATGCCATCGAATGAGAGATCCTTTGCCATAGAATAAATGTCTGTCCAGCTGAAATCAGGACAAGCGAGAGTAGAAAATGCTATTTTCATAATAAGCCTCCGTTATGAGTAAAATATTTATTTGGTACAAGTATATTATATCATCATTGCATTTGTTTAGCAACATTATTTTAAATATAACCCATATGAAATGTTTTTATGAAAAGTATAACCACCGATTATACCAGAATAAATGGGTATAATCGGTGGTTATTATTGTTTGTCTATGCCGGCTTCTGAGACACTGCAGATTCAGGATAATCATATTCTGTCTGTGTTTGTGAACAGTTTGTCTGAGGCTGAGTGATACCGGAGTCACCGTTTTCGCTTTCCGGCATCAACGTTTGCTCAGCAGTTTGTTCATTTAAATGTTCAGTGGTATCAGCAGCAGACTGTGTTAATTCGTCAATTCCTGCTGCCGTCTCTGCTGACCTTGTTATTACACCGATATCTGTTACTGCCTGTGTAATATTTCGGGTTGAAACCTGGCTGTCCGGAACGTCCGGTGCCGCCTGAGCGACATTATTCCTGACTTCATGAGTACATGTACATATCTCATCAAGTGTACTGATATTAAGTACGCTGCATATTACATCATAAAACTCCGGATCATGTTCTTTGAGTTCACTGTGAGTATAGATCTCTTTAAGATATGTAAACTTTTTATCCCCGCTCTCAAGCGTAATATTTTTACTGCCGGTCATTTCATCTGGAATACATACCGCCTGATTATAGAAATGATCATATACGCCCGGGACATCAGCTCTTGTATGACTGAACGGATTGGTTTTAGCAATGCATCCGTCACCAAAAAACATCTTCGGATGGCTGTAGCATCTGCCGAGTGCGTCAGCGTTGCTGAAATAAGTCGTATCCGGACGTGACAGAATTATCATATACTTACAGCTCTGGCCTACAAAAGATGCAGTTGCAAAGTCCTTTGCACCGTCTATCAGGATAATATTATCAAAGTGAGTATATCCGAACTGGTTTGTTATTTTATCAACCTTTGCATAACAATAAAGCGAGTCCATACTTGGTTTCGAAATGTCAATTCCGGTCATATTGCGATCGCCGCCATACTGTCCGAAATTTGAAAAGCAGCTGTCGCCCATTAGTGTGACAGTCGACGGAATAGTAAGACTGCCGGTAAATCCGTAGCACTTGTAAAAAGCATTGCTTCCGATACTCTGTATTCCCGGTTCAATAGTTAATGTTCCTGTTAGTTTAGTGTTCCCGTTGAAAGCGCTGCTTGCTATATTTGTTATGTTTCCGCCTATAGTAACATCAATAAATGCAGAATTTGTGAATATACCTGATCCGATCGTCTTTCCTGAATCTGATGATCCGCCGTGTAATGTCAGCTTGCCAGTTCCTTTGCCAAAGTTTGCAAATGCGTTGCTGCCCATACTTTTTACGCTTTCAGGTATCAGAAGGTCTCCTGTAAATCCGCTGCATCCGCTGAATGCAGATGCACCGATATCAGTAACTGACTTATCTATTGTAAGCTTTCCGGTAATATTGGTATTCTGATTAAATACATTAGCACCTATCTTTGAAATATTTCCGCCTATATACAGATCTCTGAACTTTGAACCGGTAAATATATCGTTTCCTATTGTTTTTCCGGAATCAGCCGAACCTCCGTATAACAGGAGTCTGCCGGTTCCATCTCCGAAGTTTGAAAAAGCTCCGGATTTCATAACAGTAACACTAACCGGGATAATCAGGTCACCACTGAATCCTCTGCAACCCCTGAAAGCATTAGTTCCGATAGACGTTATGTTATCTGAAATTATCAGATTGCCGGTAAGGCCTGAACAATCCTCAAATGTACTGTCGCTGACAGATGTCATCTTCTGTGGTATGACCGGATTGCCTGTAAGACCCGAACATTTTCTGAATGCATATGCATCGATCTTTTCAACACTTGTGTCAAGTGAGAGAAGGCCTGTAAGCTTTTTATAAGCACCGCCGGAATTATCAAATGCATTAGCCCCGATATGTGTTACTTTTCCTCCTATTGAAATACCGTTAAATACGCTGTTGGTAAATATACCTGAACCTATCATTGCACCGTTTTCTGCAGAACCTCCGTATATACCAAGCTGCCCGGTTCCAGAGCCGAATGAACTGAATGCCCCGTTTCCAATAGATTTTACAGTCTGTGGTATAACAAGGTCACCTGTAAAACCGCTGCATCCGGTGAACGCGCCGCTTCCTATGCTGCTGACACCCGTCATTTCAAGTGTATCATCAGTAATATCAGTCTCAAATATAAGATCTCCGTCAAAACCCCAGCAGTTTCTGAATGCATTAGATCCTATATTTCTAACATTGTGACTTATATTCAGACTTCCCTTCAGTGCTGCGCATCCATCAAATGCTGAATCATTGATACTGGTTAAAGAAGTACTTAAATATAACTGACCGTCAAGTCCTGCACAGCCACTGAATGCAGAAGAACCTATCTTTGTAACGGTATCATCTATAGTCAGATTTCCTTTAAGTGTTGTGATGTATGCAAACGCACTGCCTCCTATTGACTCAACATTTCCGCCTATTTCAATGTTTCTGAATCTGGATTGAGTGAATATTCCTGAGCTTATTGTTTTGCCTGCGTCAGCTGAGCCGCCGTAAATCTTAAGACTGCCGCTTCCTGTCCCAAAATTTGAAAAAGCACCGGAACCTATCTGCTTTATTGTCTCAGGCAAAACAAGATCACCTGAAATATTTGTGCATGATGCAAAGGCGTTGTTGAGAATATTAGTCACGCTGTCACCAAATGAAAGCGTTCCTGTTATTCCTTTAAAGCCGCTGAATACAGAATTACCTATTGTCGCAACTTTTCCTCCAACATACAGATTTTTAACTTTAAGATTGCTGAATCTGTTACTGTCAATCTTCGTTCCGTTATTTGATGAACCGCCCAGAATATATATATCTTCCAGGCCTGATCCGAAATTAATAAATGCACTGTCCTCTATCGTATTAACGGTATCAGGAATAATTAAATTTTCTGTTACTCCGGTACATCCTGAAAAAGCACTGGTACCGATAAATTCAAGACTCTTTCCAAGGCTGAAACCAGTGATATTAACACATTTTTCAAAAGTAAACTTTTTCAGAGATGAAATATTATCCGGAATATTGATATATCCCTGAAGATTTGCACACTGTCCGAAGGCAGCACTGTAGATCGTATTAATATTTCCGTTTTCTTCAAAATTTACTCCGGTAATGCCTGTACCCCTGAATGCCATTCTTCCTATTACTTCGACACTTGCCGGAATATTTATATCACATACGATATTGCCGTAACCGTAGAAAGCAAATGCACCGATATCATTTATTCCTTCGCTGAATGAAATAGTTCTGACGTTATACAGGTTTTTAACCTTGCATTTGGGTCCATTGTCTTCCCAGGAGTAACCATCCGTTGTATCATTAGACGGTGTCTTGCCAAATCTCGAAACATGATATAACTGTCCGTCATCTATGTAGTACAGCCCGTTTCGTATCTTTGTACATTTAATGCGAAAATCAAGAACCGGAGTGGTTGAATAGAACCCAAGCACTGTATACGGAACTACAACATCCGTATCATTTCCGAGATATTCATCTATATAGACTTCGTCACCATACAGTTCTCTTAAATAAAAGATATCAAAGATCTTGAGCAGATCATAAACAGATGAATCTCTGTAATACACGAAGTCATTTGTAACACTCCTTGTATTGATAACTACCATTCCTGCGCATATATTCACGTCTTTATATACAACATATAATTTTTTATTGACATTATCCTCTGAAACAAGTGTTTTAAGTATTTCATCATCGCCTGTATCGCTTATCAGTGCCTCATACTTTTTGCTGTTTGAATCAAAAGTCAGGTAGAAGCCGTCTTCAGCCATACTGTGATGTACTATAGTTTTAAGCCTGTTTTCATATATTTTTTCCTGATTCTGAATGGAGTCAGTTACAGTCAGAGTGTAGACTGCCTTAACATTTAGCACATCAACGTAAAAGCCTGCTGCCTTAGAATCGTTTAGTGTTACATTCACTCCTGTCAGGGTATTTTCAATATGGCCTGCCTTTACAGATTTAACTGTAGCAACAGAATCTTTAATGTATGTGTATCTGTAATAAATATCTGCGCTTACTGCTTCACTATCAAGTCTCTTGAGAAGTTCATCCTCATAGAATTCTCTTGTCTTTGAGTTTACTGTTTCAGTGAAATAATAACCTGTTCCTGAATCTTCTGTAAACGGTGAAACAGATTCATAATTCGTTGCAATTGTTTCGGCACTGAAATATTTTCCGCTGCTGCTGTAATATCCTCTTTCTATACTGAACTGTCCTTCTATTTTTCCTGTCTCATAATTAATTTTGGTTTTACCTGTAAATACGCGGTGAAGAACACAGTATTTTGTTACAGGTTCATGCTTATAAACGCCGTTGTCTGTGTACTTATTGTATTCCTGATATGCAATGATAAGCTCATCAGTTACTCCGTTTACGAAATTCTTTATAAGCTTATCCTGTTTGTTGATAAGTGTTTTCAAAGTACTGAGATTACCGATCCACTCAGTTTGCTGATTTACACTGTCTACTGCGATATAGCCATTTGTCAGATACCATCTTGTACTGCCTGAGCCGTAGTCTATTGTATCTATATCACTGGTATTTATCTGTGACAATACAACATGATCGCCATTGTTATAGCAGGCACTTATGATAAGACTGTCATCGATTGAAAATGCTCCGGAATTTGCATTGTAAGATGCATTCAGATCACTGAGAGTTCTTTGTGAATAAATATTGCTGTTTCCGAAATTAGGGTTAAGATATATTCCCCATCCCTGAACGTACCAGTCCGAATCTCTCTGCGTCCAGTGTGTCGGAGATGACTGGAATTTCATCTGTACACCGACTGTCTGCACTCCTTTTCCTCCTGATACTGACCATTCACACTTGTCAGATGCTGAACCAAGAGTACCCTCGGCAGGGGGATTCCAGGATTTTGACTTGGCAGACGTAAGGTTATAATAATCATCCTTTGTTGTTGTTACTGTTCCGTTTTCTACAACAATAAAATGACTGTATGAGGTTCCGGATTCATCTATGTACCTTGTATAATAACTGAGCCATTCAATATCACCCTTGTCATTTACTGTAACACCCCATAGCGTATTGTCTGCGGTATTATTAAGCCAGCTGCCTATATCCTCACCATTGCTGCTCACAAAAGAAGCAATGGTGGAATTATGTGTTATCTGTGTTCCGTATACTGAACTGCTGCTGTCTCTGTATAGATATACTTTCTTGTTCTTTTCAAGCTTGCCTGTAAGTGAAGCTGCAATATCGTATTTCGTTTGTCCTGAGTTTATCTGTGACTTTGAATATTCTGATGAGAAATCATAAAGCTTCTGTGCTGTATTGCACAGATATTCATAATAATCCATCTTTCTTTCGCCCTTAAGCATCGCTTCAGCTGATACTGAGCATTTGTCATCCTTATCGAGACATGAACATGCACATTCCAGATCCAGCTGAATTTTCTGGCTGTCTGTTGTATTTTTGATTGTCCAGTTTATACTTAAGTCTCCGTTATTCGGACAAATATGCCTGTCTGTACATGATATCTTTATATATTCAGGTGTTTTTTCATCCGTTATCTCACTGAATACAGGCTCAGAATCAGAATATTTTTTTATTATGTTCTCAATTTCAGTGTTCAGATCCTGAGAATCCTGAAATCTTCTGGAAACTGTTTCATATCTTATATCATCTGTTATGCTGTTCATGTTTGCTTTGCACGACATTCTTTTTGTATGATCTATATATCTGCTTACTCCCGGAACAGCAGCAGCAGCAATTATAGCAGCAATTGCCAGCACACATATTATTTCAATTAATGTAAATGCCTTTTGTTTTCTCATATCTGACACTTCCTTTTTATGAACACACCGATCCTAGTCGGAATAATATGATACCTTCATAACCTCACCAGGTGTTGTAATTCCGCGCTTTACAAGTTCTATAGCACTTTCACGCAGTGTTTTCATATCCTGTGCCTTTACCGCATAGTCAAACATTGTCTGACTGTCGGCACCGCTCGTAATCATTCTCTTAAGTGTTTTATCAATTATAACCATTTCATGTATTGACATACGTCCTTTGTAGCCGGTATTGTTGCAGATATGGCATCCATGTCCCTTCCGGATCTTAGGTATTCTTTCTCCGAGTATCGCTGTCTCCTCCGGAGTAGGCTCAGTTTCATAAGCACAGTTTTCGCAGACCTTTCTTACAAGTCTCTGTGCAACGATCCCGACAAGGGAATTTGCAACAAGATAAGGGGCAAGTCCCATATCTTCAAGTCTGACTATCGATGAAATAGCATCATTTGTATGAAGTGTTGAAACAACGAGATGGCCTGTAATAGCTGCTCTGACGGAGATCTCTGCCGTTTCAGCATCACGTGTTTCGCCAAGCATTATAATATCAGGGTCCTGTCTTAAGAGTGCCCTGAGTCCTACACCGAATGTAAGGCCCGCAGCAACATTAACAGACATCTGGTTGATCCTTGGCAGCCCTCTTTCCACCGGATCTTCAATAGTAGAAATATTGACCTGCCGTTTCGCAAGGTGTTCAAGGACCATATACAGTGTAGTTGTTTTGCCTGAGCCGGTAGGGCCGGTTATATATATGATCCCATTAGGTGCCTCAAGCATTCTGCAGAGCCGTTTATACGCAAATTCATCCATTCCGAAGTGTCCTGCCTTGTCAATAGTCGTATCTGATGTCAGATATCTCATAACGACCTTTTCACCATATATTGTCGGAATAACAGAAACACGTATGCTGATATCAAAACCATCTACAATTGTACGAAAATTGCCGTCCTGAGGTATTCTCTTCTCAGCAATATCCATATTACCCATGATCTTTATACGTGCAACAAGAGACATATGCAGTGATTTTGCAAGTGTGACATAATCAACTATCATACCGTCAATTCTCATGCGGACCTGTGTATGGTCTTCAAACGGTTCAATATGTATATCACTGGCATTTGTACTGTATCCACGTGCCAGCAATGAGTTTACAAGCTTGATTACCGGAACATCATCGTCACCGTCTTCTATTTCTATTTCAGGAACTACTTCATCCTTTACAGAAATATTTGCTTTTTTAGCTGCTAGCTTTGCGCCGATCTCAGCATAGTTATGATCGATGATCCTGCTTATTGATGCCTTGTCGGCAAGCATTATCTCCAGAGGCATGTCTACGATCTGTCTTATGTCCTCCTGCGCATAAAAATCAAGGGGATCACTCATAGCAAGCTGAAGCCTGTTGTTGAACTGTGACAGCGGATAAACGTTATATTTTACTGCAAGAGGCTTAGGTATTTTCTCGGCAGCGGTAAGGTCAATGTCATAATCTTCTATTCTGATAAGCTGAAGATCCAGCTTTTTTCCGAGGCATTCAAGAACCTGCAGTTCAGATACAAAGCCAAGCTCCTGAAGAAGAGCACCAAGTCTCTTGCCATGTCCGGCATCTGTTTTCTGATACTTAAGTGCTTCCTGTATCTGATCCTCAGTTATATAACCGTATTCCTTCAATACCTCTCCTATAGGTATATTTTTCAAAGTGTTTTCCTCCTTGGTACTGCTGCGGCTATTCAAAATAACTGTAGCTTATTATCATATCTCCGCTCATCTGAGTGTCTGCTTCAAGATTGCTTACTGTTTCATCTGAACAGTATTCATAATTAAGAAAGCGGATCATTCCTGACCGCTCATATACAACTTCATTTTCTCGTTTTATCGAAACCGTCAGATATATTTTCTCAGGCTCTTCACCCTGAGAAAAACTGATATCATAGTCTGCTCCGCGGAGCATCTGAGTACTGCATATCGTTCTCTTGTCCAGTACATCCTTGGGTACCGACACATCAGACGGATCACACCCAAGTGCTATCACTCCGTCTTTTATGTATATCTTTTCTGTATATACACCTGTTATCTCATTTTTTTCGTCAGTATTTGTTATTTTAAGGCTGACTGCATATTCAAGCTTGCGTTCGATAAATTCATATATCGAATTCCCGTTATTCTGAGCATCCCTCATCCTGGCGTTTTTAAGCAGGAGATTCATGCTTATGATTATCATTGCCGATGACATGGCAACCAGAACACTCAGTATAACGAGCGATACCATAACCTCAACAAGAGTCATTCCCTTTAAAACATGCTTTTTTTTCATTGGCACCAGCCCCTTCAAATCAGTGAGTGCCGGCATAGTATGTATAGCTGTAATCAGAGCTGTTATCTGATACTATCTTTTTTGCATTCAGCCTGATGCTGGTTTTTGCATCTATTACACATTCAACACTTGTACCTTCATAATCACTGAAAGTATCATCATTATGAGCACTGAAGATCTTGTCTTCGAGCTTATTCTGCGCCGTACACCGCTCCTGACTTATATCAGAACCCCTGCGCATAAAATTTGCAGCTGTGCTTATGCCGGCGTATGCAAATGCAGAAACAAGAACAAGAATCGTCAGTGCTGCCATTATTTCAGCAAGCGTCATTCCTGATAGTTTTCTCTTCATAATCTCACCTCAATATGTAACATATCCGGTAAGTTCCCATGTTCCGGCTTTGTTTTTCTTCATAAGTCCGACTAAAGTATATTCAGAAGTACCGCACTGAGCAACAGATCTGAGTTCAATACTTCCGAGATTCTGCTCTATTGTAACTGTACAGCCCGATGAGTCATCAAATTTCAGATCAACCTGATTTGAGGTTACAGGTATACTTGAATCGATAATAGCAGCTGAAACAATATCTATTCCTGAACGTGCACTGAATTCTGCCTGCTTATCCGAATATCTGTATATCTCCTCATTCATATACCTTTTATTAAGAGATAAAATACCTGTCAGGATAACCATAAAAATCATCAGAGTACAGACAGCCCATAATATCGCAGATCCATGAAGTCTTTTATTACCTGTCATTTTATCACCCCGGCATCATAAATCAGGAAGTTCATCATACATATACACAATAACTGAAATAACCGCTTTGTACTGGCAGGTCTCTGAAAGCTGCTCGCAGTTTTCAAAACTGATCCCGCCTATGCTCATTGCTTTGTTCTCAGAAACTTTTTTTAAAAGTTTCTGAATGTCTTCATATCTGCCGGTCAGATTATAACAAAGCTCGCATGAATACTCACCTGTTTTATACTCAAGAAAGTAATTTCCGAAGTCATCACTGATAAACTCAGCACCCGGATATTTTTCAGGATCCGGAAGTACTATACCGTCTTCGTTTGTCTGAACATCATCATCAGTTTCTGACACTGATACGTCATCCGGGTCTTTTTTCTCATTGTCCTTGTCAGTTTCGCTTTTCACAGGCTTGTATGGGATCCGGATAGTGAAAGGCTGCGTCTGTCCGATATCCAGAGATAAAACTGAAAGTCCGCTTGCTACTACCATTTTTGTAACAATTTTATCGAGTTCACTGTTTTTCATGACAGGAAGAAGATTTTCCTTTTCTTTTGCTATCTGTTCATTAAAATTAATGTTGTCCTGATTATCTACTTCATAAAGCAAAGCCTGTGACTGCATGTCTTCATATTTTATTTCCAGTTTTTCAGATTTTTTATTCAGTTCACCTGCATCAGTAAGAACAGGCCTCACCATATACTGTCCGACTATTACCATAAAAAGAACCATTACAAGAACTACCAGTGTGACTATTTGTTTAGAAGTAATATTGGTCATGTTATTTCCCCCAGTCAGAATGAAGCTGAAATTGTAAAGTTATAGGTATCGCCTGCACCCGTAAAACCTGTATAGCTGATGGCTGAAAACAGATCTTTGGAATCAAGCACAGAAACATAATCAGATACCATATCAACATATTGTGCTATGCCTGTTATTGTAAAGTATGTTCCGTCGAAACTTATTTCGGTTACTCTGGTATTCTGGGTCTGACATGACAGAATAATTTTTATCATATCATCCTTCATGTTTTCGCTCAGCTTTTCTGACTCTGAAATGGCAAGCCGGTTTTCGCTGTATTTGTCAACAACAATAGTGAGTGCTTCATTATTTGCGACAAGCATCTCATCTTCTGCTATTACCGACTGAAGCTCCGGATCATTTGCCTTTACGCTTATTTCATCATACCGTTCCTGAGCTTTGCTGAGATAAAGCTGTGATACTGTAAAGGCAGCTGCCGCAACGACTACACATGCTGCACCTGCTGTTAAATATTTAAATTTAGCACTTTTCTTTTTACCTTTTGATTTATCGGAAATATGTATCAGCTTATCATACAGGTCTATATTTTTACGTCTGAGTTTTCTCATTGCTCCACCCCCTGCCGTCAGAATGCATAAATTTGATTTTATGCCTTTATAGTATCCGGTTTATTTTATAAGATTTCCAGCAGGATACATGAAATCTCCTTCATGGAAGCCTTCCGGCATAAGAACATTCCCGATTCTGGGGAAAGCACTTACCTTTACATCCAGAGAATCCGACAACTGTTTATATATCTGGTTCTCCTGCGATAAAAAACCGCACATATAAATGTCCGTTATATCTGAATTAGTTTTTTCTGACTTATTAAATTGTATCATATTTGATAGTATTTTTACAAGTTCGTCAAACATTTCTTCAGAATTTATTTCTGATACGATACGAATTCTTCTGGAAAACCGGAACTTTCCATTAACAAAAAGAACCAGAACGACAATATTTTTATCAAATACTGCTGCAATATATGTGTTGCCAAGCTTTCCTTTCGTAAACGAAATGATCCTGATAAGGCAGCTCAGAGAGATGTCTATTTTATTGATCTTTATCCCCAGTGATGACAGAAGCTCCGTATACTCACTGATAAAATCCTTTTCTGCAAGAACTGCAAGAACACTTGCACCGCCTGATTCAGTATGAGGTTCAAGTACCATGTAGTCAAGCAGCATATTTTCATAATTCTCAATATCCTGAAAGTTCTGGCTTATATATGTCATGAGCTTCGATTCATTCAGAAGCGGCACCTCAAGTATCTTTGTTATGAGAGATGAACTGTCAATTGTTAAATTCACTTTTTTTGAAAGTGATTTATTTTTCTTCCAGACCGATTCAAGAACCGTTTTCAGCCGTGGTGCATCCATAATAACACCGTTAATCATAATACCTTCGTCAAGCTGTTCATTAATTATAGTCTTTACTTTAATTTTCTTTCCGCTATGTTCTCCTGCTGCTATCTTTACAGATTCATTTGATATAAACAGTGAAGTTGTCATATTACATCCTCCTCATAATCAATATAGTCGACATATGCCATCTGTCCTGACTGGTCGCTTGATTTTTCAATATTCCCGTACATTGAAAAAATCGGAAGCATTACGGCACCCACTATAAGAAGAACGATCCCTGCCATAAATACGATCATAACCGGCTGAATGATCGATATCAATTTGCTCACTGCCTTCTGCGATTCATATTCATATGAATCAGCTGTCGAAATAAGCATGGTGTCAAGCCGGCCTGTTTCTTCTCCTACCTCAACAGTCTGTGAAAGCTTGATATCAAATCCGTCAATAGTTTCAAGCGTTTCACTCAGTGTATTGCCTGATCTGACTTTTCTGATCGCAGGATCAAACTGTTCTCTTATGTACAGGTTAGGAATCGTGTTTTTTGATATCTGAAGTGAATCAATAATGTTCATTCCGCTTGCATACAGAGATGCAAGTGTTCTTGCAAACTGGGATGTATAAATGATTTTCATAAGTGCTCCGACCTTGGGTATTTTTATCTTGATCCGGTCAAATGTTTTCCGTACTATGTATATATGAAACAAGTAGTAAACTCCCATACAGACTATAACTCCGATAAGTACGATCATGATAAAATGCTGTTTGAAAATGTCACTTATCTTCATAACTATCTGTGTAAGGACGGGAAGTTCCATTCCTTCGAACAGTTCAAAAAATGTCGGCATAATGAACGTGAACAGGACCATCACCACCAGAACTATCAGAATACCAAGCATCTTAGGATATGCAAGCGCACTTTTGATATTATTATTAAGTCTGTATTCCTTTTCATAGTGTACCGACATTTTTTCAAATGTCTGATCTATCTTTCCGCTGGCTTCTCCTGCTTTTATCATGTTGATAAGCATCTCCGGAAAAGTGTTTCCCTGCATAGCCATTGCATCTGAAAGAGTAACGCCTCTCTTTATCTGAGTCGAAATACTGGTATAAACTGCTTTCAGCTTCGGGGCAGCCTGACGCTTGCAAATGATGCTGAATGATCTTACTACTGAAACTCCTGATCCGAGAAGTGCACTCAGCTCTCTACAGAACTCAGCAAGTTCTCTTCCGTTGAGTTTTTTGCCTACTGTTTTGTTGATCTTTTCTTCAAACTCTATAAGATAAAGATTCTGTAGTTTAAGTGCCTCACGGAGCTGGTCAGGATTATTTGTTGTCATTTGTCCCTTTTTAATTTTACCTCCGATATTTGAGGCTGTGTACTGATATACTGCCACACATACCAACTCCTTTTAAAAAATCCATATAAACACTTTAAAGCATCCAGCACTCATATGTCAAGTGCTGAATGCTTTTTATTGAAACTATTTTAATTTGTTGAGCTCAGCTGATAATATATATTATCATGTAGCTGGTGTATAAGGTGCTGGTTCTGAGAAGCCGCCTGCGCTGGTATATTCTACCTTATAGCTCTTTGTTGTTATATATGTAAGTGCTGTAACTTTGCCCTTTGTTGTTGTCATTGCTGTAATATCTCCTGCTGAACCGTCAAGATCTGCCAGCTTGAGGATCTCTGCTTCGATCGTGTCATCAAGTGCTATACTTGTCTGAACATTACCTGACTTAGCGTATTTTTCACTTGATACTGTCTGTGCTGCCATCAGAACATTTCGTGCCTCAGAAAGAGCTGTTCTCTGATTTGCCTTATCGATGTAGCCTGTGAGTGCCGGGATCATTGCTGCTGCGAGGATAGCCAGAATTACTAGTACAACTATTATCTCTACCAAGGTAAAGCCTTTTAATTTTTTCTGCTTGTTTGTACTTTTAGTCTCGTGACTTCTTGAAATGATTTGAACTGTTGTGTTTGTTAATTTTCTCATAAAAAACATCTACCTTTCTGTAATGAAATTAATTTAATGTCTGAGGTGTTTTCCTCATCTCATGTACATAGTATAACAGTGATGTTGTCATTTGTCAATACTTTTTACAAAAAAAATTCATTTATTTGCATTTTATTTTGCAATATGTCAACTTAGTAGTAAAATTATTCCTAATCAACAAAGAAAAAAGCAGATACCACATATCTGGTATCTGCCATATCTGAATGAATAATCAGCTTACAATGGTTACTTCTCCATCTTCACCTGACGTTTCCAGAGCTGAAGTAACTTCCTCCTGAGGCTGTGTCTGAGCTGAGTCACCGGATGAAATATCAGTCTGATCGTTCATATTGTTCTGATTTGTTATATTCATGTTTGTAAAGTCCATCGTAACTTTGAGATTATCCATTATGAAAGCCAGAAGGTTTCCTGTCTTCTCATCAAATTTCATTTCATATTCACCCTCATCAAGGTTGCCCTTTACAGTCATAACTCCATCCTTGACTGTTCCCTCATATCCGTCAGCAAGTGCCAGATCATCGGCAGCTTTTACGAAGTAAGTCAGTATTGACTTGACAGGCATAGCGGACTTGGGTATTGAGAATGCAAGGCCCTTGTATGAAGCAGTAACCTCAGAATCCATAAATGAAAGCTTTACGCCGGATAATGTTTCCGGAGAGGTAAACTCGGCTTCCCATGCACCGGGACCTATTCTGGATATAACAGCGCAATATTCAGAATCATCCTGCAGCATCTTCATATCACATGTAAATGATGAATTAAGCGTTGTTTTTGCGTTCTGCTTTGTCGTGCCTCCGAGGCATCCTGACAGCATAAATAAAATTCCGATCATTAATAACGGTACAAATAAACGTTTCATAATAACTCCTCTTATATTAAAAATTTTTATTTTAACATCTGTTTATTTGTACATCTGATTCTATTTACTTTCTTTTTACATTTACGGCCTTTTCAAGCTTTAGGAAGATGTCCGGAAGACAACTGATAATATCAGACGGCTGCATATAGCTCATTGAATACCTCTGGGCTGCTGCATCGCCTGCACGTCCGTGCAGATTTACTCCAAGAACGGCACATAGGAACGGATCAGTCTTCAGTGCTGCAAAGGAAGCTATCATTCCGCTCAGTACATCACCGCTGCCGCCGCAGCTCATTCCCGGATTTCCTGTGTTATTGATGTATGCTTTTTTTGAATCCATTATTATTGTACCGGCACCCTTCAGCACCAGAACAGCATTTTTGTTCTCACTGATAAAACTCCGGCACTTGTCAAGCCTGTCACTCTGTACCTGTGCAGCGCTGCATTTTAACAGTCCTGCCATTTCCTTAGGATGCGGAGTGAGAATTATTTTTGATTTTGCTTTGCTAATAATATCTATGCAGTCAGCTATACAGTTTATACCATCAGCATCAAGAACTACAGGACAATCTGCAGTTAAAATTATTTCACGCACAAGTTTTTTTGTTTCATCGGTCACACCAAGTCCACATCCTATAAGTACAGCCTGTGCACTGCTTAGGTGTGATTCGATCTTTTTAATATTATCCGCTGTATAGAATCCGTCCTTATCGGATTTCATCGAAATATACACTGCCTCCGGCATTACTGAGGCAAGCGAAGGAATATCCTCCTTGACAGCGCAAACCTTAACGAGTCCGGCACCGCACCTCAGTGCTGCCCTTGATGACAGGACTCCCGCACCCGGCATAGAGGCACTTCCTGTAAGACACAGAACAGTTCCGTATGTACCCTTATGAGAGTCCGGGTTGCGTGGCTTGATAATACCCGTTATTATGCTGTCATCTATCTCCTGAAGGTCTTCATCGAGCATCTGAAGACAGAAATCAGGAATACCGATATCACATACTTCAATTTTTCCGCAGTAGTTTTTCAGAGGATACTGTGTCATGCCGAATTTCTTATATCCGAATGTTATTGTATAATCAGCACAGAAACATCCGTAGCATGCAGCACCTGTATCGCCGTTGCCTCCGCTCGGAATGTCAACTGCAATCTTTATTGCTTCCTTATTTTTATTCAGTATCGTGCGCAGCTCAGGACTCAGTTCACCGTGAAATCCTGTTCCGAACAGCCCGTCAACTATGATCTCTGCTTTATCTATTATCCTCAGAGCCCCTTCATAGTTGTCAATTATCCTGACATTTCTGAGACTTTTATATGCTTCAAGGGAGATCTGTGTCTTAGGTTCACCGCAAAGAAGGCAGACATATATATTGTAGCTGCTCTCACGCAGCAGTGATGCTGCTGTGAAACAATCTCCCGCATTATTGCCTGATCCGCACAAAAAGACGATATCCGGATTTGCTATGGTTTTCTGTGCACAGAATTCTATTTTCTGCGCAAGGCACATGCCTGCATTGTCCATTAACTTCTTGTATGAAACACCTGATTTATCTGCAAGTGCTTCCAGCTTTCTCATCTGTTGTGTTGTAACAACACGCATATTTCTCACCTCATTTAATAATTCCTCTGAAAAAATCAATTATTTTCCTGCCGATTGTTGCTTCTTTTTTTACTACTCCTGTTTCGATCCCTGTACTTGCACTGGTATACAGATCAAGGCTGTCAATGAGTCTGTCGTTATTATAATATTCGATATATCCCGCATATGTATGACTCGCAACCGGCGCATACAGAAATGGCTCCAGAAAAACACGTGACTCAATCATGGACAGATCAGAATCCTTTGTTCCTATAGAAATACAACCGTCTGACATTACCGGAATACTGTGTGCCATTCCCCCGACTACATTCACTGCTACTGATTCAGGACGAAGCTCTGTAGCATGAAGGACAGAAAAACCGTAGTCATACATTTTCATATGATCATCCCAGTCATTGCGGTCATTGAGTGTAACACATATCAGTGATACTCCGTCTCTCTCACATGAAGAAACCAGACATCTGCCTGCTTCATCCGTAAAACCTGTCTTTACACCTGTTACACCGCTGTACATTCTGAGAAGCTTATTTGTGTTCTTGAGCCATCTGTCATACGGAGGATTACCGAATGTAAGTCTTGCGGTAGACTGTGAACAGATAGCTGCAAAATCTTCGTTTCTCAGTGCTTCTCTTGCAAGAAGAGCCATGTCATAGGCCGAGGCTCCGTGGCCCTCGCCTTCAAGCCCTGACGGTGTGACAAAACAGGTCCTGGTCATGCCGATCTCTTCGGCCCTCCTGTTCATAAGCTTGGCGAATTCAGGTATTGATCCGGCGAGCTTTACTGCAGTTGCGTTCGCCGCATCATTTCCTGAAGGAAGAAGCATTCCTATGCAGAGATCACGTTTGCTTACCAGATCTCCTTCCACGAGTCCCATTGAAGATCCTTCAACTTTTATTGCTTCAGGATCAACAACAAATTCCTCATCAAGGTCACCGCTTTCAAGACATAGAAGAGTCGTCATGATCTTTGTTGTACTTGCCATAGGGAGCTTTGTATCAGCATTCTTTTCCATTATTATGTTGCCTGTCTTTGCTTCAATAAGAACTGCTCCCCTGGCAGATACCGCAGGATCAGTCTGTGCTGCACTTACATGACCAGGCATAATAACCGGAACAATCATCGCAACAGGTATAATAAAAGAAATAATTCTTTTTATCATAAACAACAACCTCCATAAAATGTATTGTATCTGTACTATTTTATGAAGGTATTATTAAAATAATTACGAACGGTTAGTCTGCTTTTTTCTGTTTGCTGTCATCTTTATTTTTTAATTTTGATTTGGATGAAACCATGTCTGAGATCTTGTCGATCAGATCAGGAACAGTATTTATAATTGCATTTTCCTTCGAAGCATTTACAGACATCTGAAGGAGCTTGACCTCGCCTGAAGATGATACGCATATGAATGCAAGTGGCTGTATGGACATTCCTGCACCGGATCCACCTCCGAAAAGTTCCTTCTGCTGTTTTGTCGGCAGATCTGATCCTCCTGAAGCAAAACCGAAAGTTACTTTTGATACCGGTATGATAGTTGTACCGTCTGATGTGGATATTGGTTCACCAATAATTGTATTGACGTCTATCATATCTCTTAGCTTTTCAATAGTTGTACCCATTAGACCCTGAACCGGATGATCATTCATAAATAAACACTCCTTTAGTTTTTTTTCATTTTCCTGTGTATTTTCATTCTTTTTATTAGTATCCCTTTGGTTTTGCGTGTTATTCGTATCATTTTTCATGTATGCTATCAGAATTCCAACTGCTGCAGTGACAGCCCTTCCAAGCCTCAGTCTTACTCTGCAGCTGAAATCATATATGCTGTCAGTGTTTTTATATATATTTGAAACCGTGATACTCTTTTTTTTTACATTAAAAGCGCAGCAGAGAAATCCGGTTATGTTATACACTGCAGCACTGAGTCTTCCGTATTTGAGTGCACAGTCATATGCATTCTCATCAGCGACACAGAAGTTTACATACAGCTCATGAAGACTTATGCCTTTTATGAGCCTTCCAAGATGTTTCCTGGAGCTTGTATAAAGATCATATGCAGTTGCGATCTTATCAAGCAGATCATTGAAATTACTATCCTTTTCTTTACGGGACGCTTTTTTATCATTCTCTTTTTTATCTGCATTTTTATTATCTGATTTGTCTTTTACTGCTGAAGAACTCTCAGATTTTTTTTCTGCATTTTTATTTTTCCTGCGGCTTTTATGTTTTCTCCTGAATATATTAAAGCTTTTTCCGGTATTGTTTATAAAATCTATAAAGCCATATTTTATATGGTATTCAAAATTCTGCTCTATATAGCTTATCTCAATTACAGCATTTATATTTAGAAGAAGTATAAAGAGAAGCAATATGGCTAGAAGAATATACACCCACAAAAAGCATCACCCCTTGCTGTTTCAAAGTTTTATTTCTCCTGTGTATCTGTCCGGACTGAACTGAACAAATCAGTATCGCCTTGTCCGGCAATATCAGGAAGATCATCAAGAGAAGAAAGGCTGAAACAGCGCAGGAAGTTATTTGTTGTTCTATAAGAAATAGGACGTCCGGGAACATCGAGTCTTTCTGCTTCTTCAATAAGTCCTCTTTCGACGAGCTTATTCATCACTGAAGAACTGTCTATTCCCCTGACATTTTCGACAAAACTCCTTGTAACAGGCTGATTATATGCTATTATAGCAAGGCATTCCATTGCTGCAGCAGACAATGCCGCTGTCCTGCCTGTTTCCAGTGCACTTCGTATACTTTCCGCATACTTTTTTCTCGTTGCAAGCTGATATGAGTCATCAAGCTTCAGTACTTCAAGAGCAGAATCATATTTCTCGTACCGTTCGTTGAGCTTATGAATCAGTTGGGGTACGCTCTGCTTATCGATACTGCAGACACTGGCAAGAAGCTCACCTTTAATGGGTTCGCCATATGCAAACAATACAGCCTCAGCTGCTGACAGATTTTCATCATTGATCATACTCTTGTCCTACCCTGCTTTCCTATAAAAGTTATTTCTGTATTGTCATCATTAATGTATATACGTCCGGATTTAGTCAGTTCAAGAACTGCAAGAAATGTAGCAACCCTTTCGGACCTGTCAAATACATTTTCATACAGCTTATCCATATCGGCTCTGCCGGAATTATAAAGCATACGTAGTATGTAAATTACCTTTGTAGTAACAGAATACATTTTGTGCTTGACAATGACCTTAAAACGATCATCCTGCTGCGGCTGCATAGCTGCAAGCTTTTTCATGCTTGAAGCTTTGAGAGCATCTGAGAGAACAGTACTTTCATGTATTTTTGCATAAGTAAGATCTGCTTTTATTTTTGCCTGTTTTCTCACAAATATATCATCTGCACAAAATAATTTTCTAAGCAGACCTGCTGCTTTTTTGCACTGTGAATATTCTATAAGTGTTCCCTGAAGCTCTTTCTTTTCAGCCTCTGCCTCCTCAGGAACAGGAAGCAGGGAAACTGTTTTTATATAGATAAGTCTCGCAGCCATCTCAAGGAATTCACCTGCAAGTTCCAGGTCATGTTCCATACAGTCCTCAAGATACTTAAGATACTGCTCAAGCAGCTTTGATATTTCTATGTCATTTATATTAAGCTTATGCTTTGAAATAAGATGAAGGAGCAGATCAAGCGGACCTTCAAATACTTCAAGCTTGAAAGATAGCTTTTCCATTTTGACCTCTACCCCAGAAATCCTGTGATCAGATCAAGAAATCTGATTATGAGGTTGGCAACAGCGTTTATTGCATAGGATACTACAGGAATTCTCAGAACAAGGATAAGTCCCAGAAATACGTAGATCTGATTTTCAAGAATCTTCAGTACAAATTTTGTCGGCAGAAACGGCATAAGCACCTGCGAACCGTCAAGAGGAGGAACAGGGATCAGGTTAAATACAGCAAGACCAATGTTTATTGATATGATCTGAAACAGTACAAAACTTAAGTAGGTATTAGTAATTCCGACTTTAAATATAAGCTTGTAGATAATAAGCACAATCAGTGCCATAATTATGTTTGATACAGGTCCTGCCAGAGCAACGAGAATATTTGATGACCTGGATTTTTTAAAATTTCTTGGATTGATCTGGACTGGCTTTGCCCATCCGAAACCTGTTACAAGCATGCATAAGCTGCCGAACAGATCAAGATGAGCAAAAGGATTAAGTGACAGTCTTCCCTGTCTTCTCGGCGTATCGTCTCCTAACTTGTCTGCCATAAAAGCATGTGCAAATTCATGCACAGGAAGCCCTGTGAATAGTACAAGCGCCCTTATTAATGTTATATATATAGTTTGCAGAAGAACATTTGTCATTTTTTATTTCTCCATTCTTTTTTTATTGCATATCACTTATTATTTTACTGTAATTTTGTTTAAAATGCAAGCTATTTTTATCACTAATTGTATCTCTTTAAGTAATTTTTATATATATTAATAGTTTTTCTTTATTCTCAGACATCTGATGCCTGCTTACATTTGTTAAAAAATAAAAAAACCTTATCTTGTAAAGTCATTTTTTTTTAGAAAAGACTTGATTTTTGTCTTAATGTATGATAGAATATTTAAAGCGTTCCTGAAAACTCTATACGTGAGTTTTCAATACTGAGCATGTATCGGGTTTTCAGTAACGCTGATGCAATAATATGCAGCAATTATTACGAGAAGGAGGTGCAGCATAATGGCAAAATGCGAAATTTGCGGTAAGGGTGTTACTTTTGGAATCAAGGTTTCACACTCACACAGACGCACAAACAGAACTTGGAAGCCAAACGTTAAGCGTGTCAAGGCTATAGTAGACGGTGCTCCTCGTCATATATACGTATGTTCAAGATGCCTGCGTTCTAACAAGGTGACCCGTGCCGTTTAATGTACTTAAGCATTACGGTCAAGGCTTTTGCAAATAATTCTTAGTGATTATCAAATACAGCGGTATAGATCATCTATACCGCTGTATTTCGTTTATCACAAGTTTTTGAAGTATCAGTGCCTGTCAGCCTTTCGTGCTATAAGAAATTTAATCTTTATCCCCATGTCACTGAACATTTTTTCATGCTCTGTTACTGTATTTTCCTCAAATCCGCTTGCATGAAGATCCTCTGTTATATATCTTATACTGAAACCTGTCTCTTTAAAATATTCAACTGATTCTGCAAAGAGCTCATCATCATCTGTCTTGAACCATATCTCACCGTTGTCATCAAGAAAGCTTTTGTACTTTTCAAGTTTTCGGGGATATGTAAGTCTTCTTTTCTTATGCTTGCATCTTGGCCACGGATTGCAGAAGTTGATATAGATCCTGTCAATACGGTCGTCCTTTTCAAACAGAGATTCTATCTGTTCTATGTTGTACACAACAAGCTTTACATTCTCTACAGGTGAAATGTTCTTTTGTTCAAAAGCCGCAGCTATCTTTCGTCTTGCATAAGCTGCCATTTCACTTTTTATGTCAATAGCAATAAAATTTATATCCTGTCTCTGAGATGACAGCTGTGATATAAATCCGCCTTTTCCGCATCCGAGTTCAAGACACAGCATCTGATCTTTACTGAAAGCTTCCCTCCAGTGACCTGAAAGCTTATCGGGTTCTTTGATACAATACTCACATTCCTGCAGTTCTGGTCTTGCCCATGGTTTTTTTCTTATTCTCAAAAATATCATGCCTTTCGTAAAAAATAAAAATCGCCACTGATAAACAACGCTTATAAATTATATCACATTTTCTTTAAAAAATAAATAATTTATTTAAAACTGTAATTTGCTTCACTTGACTCTTTTTTTTTTCTAAAGTATAATATTACTGTACATATAATTCAGCATTTTACCGTGCAACAAATATGATAAAAGGGGTACTTACAAATTATGCAGCATGTATACATAGGATTTCTCGATCACACACTGTTCCAGGTCTTTTTCTTCTTTTCGTTCTGGTCTGTATTCGGCTGGTTTATGGAAGTTATAGACAGGACACTCGAAACCGGGGGGTTTGAAAACAGGGGGTTTCTGAACGGTCCTTTCTGTCCGATATATGGTTTCGGCGTTCTGCTGCTGGAATTTCTTCTTCGTCCTTTACAAAACAACCTGGTACTGCTCTATATTCTTTCAGTCATAATCTGTTCAACTGTGGAGCTGTCTGTAGGTCTTCTGCTTGAACGTCTGTTCCATGCAAAATGGTGGGACTATTCAGACAAAAAGTTCAACTATAAAGGTTTTATCTGTCTTAAGATCTCTCTTCTCTGGGGTGTAGGCTCTGTAATGGTAATACGGGTTGTACAGCCGCTTATAGAAAAGCTGGTCAATTACCTTCCGTATACGTTCGGAAACATACTCGCAATACTTACCCTTGCTACGATCACAACTGATCTCTTTGCAACACTCGGTGACATTCGAAACTTCAACATGCGGCTCAAACAGGTCGATTACATTGCCACCCTGCTGCATGACAAATCTATTGCTCTTGGAGAAAACATTTCAGATGAAGTTCTGACACTCAATACAAAGTATGAAAAACTGTCAGAACAGATCAAGTCCTCAAGACTGGTAAGAGCCTTCCCTACTATGCGGCCTAATATGTATGCAAATACATTTAAGGCAATAAAGAACCGTATAAACAAAAACAATGATACTCCTGATTTTTCAGAATACAACAATACTAATAAGCTGTTAATAACTAAGGAGACTTCTGATAATGAAAATAAAAAAATATGACATTCAGATCCCTTATGAGCGTATCGGAATAAAAAATGCTCTGAGTGTCAGACTTACTACGTACATAACCGAAATATCAAGTCAGATAGGCAGAAAAAACAAACCTGCTGTTATTATCTGTCCCGGAGGAGGATATGCAAATCTCTCTGACAGAGAATCAGAACCTGTAGCATTACGTTTTGCAGCTATGGGCGTTCAGGCTTTTGTTCTTGAGTACAGTGTAAATCAGAAGCCATTTCCTATGGCACTTCTTGAACTTGCTCAGACTACTGCATTTGTACGTGCAAATGCAGTCAGCTGGGACATAGACCCTGACAATATCTGCGTATGCGGTTTTTCTGCCGGAGGTCATCTGGCCGCAAGCCTCGGGGTCCACTGGAACAAAGGATTCGTAAAGGATACCCTCGAATTTACTGATGAACACAAACCGAATTCTCTTATCTTGTGTTATCCGGTCATTACAGCCGGCGAATATGCACATAAAGGCTCGGTCAGAAACATTACCGGTCTTAATCCTGCAAGCCAGCTGACAGATCTGGTTTCTCTTGAAAAACACGTTGATGCAGATACACCGCGTACGTTTATATGGCACTGTGCAGATGACGATGTGGTTCCCGTAGAAAACACAATACTGTTTATCAGTGCTCTCAGCCGCAGCAATATAAGCTTTCAGTGCACGGTCTACCCGTTCGGCGGTCATGGACTTGCACTTTGTGATGAAACAACTTCATGCATACCATCACAGTATAATAAAAAATGTTCAGGGTGGTTTAACGACGCAGTGGAGTGGTTAAAGCATCCCGATAAATAATAAAATCATTATTTATTATTACAATTGCCATAGAAGATATTCTTCTATGGCAATTGTTTCTTTTTTCAAAATCTGTATTATAGCCGGATAGATGCCAATAATAACTTTGAAAATAACCTCAAAGGAGATCTGTCATGGCTTATAATAAAGTTGTAATATCCGGTGTAAACACTTCAAAGCTTACAGTCCTGAAAGAGAGTGAAAAAATAGCACTTCTTAAAGAGATCCAGGCTACCGGCAGCAAGGAAGCAAGAGACAAGCTTATAAATGGCAATCTGAGACTTGTTTTAAGTGTTATACAACGTTTCTCAAACAGAGGTGAAGATATTGATGATCTTTTTCAGATAGGTGTTGTCGGTCTGATAAAAGCAATTAATAACTTTGACCTCACAAAGGAGGTTAGATTCTCTACTTATTGTGTACCTATGATTTCCGGTGAACTCCGCAGATTTCTGCGTGACTATAATCCTATCAAAGTAAGCCGGTCACTGAAGGATCTTGCATATAAGTCAATGCAGGCCAAGGAATTCCTTCTGACTAAAAATCAGAAAGAACCAACGGTAGAAGAAATCGCAAAATATCTTGGTGCAGACAGAAGTGAGGTCGTACTTGCTCTGGAAAGCATAAGCGAACCTGTTTCGTTATATGAACCGGTTTATTCAGATTCAGGAGATACACTATATGTGCTTGATCAGATAGGTGACAAAAACAGTGTAGAAAACTGGCTTGATGAAATATCTCTGCGTGAAGCGATCAAAACATTGAATTCCAGGGAAAAGAACATACTGTATATGCGATTTTTCCAGGGTAAAACTCAGGTTGAGGTTGCAGATGAAATAGGTATTTCCCAGGCCCAGGTATCACGTCTTGAGAAGGGCGCCTTGTCGAGAATAAAAGGCGAGATATAAAAAATAACCGCTTACAGATAAATCTCTGTAAGCGGTATTTTAATTAACTTATAAATTACTTGATCATGCTTGCAACTTCGTCAGCAAAGTTTTCTGACTTCTTCTGGATTCCTTCGCCTCTTTCGAAACGAACGAACTGAGCTACAGAAATCTTTCCGCCGAGTTCCTTAGCAACCTTTTCTACATACTTACCTACTGTAAGATCTCCGTCCTTAACGAATTCCTGTTCAAGCAGGCAGTTTTCACTGTAGTATTTGCCAACCTTGCCTTCAACGATCTTCATCTTAACCTGTTCAGGCTTGTTAGCCATCTTAGGATCCTCAGACATCTGAGCGAGCATGATTGTCTTTTCGTTTTCAAGAACTTCAGCAGGAACAGCTTCTCTGTTGAGGTATCCAGGGTTCATTGAAGTGATCTGGAGACAGATGTCCTTACCACAGCTGATAACGCCAGGATTTGTGCTGTCGAGATCAGTATCAAGCTTAACCATAACACCGAACTGTCCGTCACCATGGATATAAGAAACAAGAGTTCCCTCAAGTCTTACAAAACGACGGATGTGCATGTTTTCACGAACCTTGAGGAACAGTTCCTGAAGAGCTTCAGCAACTGTAACGTCTGATCCTGACATCTTTGTAGCATTAAGTGCTTCAACGTCTGCAGGATTTGTATCTATAATAGTCTGAGCTGCACTGGCAACAAAAGCCTTGAATTCTTCGTTCTTAGCAACGAAGTCTGTTTCAGAGTTTACTTCAAGTACAACGCCGACATTTTTAGCTGTGTCAACTACTGCAGTAACCATACCTTCAGCAGCAACTCTGCCTGCTTTTTTAGCCTGTGTAGCAAGACCCTTCTCACGAAGTACTACTATTGCCTTTTCCATATCTCCGTCTGTTTCAACGAGAGCCTTTTTACAATCCATCATTCCGACGCCTGTTCTCTCACGAAGAGCGGCAACGTCCTTAGCTGTAATATTTGCCATTATATAAATCTTCCTTTCCGGTTGATAATAATAATTAATTATTCCTGAGTCTCTGCCTGAGCTTCTTCTGCTGTGTTTTCAGCAGCTGCAGCTTCCTGTTCGCCCTGTCTGCCTTCGATTATTGCATTAGCCATAGCGCCGGCAATAAGCTTTACAGCTCTGATAGCATCATCGTTACCAGGGATAACGTAATCAACTTCATCAGGATCACAGTTTGTATCTACTATAGCAACGATAGGGATATTAAGCTTCTTAGCTTCAGCAACAGCAATCTTTTCTTTTCTTGGGTCAACGATGAAAAGTGCGCCAGGAAGCTTCTTCATATCCTTAATACCGCCAAGGAATTTTTCAAGTTTTTCAATTTCAAGTGTAAGCTTGCTTACTTCTTTCTTAGGAAGAAGAGCAAATGTTCCGTCATTTTCCATAACTCTGAGCTGTTCAAGACGCTTGATTCTGTTCTTGATTGTCTCGAAGTTTGTCATCATACCGCCGAGCCAGCGAGCATTAACATAGTAAGCTCCTGCACGTACTGCTTCTTCCTTAACGGAATCGCCAGCCTGCTTCTTTGTTCCTACGAAAAGAACTGATTCGCCCTGAGCTGAGATGTCACGGATGAACATGTAAGCTTCTTCAAGCTTCTTTACAGTTTTCTGAAGATCGATAATGTAGATACCGTTTCTTTCTGTAAAGATATAAGGTGCCATTTTTGGGTTCCATCTTCTTGTCTGATGTCCGAAGTGTACGCCAGCTTCAAGAAGTTGTTTCATTGATACTACTGCCATTGTGTAGTTCCTCCTGTAATTTGGTTTTTTAAAATATTCCCTCCGCTGATGGTAAATTATCAGCAACCTTTCTCACGAAAGGCACCGGCTGATAAAAGCACCGGCGTGCGAATTTCCTATACATTATATCACATATCATTTTAAAAATCAATAAATTTATACAGATTTTATTTACAAATTTACAAAAGACGCTTTCTTGTTTTTTGTTGAAGAAGCATTATAGTAAAGTTTTTTGACTTTTTCGGAAATATTGGCAGGAGATACAAGTATGGTGTCACGTCCTATGACCTTTATTTCACTGCACTGTATCACGATATCAGGTTCCTTGGACCACAGCCAGAACAGACCTGAGCGTCCGTAAATAATAAGTGCCAGCACCTTTGATGAATCTGTATCAAGTTCTATATCATCCACATATCCCAGTTTATCTCCTGTGTTTATGTCTATAACCTCTTTTTTTCTTAGTTCGCTGAAACTGCAGATCATAATATCATCCCCGTTATGCAGATAATCAATAAAAAGCATCCGGAATGAGCTTGTAGTTCACGTCCGGATGCCTTTTTACTATAAGATAAAACAGATCAGTCCGCTGCATCCTTCATTAATAACTCTCTCCAGAGTCTCCTGAAGTTTCAGTCTTGCCTCCATAGGCATTTTATGCAGCTTGTTATGCAGTCCCTCATTTACAAGGTCGTGCAGTGATTTGCCAAAAATGTTTGAATCCCATATCTTTGTCGGACTCTCTTCAAAGCCCTGCATAAGATACATGATAAGCTCTTCGCTCTGCTTCTCTGAGCCTACTATAGGACTTACGGTCGTTGTGATGTTTGCCTTCATCAGATGAATTGACGGAGCTGATGCCTTGAGTTTTACTCCGTACTTGCCTCCCTGTTTTATGATCTTGGGCTCTTCAAGTGACAGTTCCTCAATATCCGGCATTACGATTCCGTAGCCTGTTGCCTCTACCTCATCAAGTGCAGCAGCGATCTTGTCATATTTGCGTTTTATGTTGTTCAGATCTATCAGTATAGGCAGAAGATCACTTTCGCTTTCTATATTGATGCCTGTTGTTTCACACAGGATCTTATAGAACAGCGTTTCATCAAGCATTGCCGTTATTGTAAGGCTTCCCTTTCCAAGGTCCATGTCTGTGATATCAGCACTTACTATTTCACTGCATCTCTTGATCTTATCAACTACCATACTGCTGTCACGCAGATGACTTATTCCTGCTGCTGCATCCTTTATGGATGTAAATACTTTTTCTTTGAGCCAGTGGCCTTTTTCAAATCTGGTTATCCACTTAGGCATTTTTATATTGATTTCCTTTACAGGGAATGAATACAGTATCTCCTTGATGATCTTTCTGATGCCTGCCTCGTCAAGTTCCAGACAATTGAGCGGCATTACTGCTGTATCATATTTTACACTGAGTTCTTCGCACATCTGATGAATGGACGGCTTATCAGGATCGACACAGTTCATGATCATTACAAAAGGTTTGTTTATATCATGAAGTTCATTTACAACACGTTCCTCTGCTTCCTGATACTCTTCCCTCGGTATATCAGATATACTTCCGTCTGTTGTTACAACCAGGCCTATTGTTGAGTGCTCTTCAATTACCTTCTGGGTTCCGACTTCCGCTGCCATATTGAACGGTACTTCTTCTTCAAACCATGGTGTCATAACCATACGCGGCATTTCGTTCTCGATGTAACCGAGAGAGCTCGGAACGATGTATCCTACACAGTCGATCATTCTTACATTAAGTCTTGCGTTATGTCCGACCGCAATTTCTACTGCATCCTCAGGAATAAACTTAGGTTCAGTAGTCATTATAGTCTTGCCGCCTGATGACTGCGGAAGCTCATCTACTGCCCTTTCCTTCTTGAAATCACTTTCTATATTAGGTATAACCAGCGTTTCCATAAATCTCTTGATAAATGTTGACTTACCGGTTCTTACCGGACCAACAACTCCGATATAAATATCACCGTCAGTCCTGCAGGCAATATCATTATAAATATCCCTCATTACTATGTACCTCCATTATATTACTATTGGTATGAGAAGCATCTTATCCTCTGTCAGTTTCTCTTCATACAAATCATTTTCTTCCATAACGGATTTAACTGAGGTACTGTATTTTTTTGCAATATCCCATACACTTTCCCCTTCAGTACCGAAATAAAGCTTGATTGCGCAGTCGCAGCACGGATCAAGAGGCTTCATCTCTTCATCATTTATCTCGACTGCCGTTACTGCTTCAATTTCTGAGGATCTGTAAAGCTTTCCGCAAATATCTATATCTGCTGAGATCTGAACGGTATTTGACGATGACAGATTATACGAACATCCGTGGATCTCAACCTGTGCTTCAAACGTACTGCCTGAATGAATGTCCGGCAGATCGATCCTCTGTTCAAATGCACCGTCTTTTTCTATAATAGCCGGCATGCCGGTCTCATTTCTTATAAGAACACAGTAATGAACTATGCCGTTTACAAACACTGCTTTTTCGTTTTCATCTATTCTCACTGCGGCATTTCCAGGTGTACACCACATATCGAAAACCTTGTCGATCGTACCCTCGTTGCACTCAATGCTGTTCTTTGCATAAAGCTGGGCGTTTACATCCTCAGGCACCTGGCTTATTTTAAACTTGCTCTTTGTGAATGTACAGGGGAATTTTGTGGAATACACATCTGTTACTAGTTCAGCATGTGCTGTACGCATTGCAGAGCATGATATCCATATTCCGAGTTCACACTGGAGCTTTATCATATTGCCATCTTTGTCCGCCACAGGAGAAATATCACAGCTTACTACATTTGTCGAAATAGAGCACTTGTACGTTTCGTCAATGCCGTCAATATCAAGTATCTGACTGAACGGAATTCCGAATTTCAGTGAATCGACCACTGCATTATCACTGTCATCACAGGTATACAACACTGATACATCGGCATTTCCCTTGGCTATCAGTTTATTGGCGATTACCTTGATATCAGTCTTCCCTGTTTCAGCCTGAGAACGTATTACATTTCTGACCGGATGGCTTACTGAATTCATTTCAAGCTCCTCAGAAACAGTAATAAGCTTTCCGCATGTCAGCCTTCCCGGTGCATACTCAACCGGCTTCTTCTTCATCTGAACATTCATTCCGAACAGGTCACATATCATTTCCTGATTTTTTTCAGCTGTGGCATTGATCTTGACAGTAACAGCGCCTCTGATATCAATTCTTCGCTGGTTTACAACTCTGCAGTTTACATAGTCAGTTTTTGCCTTGAGCACTGCATATACACCGCTGCCGGTCCTGCCGAATTCAAGCGTTTTTGAATATGTCAGTTTCTGTCTGATGGTATTGAGCTGAGAACTGTTCTGCGTACAGTAGAGGATATTTACATCAACGCATAACTCATAAACGACCTTGTCATCTGATACGCTATATGACGTTACGTTAGGAACAGTTTCACATTTTATAAGCTTGAATATATCCGGAAAGTAGTCCGGTAGAATATAGTCAAGTTCTACACTCTGCTCCTGTATTCCGTCATAAATTACCTCTTTAAGAGGTATAAGCTCATGATTGATTTTAAGATCCATATTTACCTCCATGTTTTTTAACAGTATATTCAATAACAGTCTGAAAAAACAATTTCAAACTTCATCTGTGATATTCTATTCCTGTATTATAAGCATTATGACTATTATTGTGAAGAAATCATATTTTCTTGATAGCCTCATCATCGCATGCATAAAAAATCCGGGATCCTCGGCATGCAAAACGCATGCTGAGAATCCCGGAAATAATTAATTTTTATTTTCAGACGCCTCTGAACCCCTTACCGATTATTTCACTGCTGTTTGTTATCATTATAAAGGCATCCTCGTCATTTTCCTTGATGAAATTTCGCAGCGCAACAGCCTGACCTCTGCGTACAACAGTCAGAATAACTGTTTCATCAGTCTGCGTGTACGATCCCTGTGCGTGAAATGTAGTGGCACTGTGACGCAGCTGGTTATGAATATAGCTGCAGATAGGCCCCGGATTTTTACTGACTATCGTAAAGTACTTGCACATGTTTACATTTTCAATGACACTGTCAATGACAAGTGACTTTGCTATCAGTCCGCAGAATGAATAAAGTCCTGTCTTTATATCAAATACAACACATGCAGCAGCAGTTATCAATGCATCTACAAAAAGGAGAGCCGTACCTATATTCACCTTATAATATTTTCTGAGTATCATTGCTATAATATCGGTTCCTCCGCTTGAGGCACCGATATTGAATATTACAGCCGACGCTGCGGCCGGCACTACAATTGCAAAGATCAGTTCGAGTACCGGTTCATCAGTCAGCGGCTCACGCAGATCAACAAATTTTTCAAGCGAGCTGATAGTACACGAAAGCAGAACGCTTGTATATACAGTTTTAATGCCTGTACCCTTTCCAAGGAAAATAAATCCCAGAATAAGAAGCAGCATATTTATGATCAGAGTAAATGTTCCGGCGCTCAGGTCGGTTACAGCGCCAAGTATAATTGACAGGCCTGTCACTCCGCCGAATGTAAAATGATTGGGAAAACAGAAATAATAAATTCCTGCACCCATCAGCAGTGTAGCAAAGGTAAGCAGAAGATATTCTTCTGCTGCACTTCTGATACGACTTTTATGGCTGTGAGTCCTGCTGTGTATCTTTGTCTGATTCTGAGCCAGAGCCAGTTTCTTCTTCCCTTTGTTTTTCATTTTCATCCTTTCCGGCTTCCTGTTCCCCATGAACGCTATTGTCCGCAGGCTTGTCAGATGCAGGCAGTGATTTTACAGCAGTGTGTGCTTTTTGCACGATTTCTGCTGACATTGCAGATATTTTTTCAAAAATTGCCGGTTTATCTGAACCATCGCCTGTCCGGGGCTGCCGCATTAAATTATTTTTCCTACTGACAGTTTTTCTTGTTCCGTCCTCATGAAAATTTCTGAAAATAAGATATTCAGTGACGGGGAATGTAACAGAAAGACTTAACAGCTGAGCTGCCAGAACGAGAATTGAACATAGATTAAATACAAGCCTGCCGTTAGCAGTTTTGAATTTAATTATAAGTACCAATGCGAGAATAAAAGCTGTAACACTTACAATCCTGCACACTCTGCCGGAATTTACCTGAGCAAAATCCCATGTATCCTGATTTCTTACAGACAGCTCAGTCCTGTAACCGAATAACTGATACATATCCTTAGGAGGTGTTTTGACCAGGTAATTACCTATGCAGAAAGAAAAAACAAAAATAAATAGAGAAACAAAAAAGTAAATCCAGAAAGACAACATATTTTTACCACTCCTTTTCTAAGGATATATTATATGGTTATTATACTTTGATTATATCATAAATTTATTACAATGTACAGGAATAATATGCATATTTTGAACGTTTTGCATACTTTTATATAAATATTATATTTTTTTATAAAATACTTTAAATATGATGTCCCTGTTATAAATTTTTTGTTGATTTTTGTTTTTCATTGTGATAAAATAATAAGGCTGAATTAGTATTGGTTTATATTTATTTATAATTAGCTTTTTGTGACACGTACAGATCACTGAGGAGAAATAGTTTATGAAATATCTGATTATTGGGGCCGGAGGAACAGGAGGATGCATCAGTGCATATCTCTCTGCTGCCGGCAAAGATGTTACTGTCATAGCACGTGGTAAACATCTTCGGGCTATACAGAAAAACGGCCTGACAATAAAAAACGTCTGGTCCGGTACCAGAACATCATATAAGATCAAATGTGTTGACATGGAACACTATCATGACTGTCCTGATGTGATTTTTGTCTGTGTCAAAGGCTATTGTCTGCCGCAGGCAATAGAATTTATCCGCAGGACTGCACACAAAAACACAATTATTATACCTATACTCAATATTTACACAACCGGCGAAAATATGCGCAGTGAATTGCCGGGATTCTTTGTAACAGACGGATGCATATACATTTCTGCCAATATAAATTCACCAGGTGTAATTTTTATGCATGGTGAAATATTCAGGATCGTGTTCGGAACTACATTTACTCATGATAAAGAAACAGTACTTAAAGAAATATCTGATGATCTCAGAAACAGCAATATTGATTGTATTATTTCACAAAACATAAAAAAAGATGCACTTCTTAAGTTTTCTTATGTTTCTGCTATGGCTGCATGCGGCTTGTATTACGACAGTGAAGCCGGACCTATGCAGCAACAGGGCCAGATAAGAGATACTTTTATTGCACTGTGCAGAGAAATAAATCAGCTTGCCGAGGCAATGGGCATATTTTATGATTTTGATCTGGCAGAAAACAATCTGGCAGTTCTGGACAGGCTGAGTCCGACTGCATCGACGTCTATGCAGCGTGACATTGCAAAGGGAAAGCGTTCTGAGATCGACGGACTGATCTTTGAAGTCGTTCGTCTGTCTGAAAAGTATAATGTACAGGTTCCGGTATATAAAATGATCTCACATAAATTTCAGTAAAAACAAAAGGCATCTGAAGAATTCACTCTTCAGACGCCTTTTGTTTTTTCTTTTTTTTTGTGTATCTGTCTTCTTCACTGAATATACACCCGCAGTATTTCTGCATATACATACCCAGTTCACGAGCCTTATCCTGTCCTTCTCTGAAGCCTGTACTGAAATCGTAATATACAAATTTTATACCGTACTTGAGTGCGCACATCTCGCCTGTTTTCCTGATAAGTTCGTGATTCTGATAGGGACTTACAAGAAGTGTTGTCGTAAAACATTCAAATCCGTTCTCTGCAGCATATTTTGCAGCTGCATCCATTCGTACACGATAACAGTATCCGCATCTGTTATCAAAGTCCGGATATACACCTTTAATGAATTCTCTCAGTCCGTACTCATTCTGGATAACAAGCTTCAGGTCAATAGCTTTTGCATAGTCAACAAGTGTGTTTTTACGTTTTTTATATTCTGTCACAGGATGAATGTTAGGATTGTACCAGAAGCCTACCGGTTCAATACCTTCATTTCTGAGTGACGCTATACAGTATACCGAGCAGGGTGCACAGCATATGTGAAGCAATAATTTTTTGGGGTCCAATTGTATCCACCTTCATATAAAAACTTGATTGTCAGATATGATCATACTGCCAGGCAGTCAAGAATATCTGACGAGAGATTTTTAAAAATAAATTGTCTGTTTTCAAATATAAGATATTGATTCTGTGAGCCGTTTTTCGGAATTGATACACTGCCGGGATTCACATACAGTATACTGCCTGTTTTCTTATATCCTGGCACATGCGTATGTCCGCCAAGCAGTATTGAATTTTCTGCTGCAGGAAGAATATTGCTTTCATTATAAACATGTCCGTGTGTAGCATACAGCGTACAGCCGTCTATACACAAAAGAGCGTAGTCCGCCAGAACCGGAAACTCAAGTACCATCTGATCTACCTCTGTATCACAGTTCCCCCTGACGCAAAGAATATCAGACTTTGCTGAGTTAAGCATACTGATTACTTTCTTCGGATCGTAACCTCGCGGAAGATCATTTCTCGGTCCATGATAAAGCAGATCCCCGAGCAGCAGTATTTTGTCCGGTTTTTCTTTCTGTACACAATTCATAAGCTGTTCACAGTAATATGCGCTCCCATGTATATCAGAAGCAATCATCAGTTTCATAAACGCACCTCTCATTTTAACAGTTTCTTAAGTGTATTATATATTGCTGAACCTTCCTTCTGTCCGACAGCTGCAACCAGCTTTCTGTAAAAGTCCTGTTTATTGTCACAGTTGAGAAATATCTGAGCTATATCATCTTTGATCTGATCACTGTATGTTTCATCAAGAAGAGAATATATCTCACCATAATCCGGTGTCTGCGGTTTGCCTACAGTACTCCTGCATGACAGTACTGCATTAAGCGGTATTTCTTTTATCTTATCATCCCAGAATTTTATGACATACTGATATCCTGTGTCGCGGCTCACTATACAGTATTCATTTGTACTGTCACTGCTGAGTGAAATAAGATATCCAAGATAAGTAGACAGCTGAAAATCAAGTGCATTTTTACCGCCTGAAGATATTTCAAAATATTCGTAATTTGCCTTGCTTGCACAGATATCCTTATGAATTTTCATAGATATCTTGTTGGAATTTGCACTGTAAAAAATGATCACGCTGTCATTTTCATCAAGCAGTTCGATCCCTGCAAGGCCGTCAGATCCGACATTTTCAAAATCTACAAGATATGTCGCCAATTTTTCACCTCCTATATTATTATTTTGCTGTTCACTGCAGTAAGCGGCGAACAGCAATTATTTTAGTCTGCAGTTGTTGTGTCTATCGATAATCCTTTATCAAGACCGCTGAGATCAAGTTTTTCATCTGTCAGTGAAATAGGAGTGTTTGAACCGGCTGCTATTTTCTGATTGACAGGCCATATAGAAAGTACATCATCATTGCAGGTACATGTCATCATAACATCATAAACATCGAATACTCCGCCGTAATATCCGTCAGCTGAAGGAGCAAAATCAGGATTCTGTTTCCTTGCTTCTTCATTTATTGATTTAAGGCAGTCCTCAGCCCATTTTATGTAATTATTCTGATCCTCAGGTCTGTCCTTTGCTACTATAATAATGTTAAAAAGATCTGTTGAACTCTTAGGTGATGTAATTGACACATCAAGTTCAGGATAATCCCCGTTTTTAAACATATTATATGTATTTTGTTCGCAGACTGACCAGTCAGGTGCAGCTGTATAAGATGAACCTATTCCTTCCTGTCCTTTCTGAACCGTCTCTGAAGAGCCAGAATTCGGATTTTCTGAAACTGTTGTAGTTGATTTTCCGGAACATCCTGAGGCGGACAGCATTAAAAGAACAACTGCGCAGCACAAAAACTTTATTTTTTTCATAATTGAATATCCTCCCGAAAATTATGACAAATACACTTTTTTATTATAACACGTATTTTACTAAAATACAATATTTTTTATCTGTTTGATAATTAAGGCATATTTATATATCTGTCAGAATACTTCTCATATCTGTGACAGGTAAAAAACAGAACCTGGTTAAGACGGCTGTATTCTGAAATGAACTGAAACCCCTTCTCTTCTCTTTTTGAATCATATTGTATGAAAACATCATCAAGAAACAGAGGTATCTGATTTTTTGTGATCATATCTGCTATAGCAAGACGTACAGAAAAATATGCCTGTTCAACTGTTCCGCTGCTCAGATACTGCCACTCATGAATGTTTCCGCTGACATCTTCAGATACATTCACATCAAGACTTTTTGAAACAAGAATTTCTGAGTACTTTCCGCCGGTAAGGTGTGAAAAGATTTTTCTGGTCTTGCTGTTAAGTCTGGGGCCAAACGTCTGACGTATCTCATTGCATGATTCCTCAAGCACCGATTCGGCTGTTCTGACGCCTGCAAGATAGTCATGCATATTTGTTATTTTCTGCCTGATCTCACTTATTTCATGCCTAATATTGTCCGGAGGCTCAGAAATATTATACGCAGCAGTAATCCTTGTTCGCATTTCTGAAATACTGTCATTAAGTACAGCCAGCTCTTTTTCAGTGTTTTCAAGTCCGGTCTGAAGTGCATCAAGCTGTTCATCCATAAGAAGCTTAATACCTGATGAACCTGTGAGTTCACTGAGTTTCTGTCTCAGGGCTGATATTTTTCTGAGTATTTCATCATCACTGTCAGTTAATATATCATCCTCACACATCGAATCAAGAACAGCCTGTGTCTTTTCGATATCAGACAGCACATTCTGTGCCTGAGAGATATGGTCTTCAATTTCATGTATACTGGAAACCGGTCTGAATTCAGAGAACATAGTCATGAGATTTATATTAAGTGTTGTGATCTCACTGCCGGCGTCTGAAAGCTTTGTATTCAGCTTTGACTGTTCCCTGACCTTAAGTTCATTTTGTGAGAGAAGAAGATTATTTGATATTTCCAGTTCATGCTTTTTCTGATCAGTCTCATTGTACTTGTCGTCAAGATCACGGATCCTTAATTTTTTGTCCTCAATCTCCCTGGTATACTTCTCCTGAAGATTTTTGATCTCCTGATAAATAGCCTGATAGTCCGGAGGCTGTCTGCGTTTCGAAGGATCATTTTTTTCGGCTTTTCTTCGTTTTCCTGTAATGATCCTGCCTGTTATAAATATAACCGCAGCTATCGGAACTGCTGATATAAGAACATATGGGTTTCTCAGGAGCAGAGCTAAAACGATGATAAACAGAACTGATACAGGAAGAACATAGTTTATCATTATACTGTTGTCATTTGATTCCATGTCGGCAACCCGCTCATTATAGACCTCTTCCTTGATCTGTGTTTCCTTGAGTCTCTCAGAAAGCTCCGACAGACCCGCAGCTGCTTTATCGATATCTTCACCTAATGATTCAATGTTTTTTCTTATCTGGGTTTTCTCTTCTGACATATTGTCAAGCTCTATGTAATTTTCCTGTATTCGTTCAGCAAGCCGCAGATTTGAGATCTCACCGGTAAGAGTGTTATATTCGGCCTTTTTTTCTGAATAAAGATTTTTGAGCATTGAAATACGGGAGATCATTTCGTTGCATTCATCAAGAAATTCGTCAGTAACTCTGAATCTTCCGTTTGAAATTTTACTGTACATCAGATCGAGTTTATTACGAAGATCTTTTTTTGCATTGTTTTTCTTATTCTGTGTTTCAAGTGTATGCAGCTGTCTGATGATCTGCTGCTCCCTGATATGGAGTTTTATTTTATTGCAGTACTCAAGTTTTTTTTCATACTGATTCACCAGTTCACGATATTTAAGTTCATCCTTTGATTTCTTTTCTTCAAGGTCATCAGTCTCAGCAAGCTGCTGTGTCTTATCTGACAACAGTACGGAAAGCTTGTCTATAGAGCCGTTCTTTCCGCCTTTTGATTTTAACTCCTCATGAGCTTTTTTCAGACGTTTGCGGACTATTTCATATGATACTGTTTCATCACACGAGGTTGCAAAATTCATAAGCCTTTTTGTGATCTCATCTTCTTTACCTGTATCTTTGATCACAGATGAATCTGAGCCGATAAAAACGCTTCTTTCAAATGCTCCGCAGCCGAGTCCGAAAAACTGCTCTCCGACATCATATTTGCAGCTTATCTGTTCCTCACAGCCTGTGTCCAGATTCCATAACTTCACTGTATCAGATACATTTGAAGAACCAAATTCCCTTTCAATACGGTAATTGGTGTTCAGAAAGTTAAATTCAATAAACCCGCCCATCGGACCACCGTCCCATGGCTGGTATCTTTTACGTATGTTTTTATAAATATCTGATGATTTTGATGAGGAACCGTAAAACATCATTTTAATGAAATTCATGATCGTTGTTTTACCGGCCTCATTTTCACCGTAAATCATATTAAGTCCGGGCTTAAGATCAAACCTGAAGTTTTTAAGCTTTCCGAAATTTTTTATGTATATGGTGCTTATTTTCATTTTTTCACCCCGAAAACATCTGTTTACCTGTAATGGATGATTGTCTTTATTCTTATTAGTTTTGACAACTATATAATTTTAACATATATTATTGATAATTTCAATTGACTGATGATAATATTTTATATATAATAAAACCATACAAAATTTAAATGAAAGAAAGGGATATTACGTATGAAAAAGGCAGGAGATTACTTATTGCCGATATGCAAGGTACTTGGCTACCTGGGAGTATATCTTGCAGCGAATGTCATAAGCGTTGTCGCATGCACAGTCATTATGATATTTGTTACTCACAGTATCGATATCTATGCGGGTCAGGAAGAAGTTACATCACAGCTGATGAAACAGGCGGCTTTCATGACTTTTGTCGGCAACACACTGTTTGTTGCAGCAATCATTCTTTTCGCCGCTATCCGAAAGTGCAGTTTTAAAAAAGAATTCTACATAAACGCCGTCCCGGGCAAAAAAATTATATTAATATTGCTTCTGGGAATAGCACTGAACTTCTTTGTCAGCAATTTTATGCATATACTTGAATTGTCATGGCCGGCTTTCAGCCGTTCAATGGAAACTTATGAGCAAAAGGCTGCTCTGATATCTGAATCCCCTTTTATAGTCAGTCTGCTTCTGAGTGTTGTATCAGCACCTATTACTGAGGAACTTCTGCTGAGATGCTGCATATTCACGACACTTAACAAAGCATATCCTGCAGTATTATCTGTAATTCTCACCTCAGTTATATTTGGTCTGCTTCACGGAAATCTGATCTGGTCCACATATGCAGCTGTTTTCGGAATAGTACTCAATGTTTTATTTATCAGATTCAACTCATTGATCGCAAGTATTTCAATGCATTTTGCGTTCAATATTATCGGTTCGTGTGTTCCTACCACTTTTGACGTCAGCTTTCCTGTACAGATTATTTTCACAATTCTCCTCGGCATAATTTCAGCTGCTCTGTTTATAATAGTAATGAAAAAAAATTTAAAATCAGAAATCCAGCCAGCTAATGCTTAACAAAGGAGTATATGCTTATGCCAGCTTTACACATTTCATCTGATAACTTTCAGACCGAGGTTATGGAATCAGATAAACCGGTTATGATCGATTTCTATGCAGACTGGTGCGGTCCGTGCAAGATGTTCGCACCTGTTGTTGATGAAGCAGCGGATGAGATTAATAACGCTAAAATATGCAAGATCAATATAGACGAATGTCCTGAACTTGCAAGACAGTTCAATGTAACCCATGTTCCTACTGTGGTGATCGTCAATAACTCAAGTGTCGTATCCACACAGACAGGTGCAATATCAAAAAAACAGATAATGCAGTTACTGAATATCTAACAATGAAACTGACGGCACAGACAAATGTGTCGTCTTTTTTCATATTCATTCTCACCTCTTTCAGATTTATCATACCTGTTTTTCCTCATATACACATCAGTTTTTCACATTCCGGAGTAAAATAATAAACATAGAAAACACAGACGCGATAAGCTGCGATACATAAAAATATACAACATCTGAAAGGAAGAATTATTATGTTTACACCTGAATTAAAAAATGAAAAAACAGCTTCTGAAATAGAAACAGAAAAATCACAGAACACACCAAAATACAAAAAGGCTGTAAAGGCGTTATCATGTTTATGCCTGATAGCAGCAGTTTCCTGCGGTTCAATAGCATCCTACAGATACATTGCTGATGCCGGCAAAAACAGTACGCAAAACAGCACAGCCTCTGTTGAGAGTTCAGATGATACACAAAATGTGCTGACTGATAAAAGCTCTTCAGTCCTGACGGAATCATACAGTACCCAGTCACTCTCACAGCTGTCAAAAAGCGAAAATGCATTATCAATACAGGATATCTACAAGAAAGTATTGCCGTCCGTAGTAGGAATTACATCATCCTTTGAAGTACAGTCCGCTTCTTCACAGTACAACAGATACTTCGGATCCGGTGAAGGACAGCTTAACGGACAGACTGTCAAAGGCACCGGAACCGGCATCGTAATGTCACAGGACGGGTATATTATCACAAATGCTCACGTGATCTATGATTCATCCTATGGTGCAGCCAAAGATGTAACTGTTCTTCTGTCTGATACTGAAACTGAATATACTGCCGAAGTTGTAGGATATGATACTCAGACTGATATAGCAGTTCTTAAGGTAAACGCAAATGACCTTACCGCAGCCGAACTTGGTGACAGCAGTACACTTGAAGTCGGAGACACAGCTATTGCAATAGGAAATCCTCTTGGCTTTGATCTGTTCGGAACAATGACAGCAGGATATATCTCAGGTCTTAACAGAACAATATCCACGGACGATTCCATTATGCATCTTATTCAGACAGACGCAGCGATCAACTCAGGAAACTCCGGCGGACCGCTTGTCAATGACTGCGGACAGATCATCGGCATAAACTCAATGAAGATGTCTTCCTCATATTCATCAAACGAAGCCTCAATAGAAGGACTCGGCTTTGCAATACCAATAAATGAAGCAAAAGAAATAGTTACGGATCTTATGCAGTATGGTTATGTCAAAGGCAGACCACAGCTTGGTATCTCCTGCAGAGACGTGACAGCATCCACAGCACAGTTCTATGCTCAGGAGAACACTCAAGCCGCATCAGGAGTTCTTATAGTAGATGTAACAGCTGACAGCGCTGCACAGAAATCCGGACTGCAGGTCGGAGATATTATAGTTGGCGTTGATGACCAGCAGATCAGCACAATTACACAACTCAACAGTCTGAAAAATGAAAAGCATGCCGGTGATACCATTAAGCTTACCGTTCTCAGAAGCAATCAGTATCTTGATTTTAATGTGACACTTGAAGAAGTTACATCAGATTAGCAGTTATCCCGTCAGGTTTCACCTGATCACTCGTAAATGTTATTTGAAAAGCAGTAGTATTATATTAGTTGTATTTTGTTTCATTTTTGTAATTTTATTATATAATAATAATATTTTTATAATCAATCATGTTTACTATTGACAAATTCATTTATATGATGTACAATAGATTATAGTAAATAAATACTTTGTTGTGAACTTGAAATGTCATATACATGACCGGTGTCATGTGTTATATATTAAAGACTGCTTCATAAAAAATATCCTATATTTCCTCATGCAGTGCAAGTATGTACACAGACTCTTCACTGTGAACTGTCCCCCTTACACTGCAGCAAGGACAAATACGCTGATACAGATTGTTGTACCAGCGTATTTGTCCTTTTTTTCATTTTTTAAACTATATAAATTTACAGGTTTATTATCATTTTTATGTATTATTACATCCATATTTATTGGTATTGTCTTAATATAATATTATATGTTATAATTCCATAAGACATACTAAAATGTCTAAATTTATAACCGAAGGAATGATTTCTATGTCAAACGACGCAACACGCGGAACGTGGACGTCACGTTCAACATTTATCCTTGCTGCAGTCGGTTCGGCAGTAGGTCTCGGAAACGCATGGCGCTTCCCAGGACTTGCGGCAAAGCACGGCGGCGGTGCATTTTTAATGGTTTACCTGATTGCAATGGTCGTCATTGGTATTCCACTGCTTGCCATGGAGATCTCTATCGGACGCAGAATGAAACGCGGGGCTCCGGGATCACTAAGAGGTCTTAACAAAAAGTTTGAACCAATCGGATGGGCAGCTACTGCAAATGCATTTATCATTGAAATATATTACTCTGTTGTATTTGCATGGGTAATAATGATGGCAATCTTCAGCTTTAAGTTTGCAGGTCTTACAGGTGATTCCGAAGCTGCAAGCGGAGTATGGACAACTCTTATTAAAACCACAGGAACTACAAGCGGATACGCAACAATTTCAGTACCTGTACTGCTCTGCCTCATCGGTGCATGGGCTATGATCTGGCTATGTATAAGAAACAGCGCACACAGCGTAGGAAAAGTAGTTAAGTATACAGTTTTTCTTCCTGTTATCTGTCTTGTGCTTATGGCAGCAAAAGGCCTTACTATGGAAGGTGCTGCTGAAGGCATGAAAGCACTTTTCATTCCTGACTTCTCTGCTCTGTCAAATGCCTCTTTATGGATCGACGCTATAGGTCAGGTATTTTATTCAATGAGTATTATGATGGCTATAATGTATGCATACGGATCATTCCTTCAGGAAGATTCAAATGTTGCCGCAGATACTGTTATTATTGCATTTTCAGATCTTGCAATAAGTGTTCTTTCCGGAATAGTACTTTTCTCAACAATGTACGGTACAGGAATGACAACAAACGATATGTCTACTTCAGGAATAGGCACTGCATTTATGATATATCCTTCAGCTATAGTTAATCTGACAGGAAACGGAACTGCAAATGCAGTATTTGCATTTATCTTCTACTTCTGCCTGTGTACGCTTGCTATCGACTCTGCCTTTTCTATCGTAGAAGGCGTAGCAACTGCAATAGCTGATAAATTCAATATAGCAAAAAGAAAATCAACATTATACGTCTGTATAGTATCTGCTGTTATTTCCCTTTTCTTTGTAACAGGCGCAGGACTTGCATGGCTCGATATCGTAGATAACTGGTGCAACAGCTTCAATCTTATCCTTGTAGGTGTTCTTGAAGCAATAGCTGTAGGCTGGTTCTTCAAAACAGACAGCGTTCTTAAAGAAATAAACAGAAATACAAACAAATTCAGAATGCCTGCATGGTGGTTCAACACAGCTATCAGGTACATAGCCCCTCTTCTTCTTGCCGGATTCTTTACATGGAATTTTGTCGCACTGATAAAAAGCGGCGGAATCTATGGTGCTGAATCAGGTTATTCACTTGCTTCAAATATAATAGGCGGCTGGCTTATAACAGTCCTTGTTTTTGCAAGCGGCTATATCATCAACGCAATTGTAAAAAAGAATAAAAAGTTAATCAAAACAGCTGAAGATGTATGGACTGATTAAACCATTCTGATAAATATAAAACCTCCGGATATCCTGTATATTACAGGAACATATCCGGAGATTTTTTTGCCTGTGTACATATAACTCAACCTGCACATACCTGCAGCAGTTGTTTTGTAAAAAACGACAAAGCTTTTTAATTGAACATTTATTAGCAAATATATAATTGATTTTTGAAAATATTTCTGATATGATTAATAAAAGCGTTGAAATATTTATACGAATATTTTTGAAAATTTTAACGAAAGGTCTGATATAATGAAGAAGCTTTCAATGCGAATAAGTTCCCTGGTATTATGCGCAGCAATGACATCAGGTGTGATCGCGCCGGGCTGTATAAATACGGTCAGTGCTGAAACCACTCCCGGTGTAGCTGATTACTATGAGGTCGAAAATAACTGGGCAAAGCTGCTGCAGTACACAATGTATTTTTATGATGCAAATATGTGCGGAACAGATGTCAATGACAATAATCTACTGTCCTGGCGTGGAAACTGCCATACATATGATTCTCAGCTCAAGCTTGACACAGACAATACAAATCTCAGTGAATCTTTCATAGAAAAGTACCGCGATGTACTTGATCCGGACGGCGACGGATGTGTTGATGTATCAGGCGGCTTCCATGACGCCGGGGACCACGTGAAGTTTGGTCTTCCTGAAGCCTATGCCGGTTCTGAAGTATCCTGGGGATATTATGAATTCAGGGAAGCATATGAAAAAACAGGTCAGGCAGAGCATGCCGAGACAATATGCAGATATTTCAGCGATTATTTTATGCGCTGCACATTCCGTGATGAGAACGGTAAGGTAATAGCATTCTGTTATCAGGTCGGTGACGGCAATATAGACCATGCGTACTGGCAGTCACCTGAAATAGATGCAATGTCAAGACCCGGCTGGTTTGCTACATCGGAACTTCCTACTACTGATGATGTATCAGAAAGTGCTGCCTGTCTGGCTATCAACTACCTGAATTTCAAGGATACAGATCCTGAATATGCAGAGAAATGTCTTGATTATTCAAAAGCTCTTTATGATTTTGCAACTGAAAATGATAAGGTTAAGGGCGCTGGTAAAGACGGACCGGAAAGCTTTTATACATCAAGCAAATGGGAAGATGACTACTGCTTTGCTGCATGCTGGCTTTACCTTATAACAGAGGATCACAAATATCTTTCTGACAGTCTTAAGTATGTTGATTATTATGCACCTCCGGGATATGTCCTTTGTTGGAACGATATGTGGAACGGTGTAGGCATACTGCTCGGACGTATTCAGGATATTTATCCTGATGTTACAGAAGAACTGCGTGAAGCAGCCGGACGAAATCCATATGAACTTATTGATTTCTGGTATATGGAAGCCAAAGCTCTCAACGGTTATATGCAGGGAGCAGGAGGAGAACTGACACCTGCCGGATATTACTGGCTCAATACCTGGGGTTCAGCAAGATACAATACAGCCGCTCAGTTCACCGCTCTTGTATATGATAAGTACAATAATGGTGTAGACAAATATAATGAAGAAAATCCTGACTATACTTTTTCTGACTGGGCACTCGGTCAGATGGAATACCTTATCGGCGATAACCCGATGGACCGCTGCTATGTTGTAGGCTTCACTGAAAATGCAGCAAAATTCCCTCATCATCGTGCTGCTTCCGGACTGACAATGTGCGAGGATCCGGCTCCTCATAAACATGTACTTTACGGAGCACTTGTAGGAGGCCCGGATACATCCGATCTTCATAATGATATTACAAAGGACTGGGTATACAACGAAGTAACTATAGACTATAACGCTGCAATCGTCGGTGCTGCTGCAGGATTTTATCTCAGATACGGTGATGAAACAATGAAACCTGATGAGGATTTTCCTCCTGAAGAACAGCTGGTTGATACAGATATATTCTCCGGTGATAACTTCTGGGTATCCGGTTACTGCAGTGATCAGGAAGAAAGTGACGGTGCCGGTGCTACAAAACTTACTTTGTTTGTAAACACTGATTCACTGACCCCTCATACTGACATTTCTGTACGTTATTACTTTGATATATCTGAGTTTGAAAATAAATCTATACCAAGCTCATTTGTACTGCAGAAAACATATGACCAGGTTCAGACTGAAGTTGATGGATGCGAAGCAAAACTCGAAGGTCCTACACTTTACAAGGACAATACATACTACGTCGAAATATCCTGGCCCGGCTATGCAATAGCTAACTCAAATAAAAAATACCAGTTTATCCTCGGTATGTACTACGGTGATCACTGGGATCCGACAAATGACTGGAGTCATGAAGGAATCGAAGATATCGGAGAAAAGTACGATACTATCGTAGGCGGTGTTGAGTACGCTGAAAAATGTCCTAACTTCTGCGTATATGCTGACGGAGTTCTTGTAGGCGGTACTGAACCTGACGGCACACAGCCGAAAAAGGTTTATAAGATAACACAGCTTGTTAGACTTCTTAAGGCACTTGTTTTCAATAAACCTTTTACCTCAGAAGAAGTTGAGAAACAGTTTGATTTCAATGAAGACGGGAAAGTAAATATTATAGATGTTGTTATACTCAAGAGTCTCATACTTGAAAGCTTTGAATGATTTAAATTATAAACAGATACAGGTAAAAATCAGATATTGACTCAATAAAAAACCTCTGCACTTATGATGCAGAGGTTTTTTCGTTTGCATTAATTCTTCGGTACTGTCTCCCAGTCCCTGAGAAAACGTTCGATTCCGGCATCTGTAAGAGGATGCTTCATCATCTGTTTAATAACATTCATAGGAACTGTAGCTATATCGCAGCCTGCCTGAGCAGCCTGTATCACATGAACAGGATTTCTTACAGAAGCCGCTATGATCTCAGTTTTAATGTTCTGGACTGCAAAGATATCAGCTATCTGTGCCACAAGCTCTATTCCCTCGCCGCCAATATCATCTATTCGGCCCATAAACGGAGATACATATGATGCTCCGGCATTTGCAGCAAGAATAGCCTGAGCTGCTGAGAAGATAAGTGTTACATTTGTTTTTACAGACATTTCAGTTAGTCTCTTGCAGGCTTTCAGACCTTCTGCACACATCGGAAGCTTAATAACAATATTATCACTGATCTCAGCAAGTTTCTTGGCCTCTTCGACCATTTTGTCGGCTTCAAGAGATATTACCTCAGCAGATATAGGGCCGTTTACTATTTCAGTGATCTCCTTTACTACCTCTTCAAATACTCTTCCCTCTTTTGCAATAAGTGACGGATTTGTAGTAACACCGCATATTACGCCAAGGTCATTAGCCTCTCTTATATCATTTACATTCGCTGTATCTATAAATAATTTCATCTTCAGATCCTCCTGATTAAAGTTTTGCAAGTTCTCTGTAGCTGTCTTTTAGTGCCGGATAAAGCTTTCTGTACAGTGTATAATATTTATCATACTCGTAAGCTTCATCATCTGATGGCAGCTGTGTCTTATCTGTTGCGATTAATTTTGAGCACGCTTCCTGAACTGTAGAATATATACCTGCACCGACCATAGCAAGAATAGCAACGCCCAGTGCCGGACCTTCGTTGCATGCAACTGTTTTAACAGGACACTTGTAAAGATCAGCAAGCATCTGACGCCAGAGCGGCGATGTTCCTCCGCCTCCGCATGCCATCATATCAGAGATATCTATTCCCATCTCACTGCATATTTCCTTGCAGTCACGCAGTGAGAATGCAACGCCTTCCATAACTGCCCTGAGCATATGTTTTTTTGTATGCATAGCAGACAGACCAAAAAATACGCCTCTTGCGTCCGGATCAAGATGAGGCGTCCTTTCACCCATAAGATACGGAAGATAAAGCAGTCTGTCTGATCCGACCGGGACAGTGGCAGCTTCCTTATCCATCAGATAATACTCGCTTACTCCCATAAGCTCTGCCGTATTCTTTTCATCACTGCAGAAATTATCCCTGAACCACTTAAGTGAGAGCCCTGCGCCCTGTGTAACGCCCATTATGTGCCAGCAGCCCGGCACAGCGCAGCAGAAAGTATGTACTCTTCCCTTCGGATCAATTACAATGTCAGATGTATGTGCAAATACAACGCCGCTCGTACCTATTGTTGTAAATGCCTTTTTATCCTCAACTATTCCTGTGCCTACTGCGGCAGCAGCATTATCCCCTGCTCCGCCGACAACAAGTGTACCTTCCATAAGTCCTGTCAGCGCAGCAGCACCGGCAGTTACTGCACCTGTAACCTCACATGATTCATACACTTGAGGCAGAAGATCTCTGTCTATATCAAGCTTCTCAAGCACCTCATCAGACCAGCATCTTCCCGGAACATCAAGCAGCTGCATTCCGGATGCATCTGAAACCTCTGTTGCGTATTCACCGGTCAGCATAAATCTTACATAATCCTTCGGAAGCAGTATATGTCTGCACTTCTTATAGTTTTCAGGTTCATTATTGCGTACCCATAATATTTTTGAAGCTGTAAAGCCTGTGAGAGCCGGATTTGCAGTTATCTCAATAAGTCTCTGTGCGCCCACTCTCTGCGTTATTTCTTCGCATTCCTTACCTGTGCGCTGATCGCACCAGATTATCGATTTTCTTATTACTTCATTATTTTCATCGAGCATTACAAGACCATGCATCTGTCCTGACAAACCGATTCCGGCTATATCTTTATTGCTTACTCCGCTTTGCTCTATCACCTGTTTTATTGTTGTTACCGAAGCATTATACCAGTCGCGAGGATCCTGCTCAGCATAGCCGTTCTTTTCCTGGTACAAAGGATATTCCTGAGATGACGATGAGATCACTTTACCTGTCTCATCAAATAAAACAGATTTTGTTGCACTTGTTCCTATATCTACACCTATTACATATTTCATCAGTTTTCCTCCTCATAACAGTAATGGCGGACTAATCCGCCATACTGATAAATGATATTTTATAAATTACATGCTGAAAAGTATGTTGTTTACTATTGCTTCGAGCTTTTCCTGTTCTCCGCTTGTAAGAGAATCAAGAACATCGCCCTTTTCGAGTGCATATTTCTCAAGTGAAATAAAATCAGCCTTGCCTGAAATAATATCTGCACCGATTCCGCTGTCGAATGATGAATATCTCTGGCTTACGAAGTTCTCAATTCTTCCGTCCTCTATGAGCCTGAGTGCTGCCTTATAGCCAAGAGCAAATGTATCCATACCTGCGATGTAGCAGTTGAATATATCTTCGTGTGTAAATGATCCGCGGCGTGCCTTTGCATCAAAGTTAAGTCCGCCGTTTGTAAATCCGCCTGCCTTGATAACTTCATACATGCAGAATACTGCATCATAAATATTTGTCGGGAACTGGTCTGTATCCCATCCGAGAAGCGGATCGCCCTGATTTGCATCGATAGAGCCGAATACTCCGTTGTCTCTTGCAACTCTGAGCTCATGCTGGAATGTATGCTGAGCAAGTGTTGCATGATTTGCTTCTATATTTATTCTGAAATCCTTTAACAGATCGTATTTGCGTAAAAATCCGAGTACTGTTGCAGTATCAAAATCATACTGATGCTTTGTTGGTTCCTTTGGCTTAGGTTCGATATAGAAATCACCCTTGAATCCGATAGAACGGGCATAGTCAACAGCCATTCTCATAAGTCTTGCCATATTGTCCTGTTCAAGCTTCATATCTGTATTGAGGAGTGTTTCATAGCCTTCACGTCCGCCCCAGAAAACATATCCGTTTCCGCCGAGCTTTACTGTTGCCTCAATAGCCTTTTTGATCTGAGCTGCTGCAAAGGCAAATACATCAGCACTCGGTGATGTGCCTGCACCATGCATATATCTTGGATTTGCAAAGCAGTTTGCAGTTCCCCAGAGAAGTTTTTTACTGCCCATGTTTTCTTTCATGTAATCAGTAATTGTATCGATACGCTCATTAGTGAGTCCAAGATTATCAGCTTCAGGTGCTATATCTCTGTCATGGAAACAGAAGTAATCGATTGACAGCTTATCCATTATCTCAAAAGCAGCGTCGACCTTTGCTTTTGCAACTGCCATCGGATCTGTCTCTCCCCATTTTTTATCCTGTGTACCAACACCGAACATATCTGTTCCGTCTCCGCCCATAGTATGCCACCATGAGAGAGCAAACTTAAGATTTTCACGCATCGGCTTACCGTTTACGATCTCATCAGGATTGTAATACTTAAATGCGAGTGCATTTTTGCTGTCTTTTCCCTCATATCTGATTTTTTCGATACCCTTGAAATACTCTTTCATAATATATCCTCCATTAATTTTATATCAGTTTATTAAATATCAATGCTTATGCATGATTTCCTGTTAAGTTCACAACTCAGGCTGTCAGGCTGTGACGTACCTGCAAAGAGTGTCTGTCTGCCGTCAGTCGATCTCCTGATCCCGTTATCATCAACTATTTTAAGGAATTCCCTGTCGACGCTTATATCAACAGTCTGCTTCTGTCCTGCTTTAAGAAATACTCTTCTGAAACCGCAGAGACTTACATTAGGAACTGCAAACTCCGAAGTATCCTTAACATACAGCTCAATAACATCACCTGTATCACATTTTCCATTGTTGACAATGGTAACTGATGCAGTGCCGTCACTGTATGAAAGATCAGTACATACAATATCTGAATAAGTAAGTCCGAAACCAAACGGATACAACACGTTATCCTTTGCATATCTGTATGTTCTGTTCTCCATGCTATAGTCAGTGAAATCCGGAAGATCCCTGGCTTCCTTATAGAAAGTAACCGGGAGCTTTCCTGATGGTGATACATTGCCGAACAGAATATCAGCCAGTGCCTTTCCTCCGAACTGACCAGGATACCAGACATGTATCAGTGCATCACAGTCTGCTTCCACATTTACACTGCTGCCTGCTGCATTCACGATAATAACCGGTTTGCCGCACTTCATAACTCTCGCTATGAGCTTTCTCTGAGGTTCCGGGAGTCTCAGATCTTTCTTGTCTCCTGAGCTGAATTCATTTCCTGTATCTCCTTCTTCACCCTCAACAGAAGCATCGAGTCCGACACAGAGGACAACAACATCAGCGTTTGATGCAGCAATGGCTGCTTCTGAAAGTCTGTCATCCGGAAGGCCAAGTGCCATTACTCTGTCCTTATAGAGATGAGATCCTTCTGAATAGAAGACATTACCGTCAAATTCGTCCTGAATTCCTTCAAGAAATGTTACATATCTGTCTGCTCTTCCGCAGTAGTTGCCTTCAAGTGCTGCCCTGCTGTCTGCATTTGGTCCTATTACTGCAATACTGCTTATTTTGTTTTTATCTAGCGGAAGAATTCCGTTATTTTTAAGCAGAACCATTGATTTTTCTGCGCATCTTCTTGATACTTCTTTATTTTCTTTACCTGATACCACACTGTAAGGAATGTTGTCATATGGTGTACTCTCATCAAACATTCCAAGACGTACTCTTGTTCTCATCAGATGTGTACAGGCTTTTGTTATATCTGCGTCATCAACAAGACCCTCCTCAAGTGCTGTCAGCATATGAAGATATGTATTTCCGCAGTTGAGATCACATCCTGACTTGACAGCGAGAGCTGCTGACTCCGGTGCAGTTTTTGTAAGCCCGTGATTTGTATGAAAGTCTCTGATTGCCCAGCAGTCAGAAACAAAATAACCGTCAAAGCCCCATTCATCAAGCTTGCTCATCAGATAACTGCTTGCACATGATGCCTCACCATTTACTCTGTTATAGGCACCCATAACGCCTTCAACATGTGCATCCTTAACAAGTGCCCTGAATGCCGGAAGATAAGTCTCTTCAAGATCCTTCTCTGACACTTTTGCATCAAATTCATGTCTGAGTGATTCAGGACCGCTGTGAACTGCAAAATGTTTTGCACAGGCTGCAGTTTTCAGAACTTCTCCGCTTCCCTGCAGTCCATTAACAAAAGCCACACCGAGCTTTGCAGTAAGATACGGATCTTCGCCATATGTTTCATGACCGCGTCCCCATCTCGGATCCCTGAAAATATTTATATTAGGTGACCATAGGGTAAGTCCCTTATATATATCATGGTCATTATGTCTGCTGTATTCATTATACTTTGCACGTGCCTCATCAGAGATTATATCTCCGACATTTTTCATTTCCTCTTCATCAAACATCGCAGCTAGTCCGATTGCCTGAGGGAACATTGTTGCCGTACCTGCTCTGGCTACACCATGCAGTCCTTCATTCCACCAGTTGTAAGATTCAAGACCAGCTTTTTCGTTTGCAGGAGCCTGATATGTTAGCTGCTCAGCCTGCTGCGTTACTGTCATCAGAGATGTGATATATTCCGCCCTTTCCTGAACAGGAAGAGACTTATCCATATATTTTTTCATTTAATTCCCCTTTCGATTAGTGCACCGCTGTCATACCTGATCGGTGCTGCAAGCCTTTCTGACAGACCAGTCTTCAGTAATTATCGCCTTCTCCAAAGGAGAATACTCACGGTAATCGCCTAATATTTCACACTCAAGAAAATACCTGTTTGTATATGTTTCAAAATTACACCCGAAGTCAGGATAGTTATAATTGTTATTGTATCCGTCAAATGATTTTGTGAAAACCAACCCGTCATTTATATACGTGACTTTACCATCAGTCAGATTAAAGCCTGCTTTAAATGCACTATCATCCATGGAATCATGACTAAGAACTGCAGTATCATTGCTGAGTCTGAAACGTCTGTCGTTAATATCAGAGTAACTCCACAGGGCCATTGTTCTGTTAGGCAAAAATCCGTTATTGCTGCTGCAGAGCTTTATGACCTCAGTACCGCCCGGCGCAAGCCCTGTAACAGACCAGGGTGCAAATTTCTGAGGTCTGTCTGAGCAGTTTAATATACTGTTCTCCACATGGACAGTATTTTCATCGGTAAAACTGATACTCAGAGAAAACTGTTTGCCGAACCCGGTCTTCTCCTGTTCAAGGATCAGTACTCCGTTTGTATAAGAATATGTAACTTTTTTATTATCAGGAAAATATGTTTCATCCAGTACTTCAGGAGCGCACCATATCCTGTGTCCTCCATATGCATACCAGGTCCCAAATTCTCCGTTTTGCTGAGAAAAATGTCTCTCTTCATCTTCAAAAAGAACATTTTTGCCCTCACTTAGTCCAAAAAATATTATTCTGGGGCCAACATCCACAGTAGCCATTATCCTGACAGTTCCATTATCAAGACATGCGCATCTGCCAAAATTTTTATAGTCAGTCTCAAAAAAATCTGCCTTCAAATACTCACCCCCATCTGTTCTAACTGTATTATATTATACATAAGCTAAAATTGCTCTCCATATATTGCTCGCATTTGCGCAAAACTTGCTTAGTTTTTTAGTTTTTTAACCTATCTATTTACAAAGCAGCACTAAATATGATAAAATATAAGTATACGAGGAGCAATAATTGATAGTACTGTCAAATCATTATTCGATTACGTCATTTTGAGATTAAGGAGTTAATATGATCAAGCATTTAAATGGTGAGCATGAAACTGTCGAGTATTCAGATAATCATTTTATCATCCTTTACGACAACATGGAAGATGAAAATTATCCGGTTCACTGGCACAATGCCATCGAAATAATCATGCCGCTGCAAAACGGTTTTACTGTATGTGCAGACAATACAGTATACGATATGAAAGAGCGAGACCTCGTAATAATTCCACCTGGCAAGCTCCATTCACTCCGTTCACCAAGCAACGGCCGACGACTTATTTTCCAGTGTGATAACTCTGCTCTTGAGGAGATACCGGCCCTCAGACAGATAACACGTATTTTTTCAAGCGTTATATTTATAAATTCCAGTACAAATGGTGACCTTAAAGTTATAGCTAAGAAAACAATGCTCGATATTCTTGACGAGTATTTTTCAGACTCCGAGTTATCAGAAACAAAAATATATCTGAAGCTTCTGGAACTTCTTCTGAAAGTACGTGAAAATCAGATGAATGAGTATAAAAATATGCTTAAGTGCACACCCGAAAAGCTGGTCGAATATAACGAAAAATTTACAGCTGTACTAAAATACATAGACAGCAACTATATGTACGACATTACCCTTGATAAGCTGGCCGCTATTGCAGGATACAGCAAATATCACTTCTCCCGTATATTCAGACAGTACTCAACCGTATCATATATCCAGTATATCAATACCAAGAGAACAAAAGCCGCAGAAGCCCTGCTGTTAAACCCGGATATTCCGATAACAGAGGTCGCAATGCGTTCAGGGTTCTCAAGCATCACTTCTTTTAACCGAATCTTCAAGGAAATAAAGCACTGCACCCCGTCTGATTTCAAGAGACTTTATAAAAGCGCATATACCAAAAGTAATGATGAATGAAACAACCGGATGAAAATCTTCATCCGGTTGTTTCATTTTTCATAAGTTCAGTATAAGCCTTGCCTGTAAATTTTTTAAAACACTTGCTGAAATAGTTGGGATCCGGAATGCCTACCTCCCTGGCTGTTATGTACATAGCAGTTTTATTATGAAGATATTCCATCGCCTTCTCCATCCTGCATCTTGTAACATAATCGACAAAGCTCATTCCTACGCTTTCTTTAAATCTCCTGCTGAAATAGCTGGGATTAAATCCGAACCTGTTTGCGGTGACTGTAAGATTAAGCTGAGGATTTGTGAAATTTTCTTTTATGTATGTACATATTTTTTTCATACTGCCTGGAATATCGCCGCCCTCATCAGTTTTTTCCTTCGGGTTTCTGGAATTGAGCTCACTCACAATTTTTTCGATGGCCTGTGTCACTTCATTTCTTACAATAGGCTTTGTAAGATACTCACATACTCCGATCCCGATGCACTGCCTTGCATACTCAAAATCATTAAAAGCCGTCAGTATGATGATCTTAAGATCAGGATACTGTTTCATCGCAAGCTTGGAAAATTCTATACCATCCATAAATGGCATCCTGATATCTACAAAAATAATGTCAGGCTTCACCTCATCGATAATATTTATAGCTTCTATTCCGCTCTCTGCTTCTCCGGCAACAACAAGACCATAATCATCCCATTTGATAGTCAGCTTAAGCAGATTTCTGAGGGATCTCTCGTCATCAATAATCATAACTCTGTACATATTTTCACCAACATTCTTATTAATACTTAAGAGGGATTTTTATTTCAATTTCGCAGTATTCTCCGACGCAGCTTTTTATTTCAAAAACATTTTTTTTCTGATAATAGTTTTTGATTCTTTCCATAGTGGCTTTGAACCCGAAACTCTTCTCGTTGCTTCCGCTCATCAGTCCGTTTATCTGCTCCTGGGTCATACCGATACCACTGTCATAAATAATTATGTGCATATAATCATCTTCAGAGAATATCTTAATTCTGATGATTCCATGCTCTCCCTTTGGTCTTATTCCATGGTAAATGGAGTTTTCAACCAGAGGCTGCAGAATAAGCTTCGGAATCTTTATATCACCAAGGTCTTCCTGTATATCATACTCATCTTCAAAAATATCATTGTATCGCAGCCTCTGAAGCTTTATGTAATCCCTGACTATTGCAATTTCAGCGGATACCGGTATATTTTCGCTTCCCTTGCTGAGAAATCTTCTGTAGAAACTTCCGAGTGTTTCTATCGCTCCATATACTTCTTCCCTGGAATTTTCAAGTGACATATATGCTATAGTATCAAGTGTATTATACAGAAAATGAGGTTTCATCTGTTCCTGAATTACATTCATCTCAGCCTGCTGCCTCTGTCTTTCCTGTTCAACCAGTTTTTCGATCAGACGATTTATCTGAACAAGCATATCATTATATCGTTCCTTCAGTCTGCCTATTTCATCATCATTTGTCCTTACACTGACTCTCATAAGAAGACCGGATTCAGCTTTTTTCATACTGTCAGCAAGCTTGCTCAGCGGATAAGTCATGTACCTGTTTATGCAGGTATTTACAAAAAGCATTATAATAATCACAATAAACAGAACACCGATGATTATGGCTGCCAGTTCGGTTGTTACTCCTTCCATAATGCGTACATCTGACTTGCATATTAAAGAGATATCAGAATCAGCAAGTTTTCTGGAAATAATGATTTTTGTATTGAAAATTCCCTTCATACTGAGTGTTTCCGGGTGGTCCTTGAATCTTTCCGTGATAACCCTGAGATCATCACCGTTCATATCAGAACATATGCTCTTCAGATCCGAATCAAGATATGCAAATCCGTTTTCATTTCCTGATAGATTTTCATATGTACGTCTTAGCTCTGACACAGGGATATTTATTACAAGCATGCCAATAGGCATCTGGGTGTCAACATCATTAATGATCCTTGCAAACGATACTATGTCCGTTTTGGTATTGAAGCTGAATGCACCTGAACTGTTCGGTATCAGGGTAAACATTCCTTCGAGACGGTTTACATATCCGAACCAGTCACTCTGAAAAATAACATGTTTATCCGCCTGAATAATACCGATGCCGGTTTTTATATAGCTTGTATCATTTCTGAATACAAACACAGAATATCCACCGTCAAAGGAATTCAGAATACTGTACACCTCACTTCGTGCCAGATTTGCATCGATCTGGCTCTCAACATCCCTTTTCAGATATGCAGTTACAATATCATTTGTCATTATAATCTTGCTTATGCTGTTTACATTTGAAACTACTGCTTCAAAATTCTGTTCTATTGAATTGAGATTATCCGTACTTTTTTCAAGAACACTTTCAGACATCCGCAGATGCATAAATGAAAAAAACAGTATAATAAAAAAGAGTACACATACTATTACAGCGCTTATAAATATATACTGCACCTTACGCTTGATCTCAAGTTTTGAGAACCATTCAGAAATGTATTTCATTTCATGCACTCCCTGTAATATTACACAAAATATTATCAATTATTGATCACTATATAGATATTATATCATAGCTAAACTTAAATAACAATGCAATTTGAAAATTAGGGTAAAAATTTACTTAAAAAAAATCCTGCAGATTTTACTCCGCAGGATTAAATATTTATCCTTTGATCGCACCGGCTATAAGACTGTCCTGGATTTTTTTACTTATAAATCCGTAAACTATAAGTGTAGGGAAAGTTGCCAGTACAAGTGCTGCGCCTATCGGTCCCCACTTTGTAGTAAATGCACCAGACATCTTCTGGATTCCGACTGTAAGTGTACTGAATTCTGACTGACTGTTAAAGATAACAGCGAACATGAGTTCATTCCATGCCTGAAGGAATGTGAAGATCGCAACTGTTGATATAGCAGGTCTCATAAGCGGAAGAATTATCTTGAAGAATATTCCGAAAATGCTGCATCCGTCAATACAGGCGGCTTCCTCAAGATCCTTTGGTATTCCGACCATAAAGCTGCTGAAGATCATTATCGCCATTGCAAGTGCAAAAGCTGTATATGGTACAATAAGTGCCTGATATGTATCAGTCATTTTAAGGAAGCTCAGCACCAGAAATACAGGCAGCAATGCAGCATGGATAGGAACTGTAAGTCCCAGCATAAATATATTATTTACAATATCTCTGCCCTTCCATTTCATTCTGGTAAGTGCATAGCTTGCCATCAGTGCAAAAATCACTGTTATTATGATCGTCGCACCTGTTACTATGATACTGTTAAGAAAACATCTTCCTATTTTTCCTGTTGACAGCGCAACTGTATAATTTGAAAACAGCCATTTTTGCGGAAGTCCGATAACATTAGCACCAAATATTTCTTTGTTGTCTTTTAATGAAAACGTAAACATCCAGTACAGAGGAAAAACGCATATAAGAGTCCAAAGTATCAGAATTATGTATGAAACAACCGGTTTTTTCTTACCGGTAACTATTCCGGATTTTACTGTTTTTTTATCATTCATTTCAGTCTTCCTCCGTTCTTATGCATTTCTTTATCAGGACGGCAAAGAAGAAGCAGAGGAATATAATAGTCACTGCTATAGCACTTCCAAGTCCATATCTGTTCTCAAGAAATATTTTTGATACCATGAGCGTACTCGGAACCTCACTGGCATGATCCGGACCGCCTTTTGTAAGTACATATATCATATCAAATGCCTTGAGTGAACCGGTAACCGCAAATATAACACAAATTTTCAGAACAGGCTTAAGAAGCGGGATAATAATTCTTGTTGATATCTGCCAGTCGCTGGCACCGTCTATTTTGGCAGCTTCTATAACATCGGGTGAGATATTTTTTATGCCAGCATACATAAGAAGCATATGGTAGCCGACATACTGCCAGAGCTGCGGAACAAAAACCGATAGCAGCGCTGTTTTCTGTTCTCCAAGCCATGTATGGCACCATGATTCAAGCCCTAAATTCTTCAATGCAATATTAAGTATTCCGTAATTCGGATTGTATATCTTAAGCCAGAGCTGACCTATGACAACCGTTGAAAGAAGAACCGGTACGAAGAATACAGTCATAAAAAATTTTTCACCTTTTATTCCTCTGGCAATACGCAGAGCAAGTCCCAGAGAAATCGGAAGCTGTATAAATACTGAAAGAACAGCCAGAAGGAATGCGTTGCCTACTGTTCTCAAATAACCGGCTGACTCACTTGTAAATAACTCTTTGTAGTTTCCAATGCCAATAAATTTAGCCTGTGTCATTCCGTCCCAATCCTGAAAGCTGTATATTGCAGACATAATTATAGGAAGAATAATTATCCCTGTAAACAACAACGCTGCCGGGAATAAAAAAAGGAAAAGAGCCAGTTTATTAGATCGTATTTTATCCATAACAACCCACCTTTTGAATTAGTTGACGACATTATTCAGCTGGCCGGCAGCTAAGCCTGCCAGTCAGCTGAAGTGCCGCTTGATTTTTTTGGAGGAAAAAATCAGTTATTTGACTCTTAAGAATTTTTATTTTTCCAGCTGAGCTGCCATAGCCTTCTGGAAGTCTTCAGGTTTAATTGATCCAACATACAGTTTCTGAAGAAGGGCAAGGTATTCACCTGCGTCTTCTGATTCCAGAAGTGTATCAAACCACAGAGTAAATGAAGTTGCGCCGTTTACATAATTCGCTACTTCCTTTGTAAGTCTCGGAACTTCAGAATCATCATATGTAACCTTCCAAGCCGGAATTCCTGCTCCTGAAAGATAACCATACTTTGAAACGCCCTTTGTTATTTCAAATGCAAGTTCAGCAGAGAGATCTGCATTTTTGGTTGATTTTGCAACCATGAGTGAATCAGAGCCGCCGCCCATGAAGTCAGTAATTTTTGCATTACTGCTGTTTATTACAGGAATAGGGGCAACTTCAAAATCGGCTTCGTTTTCTGCGTCTGTTACAATAGAACCGCCCATCCAGCTTCCTGTAAAGTACATTGCTGCATTGCCTGTGTAAAACTCTGCACTTGCCTCATCGTTTGAAAGGCCGGCTGCACCATCAATGAATGCACCCTTGTCAACAAGATCTCTGATCTTCTGTGCCGATGCAAGGAAGTCAGGATCTGAATAAGATACACCATCCTTGAGCAGACACTTCTGAAGCTTATCAGGGCCGACAGATTTCAGTGTAAGGCCGTCATGAAGCATTGCAAGAACCCACTTGTCCTTTACACTTGTTGCTATAGGAGTTACCTTATTTTCTATAAGTGTATCACAAACCTTTTCAAAGTCATCCCATGTCTCAGGTGCTTTAAGACTGTACTTATCCATGATCTTCTTGTTGTACCACATTAAAGATACAGGTGATACTATTACTGAACCATAAAGCTTGCCGTCATACATAAGATTTGACAGAGCTGCTTCTGAAAGTTCATCCTTGTACTTCGGATAATAATCATCAAGACAGAGAATCTTTCCGGAATCAACAAATGACTGAGAAAATCCTCCTGCCCATGTATAGAATACATCCGGCAGTTCGTTTGCTGCTACTGCAGATTTGATCTTAGTCTTGTATGATTCATTTTCAAATGTCTCATGTTTAACCTTAACACCCTCATGGCTCTTCTCAAAGTCTTCAATTGCCTGAACATATGCACTATGGAATGAGTCACTCTCTGTAGAAATACTCCAGAGCGTAAGTGTTACATCTTCAGCTTTTTTTCCACCATCTGAACCAGCGCTTTTGTCGCAGCTTGCGATAGTTCCTGATACCAGAACTGCTGCTGCTACGCAGCTGAGTATTTTTCTTATTTTCATATAATTTCCTCCCAATAAAAGTATAACTTTTGTTTGTTTTCAACATTTTCTGTTTACAATTATAGCAGAAAGTTGTTATATATAGAACGTATTAATTTTACTCCATGTAGTAATATTTTTACATACATGGAACTTAAAAGGCCATATAATATTCATAATTATGGAATTTTATATATTATACTGCATTTATTTTCCTTTTTAAGCTTGTTTAAGAACAAAAAAAGTACACCAGAATCAGCTTCCGATGTACTTTTTTTACCTTCGCTGATAATTGAGGGATTATCAGCTAAGCAAAATGATGTATAGTAAATATATATTTTAAACAAATCCAGAATGATAATCTTCATAAAAGACTGTCATTTCAAGCTTTTACCTTATATTTATTGTAGCTTATAATAGATATTTGTTCTAGCAATTAATTGCTGTATCTTTTTGATTAGGATTATTTTATTGATATTTATTTATATAAGCATAAAAATACAATTTGGTACAGCATTATCACAAATAATATATTTTTAATGAGCCGAAAGTAGGAATAAAATGCTTAAAATAGTACAAATCTCTATTGATTATTATTCTCTTACACGCAACAATTGATTATTCTGCATAATTTCTGCGCTTTTGGGAGATTATCTGAGTGATTTTTTAAATACATAAATATGTAAAATATACTTTTCTCCATTATAATTACTTAGAGCAATCAGAACAGCGTGAGGTTTTATCTCACGCTGCAAACATAATATACCCGATTTTATTTTCATACAAATAAATTTTTATTTATATAAATTTCACAACCTTTTCAAAGGTATATGACAATGAATAATATACCCACTGCATAACAGAAGTCAGATTTTCATGATTATTATTAAAGGATACAAGCTTTGTACCGTCGCACTCCATATAGCACATATCTTCAAGAGCCGAAAAATTCAGCCCGGAACAATGACAGAGCAGAGTATAAATGTGTTTTGCGTCCTGCTTGTCGCGCATTGTAAGAAGTGAATTTTCCTCAAGAAAACTGCAGCATAGTTTTGCTGTTATGTATCTGTTTTTATATTTATTTATAAGTGACCTCACAGCCTTTGCAAATATCTTTTTTTCACTGAATGAATAGAACGTACGTTCCGGGTCATAAGCAGGTATATCAAACCTTTTCAGATCCTTTGAAAAATATTTACTGAGCAGCATATTGAATCTCATATAATACCCGAAATTCTCATGTCCGGTCTGCTTCTGAATAATGTTATCCTCGTTCATATCCTTCACCAGCAGATATCTGAAAAACTCTGAATGCCTGCTGTCTTTATGTTCATCAATAAGCTTGCTTATCACCGAGCATTCTTCAAAAAGATCACGGCTCAGAAGCATTACTGAAATATTTCTTTTATTAAGTTGCAGTACAGCTATCTCTTCAGCCAGCGCTGCTGCATTGCCCATATGCAGTATTATGTACTTTATATCCTCATCACAATTGCTGATGCGGTGTTCTATAACCGGTCCGATAAAGCTGTATATTTCTTTTCTCAGTGACTTTAACCTGCGTGAAATACGCTCCCTCTCATCAATGGATGCCTGTCTTTTCTTTATCAGTACCAGTCTGTCCGCTTTTACTGTATCCATGTTTTTTCCCCTGCTTTCATATTTGTATTAATACCATTTTAATACAAAACCGGCCATTTGTAAATAGTTGGAAATCAATTTTTTATGAATATGCAGATGCTTCCCGTCCGTGACAGTTTTTTAGCGATTAACGCAAAACTATTGTATATTTTTTACAGTTATAGTATAATAAGTTATAGAACAAATGGGAGGTGCAAAAGATGGACAGACTTCTGAACCGGTTAGTCGATTCTATGAGAGAAAACGGAATTATAAAAAATGATGATGACTATGATATAGTAAGATTCGGCGCTGAGATATTGTTTACGAAAACTGTTTTTATGCTTACAGCAATATTAGTCGGTGTTCTGACTCACAGCCTGCCGGAAATTATTTTCTTTATTCTTGTTTTTGAGCCTTTAAGAATATTTTGCGGCGGTTATCATGCAAGGTCAAAGATCAGATGCTTTTGTGCTTCTGTATCAATGGTGGCTGCTGTTATCATATTGAATAAAGTGATCAGCGTCTCGGTACTGCCTGTTTTATCAGTGATCACAATCGTATTCAGCAGTACGATAATCTTTCTTTTTGCTCCGCTTGGTACTCCAAACAAGCCGCTTGATGAAACTGAAATAGAGGTTTACCGGAAAAGAGCCAGAATTATTTTATCAGTGATTCTTGCTGCGGCTGTTATCACATTTGTACTGCACGGATACAGGTTGCTTTTCATTATAGCTTTGGGTTTACTGGCTGTAAGCCTGCTGTTGATATTGGGAAAAATCAGGGATTAGCAATCTAAATATCAGCCACAGATTCATTTTAACATATAAACTTTCGGCTTTGAAAATAAATTTAAAGAGTTTTGAATAAATCTATTGACAAGCAAATATATATGGCATATTATGGAATTATAAGGATATGCATACATATAATCAATAGGAGGATACTATTATGAATGCTAAAAAAACGGTTAAGTCAAATGCTATGAAGGTAATGGCAGCTCTTTGTGCAAAGTCGTCTGAGCATAACGCAAATTCTGCTTGCATGTTATTGATCGGTCAGCCTAAACAGCCAAAGGCAGTTAAGAAGTTAAGAAAATTCTAAGGTGATCTGAGGCGTAGGAAAATAAATAATCATGATTGTATGCATACCCATTATATAAGTTAAGCGAAACCGGGAGTATAATAATAAATCCGGTTTCGCTTTTCCTGTTGTTTAAGGTGTCTGCTGAAAAGTGTTAAATCTGACCGCTCTACAGGATCCTGACTATTGAAGTATCAGTTAAGTGTCATACTATAAATCTTTCATAAGTGAAATAAGCTACTTCTAAGCCCACCGTCCTCTTTTACGGGTGTTGCATATTGAAATACCTGGTTTAATGTGGTATAATGCAATAAGTTCCAGAGTGTGACAATTTTGAGTTTGCTTATATTGACTACAACTATTGATACAACAGGAGATATTTAAAATGAAATTTATTAAAATAATCAGTATCTGGCTGGCAGCTATGCTTGTGATAATTATTATTTCCAATACCGCCGGAGCATTCATTGTAAACAAACTGTCAGCACAGGTGCTGCATTATGGCATGATCGGCTGGTCTAAACATGCTGATACATATATTCATCCTGTAAAAACGTCTGAAGAAACGATTGACAAAAGTAACGGACTGAACGGACTTATAATGAGGTCACTCCTGACCGATAATCATTTAAAAAGTGAACCGGGTTTTTTCTATAATTTCTTATTTGGCAATCTTACAATTGATGAATCCGAAATCTTTTTAGATCGCAACGGTTTAAACGAGCTTTCGTCCGGAATATTCGCTGTTGTATATCAGAGTTATGGCCGTAAATCAGACTATCAGCAACATGCCATCGGTGTCATTGATGTCAGAGATTTTATAGAATTAAATAACTCTTCTGAGATCTACAGTGTACTGGACAACGATCCGCAAGCTGTAATCAGACTAAATTCCTACACGATCAGTAATTACATCGTTAAACCCGTATCTATGACTTTGCTTGATTCAAACGGGGCTGAGCTGTTGAATGTTGAATTCTCATATGAAGGTGAACTCATCAAAGCATCTGATTGTTATGTACATAATGAATGCACAGATAAATCCTATGACAACGAAAGTCTGTATCATAAGATGTATACTGCAAAACTCGGTGAAAGGAAGACAGACACAATCGCTCATGAGCTTGTAAAGGAAGTCAGGTTTGATAAGGGTGATTATATGGATGACAGGATAAACTACGGTATGGCAAACATTACTGTAGAGCATATTGAAGTAACTGACGGATATGCACTTATCACTGTACATCAGCATCAGTATATCAGGGGCGTGCTTTTTTATACCATACTCCTTGGAGTTCTGATGACCATTATCATGCTTATTGTGATCAGAAAACGGTGCTGAGTATTATCTGATTGATAACTCCCGGTTAGCGGGAAGATCATATTCAATGTTATATACAGCAGCTAAGCGTAAAAGGCTTAGCTGCTTTTTTATATCTGATAAAAAGGAAAACTGTTGTCAGCATGCATTATTATAACGGCCAATAGAAAGCGCCACTCACGATCTCCCGCAAGCGGCGTAAAATGGGGATATTTAAAAGCAGGTTGAGTGACGGGACTTGAAAACATGGGCTGTGCCACTCCAAGGCATTAAAAAAATAGAAATTTTTGATCTTAACAGAAGCGTTACAGTCAACAGCTTGCAGATGAATCTGATACCTCTTAAGAGCAGATGTTACTGTGTATATGTTCATTTTTCGTTAGTATCCGGGAAAGTATATCGTCTTTTTCCCTTGCTATAGCCGAAATTTATTGCCTTTTGCGGACAGGCATGAAGACAAGCCAGGCAGAATTCACACTTATCTCCCCAGACAGGCTTGCCTGAGATCATTGTAATATTGTCAACAGAACATGCCGCACTGCACTTCCCGCAGCCGATACACGAACCTTCAAGTGTTGCTGAAAAGATTTCACCCTTTTTTGAAAATTTCGCACTCTCCTGCTCGTTCAGATGGTAGCCGTATTTATGCCACGCGATAAATAGATCCACGTTTTTATGAGGTTGTTTTTCAAGTATTTTATCTGAAAAAACAGATAGTTTCTTCCTGGCAGCTATGATCATACGGTTAATGGACTTGTCATCCGGAACACGGTAAACGTCGGTCATAAGATTATTCTTGCTTATCAGTGCGATATTGTTAGGCATTTTCAATCTATATGACGCTGAAAGCTTTAGACTGTGTTCGTGAAGCAGCTTGTCAAGTTGTTTGGTTGCTACACCGTCATAACCGCCCATTGTATGGAGATCGAATATGTACTGCGATTCAATTTCTGCCTTTTGTGCAAATCTTTTGATTATGTTCGGCAGACCCCAGTAGTAGACAGGGTAGAATATGCCTACACGTTCTGCTTTGATTTTCTGTGATATATCAAACCGTGCAATGTCGATAAGCTCACAATTGCCGATGTTTCCAGCAATCATTTTTGCAGCCCAGTAAGTGTTGCCGGTTCCACTGAAATAGAAAATCACATTTTTCATCACTTATTCCCGCCTTTCTCACCGATTACCAACATGATCATCTGTTCAATAAATTTATCCCGCTGTTCTTTATCAAAAAAATCAAAAGTTTCAGATGACATATCTGCCTGTAAAAATGACATCTGAATCGTACTTGAGATCATACGCAGAGCAGTCATCATCTGTTCATCAGACAAACTATTGTTGACTTTTTTAATTATCGGAAGATAGTAACTCACCGCTTGCTGTGCTGCATCCGCATCAATTTCGCCATCAATGCTAAACTTAATATGAAGTCTGCTAAGCAATGCATGTTCGGCAAGAAAATCCGCATATGATGTGAATGACTTTTTCAGCGTTTCCCATGGTGACATATTTTCATAGGTAACGAAAACATTTTCTTTTGCTATGTGCTCACTTACATAGTATCGGACGGCATCGATTATCAGTGCCTGCTTGCTTTCATAGTGATAATTTATCAATCCGACAGCAACATCCGCCTTTTTTGCAATCATGCTCATTGTTATATCCGTTGTTCCGATTTCTTCAATAAGCTCTATTACCGACGAAATGATAATGGATTTTGTTCTTTCGCTTTTCTTCATGATCTGCTCCTTAAACTGAATGTCGTTCAATTTTTGAATGCGATTCAATAATAACATACTAAATTGTGATTGTCAAGTGTAATGATGATAAAAGCAGTCTGACAATGGGGCTTGACTGATATGAAAAAAAACGTTAAACAATTGAGCGTCACAAACAGTTAATGCCGGTGGGCTGAACGGCATCATAGTATTTGATTTCCCAAGGAGGCTGCAAAGTGTTTTGTGGATATTAATTAATATGTAATGAAGATAAGGCAGACATCGGCATAATGTTACTATTAATACGCAAACAAAAACGCCGCTCACGATTTCTCGCAAACGGCGTAAAATGGGGATTTAAAAGCAGTCTGAGTGACGGGACTTGAACCCACGGCCTCTACCACCCCAAGGGAGAACAATAGAATATTCAAGCGGCTTGAAACCGCATATTTACGTTACATGGGATATATGCAGACCTTAAGTTACCATATAAAATACTATAGGAAATGGAACAGTAAAGGAACAGTATATTCACTTAAACATCTCAAAATCCTGTTCAGTCATGCCGGCAAGAATGAAGATCTCTTTACCGAGAACGCGGGCAAGTGGCAGGATGGTCTGAAAGTTCGTCATGTGCCTTGTACCGTTTTCTAACTTTCGTATAGTCATTACATTTACGCCTGACGCATCAGCTAACTGCTGCTGGCTCATGTCGTGAGATTTTCTTAGATCTTGTAAAGTCATATAATCATCCTTTCACGAAAATGCCCGGATTGCTCCGGGCTGTTTTATTATTCTGCGTAGTGTGCATTAATCTTTGCTGTGTACTCTTCGTACAATCTCTTATATTCTGCATTAAACTCTGGTGATGAGCATCCCTCTTCGTCCAAATCAGCAGATTTAAAATCAGTGTCGCAGTCAACCCATTCTTCCCATTCGGATGCATCTTCGTATTCATTATCAATGTAGCTGCTGTAAAGATCTTCAAAGTATTCCTCAAGTGTTATAGTTCCGTTTGGTCCAACCATTTTAAATGTTTTTTCATAATCATTACCTCTTTCATTTATTTTTTAGTTTTTGTTTTGTGGTTTTCTCTATGATCTTATTATAGTACACTTGTACTAGTTTGTCAATACTTTTTTCAAAAAAAATTTTTTAAGATTTATAAAAAAAATCCCTGGTCTTAACTGATCAGGGATTTTGTAATTATTTAAGCAATGCCGCCCAAGTGAGCGGACCGACGATTCCGTCGGCTTCGAGATTATGATTACGCTGAAAATCTTTGACAGCTGTCAGAGTATCGCTTCCGAAGTCACCATCAATCCCCCATGCTCCGATTGAATAGCCGTGCGCAACTAAGAGAGCCTGCAGAGCGTTGACAGCTTTCGTCTGTGAACCTTTCACTATCTGATTGATATCAATTGTTACATACTTTTCAGACAGCTGTACAGGCTGTTCCTGTTGCTGTGTAGGAACATCACCGATGTATCGGAATATCCTTGCTGCATATGTCTGTAACTGAGTATAACTCATGTAATGCTTTTTAACTTCTGTCCTGCCATCTTTTCCGCCATTGCCGTCCACATAATACAGTCCCGACTTAACATCACCATCGAACTCGACAACAATTGCAACATGATCACAGTCACCGTTTATGCTGTCGAATTTATCAAAGAATAACACGTCACCGCTTTCAACATCATCAAGCTGTACACGCTGCATTTTTGATTCGTTTGCCCATGCGTTCGCCATCTGCGTACAAGATATGCTCTTATACACATTGATGTTAAGATCAGTAAGTATGCAGCATACTGTAGCTGCACACCACTCATCGGTTGGAAATCTGCTGACGATTTCCTGTTTGCCTTTTCCTAAGTAACCGAGTGCTGTCTGTTCAATTCTGTTCATACTATCTCTCCTTACTTCTGAACGTTTTCGGACTCTCCCGAGTCTTCATCGTCTTCTGATTTACTTCTTAATATGTCTATTGCTTTCTGAAATACTCCTGGCATTTTCGGAACAAAGTAACTTGCATTTTCGATAAGTGATATGGTCTCGTTTAAAATAAATGCAATACATGCGGCATCTCTTATGTAATTAGTCCCGATCAGAAGATCAAGCCTGTAAGCTACGATTATTAATAACATGATGATAAATTTTTTAAAGAGCCCATGAAATCCGGCTTTACTGCTCAGACCGCCGTTGGCTGACTTCGGAGATTTGCCGCAAGCAGCGACCATCAATCCTGTGACATAGTCAATTGCCATGAAGATCAGGAGCGTTGTCATAGCATCCGACCATCCGCCGTAAAGCTGTGTAATTATACCGCCTATTACTCCGATAAAACCGCAAAACATTTTCTCTTTCATATAGTTTCCTTTCCGGGACATCGATGTCCCAAGACTTTACTCCTGTGGAATTAAGTACTCACAGTCAAGATCAATTAAAGCCTGACGTACTTCCGGTTTGATCCTGTCAGGTACCTGTGCCCATGTTTTCTTGCCTTTGATAATAAGTGCTGCATATACCATTGCCATATCTTCTTCATCTCCTCTCATATTAGTTTTCTTTGAGTGCCTTGGCAACTGCCTTGCGGATACTTGCCGGTACATCATTGATTGTTTTAAGTCCTTTTTTGATTAAGTCAACATAGATTTTTACCATAAAAGTTAGCCTCCCATAGCTTCAAAAATTTCGCATAATGCAAGCTGTACGTCTGTCAACTGCTGCACAAGTACTTCCTCTGTTGTCGGCTCTGGTGTTTCTACTGCCGCCATAGCTTCAACCTCTGCAGATGTCATTTCTCGCGTTACTCCATCGATATTTATTTTTGCCATTTTATTACCTTCTTCCTTATTTGATTGCATAAATTTTTACGGATGTACCTGTCGGGAATGTATTTCCGCCTGTAAGTGTGAACTTGAAACTTGTAATGCTTGTATAATCAAGGTTCACAAAAGCATCTTTTATAATTCTTATATAGCCATTGCCCCCCGCACTTGCTCCATTCCAACCTTGGACTTGCATAAAACCTAAAAGGCAATTTGCAGCCATGCTTGTGTTATAAGCCGCATTATTTGCGATTATAGATGCGGCATATGTTGACTTAACACCGTTGATATATCCGTTTCCAGCTACATTTGCACTGCCTTGAGGTGCATCTAAAGTAATATAGATAAATTTAAAATTATATGGTGTGGATCCTTCGTCCGGCTCCGCTGATCTTTCGATTACTGCAATGTCAGAATCATTGATTGTAAACTCTTCAATTAACTCTAAACTGCCAATCTGGTTCGCGAATTTATTATCTGCCTCAGTCTTAGTATATCTTGCGCTAAGTGCAACCTGAGCTGCGCTTGATATAGGCTTGTCTGCATCGGCTGTATTGTCAACGTTGCTTAACCCTACGTCACTTTTAGTTACATTGTGTGGATTGCCGGATGCTGCTGTGCTATGTGTGTATGCAGCATCATAATTGCTTTTAAGTGTATCTGTTAGATCATTTGCACTTAGCCCCTTGCCGGTTTCTGCGTCCTGCTTTATGTTGGCAATTGCATCAATGTATGTTTTGTTGTGTGCATAATAGTCAACTGTTACTGTGCCTGTTGCTGTAATATTCACATTTACAGCATCTGTAGAATTTATCTGCCAGGTATTTGATTCTCCTGCAGCTATTGTTACAGCTGCAAGTGTTATACTTCCGTATGTAAGAGTAACTGACACGGCTGTCGTACCGTTATTTGTCGCTGTGACGTCCGGTCCTGTACAGTCTGCAAGTGTCAGGCTTGTACCTTCTACACTTTTTTTAATGCTTACTCTTGCAAGCTGAGAGTCAATCATATCTGTATTGTCATTTACTCGTGATACGTTGTATAGTGTATCTTCATCGTCTTTACTAAGATTGAAATTATCTGTGTATGTTATCGCCATGTTACACTCCTTTCAGTTCTTTGTGCGTGAACTGTGACAATTCTCTATGCGTGTATTTACCGTTCATCTTATGTGTTCCGAGCGATTTCTTTATTGCTTCGTGCAGCTGCTTTTGTAACGCCTCTGTTGCTGCGCTGCTTTCTGTTAAGTTCGACCACTTGTCCTTACGTGTAAGCGTACTTTGCAGGTTTCCAAGTTCTATGCTTGTTGTACTTCCTGTAAGTACATCTGTGGTCTTTTTTATTATCTTTTGTATTGTATCGATTCCTAACTCTTCACAAAAGAGTGTTCCAGTGTCTCCGACATTGCAGTGTTGAAGGTCAATGAAGTCTTTGTATCGAGGATCATTTTTAAGGTTTGCATACACGACTGTATACGTTGTTTTAGGATACATATGTTCCTGGAAGTATGCTTGTCCGTCTCTTTTTAACTGTTCGAAGTTCGGCTGATCATAGTTGAACTTAATTTTTTTGACTACATTGTGCGGGATCTGTGGCAATGCAACATAAGAGACTGCCCATGATTGTCCGTAATTGTCTTCACAAATTAAATATGTGCACCAGTCTGTATAGTCTATTTCCTCTTCGATTTCGAGCATGTCAGCTCCGTATCGGATGTTAAAAGCGTTTTCCACTGAGTTTTCTTTGTGCTCGTTTATCGAGAAATAAAAGTTATCTCTGTACAACTCCCCACCAAAAAGCGAAATGAAACTTTGATCATCTCCCACAAGTGCTGCAACCATTGACATGCCGTCATATTTAACCGTGATTTGAGGCCCGGCAAGATTACATTGCATGTCTGAATCAAAACTGAAATCATAGTCACAATATGCATTTTGCGGATCATCATTAAACGCTCCGTTACAAATCCCAGATATCCAGTTATAGTCGCCGGAATATCCTATAATCGTTAGCCCACCCATCATTTTGTCTGACATGTCATAGAAAATGTGACGTGCGTATACTGTTCGACCGTTTAGATTTGTTGTCTTGCGGTATATTCTGAATAGCTGACCGCCGGCTTTGATAATATTCAACTCTAAGAGCTTTTTCCATTTTCCCATCGCATCTATCGGATGCTCAAGGACAAGTTCGTATTCTGCGTTGAGAACTTCAGTAATTTCACATTTACTCGGAGTCAAGATTGCAATGCCGTTATTGTTGAAATCGTTTTGTGCTGTACTCATGTCATATACGCATATGTAATCAGACTGGTGGACTGCATCACAGTAATTATATAGATACGGCCAGCACGTTTTATAAGGCATCATGCCGTCTCTTAAATGCCACATACGTGATATATAAAATGCCTTGTCGCTTGTGTACTTAGCAGGTTCAGCTGCTGCATCGATTACCGGCCACTTTTTTTTGTAAGGCATTTGTCCGGATTTTAAATACCAATCTGACATAGCATCAGACCTCCTTTATTCCTGGGAAACCGATACTTAGCAGATAATCAGGATTAACACATTGTCCATATGACGCCCCATCAAGGCCACTTAATGTATTAAAGCTACTTATGTTAGTGTTATAAATATTGTGCTCTCTACTGTAAAATGTTCCGCCGTTCGAAGCTGTTATTAAATTGCCTGTGCCGCCTGTCAGGTTAAACGTGTTGTTGATAAGATAACCGCCGCTGTCGCTTCCCCACGTCTTTGCGAAGTGGTTTGTCTTCGCAGTAAAGCTATTGCCTGTTATTGTCATGCGATCTGGATAAGTGCAATACAATAAAAAATCTAAAGCGGATGGTGTTGAAACTATTATTTGTGAGTCAACAAGATTTGTATTTAAATCCGTTCCTGAGTCAAAAATACGCGGTATATTAAACTCATTGTTGTTTTCAAAGTTTATTTTTATACTGCAATTATCTATAGTTCTGAACCCGATCATTGCGAAGTCAGTTCGTCCAACCTGTGCCCCTTCATGGAAATTGTCAATGTCTGCAGAAACAGCCATAGTATACATGTATATATCGTCCATGATGAAACTGCAGCTATTTTGAGTAACTTCAAAGTTATTTTCATGAATGTTAAGCACCTTACCGTTTTTTAAAATCAAGTGCTGCATGAGTCCGTTGTTTGGCTTTATGTATGGTTTGTCAAGCTTGTATCCCTCAAAATCGATTGTCGCAGGATTGCTGCTGTTACCCGAAAGCGTTTCCCACTCTTGATATTGCGTATCGCAGTCCAGATTGTTTGCAAGTTTAATAAACGTCCCAGCAACAACAGCTTTTTCTCTCAGTTCTGCAACCGTGTGGACTACCCACGGATTTGCTTCTGTTCCTTCACCGGTTATAGACATTACAACCACCTCTCATTCTTTGTAATCTCAATTTTTGTAACATTTCCGGTAAACTGTATTCTGTTTGTACCGACATTCAGAAATGGCAGAAATCCGCTGCTTTTTACGTTCACTCCGTCTTTGTGACACATCAGCAATGCCGTATCAACTGTTACGTGTTCATCTACATTGTACAGCGTGAGTAACGACTCTGTGTTGTTGACAATGAGCGAGATGTTCCCTGATCCGTAAACCTCATATACCGGCTTGCAGAAGTAACTTCCACCAACCTCGAGGTTATAATCATTTACTGTAATTTCGACAGGATCATTGCTGACCGCATATGCGTATGACTCACACTCAAATTCAAGCACTATTAATTTTAAGCTTGCCGCAATATTCTCAGGCGTGAGAGGCCTGCAGATTGCTTTATAGTACTTGTCTGACTCACCCGACAGTATCAGATTGCCATGCCCCTGAAAATGCGAATATATCTGTCTGAATTTGCTCATGTCAGTAATAGCTGCTTCAACAATTATTGATACATTTTCGCGTATCTTTTTATCATTGTAAAGCACCGGTCCGTCTGGTATGTATATTGTTTCATATCCTTGTTGTTGGCAAGGAGGCACAGGAGTTTTAGTTATCATTATGCCTAATGTGTCAGATGCAACGCCCTTGAATGTTATTGTACTCATTATTACCTCCCCACTGCAGCAAGGCCACGTCTTTGCTCTATAGCTAACTGCTGATTGATTTTTGTTATGTCATAGTCATTAGATATTTTATCGACCTTTATAACATTAGTGATGTTGTAAGTGTTCCCTTCGTTCGTTACGCCTCTGGCCTGATCTCTTGATAACGGCTGTACAATTGTTTTACCGTTGTACATCGTCAACAGTTCCGGTCCTGCTTCACCTACGATTGCGGATCCAGATGTAAGGATGCCACCCTTTGCCAGAAGTGGGATCTCAGGAACGTGAGGAATATCAAATCCGATGCTGTTACCTCCGACTCCGGGCACCCATGACGGTATGTCAAAACTAATGCTGTTGATACCATCAACCATTTTGTTGATGCCACCGATCACACCGTTTACGAGGCCCAACACCACATTTAACGGTCCTTTTGCCATGTCAACGAATCCGTCCCAGACATCACCGAATATGTTTTTGATGTTCTCCCACGCTTCGGACCAGTTACCCGAAAATACGTTTTTGACAAAGTCTATGATGTTTTTAAAGATATCTTTGATAAGTCCCCACTGCGTAACAAAATGATCTTTGACTTTTATCAGTGCATTCTTGATATCTTCCATCAGAGCCTTAACTGGTTCAACTATATACTGCTGTACGAACGGTGATACAACCGCCCATATCGCCTGTAACCCCGCCCAGATTTCTTCGCATTTTGCTTTGATACCATCCCAGAGATTTATCCAGAACTCTCTGAACCAATCACATTTGTTCCACAAGATAACAAATATTGCGATCAGCGCCGCTACACCGGCAACGACAAGACCGACAGGGTTCGCTGCCATTACTGCATTTACGGCTACCATACCAGCTTTAACCTTCGGTAGAATCGTCATTATTGTACCTACCGCCGATATGACTTTACCTATGATAATCAGCAATGGTCCGACTGCAGCAACTACCCCACCAACTTTGAGTATTGTTTGCCTCTGCGACTCTGTAAGCCCTTTGAACCATGATGTTACTGACTTAACCTTATTTATCAGTCCTGTCAGAATCGGCTGTAATGATGTTAAGAGTGTTGCCCCAAGTTGTGCACCTGCGAGTTTTGCGTTATTGAGTGCAACTTTTGCTTCATCGAAAGGATCTTGCGTTTCTGCAAATGTATTTGATACTGTATTGCCGTAGTCAGACAGTGAAGTCGACAGATCATCTATTGACAGCTTACCTTCTCTGATTGCCTGTGTCATTTCTGCAGCACCTTTTTTACCAAACAGGTCAGTTGCTATCTGAAGTGCATCGGTTTGACTTGATGCATCCTTGATTGATGATATGGTCTCGTTTAATGCCTCCTGCATCGTTTTGCCGTCTGCTGTTGCGTTCTGCTGTGCTTTTTTCAGTCCTGCAAGCGCTGTTGATGCATCAACACCTGTCGACTCAAACTGTGCTAAGAGATTTGTTGAGGCTGTAAGATCAAGCCCCATTTCTTTGAGCGTTGCACCGTTCGTTGAGAGAGTTGACTGTAGTGTTTCCATTGAAATGCCTGTGTCTTGTCCGACCTTTGTCATAAGTCCAAGGACATTAACAGACTTAGCACTATCAACATTAAACTTCATCATGACTGTGTCGACATTATCAATTGCACTATTAAGGTCGGTACCATTAATCTGTGCAAACTTGATAAACTCTTTTGATACTTCTGCACACGCTTCACCAGTCAAGCCAAACCTTGTATTGACTTCACCTATTGCAGTGCCTGCATCTTCTGCAGTCGTTGGAATCTCAGAAAAGACTGCATCGACCTGTTGCTTTAATGAGTCAAGGGCTTCGCCTGATGCCCCTGTCTTTGTAACAACGATATCATATCCGGCATCCATTTCTTTGAACGCCGCTGCACTTGCTGCTGCTGCTCCAACGATAGCACCGGTTACCGGCATGAGCTTTTCGCCTGCACTGGATATCTTATCTCCAGCATCTTTCAGCTTTTCACCCTGTGCTGCCATGCTTTCAAGCGCTGGACTGCAACTGTTCGCAGCATTTTGAAGATTGTCAACTTCATTTCTTGTGTTGACTAATTCACGCTGAAATGCTCTGTACTGTTCTGCACCTATGTCGCCACGTTTGAATTGTTCTTCGACTTGCGACTGAGTTTCTTGCAAGAGCTTAAGCTTTTCTTTTGCTGTTTCAACTTTTTTTGCGAGCAATTCCTGCTTTTGAGCGAGAAGTTCAGTGTTTCCGGGATCAAGTTTAAGAGACTTGTTTATTTCTCTGAGTTCTTCGTTGACGGATTTCGTACCCTTGCTTACATCACCAAGTGCGTTCTGTAAGCCTTTTGTGTTGCCATTGATTTCAACTGTAATACCCTTTATGTTATTTGCTATTGTTCTCACCTCCCGAAGTGTTCCCTTAGTGAGTCTCTATCACAGTCAGTCTGTTCTAAGTACCATGCATTTTCAAGGTACTCTCTGCCTTTTTCTGACTGATTGCAGTTAAATATAAAAGCATCCCTGAGATATGTAAGATATGTTACAAGGTCTAGTTCATCTATTTCGGCAAAATTGAATCTAGCGTAATCACTTATAGTTTTTTTCTCAATTGTCTCAGGAATGTAATATAATTTTGATTCCTCATCATCACGAGGATAATAAGGAATGCTTATTTTTTTTTAAGGTTTTCAATCCAATCTGTGATATCGGATGCCAACTGCTTTATATCTGCAATATCGTAGTCAAGCAACATGTCAACAGTTATTTCTTTTCCCTCTGTGTTTTTACTAAGTATCATGGTATAAGACTGCATACCGGAGTCAAAGTCATCATTTGAAAGCTTATTCATTTCTCTGATTGTTCTCATTTTTGGAGGAGTTACCGTTATCGTTTCACCTTCAAGATTAACCATCAGATTGTTTCCTACCACCTGTGTTGTCATTCTTTTTCCTCCTAAAAGCACCGCATAAAAGCGGTGCATGAATTTTAACCTATATCGTCAACTACCGTTACTGTGCCAACTGCTTTTGCTTTGCTGTTGCTGTCAATTTCAACAAGAGTTATGATTTGACCTGCTGTAGTCGAAATTTCTGTTGTGCCAAGTGTTGCTGCTGTCCATCCGGTTGTGCAAGTTTCATTGTATGCTACTGCAGTAGCTGCAGCACTTATCTTGTAAACGTATGTATTTGTTGCTGTAAGCTTATCCTCCGCTACTGAGTTGACCTTTGTTTTACCTGTCGTTCCTTTTGCAAGAGTAGGAGTAAGGGCGCAAAGTCCGAGGATCTCTTCGGTAAATGTAATGAGTGTGCCGTCATTGTCCTGCGGTTCTGCTTTAAATTCGGGGTTGATGACAGTTTCCTTATCCTTTACAAATGCAAGGCTAAATCCAGCTGTATTGCTACCGACTATGGTCACTCTCACGTCACCGTCTGCTTTGTCCTTGTGTACGCATCTGATAGCGTACTTGTTTGTGTCAGCATTGTTTTTGCCGCCAATTTTTAAAGTACGGATGCCACCGGATTCTGTTACTGTACCAGTCTTTACAAGCTTGTCAAGTGTGTCACCGTTCCATGTACAAATGCCAAGTTTTAGAGTTGCTTCTTCATCTGTGATAACCGTTTTGGTAGTTTTACCATCGTCAGACTTTGCAGTATAAAAGGTAGGCTTATACTCAATTGTTGCACCGCCGGAGACTTCGCCAAGCTTGTTTACATCAACTTCAAAATCGGTATCTGCCGGAATTGTGCCAGAAAAGACCGTAATATAGACCAAACATGAGCCTATACGGATTTTTTCTTTGTCATTCGTGTTTGTATGTGCCATTTTATCACTCCTTGTTGATTGTCATAAATTCGTATGTTACCATGAGCATTTGCTCATCATCTATCCAGGCATCGGCACCTTTGCTCAGTTCAACATCTGAAAACAAATCCTCGATTCGCTTTTCAAGTGCCCTGTTTTTCTTATCTGTGTACAGCTCAATAGTAACATTCATTTCTTTGATGTGGTTTCTTTCGTCTGAGCCGTGAAAGTTTGCACCACTTTCATAGTAAACAATGTAATCAGAGTTCTGAGCAGATTTAAAAGCAAGATAAGCAACCGGAACATCCTTGATTAGTTTTAATCTGTTATATACGTCTGTTAGTGTCATCTGCTCAGCTCCTCTCTGATTCTTCTTTCAAATTCCTCATTTGCTTTTTCTTGTGCCGGTGCTATGTGTGGAATGCCCGGAGTTCTTCCACCGTTTCTTTTTGCATGTCCGTTTTCAAGCAAATGCGTTAGTCTATAGCAGTCTTTATTGTGTACAACTACTGAAACTCCAGTTTCGTTTTTTGTGACGTCTTTTTTCCATCCTTTTTTATATTCACCTGTTTTTTTAGGTGAATTTTTCTTAACGTCTTTTAACATGTCTTTTCCGACTTCTTCTGCAACTTCTTTCACCGTTTCAGTTACTTCTGCGCTATACGCTTGCATTTCAGCTATCAGCATTGCTTCAAAATCGTCCATCACACACCAGCTTTCTGTGTGCAGTACAGCTCGATTACTCCATCTTCTGCTCTGACGTATGTTCGGTATATTGAATACTTAATACCTTCGTATATGAGCAACTGCTGTCCTGAATAGTTTTCCTTGTCAGTTTCTATAACTTTTTCTGCCTTGATATCGTTTGAAGCTGCCCGGTAAAATTCGTTACCACTTGCCGACTTCTCTTTACAAAATATCTCTGTCAATGCACCTGCTGACTTGATTTCCTGACCTATTTCATCAGTTTCTATTGTTGTTGAGACTAAAGTACATACATCATCAAAACTCATTGATTTGCACGCTCCTTTGTTACAGCGTTCTTTATGCGCAAATCAAGACTCTTTGAAAGTGGAATATTTTCTGCTCTATGCCTGTATTGCCACGCTGTATAGTCTGACAGCAACATCACATCATCTGCTTTTGTCAGATCAAGAGTTATTCCTTTGTCTCTTAGTTCTTCCTGGCATCCTGCGATTTTGTTATTCAGATACGCATCACGTGCTGTATGGCTTATGCCTAAGTCGATTTTAAGCAGGTTTAATACTGTTGTATCATTTGGCATTACTACACCCCCTCAAGAGGGAGAGGCTTAAAGCCTCTCATGATTATGCTGTTGCATCGTCTACAACTACGGTATATGTTCTCTTTGTTGCGTTGCCGTTTGTGACTTCCACAGTCAGAATGTTTTCACCTGCCGTGAATGTTGCATTGCTTCCGCTTGTTACTGCTGTTGAACCGTTCTTGATTGATACTGTTGCACCTGTTGTAAGTGCCGTTGCAGTGATCTTATTTGCATGTGCTGTTACCTTGCAGTGATAGTTAAGTACGTTTGCATCGAACGGAGGGAACAGAGTTACAGGAGTTGAACCGATTGTGAGCGCTGAGAGGCTGACAAGCTTAACATTTGCTGAATCTCCAGGGAATGTGCTTGTGGTTGTCGGATTTGTATTTGCAATATTGACGATTACGAAAGCTTCACCGAATACTGGCTTGCCGTCGTAACGTGCTGTACCCTTGTATGCTGTCTGATCGTCAAAGAACTTAGGAATATCAGAAGATGCAAATACACCGCCTTCACGTTCTGCAAGCGCGTACAGTTCAAAGTAGCCACCGATGATGTCGTTGTCTGCGACAAGTTCAAGTTCGATGATGTTACCGCCGATTACAGGCATTGTACCGTTGACCGTTGATACAACTGCTGCAGATGAATCAAGAGCAATTGCTTTAGAAATGATTGCCTGATGAGTTTTCTTATTCATGATCCATGTAAGGTTGCCTGTTGCATAGTCAGATCTTGCAGCTGTAAGTTTGCCATAAAGTGCAGCAAAGAATGTTGCTCCTGTCTGCTCTGAGCCATCCCATTTGAGAACGTGTGTTGTATGTAAATCTGTCCATGTTGGTGCTTTTGCGCCCCAGTCAGAAGGCTGTGAAGTTTGTGCAAGGCGTGTAGCAATACCGGTCGGCATTCTTTTACCTGTACCAAAGAGGATTGCTCTGTCAAGTGCTTTTGCGATTGCTGCGGACAGCGCAGTAAGAATTTCTGATGCAAGTGCTTCATCACTGTCTTCGAGAATTGCATTATCAATAACAAGGAAACCACCAACTTTGAAGCCGTCGACTTCAACCTGGTTGAATGAAATTTCGAGTTCATTGAGAGAAGCACACATTTCTGTCCATACACCTTCAGGATATGTGCCTGCAACATTTTTTCTGGCCGTACCTTTTACTTTCTTGACATTTACAAGGCTATACAGCTTTGACAATGTCGGCAGGTTCGGACGGATAATATCGAGGAATACCTGAGGAATAGTAACATCAACGTTGTTCACACCTCTGGTCTGACCTTTCATTTCTCTTGCTCTTGTGAGAAATGTTTTTACCTCTTCGTCTGCAAGAACAGCTGATCTCTGCTGCATGTCAAGGGTATAGAAAATACCACGCTTATTGAAGTTCATAATAGCACCTCTTTCATCTTTTGGTTTAGGATCTGCCGGAGCCGGATCAGCCGGTTTCGGTTCTGTGATTGTTTCAAGTTCTGCGTTGAGCTTGTCGACTTCTGCCTGTTCAGCATCGATCTTTTTATCGACGTCAGCCTCTGCAATTTCTTTTCCAAGATCATCAATTTCCTGCTGTACTGTATTGATGTCCTGCTCAGACTCTGCTTCATTGAGTGCCTTTTCAAGATCTGACTCACGTGTGTCAAAGCCTGCTTTCTTTTCTCTCAGAGCCTTAAGAGTTTCATTTCTCTTTTTCAGCTCTGCAAGGATTTTTATTTTTCTGAGCATTTCATAGCCTCCAGTTTCAATTTTAATTCAGCCTTACGCTGTTTGAGTGTTCTTTCCTTGTGCTGTTTAAAGTCTGCCTGACGTGCCTGTATTTCCGTCTGAGGATATGCAGGGAATGTGCATATTGAAACTTCGTGTGTATCAGCTTCTTTAACTGTCCACAATGTTCCACCATCTGGACGGTCTGCCCACTCTTCATTTAATGGGAAAAATCCGAACGAGCATCCGGAAATGTCACCACGCTGTACCCTTGCATATATGTTCATTGCCTGAGAATCATCAGGATTAATTTTTACTCTTCCCCACAAGCCGTGCGCATCTTCTCTCAGTTCAAGGGTATCTGATGCCATGCGGCCTAACACAAAGCCTGTATCATGATTAAACAGACATCTGATATCATTGTTTGCTAAGCTTGTTGCAAAAGCCCCCGGAGCAATTCTTTCATACTCATCACACCAGAGGTTTGTCTCCTGATTGAACACTGCAAAATAACCTTCGATGTACTTGTCTCCGTCTGCCTCTGCTCTTGTTTTGAGTTCAGATGCAAAATATGCATGTCTCTTATCCACTGCCATCACCACCTTTCAGTTTTTTCTGATTTCCAACATCACTAACCGGGATATAGTTTTCAAGGACAATAAAGTCGTTCATTCCCGGATCATCGGCAGGTGAATAGTCAAATTCGGTTCTGCCCTCGTTTCTGCTGAGCATTCCGCCGGAGACCATTTCTTTGACGAACTGGACCTTATCTTTGATGTCGTACTGCATGAGTGATTTCGGATTGAATTTGAAATACATGTTCGGAGAATACAGAAGTTTCTTTGTCAGTTCCTGCTGTATTACTGTTGCAATACTCATGATTGTCGTACTGATAAAGTTGTTGTACTGGTCCTTATTAAACTCTCCGATACCAAGCATGAACGGAGGAATGCCAATTGCACAAGCTATTGTTTTGAGGTCAAGAGTCAAGCTGTCCTGTATTGCAAGGTCGTTCAGGGTTAGCGGCTGGATCTTCTCAATTGACATATCACCGGCAGGAATCAACCACGGTTCTCCAGCTTCTGTGGTTTCTGTGTAGCTGTCGAGGATCTTCTTTCGCTTATCTTTGTCTTGTAATTCCTCGTTGTCCGAGTTGATGCTGATGATAAGTGACGGTTTCCATTTGCTCTGCAGGAATCCTGTCTTTGTTGCGTTTGCCTGTGCAACATTTCTGATTGTGTTATAGACAAGCGGTGCAAGTCCTACGCCCTGAAAATACTGTGTTTCATGAGGATTGAGCACAAAGTGCAGAACATCGTCAGGGTTTATCTCAGTTCCATGTCTGATTGCGTACGTATCGCCTTTGCTGACGAACGAGCAACCGTTGAGGGGAATGAGATTATCTATATAATCTCCTGAGAAGCTTGGAAGAACAACACTGTTGCCGGTCATGCACATGTCAGTGACGATTTTGTGAATAAATGATTTTCGAGTCATGTTCTTGTTTGGATTGATGTCAATTTTCTTTGAGAGTTCGTTTTTAAGTCTGATGTCACCGTTTTTGCCGTTTTCCATGAGCATGATCGTCATGTTACTGGTGAGATCTGCAATCTTGTATACGCAACGTTTAATCTCTTCGTTGTCAGAGAGCCTTGTATAACCTGGAAGTATTGTTTCATTGCCCCCGAGGAAAAAGCATTCTACAGGAGACTGAGAGCGTTTTTTCTTGAATGGATTCTTAATATTATCACCACCTTTCACAGCCGCTGCATCACATATGCAGCTATGAGATAATCAGGATCACCGCCTCTCTGTGAAGTCTTACAGCGCGGATTTTTAACATAAATCTCACTTTCCTTTCCTGTTGAATCTGCCTATCTTCATTTTCTTGTTTGGCTTATTTGCTGAGATTTGTGTCTGACATATATCTTTGCTGCTTGGCAGATATGCAGGTGACACACTGCACATCATGCTCATGGCAGTTATAGATGCTAATAATGCACGGTTTTTCATTATCCTCACCCCTTTAAATTAATCGAAAAACACTACGCTCATAAGTGCATCGACAGGATAAAGTCCAACAAGACGGTCATCTTTTTTGATGATTAAGCATTTTCCGTCATAATTAAAGTCCGTGAACTCTTTGCCTGCTTCCCACTGACATTTTTTCATGTTCTTAAGTGTTATTTCAAGGTACTGTTTGCTTTCTTTTTTCATTATCTTCACTCCTTTAAAACCAGTTATCAATCTTCTTACCGTTTTCCATGTCTTCAAGCATTCTGACTACTGCGAACACTGACGCATCGAATACGTCAATTCTCAGTGTTTCCTCGACTTTCTCATACTGTACCATGTCATCCGTTTTTTCTATTGCTCTGACGTTCTGCACGCAGTACTCATAAGGATCTGCATGGAAATAATACAGCTTTCCGTCCTTGGCTTTCTGTTCGATGAATCTGAATCCCTCAGACTTTTTGTAAAAATACTGAGGCTGATCGATGATATTGAAATGTGCTTTTTTCATGCCGATGTAATACTCTCTGCAAAACTTACGATCGTGTCCTACCTGCTTGATCTTGAATCCTGCGTTTCGCATTGCGCAGTACCAGTTGACTATCTCGGCATGGTTGACAGTCGGATTGTTCGACATGTCAAGCCATCCATCATCCTTCCAACCGAAAAGCGGTATGTTATCCTCTTCTGCTTTTTGTGTTGCCTTGACAATAGGAAACCAACAATGCGGCAGGATGACAAGAACATCTCCGATCATGCCGACAAGGTCTGATGCTGTAAGATCATGCAGCTTTGACAAGTCAGATCCACCGTACCACTTTGATACAAGCTTTGCAGCTTCTTGCTGTGTCCAGTTATACTGACGGTCAGAGCGCTGAAACTCTGATATGTCAAAGTAAGCTTTCATTGCTGATGTATAGACATTCAGAGACTTTGCAAAGAAGTCTTTTCTCTGCTGCGGATCATTTTGTGCTTGTAAGCTATCATTCAGGATATCGTCCGGCCTGATTGATATGCCGTATGCCGGATTTGCCTGTTCATGCACGACAGGGTTCGTGTAATCGATGTTTCCGTTCTCATCTGCATCAGCTTCACAGATAAAGACAAAATACTTTTCATCTTCAACTGTTCCGTCAAGGATCTTCTTACAGTACAGCAACCTGTTATAGCAAAAGCTGTTCATGTTGTCTCCAGCCGTTGTTATACCGATCATCAATTTGTTTGTATAAGCTTTCATCGCTTCTTTGATGATGTTGTACTGTTTTGGAGACTTGTAAGCGTGCATTTCATCGGCTATTCCGATGTTGCAGTTGAATGAGTCCTGTGCATCCGGATTTGCTGCAAGTGCTCGGATAAGCAAACTGCCATCTCCAAGCTCTGCAGATATTGAATGTTCATTGTTGTTATCGATGATTCGGAAGTTGTCCTCTTCGCCCATGTTAATGACATTCCATTTGATAAAGTTCCATGACTCCAGAGACTGAGGTAATGCAGCTGATGTTATGTAAACCTTACTGCCTGATCTGCGGTTTAAGAGTGCTAATGCCCACACAAGCGCACCGGCAAAGCTTGTTTTGATGTTCTTTCGAGGAATGTATATGAAAGCTTCTTTGTATCTCCTGATCTGTGTGCCTTTGAGATAGAATCCCAAGAGATTATAGATAATAAACTTGTGGAAGTCAGTCAGGAGGAATGGTGTGCCTTTCAACGGAGTGCCGTCCAGTTTTTCGCCTTGAAAGTGGCAGACTGTGCTCTGAATGATATTGATGCAGAAATCTGCATCTTTTGTTCTAAGCTCGTACTTTGGATTCTTGAGGTCTTTTAAAAAACGCTTAGCAGCCTTTACCCTGTATTTGTTAGCATTCGTTTTACCGCTTGCAAGCTCATTCACATAAGCCATTACGGTTTCAAGGTTACTCAATCTGCTGCAGAGCCTTTGCTAAAATACTTTCTTTTTTGGTTGCTAAGCTTTTATCATTTATTTTTTTCAGTCCGGCCGGAGTCAGACCAAACAGATTTTCCATACTTGTGAGTTCTGCTCTCAGAGTTTCGATTGACTGATAAAGAGTAGTTTTCCTGTTATTTGTTGAACCGTTTTTATTTGTGTACGGTTCGGTTATTTTGCACCCGGCAGCATACCACTGATCCATGAGGATTAGAAACTGCACACGCATTTCAGAGTATCGTGTGATAGCAGGAGAAAACTCGGTTTTGTACGTACCCAGTGCTTGCATATCATCAACCGTTTGCTTAAAAATATCTGAGAATTTATCATCACTGACGGTCTTCAATTCTCGGGCTTTTTTAGTCATTTTTCGTTTCCCCCTTTCTCTGAAATTTCAGCAGAGTTGGAAAGAGTCCCACTCACCGGTCTCCAAAGCACGTATCTACGTCATTTGAAGGTGGGGGGGTTCTCGTTCTCAATGCTTCGCCTGCTGCTGTGAGTCCGCCTGTGACTCTGTCGTGTAGCTTGTCGTGTTCCTTGTTCGTTAATGAAATAAGATTCCATGCACAGTACTGATACTGTGGGAACCTATCACGTGGCCATATATGGTGTACCATCTGTGCATCCCTACGCTTGCCATATCTCAACGACAACTGGCATAAGAATTCATCTCGCTTAAGTATTCTCTGTCTGAGTGTCAGCCATCTTGCTGATTTATAAAAAGGATCTGAACATTTAATCATTGTTATCACGACAGGAGAAACCCGGCTGTTACGCCGGGCAAAGCTTACAAGCTGTCGTAGCTTTGAGTTGTCACTGACAGGAGTTGAACCCACACCTGCCTCCTAACCTTTTAGGGCGGCTGTTCTCCCTGTTGAACTACAGTAACACATGAATGCTGTCGGCGGGATTCGAACCCACGACCTATCTCTTATAAGGAGATTGCTCTACCACTGAGCTACGACAACCAATCCGTGTCTTAATTTCACCACGGACCGAAAGGAGAATGTAAAAAGCACGAGACAGCGATGTCCCGTGCTTCTCTAGTCTTATAATATCACTCAGTAGGTGCGACATTCAAGGACATTATTTTATCCAGTGCTTTGATGTGCTTGCGCTGAATTGTCTTTCTGTCGTAATGCATGATGTCTGCAATCTGCTGTATGCTCATGTATGCAAGATATCTGTGATAAAGTATTGCCTCAAGTTCGTCATCACCAACGGCTGTGATAGTGCTGTATATCTCTTTACGAGTATCTATAAGCTCATCAATAAGCTTGTCTATTCGCATACTGTCATCACAAATCTTGTGCAGGATTTCTTCCTGATTCATGTGCTCGTTATTGTCGTACACGGCTGTACATCTGCACGCTAGGGATTTATTTTGTTTCTGCACTGCGATCAGTGCACTGACTTTCTGATCAGTGCGAAACGCTCTGTTGAGCCAGTCGACTTTCTGCAGTTGTTCTTCTGTCATTTTATGTGCCATCCTCTCTGTACCTGAGTCAAGCACCATGCGAAGAGTGCATTCTGGTATATCATGCGGAAACTGTCCCTCTTAGCCTTATCAGCCTTGTACTTTGCAACCTTAAGGTCCGATAATTCTTTTGATTCATCGATACAATGCTGTATGTAGCTGTTTGAAACTAAGCAATAGCCCTGATCTGACATCATATCTTTTATGAGTGGATTGTTCGGAGTGATGTCTTTCTGGAGTATTGCACCATGCAGTTCACTTGGTTCAAACCCTGTATCTTCATATGCTGCAAGCTTATTAAAAGCTTTTTGGATTGGACACACATCACAATTTTCTCCACACTCTCCACACTGCTCCGCACAACCAAATTCATCATCTGCTTTGCCATCTCTGCCAATTGTACAGAGGTCTTTGAGAATATGTCCATCCGCCGTTTGACTTTCAATCGTCATCCTGTCGGCTTTTATTACTGCATCCAAGTATACCAGTTTACCTTCATCAATCAGCTTGATTAAGTCGGATTGCTCTAAGCGTCTGAGTTCATCTAATGTCATGATTTATAGCCCTCCTCACGGTAATTTTTCAAGTCTGTATTTTTGTTTAGCGTCCGGATATTTTTTATGATCAACTTCTGACATAAACATGCTGAGTGGTCTTGCATATACTCCAGTGCCTAACCACTCTTTGTATATGACCAGGAGTTCTTCTGTTTCGGTATGCTTTGCTATTGCGACGATCCTGTAATCACCGCCTTTGAAATGTCTGTAGTATTCTCCGGGCTTTGGAAGAGGTCTATCTATCTTCATAGTTGCCCTCCATCAGTTCGGGATTGTCATAGATGTTGCCGATGACTTCCCAAAATATATTGTCTTCTTCTTCCATGATATCGGGATCACATCCGCTCTGATGCGTGCAGAAGCTAAATCTGTTCCATTCAACCACTACTCTTGTCTCATCTTCTGGGCACGATTCGTCAAAATGTGCTGAGAGGATATCACCCTCGAATATCTTCTTTCCATGCTTGTCCTTCATGCCTGTGTACTGTCCGACTGTATCAGTATATACAGGGAACTTCTCGATATTAGGCTCTTGCTGATATATGACAGCAAAATCTCCGCCTTTGTTTTGAGGAAATATACCGCCATATACCCAGTTACTCGGAACCGGTACTCCGCCGATTGTTACCTTTTCACCTTTTCTTCTTGTCTGTCCTCTAAATAATATCTCACACATTTTCTGTACCTCCCACATAACTGTTAGTCTCTTCTGAATACGTTACCGGGATATCTGTACCACAGTCAAAACACTGCATTACGAAATCCAATGCTGTTTCGTTTGTCCAGTACCAGTGCTTTCTTCCGCATTCGGGACATGTATACTCTATCTTCACGAGGTGGTACAGCGGTGTATCACCGCCACATTCTTTGCAACGAAACTCACTGATGCCCTCTCTCGAACAGAAACTCTTTACAGCTCCACAGTGTTTGCATTTGAGGTGTACGAATCCTGTGTATGTCTGGCAGTCGTCTGAGTCATCTGAATCGTCTGGTTCATCTGGTACAGGAACCGATTCCGGTATCGGCGTGAGATCCTCAACCGGATCAGGCCCAACGAATTTGTATGTAGGCAGTGAATTGTAAATCTCACCTGTCAGCATATTCACTGCATCAAGGACTGCATCAAAGTTGCTTTCTGTGATTACTGTTTTAAGATCTACGAGTGTTTCAACATTGTTTTTAATTTTCACTTCAAGTTTCATTATTTTTTACCTCCGATTATCTGAATTTCCTTAACATGTGAGCATTTGAATAAAAACGATTGAGGGTTTATCAGAAAATAGTATTTTTGTGATATATATAAATTTGAATTGTTTTTGAATTGCTCCTCACCTGTTTTATGAAGTTCTCCTGTACACGTTTCTCCTTCTTCCGTTTCTCCGTCAAAAAATGTTACTCTCACCTTTTTACCAAGATATTTTTCAAGGTCACTTCGTTTCATCTGTCTGACCTCCGTCCATTTTTGCACCGCAATGTGGGCAGTAGTTATCAAGATATTCTTCTAAGCTATAACTGTTCGTTTTCATATGAAAAACTAAATGTGTATTTGCAAAGTTTTCACATTCTGAGCAATAATGTTTTGACTGCTCCGGAAACATTGTCTGTGATGTTTTTATCCATTCCCCATGCTTTACTTCGACACAATTCGAGTTGCTTTTCGCATTTGCAACCTCTGAGAGTTGCAGTGTTGGCTGTTCTTTGACCATGCGCCTAACCGTCATTACCATTATTTTTTCGTCCTCAGTATCGTGCTCACTATAGTGAAATCTGTCTAACAGTTCATCCGCATCAATCGGTCTCATACTATATCGCCTTTCCTTTCATCATATACGATAAGTCCTCATAGAACTTCACAGCTTCATCCCACGAATCGTCCCTGTGGTCCAGAACATTCATGCAAGCTTCGCAGGAACATCTGTATACCCTGTTTTCTTCGTACGTTATAACCGCCTTAGAATTGCAGAACAGGCAATCTATTTCTTTTTGCTTCATTCTGAATCCTCCTCCAGTTCCTTGACCTTACCTGCAAGCATTGCTATATCGTGCTGTGCTGCTTTGCAGAATTTCTTTAGCTTCTGATCGTTTTCATCTGTAACTCTGAGTGCCTTGATAATGTCTGATATTTGATTCTGCATGTGTGCCTGCATGATCAGAGTAACAACCAGGACTGCCGCAAAGATTATAAGTGCTGTTGTTATGTTCATGTTTTTTCATCCTCCTTCTTGTTCTCGCAGCTATCACAGCTGCTCGTGCCTTTTCTGCCGCATACTTTACACTTGCGGTTTATACCACATGTTACGCACGCTATGTTCCCCTTCGAATATTTATTGCACTTCCCGGCATTCTGCGTCAGGCAGTGAAAGTTATTATATTTCTTCACTTTAATCCTCCTAAAATTGCACTGTATTTTCTGCAGAGCTCACATCCTGTTTTTTTAAGTTCAGGAGAAAGAACTGCAAGCTTACGTTCCTTTTCTGCTGCTGCTTCCCAGCTTCTCAGATTCAAGCTGTTGATTTCATACTGCTTGTAGATCTGAGTTTTTTCTTTCCTTGCGATTTCTCTTGTAATTTTCTTCGTACGGTATATTGCATAGAGCTGTCTGAGCGATAAATAAAACAGCTGCTCTGCTCCGTTTAAGTTCTCCGGCATTTCTGATCCGGATGCAGCAAGCTTTTCAAGATCCAGCGTTGACAAGTTTAAACGCCTCCTCAACACTATGAGCTATGCCGGCAATGCAGCCATGCTTTTTCATCTGAGAGATAAAGTTGATCTGTTCAGGTCTGGCTATTCCTCCTGGTTTCTTTACCTCAATGAAATAAATGCGTCCGTCCTTGACTGCAAACAAATCCGAAAATCCTTTCGGAAGTCCAGTGTCAAACCATCTGCCGTCCGGAAGTTTCATTTTGCCTACGTTGGCTCTGAATACTACAAATCCGGCTTCGGATAAATTCATTCTGATCAGGTTCATTATGTCTGTTTCTGTCATGATATGTACCTCAATTGATTGTAATATTTTTTCGGTATGTCGATGTTAAGCTCCTGGGCTTTTCTTAGTACCCATCCGAACTTATATTTTCTGAGTTTCTGAAACTCAACCAGTTCAGAAAATGTTTTGCAGTTCTGATATTCCTTGTAATCTGCGTTCTTGATATCTTCCTGCCTTTTCACTTCCTGCAGGTCTATTTCAACTGTTTTCTTATCTTTTGTTTGCTTAATGATATGACATTCATATCCGCAGCTTGGGCACGCTACCTTTTCAGCAGAATAAACCGTGAAGCACTGAGGACATTCTTTAATTTTTATAAGGTTCTCAGCTTTACGTTTCTTGACATCGAGTGTCCAGTTTCGGTTATCGTCTACAAAACCATGCCTGTAGATGTTTCCCACATGGTCTATGATGATTCCAATTTTACTGGGATTGTTCTTGTCTGCTCTCATGCAGCGCATTGCTTGCTGAATGTAAAGAGTCAGGCTCTGTGTAGGCCTGAGAAGTATCACACATTCGCAATCAGGAACGTCTAAACCTACTGAGAACAGTTCACAGTTACAAAGTACCTGGATATTGCCTGCTCTGAACTGCTGCATGATGTCTGCTCTGACTTCTGATTTTGTATTTCCGTCCAGATGCGCTGCAGATATTCCTTCGTCAATAAAATGTTCCGCTGTTTCCTTGCTCGATGTTACTGAACTGCAGTACACAATAGTTTTCTTTCCCTTAGCTATTCTCAACCAGTTCTGAACCGTTTCACCGTAAATGTGTTTGCCCTCCATGAGTTCTTGGACCTCAGAAGAAACAAACTCCCCGGCTTTGCTGTGAAGTCCTGATGTATCTGCAAGCTGTATGGAATAGTGCTTATAGTCTGCAAGATATCCACGATCTATTAACCATCGTGTACTCACACCTTGCACCAGAGCATCATATACACTGTCCAATCCGCCTCGATTCAATCTGCATGGTGTAGCTGTGAATCCAAGCTTCAATGCTCCCGGGAATGCATCATAGATCTTTGTATAAGACTTTGCTGTTGATTGATGACATTCATCCGTGATAATCACATCCGGTGGATCTAACTCGGAAATATGCCTTGTGAACGTCTGGACCATGCCGACCTTCGTGAGATTCCAGTCAACATCACACTTGCTGAAAGTATCTGTTATCTGTTCACAGAGTTCTTTTCTGTGTACCAGGAACAAAACTCTGTTGCCTTTTCTGTTTGCATTTGCTGCTATCGTCGCTTGGATTATACTTTTGCCACCCCCACAGCCGAGAACACAGCATATAGCACGTTTGCCTTTTATAATTTCAACCTTGGACTTATTAATTAAAGACTGCTGATAATCTCTTAATTCCATTTCTTACTCCTTTGTCTGTGGGACTGTGGTACTTTGAAAATCGTGTCCCACAAAAAGTCCCACACTTTGAAATGTCGTATTTACGTTGTTTCAGCTTGTTGAAAGTGTTAATGTGGGACTGTGGGACAAATACGCACATTTTCCTTACGCGCGAGGCTTTTTTATTTCATCTTAAAAAAATAGTACATAATAAAGTGTGTGTGTATGTGGGGAAAATGTCCCACAGTCCCACAAAACTCTCAAAGTGCGCATCTACGTTGTTTCTGCAATGTACATTGTCCCACATTTGTGTCCCACATTACAGAATTTCTATATCATCTGCTATTTCGTAACGCATATCAGGAAGCTTTAATAGAATACATTCTGTCAGAATTCCTTCAATGCGCTTTCCTTTCGTCATGTTTCTTCCTCTGGTCTGAATCAGATCATTTGACTTTAAGTAGCTGAGTAATGCTCTGTCATTATATCCGGCTTCCTCAACTGCATTTCTGAATACCGACTGGTTAATGTATATCCAGTCTTGTTCACCTTTCTGACCGTATATCTTTCCCGGCATTTTCTCATCACGAGGGAATCCGTTTTTATCAAGGAAGTTACCGATATTCATTGCCACCCAGTCACATATGCACTGATAGCCTCGCTCTCCAGCTGACACTGCAGCTTTAGATTTTAAGAACTTGGACATCTGACTGACATCGAGCGGCTTTGTGTCAAAGAACATTTCACTTGTGAGTGCATCAGCTGTAAGAATGATTGCTGCAGCCATGCACTGCTTTTCTGTAGTCTCGCTCTCGCTGAGTTTCTCAAAATAGAAGTCATATAGTTTCTTTGCTCTTTCAATATCAAGACTTTCTACGAACTTTCTTCCTGCTTGTCCATAGTTTGCCTTGACTGTATTTGCTGTTCCCTGACCGTCCAGGATAACCTTTTCGCCGATCTGACATTCCAGATCAATTACTCTGTTGATTGCTCCGGCTCCTGCTCCATCTCTTACGATCGGAGTCTCACCAGTTGTCAAAATGCAGTTTGCCCATGTCGGTGTTGCATCCACTCCGCCGGCTTTATTACCTCGCGTCCTGCCCACACCCTGAGCTAACTGGTATACATCAAATCGACTTCTGCCGTGATTATCTTTGCTAAGCTGCAGCTCATCAATGCAGAGCGGAATATTATTCAGGAACGCTGCCATCTTCTCGTGTCCGACCGTTGTACTGTTGAATGACTGTATGTATGTACCTGGCTCAGGGTTGCCCCAAACCGAGGCAGCTAACATCAGAGCTACTGTTTTACCTGTACCGGATTCACAGGACCAAAGGTGCACAAAGTATGGAAGAGCACCGATGTGTTTGACAAGAACTGACGAAAATGAAGCTGATAAAATCAATCTTGCCACAAGGCTCTCGGAACGGCACTTTTTAGCTACCTTTAACCAGTCCTCAAAATTACCCTTGCTTTCACTTATTGCCTTAAAAATAGGCTTGTACGAAGCTTCTCCGTCGAAGATAAGCCCGTCCACATAAGGACTGAATCTTCCTTCGTCTACATAGCCGAGTCGAGAAACTGATTCATGCTCCGGGATCTCTTCAAGGTTAAGGTTTTCTATATCACAAAGATACCTGACAAGCAGTTTTGCATTTTCTGATGTTACTGCCACGCCTTTTGCAGCTAGTGCGGTTATTTTACTAGCAACTGCAGTAACTTCTTTGCTCACAACAATGTCTCGCCATCTGCGTGACTTGCAAAATGCCAACTTAATTTTCTCTTCTCCGGTGTCAATATTCACTAAGCGTTCTACTGGCATAATCGGATGGCAGCAGGCAACCTGAGTTCCCCACTGTCCATCTACTAACTTCACGCCCTCGACGTCACACAACCACTGCCCCGCTTCGAGCTCAACAGGCTGATTCGGGAAATCAGTTGGATTGCTTTTATCTTCGCTCGCTTTGTTAGTCAGTCGCATTGTGCTTATGTATGCCTGATATGCTTTCTTGAATCCTGTGAAACCTGCAGCCTTTGCTTCATCTGCCATTTTGTTCAGTTCCATCTGATGTCTGAACTTGTCTCCTGCATAGCTGAATACTTCTGCATAAGGCTCTGGAGTATTAAAGTCTGCTTTATCTTTGAAAGTGAATCTTACCGACAGTTTGTTTTCAGTGATATAGCTGTTGAGTTCAAGTTTAACCTCATTAAGAGCCTTTTTGAGAATTGCGTCTGCTCCTTTAAGTTCACTGCAAGCATCCCTCAGATCATCAAGTTCCTGCCTGTTTGCACCTTTTAGGAGAATAATATCTGAAAGAGTTCCCTTTAATGTTTCAACGTTTGAAAAAAGTTTTTCTAGATCGTATTTTTGTTCCATTCACCCACCGCCTAAAACGGCACTGTACCGTCGTTTAATATCTCCTCGAAGTCGTCTAAATCTCCAATGTCAGGCACGTTCTCCTTTGGCGGAGGTGGTGCAGCTGCTACACTCGCCATCTTTACTGCAAAGTCAACAACGAGCTCCTTTGACTTTTTCTTCTCGCCGTTCTTCTCGTACTCACGTTCTTCAATTTTTCCGACAACCATTACGACGTCTTTTTTCTTGAAGTCTTTGCATACTCTCGCTGCATCGTGCCATGCTGTGCAGTTTGTCCAGTTTGCAATCTTCTCACCGTTGGCATCTGTTTTTTCAGATGCCTTTACGGAGAACTTTGTTAAGCTTGAATTTTTCTCACCTACGGTCTTGTACTCTGCGTCTTTCGGAAGAACTCCGACGATCATAAACTCGCCTGATGATAATTTCATAAATGCCATGATTAAAGTCCTCCTATATCAAGAACTGAGAACCGTCGAGAACATCCTCTACAGGTTCAACGTCGATTACTGTTTCTTCTTTTTTCTGTGGTGGCTGTTCTTCCTGAACTACTTCCGGCTGATCAGTCTGTGTAACCGGCTGTGTCGGAAGTTCTTCATCAGATCCTCCAAGTTCTTCAGCAACATACATTCCACTGAAAGCGTTCGGAAATGCTTCTCTGAGTGCCTGAGCTTTTGCGACCTTTCTAATCATAGTGCCGGGCTTTGACTTCCAGACTGACTTACCTGTGTTGTACTCTGCAAGCGATACGCTCGCATGTACAGGCTCTTTATAACCGTTGACATAAACATCACACCATCCTCCAACGAGCGTTTCGCCGGGTATTACAAGCGTTCCTGGTCTGTACTCTATTGACTTGTCTGCTCTCTGCACAACAACTCCGGCTTTATATCCCTGATAGCGTTCGTCTCTGTCCGCTCTGGCTTCAAATGCTGACTTACCGACTACCATCTGTGCAGGATCGTTCTCACCGTACTTAATCAGGTAAGCCTCACGGAGAAATGGGTTCAGGTGCTGATACTTACAGAGGTTGATGAACATTACAATCTCCTGAGCACTTACAAGCTCGCTTCTGCCACTTACGAGATATTTTTTAACCGTTCCGGGAGTGAGAGTTACTTCTGACTCTCCAACTTTGTATGTACATTTAAGTTCTGTGCCTGCAGCCTGTGCAGGTGCAATTTTATTATTTACTGACATTATTTGATCACCTCATAATTGATATTGTATTTCTTCATGAATGCCGCTACTGCCTGGATCTGCCTCTGAGTACCTTTAATTTTGAATGCTGCTGTATACATGCGCTCCGTTGTCTGAGCCGGAGCTGGAGTATCTGCCACTGGCGGAGTACTTGCAACCGGCGGAGCTGTAGGAACAGGATTGCTTTTCACAACTGTCTGAGCTTTCTTCGCTTCCATTTCTTCAATACGCTTCTTCTGTTCTTCTAAGCGTTTCTGCTCCTGCAGTGCTCTTGAAAGATTGAAGTCTTTCAGATAAACATCTGTAATCTGCTGCTCAAATTCATTGTGAAGATCTTTAATAGTTGCAAGATCTGTTCGGATTCTCTCCAGAGTATCGCCCACACCGTTACAAACTGTTTCGAGACTCTCCGTTTTGTTCTTCCATTTTGGAGATACTATTTTCTCCAATGGAGCAACAGAGACAAGTTCTTTTACTTCGGCAGCATAGTAATCAGATATCTGTTTCCACTTTTCATCCTGCTGCTTCTGATCAAATACAGCAACCTGACTGTCGATTGATTTAATCGGTGCATCGATAAGAGCAACCAGTTCCTTGATATGCTTTTCAAAGCCTTCATAAGGCGTTAAACAGAGTTTCTTGATCTGCTTACGTCTTGTTTCCAGAACCTCTTTAACCTTGTTGAGACTTGCCTTATCACTCTTAGCAGCTTTAATGCTATCCTCTGTAACTACCAGTGTGTTGTATTTTGTAAGCTTCTCTGAGAGCTCTGCCTTGATGGCCTCGTTGTTGAACTCGATCTTCTCAGGTATCTGCTTTAAATCTGTAGTAATTAAAAATTCCATGTATTTATCCTCCTATTATTTCATATCCGGCAAAATTTCAACGCCGGTAACATAGTAAAGAAATGTTTTTCCGTCTTCGGTAACATGATAAACAGTGTTGTTATGAAATTTCCTTTTAGTCATAAGCCCAATTTTAACAAGTTTGTCAAGATCTTCGATATCTCTTTCACCTGCATCAAAATAATTTCTGTATGGTTCATATCTGCGGTTTTTCGTTCCTCTGACTTTTCTATTGTCAAAACCTATTGCATGCTTCATATCATCAATTTGCTTGTACGTAACATGCTCACATTCTTCATAAGAAACCATATGCACCTCCTATATCTCTGGCATGATTAAAGCCGGCTCTCTATTATTTTTCACGCATTCCCAGAACTTGATTTCCTGAGTCATCAATGCGTCCATATCTTCAAGTACTTCTTCTCTTTCAATCGGATAGTCTCTTACACAAGCCCTCAGTTCTTCACCTTTGTAATATCTGATGAAAGCCCTCAGTATTACGAAATCCCATCCGGTTGCAAGCAACTGATGCAGGACCTGTGCATAATAGCTATCTGGTATTCTATCGTCCCATTCAGCCCATTGTGAACTATTCTTGATAGTTGTTGTCTTAATCTCCAGAACACCTTTAACTCCGTCTCTGTCAATCAGTTCACCGTCCAACGTGGCGTACAGGAACGGATAATTATCATTGGCATACATCCTGTATTCATGATATTCTGATGTAAACTCAGGATGATCGAGAAGAAACAATGCTCTGATGTATTGTTCTGCCGCTTTGCCGTAAGCAACAGATTCTTTATCTGAGATATCTGCAGGTCTGACTCTGCGTGTTTTTTCCTGCCACAGTTCAAGGTTCGTCTTGTACTTGTTCACACCGATGACTGCACCGGCATCAGAACCTCCCAAACCTCGACAGCGGCACTTTAACCACTCTTCACGGTTTTTCGGATCATAGAGTATCATATCTCATCCACCTTGCTTAAAATCGCTTCTACGAGTCCGTGCGCCTTATCCTTGAACTCGGGATGAAGTTTAAGGAATCCTGTCAGACGGTTTCCGTTGTCAATCAGATTCTCCATGTATATCTTGACCGCTGATTTATAGTCAGCAGTAGCTGCCGGCTGCTCTTCAAGTTTCTTCTGAAGACTGTCAAGCTCGGCTTTAAGCTTTGCTGTTTCAGCTTCGGATTTTCCAGACAGTTCAGACAACTTAGCTTCATATTCCTGTTTCAACTTTTCAAGTTCCTCGGAGTTATCTTCCACCGCAACCTCGACAGGTCTGTTTTCAAGTTCCTCAACCTTGCATTCAAGCTTGTCTATTTCCTCTGCTTGCTTATCGTTTTTGTCCTGTAGCGTTGCATTTGAACGCTTAAGAGAAACGTTGAGAAATGACATCTCGGATTTCTCCTTCTTCAGTGCTTTGACCTTTTCTTCAAGCTCTCTGCTTGAAATAGTCTCAACATCTGATTTTTCAACGACCTCGGCTCTTTCATCTTCTGAAAGTGTTGCAAGTAAAGCAAGCTTTGTAACTCCGAGGTTCTGGGACAGCGCTGTCTCACCTGATGCATACATGTCAGCAATTGCAACATATCTGTTTGCATTTCTCTTTGTCATGCCGACTTCATTTTCAGCGTATTCCTCGAAGCTCTGATATCCGAGCTCTTTGAAGAGCTTACCGTCCCTCATTTCTTTCAGACCTTTGCAGACCTCATAAAGAGATTCCTGTGCTGCCTGAGCATTAGCTTTGATTCTGTTTGTCAGGCACACCGCTTTGCTGTACTGCTCGGATGTTATGATTTCATTGCTCATTGTGCAGGTCCTCCTTTATTTTTTCTAGGTACTTGATTGCTTCATTGAGCTTCCTAATCGTATTGCCTGAGGTAAGCCATATCGTGGACCACCAAGTGCAATCGCTACCATCACCAAATCCATGAGCATAATAGCGAACTTCAAGCCAGCTGACATGTGCTTCATAAATTACGAACACATCCGGTTCACCTGTCTCTCTATCCCTGTCCGGCGGTGATATCTGCATTGCCAGTCCCATTATCTTAATGACTTTCTGTCTGATCATCTTATTTATACTCATGCTGATTTCCTCACTCTCTTTTTAGTTTCATATATATCTGCAAGGTGTGTTTTTACCTTATTAACGAATTCTTTTACAGCTTTAGTTTGCTCTGCATTTTTAAATCCGCGGCACTGAACAACTTCACCATCGCTTGAAATTTCCATTGTGTAATATGGTACATCCGGTTTTGCTATTGTTCTGATAAATGCTATAGTAAGATATCCCTCATTGTGTCTCTTTGCATATGAACCAACGCAATGATTAAGAGTCTTACCTTCATCGACTATCTCCTTTGTGCAGCTTGGAATTCTAAGCATCAGTCCAAGGTCATTATCTGAGACCGGAATAAACTCACGCTTCTTTATGCTCTCAGCATTCTCTTTCTGAATTTTGAGCAACTTAGCTTCATCAGCCTTACGCTGCAACTCTGCGATAATTTCAGATGTACGCATATGCATTTCATATAGGTTCTTTGGTAAACGTATCTGCAATTGTTTCATATCGTATTTGAGCTCTTTACACTCCCTGATATAGTCGCTATATTCTCTGATTGTGAGTGTAGGAGTTTTCTTTTTCTGATTCCTGAGATATCTGTAAAGTTCATAAGGCTTTTTAAGCTTCGACGCTTCCAAACATGTCGCGAATGTTCCATACTCGCCGTTCATTATCGAATATAATTCAATCAGTTCCTCCGGCTTAAATCCTGGATATTCATTACGCATACTAAGATACGTTCTTAGCTTAATTCCTTGTTCTGACCTCAACAGGTTAAATTCATTGCCGTTCATACGCATCATTTTTTTAAGATCATTTTGTTTCCAGTCGATGTATGAATAACAACCGCTCATGTGGTCTTCAACGATATCTTCATATCCGGCTTTAAGTAAGTATTCAGCATTCTTATGCTTGTTCCAGAATCGTAAGTAGTCTATTGCTCCGCCTTTCCACATTGCTTCACAACTATATCTCGCATATGTATCAGATATAGCATCTTCTCCTATCATGTCATAGCTGTTGTCAGCGTTCCACATACCGGCGTTGAATACTGGCTCAGTCAGCCTAGTGCGTACTGTCCAGCCGTTTGGCCCTGATGCAATTTTTCGGCGTCTTTGCAATGAGCATCCGTTATAATCAAGTGTATAAGTTTCATATTCGTCAGGCCCAAAACGGACAAATCCCTCAGAACAAAGAATGTATCTCTGTCTTTCTATGTATTCAAACCTCACGCCGGAACGACTAAGATACTGGCTCACTGTGAAGCATCTGATATATAGTCTGTTCTCAGCTGCAAGGAATACCATGAAGTTTCTTTTGCTTCTGAAGCTCTCGCTATCATGTTTTAAGTCTTGAGACTTAAAGAATTGAACCTCTGCATTGCAGTAAGGACATAACCCGAAATTTTTATGGTCAAGCCTATACAAATCAGCACAGCAGCAACGTCCAGGTTCCGGATCATCTTCTGAGAAAGTAAAATTATCCGCTATTTCATTTTGGCTGAAATCATGATTGCAGGCCATACAGTGTGCTGCAGTCTTGTTATAGGTCAGATAACGGTCGAAATATCTCTCCATTTCCTCCTTGTGCTGATCAGAAATTGAAGGGAAAGTATTTCTAAGTTCAAGTGCTTTTTCTTTATTCATGACGCCCTCCTTAAAAATCAAGGAAGTCATCAAGCGACAGTTCCATTTTCTTCTCCGGCTCTGGCTCTGGATCGGGATGACTGACTGTGATCGGCGGCGCTTTGTATCCGTTATCTCCAGAAAGATTTATCGTCATCTGAAAACTTATATCTGCGGTCGAGAAGTAGAACTTAACTGCTCTTTTGTAAGCTTTAAGATCTGACAGGCTCATTCCTGCTCCTTTGACTACACCGTCAAGACAGTCTTGATAAGTCTTTCCTGACTGCTCTATAGCTTGTTTAAATTCAGGCTCCTGACTGCAGAAACTCTGCAGAGCCGAGGCGGTTTCCTCCGCTATAGCTTGCTGATATCTGCCTTTTATCTTTGCAGTATCAAAATACTTTTTATCCATTGCAATTCTCCTTTAGATGTGCTATAATAAGCATTGATTTAATCATAATCTTCTAGCCTGTCAGATTCGCACTCTGGTGGGCTTTCTTTGTGTCCTAATTTCATGAGTCTGTTTTCACCGGCTCGCACCGGACCATTGTAATTGCAATCATCGTTTGTGCAATTAAAACAATCATCCGGCGGTTTAAATCCTTCCGAGCATCCGCCTTTCTTACGCACCCTGATTATCTTGCCACTGTTCGGCATCAGCTTTCTGAGCTTGCTGTAAAACGCAGCGCTTACTGCCGTTTTAGACATTCCCACCGCTTCACCTATTTCAGCGTATGAATGCCCTTGTTCGCGGAGTGTCATCATCTTTTTGTCTCTGTCTGTTAAAACCGGGGCTTTAGGTTTTCTTACTGGATTTACAGTGCAGCTCTTCGTCTGCCTTGATACTGTCTTAATGCACAGCCCGGTTATTTCTGATATCTCTTTCATTGAGCACCCCGACTCTCTGAGCTGTATCATCTGAGCTTTTATTGCCTGGGTTACTTTTTTCACCTAGTTCACCTTCTATCTGTAAGACTTATACAAAGCAGTGCTGCTGTAAACAGTGCTGCTATTTTTGTCATTGTAAGTTCTATCAGGTCAAATGTATGTAACATTGCAAGTGCCCACATAGCAACTGTAAGTATTACAAGCATTATGTAAGCGAGTTTTCTAACCCCTCTTGACGATTTCATCTAAGGTCCTCCTGAAGACTTCCCTTTGCTTTTTCAACTGAGTGAGTTGTGCTCCCATCCACTTATCAGCAAGCATGTCTTTATAAGCTTCGAAGCAATCTTCCTCAGTCATCTCTTCAAGACTAATGCAGTCGTATTTCTCCATCATCTTGATACGGTATTCACCGTTTTCAAGTCCGAGTGTTTCAACCTCGTACTTCTTTATCTCATCGAGATAAAACTGCTTATTTGTGTTTGGTTTCATACTTATCATCCTTTCCTTTAAAATCAGGACACCAGCCCTTTTCCTTGACCGTTATCTTCGTACATGCCGGATTTCGGCATTCTTTACAGCAATGTTTCACATTACCACTCCTTTCACATCGCTTTAACATTTAAATACCAACGTACGAACTGCCCTGTTGGTATGTAGAACCCTCTGTTCAACTTACCGGGCTTTCTCCAAGACATTCCGACATTTGAATTTTCAAGGAACTGTCTCATACTGTCTTCATGAAGTCCAAGAAATTCAGCTGCTTTTTTTGTTGGTATACTTTGAGGATGCTCTTCAATAAGCTTTTCGAGCTTGTCTGTATCCGCCTTTAAATAATCTGCTATGCTCATGCTGTTTCCTCCGATCTGTGGATTTCAACCGCCGTCTTGCCACTTGTGTTTCTATGTCTCGCGTTGTTTCTGTTGAGCGATGATATGTTTGTGTTCCTTTCGTTCTGTTGCTTGTCATAATCACTCCTGCGCCTGTTAATTTCTCTTTGCACTTTGTAGCGAGGACAAGTGCAATGGCAAGTGGAGTTCCTTTTTGGGCAATCTTTTTTGCAACTCTGAATCATTAAATCACCTCTGATGAATTTGAATTGATAAATGATAAAACAACAACATCAAAAGATTTCTTTAACTTTTCGTTTTCAGAAATCACATCAAGCTTAGTAACGCATGCTCTTTCTTTGTATGAAGCACCCTGTTTTTCCATTGCTCCACGAATTCTCTTTAGCTTAGCACCAAGATCACACTTTGCAGTACGTTCAACAGAATTGTAAAATCTTTTCATGGTGTGCGAATATGAATGACCTGTTTCTTCACAGAACTGTCTGACACGTTTTTCAGCTACCTCTTTCCAACTGTCAAGTTCCATAAATCTGTCCATGAGTTTGCTTTGCCTGCTTGTATCGCTTACGTCAAGCATCTGCTTTAAAGCATCTTCTTTTGTAATCTGAGGAACAAAACCGTCAGCCTTGAGAAGACTGTATATAAACTCTCTGCCCTTTGCTGTCCAGTATGTGTGTATCTTACTGTGCTGTGTTCCGTCATCCCCAGTATAAAGCGTTGTCTTTGTGCTTGTAAGACCTTTATTTGCATACTTCTGATAGAGTACCCATGTGCCGCCCTGTTTGTACTGAACGCTTTTTTCCCACAAATAGTTGTTAAGCCATATTGCCGATTTACCGTAGTCCTTTGCAATAACAGTTGTCGGTATCAGATCAGGAGTGTTAAGAACTGCATCACAATATTCTGCTTTAGGCTGTAAGCTTTTAACTTTTGTCTGTTCTGCTTTCAGCTCTGTTGCAAGTTTAATGATGAAATCTGGACTTGTAAGAGTCTGCTCAATTACTTCTGGTGTCATATATGCACCATGTTTGCGAATGCTTGGAATTACTTCTGCTGTAACCCAGCGTTTGAACTGCTTAGCCGTTGGAAGTTTGCTACTGAGGATAAGACTATATAAACCTGATTCGTTGATGACTAGCATTCTCATTCCATTAACCACTAACGAATCGTTAGTCGTTATGTCTTCTGAATCTACATGGTCGTTTATTGCCTTGCTTGGATTGCTATATCCAAGAACGGTTGCAACATCCTTACCCACAAAATACGGTTCGCCATTTACTTCAACTGTTCTGATCTGTCCAAAGTCCTGACTTTCAAAAATTTTAATATCCATTAAATACAACCTCCTATGTTTATTTTAAAGTTCTCTCTTGCGCTGATGTTTTGCTTGTATCCATTTTGGCTACACTCTCGGCAAAAAAAATTTCGTTCACCTGTTCATTTTTAATTTTTAACACTTCAATAGCTTTAGCTATTTCGTTTGATTTAAAGCTTGATTTGTTGTTAAGCTTCTTATAAAACCCATAATAAGAAAGTCCTAGTGCACTTGCCATTCTTGCAATAGTATATCCTGCCATAAGCATTGCACATTTTAATTTGAGAGTATCTGTCATTTTGCCACCTCCTTGCTATTTATTTGTATCCATTTTGGCTACAATTGAAGTATATCATAGTGTTGCCAGTTTGTCAACTTATTTTTTAAAATATTTTTTTTGTTGACAAATTATCACCTATGTATTATAATGGAAATAGAAAATGAGGTGTTTCAAAAATGAATATTGGAGAAAATATTAAAAGATTACGTGAGCAACTTGGAATGTCCCAAGAAGAACTAGCAACAAAAATGGGATACAAGTCACGCTCAGCTATTACTAAAATAGAAAAAGGTCAGCGTGACATAAATCAGAAGAAAATCAAAGAGTATGCAAAAGCTTTAAATACTTCCCCAGCTGTATTGATGGGAATTGAAGTTCATACAAACGATTCTACGGACTATGATAAATATGACAATATAGAACCCATAACAACAAAGAGGATCCCAATGCTCGGCAGCATAGCATGTGGACAACCTATCTTTGCAGAAGAAGAACATGAAATGTATGTTCCTGTATCTGATGATATTAAAGCAGACTTCTGTCTTAGAACTAAAGGTGACAGCATGGTTAATGCTAAAATATTTGATGGTGACATAGTATTTATTAAAAAACAGGACATGGTTGAAAACGGTGAAATCGCCGTTGTAATAATCAGTGATGAAGCAACACTGAAACGTGTTTATTACGATCAGGAAAACAACATCATTCAGCTAATTGCCGAGAATCCGGCATATTCTCCAATGGTTTACTCAGGATCTCAGCTCAATCAGATTAGAATACTTGGTAAAGCAGTTGCTGTATTAAGTATGCTATAAATTTAATATGACATTATAGGGAGGACACTATGAGAAAACAATTTAAAGTAATCATTGCAATAGCTCTGTGTACGTCTGCATTGTGCGGATGCTCAAATTCTTCATCAACTGCAGCGCCTCAGAGTACTACAGTTGCATCTGCAGAGTACACGCTGACGGATGTCTGCAACTGGGCCACATCAGACATCTGGAATAAAGGTTTCTGTACTATTCAGAGCTTTACAGAGTCAGGCAAAAGTCCAGCCGGAGAAACTATTGACATAGACTTTACAATATCAAATCTTCAAGCAGCTATGGAAAAAGAATCTCAGTACAATGATTTCATAAACACACTGGATCCAAGCGTTACGGGACAGAAACAGCTTATTGATGCATGGAATAAAATGATTGAGCAAGCGGACATACTGTATAAATCAGTGAGTGAAAAGACTCCTGTTGCTACTGATGAATCGTACAGCTTTGACACTGGGCTGTTTAAGCAATACTATGATGTATTTTACAAACAAGCAACTCAGATCAAGGATCCTAAATTTAAATAAAAAAATCCCCTTGTCGTAATAGGCAAGGGGAAATTTATAAGGAGTGATAATATGGGCAGACCAAAGAAAGAATCGCCCACACATTCGACTGGCATGTATGTTTATAAGAAAAACATTGGTCATAACTTCGACGGAACGCCAATCCGAAAAGCTTTCTACAGCTCAGTCAGCAAAGCGGCAGCGAAGGCAAAAGCAGATCAGTATGTTATAGATCATGCTATTGCAAATCAGCTCGGAGACGGCTTCACATCTCACGAAGAATGTTTTGACAGCTGGGCTCATAAAGTACTTGAAATGCTCGTTGGCACTGTAAAAGACAGCACATATGATCTTACATATAAAAATTCTGTTGAAAATCATCTTATACCATACTTCAAAAAAGCAAAGGTTTCAAACATCAAGCAGATAGACATTCAGAAATATTTCAATGCCAAAGGGAAGAAGTTCTCATTGGAAACTCTGAAAAAGCATAAGCTTGCTTTAAATAAAATATTTGAATATGCAGTGTTGAATGAGATCTGCACAAAGAATCCAGTATGCATGATAAAACTATCGTCTAACATCAAGCCGGTTGAAAAAAACACTTACACGAAAGATCAGGCCATAACGGTTTTAGCATACGCAAAGAATCACAGGTACGGGCTCGATATACACCTGATGCTCTGCTATGGCTTATCCAGAAGCGAACTGCTCGGCCTCAGACTGCAGGACATAGACTTTGAAAACAATATAATGCATATAGTGCACGGACTCACCGAAGTAAAAAATTCTAAAACTGAAAAAATGGAATTGTGTCTTGATGATCCGAAAAATGATTTTCGCAGAAGAGATATTCCAATCACTCAGGAGACTGCTGACATGCTCCGTACTGTTACAACAGAATATATTTCGCATAACAAAGACGGATCACCGTGCCACCCTCGCACATGGCAACGCAGACATTTTGATGTTTTTATGCAGGATATGACAAAAGATACTGGAGTACCGTCATTGAATCCTCATGAACTCAGGCACACCAGAGCATCCTTGTGGGTAAACGACGGAGAGAATCTATTTGCCATAGCTGAAGTTCTCGGACACGCAGACTTAAAGATGCTCAGAAAGAGATATGCACACGGAGATGTAGAAGCTACAAGAAACATGCTTAATCTTAAATAAAAAAGGTACAGGTGGGAACAGTAGAGGGAACAGTACGAAAAAAGGCAAATAAAAACGCCGTTCACGAAACATCGCAAACGGCGTAAAATGGGGATTTAAAAGCAGTCTGAGTGACGGGACTTGAACCCACGGCCTCTACCACCCCAAGGTAGCGCGCTA
>JAUNSK010000036.1 GCA_030539275.1 Oscillospiraceae bacterium | reverse complement strand
TGCCTGTCTTTCAAGTTGTTCTCTCGTCCGACAGCTTTATTATTCTATCACATAGATCTTTCATTGTCAACACTTTTTTCTGAGTTTGTTAGAAATAGATAAAAACATGTTTAATTATACACTTTTATAGGGCATATGGTTAACTTGCCTGGAAGAAGGTCAGAAACTGTATATAATAGAAGTCTTTATACAGACTGATACTATATTTTCAGCATGCATTCTGCAATGTTGAGCATATGATCCCCGATTCTTTCAAAGTCAGTTATCATTTCTGAATATATAACACTTATATCACCGCTGCACTGATTGTTCTTCATACGGTCAAGCTGATTGTTTCTGTATACCTCTGTAAGCTTATCGATGCGTTCCTCTGACATGCTTATCTGAGTAAACACCATAGTACTTATAGCAGGCTTCGAAAAGTCAACAGATTTCAGTATCCTCAGTGCCGTATTCTTCATTTCCTCGAGCTCCCCGAATACCATTTCTGATAATTGCACGCCTTTCTCATGCAGAAGCTCTGAGTAGTCCGAAATATTTACTGCGTGATCGCTTATTCTTTCTATGTTTCCTATAAGCTGAAAATAAGCGCTAATAGCCAGTGCATCCTGCTGGGTCATTTCTGTAGACATGATCGAGGATATGTACTTTGATATTTCTGCATTCAGAAAATCCACATACTCCTCGTTCTTTTCTATTTTATTTTTTCTTTTTTCATCCCACAGCATGACATTATCAAATGAATCCTCTACATTTTTTACAGCTATCTGATACATATGCGCAGTTTCACCGTGTATCTGTGATATAGCAACGCTTACAGACCCGATAGTATGATTTATAAGTGATGAAGGAGATATGAAATTCAGCTCCATTTTCGTGATATCTTCCTTTTCATCAGGCATTTCAGGCAGAATCTTTTTTGCTGCTTTTTCAAGTAATTCGCCGAATGGAATCAGAAGTAAAGTCGTAACGACATTAAATATTGTATGTACATTTGCTATCTGTGCAGCTGTGTTGTCAGGTGTAAGTGATTCGACCCAGTCTGCAAAGTTAAACAGCTGACAGATAATAATAAATACAGTAGTGCCTATTACATTGAACATCAGATGAATAATCGTCGTTCGTCTGGCATTACGGCTTGTTGAGACAGATGCAAGGACTGCTGTTATACATGTCCCGATATTCTGTCCAAAGAGAACATAAACTGAATTTTTGAGAGATATTGCGCCGCCTGCACTCAGTGCCTGCAGAATACCGACTGATGCTGATGAGGACTGGATTATTGCAGTAAATACTGCCCCGGCTGCTACACCGAGAAATGGATTTGAAAGATTTGTAACTACATCTGTAAAAAGCTTTGAATCCCGCAAGCCGCTCATACTGTCACTCATCATAGTCATTCCGATAAACAAAATGCCAAGTCCGCCTATAATATGTCCTGTATGATAAAGCTTTTTTGACTTGAAAAACATAATCAGAACAACACCGGCTGCCGCAAAAAAAGGTGCTGCCGCCGAAACATCAAGTGCTATAAGCTGACCTGTTATCGTTGTGCCGATATTTGCCCCCATTATGATCCATATGGCCTGACGCAGAGTCATAAGGCCGGAATTAACAAAACCGACTACCATGACAGTTGTTGCAGATGAGGACTGAATTACTGCAGTTATCCCGGCTCCCACTGCAACTCCCAGGAATCTGTTTGAAGTAAGCTTTTCAAGAATTTTTCTGAGTTTGTCTCCTGCTGCCTGTTCAAGGCCGTCACTCATCATTTTCATTCCGTAAAGGAAAAGTGCGAGTCCTCCAAGTAATGCTGCGATCTCTGTAATACCCATAACTACCCTTTCTGACTTAAACATAATGCTTCAGGAAACCCTGAAATTATATCAGTATATATATTCTATTTGCGAGTATTCAAAATATTATTTATCTTTGTCATTAACATCCGGATGATTGTCATCTGAACCCAGACTGTTTACCTTTGTTTTGTCGGCTGCTTTTTTCCTGAACAGGCATACACCTGCAGCTATAAGTATAAGGACAGCAAATATTACAGCTGCTGCCTCCGAATATATACTGAAATATTCAAGAGCATTCTCCCACGCGTCTCCTGCTGCAGCTCCGGTAAAAACAAGTACCGTATTCCATACTGTACTTCCCGCTGCCGTCAGCAGTATAAAAGGAAGAAAAGGCATTTTTGATATTCCTGCCGGGATAGAAACGATACTTCTTACAATAGGAATACACCGGCATACTGCAACTGCCTTATATTCATATCTCTTAAACCATTTTTCTGCTTTATCAAGCTTTGCGGATGAAAAACCGATCAGACGGAAAAATTTCCTGCTGCTGATGCGTTTTAGCCGCTCGGAACCGAAGATATATCCGATATAGTACAGTACACATGCTCCGGCAGCCGATCCCAGTGTTGCTGACAATATCACAAGCCATGGCTCAAGATCTGTTTTCTGCGCAGCATAACCACCCAAAAGCAATGTTGCCTCAGATGGAATCGGCGGGAATATGTTCTCTGCAAAAATAAGCAGTCCTATTCCGGCATAACCGAACCTGTCTATCAGTTCAAATACTTTTTCCTGCATAAAAGTCCAGATTTCCTTTCTTAATTACGGCAGACCGTTAAAGTATCAAAGCTCAATTTAATTTAATTATACAGTACTGCTGTATAAAATGCCGTTAATAATTAAACTTATGCTGTTAAGAAAGCGTTAATTCTTATACAGAAATTTCATATTTTATTTAATTTGGGAAGTAAAAAAATTCCCTCACTGCAGCGCCTGAAATTTTATTCGGGTTCCTGCAATAAGGGGATTATTTTTTTATAGCAAAAGATTTTATTTTTTTATATGTACAAATACCTTCCTGACCTGTAACAACAGCTGCTGTATCATGAAATATCTAAACTTCTGCACAGCCCAGTGTTTTTGTAATACGAAACAGCCAGCTCGCTGTATGGTACATTTTTTAATCGTTTGTATGTTTTGTAGCTTATCACATACTCAAGTTCTCTTTCATCATCGTATAACGTAACTCTGTATGTTTTGGAATTTTTGTTTTTATGAACGCTCAGATCATATTCACTTGTAATGACCTCTCTTGTACCATTTTCAAAGTCACTGACACAATTCATTATATTTCTGACCGGAACGCAGTATGTAATAACAATTCCTGCTGCCGCCGTTATCACAAGTGTTGTTTTAAAATGTTCGGTACAGCTCTTTAGAAATCTGAATACATAATATAATAAGGATACCAGTGTTGTTAATGATGCAAAAAATCTGAAACAGAGGGTGAGTTTGCCTGTCAGCGGTGCTGAAATGATAATCATATCGAAGCATAAGATCATAACGAAAAATATTATTTTAACTGCGGCCGATGTATATACCAGTGATCCGGTTCCTATAAACGTAAACTTATTATCCTTATATCCTCCGAATACCTGGGGCGGATCTGAAACAATATTGTCGTATTCATGTCTGCTCAGCTTATATGCACTGATAAGCTTTTCATTTTGCTGCCGGATATTTTGCAGATTGGCGGCATTCGGCTCCGAAATGCGGATATCACATAAGTATTCGACTGACTTATTCTTCTTCAGTTTTCTCGGATTAATAAATTCTGCCTGGGTTGAGAAATAAATTTCAGAAATGTCACACCTGTAAAGAGTTTTCTTATTGATACAAAGAGGTATAATTACTAATAAGGCTGATATAATTATAAAAATAATTCCTACTATTATACCAATAACATCATCATAATTATTATTGTACTTTGTTATCCCTTTATATATAAACATGAGCCCTGTCAACATCAGAGCAAGTCCTGAAAAAAACATAAATCCTTTTATGTATGAATTGGTCTCCTTCATTTTTTTTAGCTGCTCATTGCTTACATGCTGCCAGTTCATTTTTTGTACCATCCTTTTAATATATTTCCATTCTATTATATTATATTTTTCTAAATTAATCTATACAGCAATTTGATTTTTATCAATAATAAAACAGGACCTGGCCGGGGATAAACTCCAGCTAGGTCCTGAAGGAAGAATAAGCTAAATCGGATATGTAAAATAATTTATTAATAGTACTCCGGATACAGTGTAACGCCGTCATGCATCAGATACTGTTTCATCATACAGAGATCAGGAAGTGAAAGATCGCCGTCGTTATTAAAATCGTAATATTTGCACTGCTCCTCAGTAAACGCAATATCAGCCATAATATATTCAGATACCATTGTCATGTCCTGCATCGATATATCTTTGCCGCCCATGTTAGGCTTTATGTTTTTGAGATATGCGTCAGGATCTACCGGATCAGGAATAACCATCTGAGAATACGGGTCTGTAATATCATTGCTGTCAATGACAGAAGTCAGAGACTGCAGATAACAATAGTCAGGATCTTTTTCAGTATCACTCAATGTGTAATCGACATTGAAATCTCTTACATCAAGTCTTACTGCGTATTTGTATATATCATCTATACATGCAGGATCATTAGGTATATCATGTTTAAAACCAACTTTACCGTCTGCTGTTATATACTCATCGAGTTCTCTGTAATCAACTCTTGGGTTATAATCGTAGTTGCACGGAGTAAATGATATTGTCAGTCTGTCAACATCATTAGCAGTAACAAACTTTGCAAGTTTTATATCATTGCCGTACTTGCTGTTTTTAAGTTCGCTGCACAGAGCATTAAACTCATCATCAGAGATATCTCCTGCGTCGAGCTTATAGTATATTTTGCCTTCAGTCATATCTTTGCATTCTATCTGTTTATCGCTGCCATATGCTAATGAATCCTGAACCTCAGTAATACCCAGCTGTGGATAGTCGAGTTTCAGACTGTCTATATCATCTGAATCATATATGAGAGTTCTGCCGGGATCAACTGTATCACATGTATAAACAGTTGCTTTATCCGGAGAAATATCCAGACATGATTCGCCGTCTTCTTCAAGCTTATACTCAAAGAGATCCACAGGTTTGCGGTCTATATGATTAGGCAGATAATCCTTTACAGCGCTGTCTTCAGTACCGTCAATATACTCAACGTTTATTTCAAGTTCTGCTATACCGGTTGTGTCAATGCTATGACGGTCAGGAAGGTATGTAATATAGATCTTATTTGTTCCGTTTACAAGTTTTGAAGGAATAAATACATTACAGATATCTATAGAATGTGTTTGCGTTCTTGGTGTTGCCAGAGGAGTGATAACACCACGCATTCCTTCTTCTTCATGCTGATATCCACATTCTTCAGTTATAACAATACCATGACTTTTAAGAGTTTCTCTGTCAATTGTTTCGCCGTTTTTGAGTTCAAAGTCATAGTTATCAAGAGTTGCAGTTAATGAATACGGAACTGTAACTCTAGGGGCAATATACCTTTCCTGTGTAGGGTGGAAGTTATTTTCAGGAAGCTTTGATGTATAAAGTTCCTCAGCTGATACTGTGCAGCCGTTAAACACATCTGAGTAACTGTTAGCAGCACCAAGAGCAAATACAAGTGTCAGTGACATAACACATGCTGCAATTTTTTTAATTTTCATAGTAATCATCCTCCTGCGAAATTTTTTACAGTTTGTTATAAATTTAAACAACGTTAATTTTTTTCTTCTGATAACAATACTTTTTATTACTAAAGATAGCTACACAGATTCATATAAATATCAGACTTTTTAATTATTTTTATAACCGGCTGTAAGATTTTAACGTATTTGTATAATTATTAAATGTACTATGTATAAGTATTACCGTTAAAAGAATTTAAGGTGACAAGAGTTATTTTAATTAACCGGGAAAATATAACCTTCAGTATTATTTTTAATTTGACATAATAATTTATTAAATATATAATGAAGATACATAATATTATTACAAACGGACTACACAATGAAAGAGATGTCATAACAATGAAGAAAGATTCAGATTACATAAAAAACATTAATCATGACGAAATATTCTTACGCACGAACAAAAAAACTGACCTGTATCTGGAGAACAACGCACAGGAAATCACTCTCTCACCAGCAGAGACAACGGCTTTCTCTGCAAGGTTTGACACTGATCATAAAGTATCAGCAATCTTTATTGTTTTCTCTGTACTGATCTCCCTGATTATTGTCCTTTATACCTTCGGCTGCAGTATGGCCGCAGGCATCACAGCGGTTATAGTTCTAGGCTTATTTGACTTATCAATTACAGCAAAGTACAAAAAAAAGCAGATTCAGCAAAAAGAAAGAAAACCTGTGAACTTTAAATATAAAGCCTGGATCTTAAACTTTGACAGCAAATGTTATACATACAACAATGAAGGAGACAAATGCCATTTTGTTTTTAACGAAGATTTTTATTTTTATATAAGTCAGTATCAGTATGAAATGATAGACAGTCAGTCAAAGCTGTGTGTTATAATTCCTGAAAATGACGACCAGAAGTTATATCTGATGATTCTTCCTCAGGAGGCCAACATTAAAAGATAATAAAATTGAAAATGTCTGCACCAGAACACTGATGAGTATCTGCTGCAGACATTTTTTTATGCTGATCTTTCTATTTATTAATATTTATGGCCGTAAACCATTACACTGAGATTACTATATCTTAGTTTTATCTCTTCCCCAGAATTTTTTCGAGATCCTTTTCAGGAGTCTCAACAGGAGTCAGTTCATATTTTTCAACAAGTATTTTCAGAACTCCGGGTGAAACAAATGCAGGGATCGTTGGTCCGAGATAGATATTTTTGATTCCGAGATAAAGAAGACTAAGAAGTATGCATACAGCCTTCTGTTCATACCATGACAGAACAAGTGTAAGCGGCAGATCATTTACACCGCAGTCAAATGCTTCAGCCAGAGCAACGGCGATCTTTATTGCGCTGTATGAATCATTGCACTGTCCGCAGTCGAGAATTCGTGGAATTCCCTCGATTTCTCCAAGATCAAGGTCATTGATCCTGTACTTTCCGCATGCAAGTGTAAGAATAATAGTATCCGGAGGTGTTGCTTTTGCAAAATCTGTATAATAGCTTCTGCTCGGTGATGCCCCGTCACATCCGCCTATAAGGAAGAAATGCTTTATCTTTCCTTCCTTGACAAGTGATACGATCTTCTCAGCATTTGAGAGAACTGCTTTATGGGCAAAACCTGTCATTACTGTATGACCGCCGTTCATACCAGTCATTTCTCTGTCCTCATCATAGCCGCCGCATTCTATAGCCTTTTTGATCACAGGTGTGAAATCCTTGTCCTCTCCGATATGCTCAAGCTCCGGATATGATACAACAGATGTCGTAAACACCCTGTCGCAGTAGCTCTGACGGACAGGCATTATGCAGTTGGTAGTAAAGAGTACAGGTGCCGGAATGTTATGAAATTCTGACTGCTGATTTTGCCATCCGGTTCCGAAGTTGCCTTTAAGATGAGGGTATTTCTTCAGTTGCGGATAACCGTGAGCCGGCAGCATTTCACTGTGAGTGTAAATATTTATACCCTTGCCCTGTGTCTGTTCAAGCAGCAGCTTCATATCATGAAGATCATGACCGCTCACAACGATAAACGGTCCTTTTTCTATGGTCAGAGGCACCTCAGTCGGCACCGGATCTCCGTAAGCGTCTGTATTTGCAGCGTCAAGCATTTCCATACACTTAAGGTTTACCTCACCTGTTTTAAGCACCAGGGCAAGCAGCTCATCAGGAGTTTTGTCCTCCCCGATTGCTCTTAACGCTGTATAGAAAAATTCTGTCACCTCAGGATCCGTTTTTCCGAGAATGAACGCGTGATAAGCATACGCCGCCATTCCCTTGATCCCGAACAGGATAAGTGACTTAAGGGAACGGATATCCTCATGATCATCCCAGATCTTTTTCATATCATAGTCTTCAAACTTCTCCTGATTTATCCTTCCCTTTTCCTTTTCAATTTCTGTTTTCATCTTCTTAACTGTTACAACATTAAAGTTTACATTTGTGATAGTCGTGAACAGACCCTTCAGCATCAGTTCATCAGATGCACTGGTTGTCTTTCCTGTTTCGGCGGCTCTGGACATTCCTATGAGTGCACCGACGAGCTCATCCTGGTAATTTGCATTATCTGCTTTCTTGCCGCATACACCAGCTTTTCCTTCACATCCGGTGTTGTGGGCTGTCTGCTGACACTGGAAACAAAACATCTCATTCATTGATAATCATTTTCCTTTCGGTAGTATCTTCAATTATTATTATCCTGCATAATGAATTAAATATTCTGTAAAAGTATGACCTTTAATATCAAAAACTTAATGTGAATATGTTAGTAAAAAAATCAGGAACATCCGATCATATTTTTCGGATGCTCCTGATTCTTTTCAAATATATATCATTTAATAATTCTGCCTATCCTTCATATTGCTGTATCTTTCAAACAACTCAAGGCATTTCTCACGACTGTCCTGCATCATTATGAACTGTGAATTCTCCCCGTTCATTACGTCGTAAAACGTATTGTCACGAAATCCTATACTGTCAGTGTCCATCCTGCTGCAGCCATAATAGACATTGCTTATATTTGCCCACATTACAGCACCAAGACACATAGGACAAGGCTCTGCTGTTGTATAGATCTCACAGCCTGACAGATCAAATGTATTAAGCTTACTGCATGCATCCCTGATTGCCTGTATTTCACCGTGACATGTAGGATCATTAAGTATTACCACACAGTTATGACCGCGGCCGACTATCCTGCCGTCCTTTACGATTACCGCTCCGAATGGTCCGCCGTGACCGCTGTTAATACCGTCGTATGCTTCTTTTAGTGCTTCGTCCATAAAGTTCATATCGCAGCCCCCTGTCTTATAAATATATTACTGAAATAAATTTTTTGCTTATCCTTTGAGCCTTAAATGTGTATACAGTCTTGTTTTAAATCAAACGAACCTTATTTTGTCTCTTTAAAGCTGATTATATCATACATTATAGCCATTGTAAAGTTTAAGGCACTTTTATATATGTATGGCATAGTCTGTTAAAATGTTGCTTATTTACAATTAAAATGCTATAATAAATATACAACAAAATATTACAATAAACATATAAGGAGAAACATAATGGATGATATTATTCTGAAACCTGTAGGACATGTTCTCAATAGTGTTAAGACAAAAAAGGATGATTCATGGGGCGGTGACATTTCAAAAATCGTTCTCAGCGATGAATACTGCGGCGGACTTGCAGGACTTGAGGATTTTTCTCACTGCATCATAATATTTTACCTTGACAAGGCGGAGTACATAAAAGAAAAGCATCTTCAGAGAAGGCCGCGAAACCGTGAGGATATGCCGCTGACAGGTATATTTGCGCAGAGAGGAAAAGACAGACCTAATCATATTGGGATCACCTGCGTAGAAATAGTATCTGTAACAGATAAGGAACTGACTGTTCGCGGTCTTGACGCTGTTGATATGACACCTGTCCTTGACATCAAGCCATATTTTCCTGACTATGATAAAAGAGATGCATCGGTCCCTGAATGGGTAACAAGGCTTATGCAGAATTATTTTTGATATCAGGAATAATATATAACTAAAACAAAAGAATCTGAAAGGAAACAAAAACTATGGACATAATCAAAGACTTCTATGACATTATCAGAAAAGCAGAGGTAATCAACCTTGCTACATCAGAAAACGGCAGCGTTACAATGCGTTGCGTAAGTCCTGTATTTTATCAGGATAAAGTACTCTTTTTCACATCTCCTGACTCAGAAAAATACCGTCAGCTCAAAGCAAATCCACACTGCTGCATAAATTCCGGATTATACTATGCTCAGGCTGAAGCAGAATTTTCAGGACAGACAATGCTCGATATTAATAAAGAACTCAGAGACGCCTACTGTGAAAAGTTCCCCGGTGCCTTCGATGAAGGTCTGGAATTCGGCGGAAGAAAAGATGATTTTATTCTGCTAACTCTGAAACATCTGTCAGGCTGGACATATGAGAATGAAAATCACTCTGAGAAAGACATACCGACAACGCCCTTCAGTATAGATCTTGAATAAATACATTTTCTGAGAGTGCATGACAGTTCATGCGCTCTTTTTTTATATAAAAAAAATTTCTAAAAAATATTTTCAAAAAGGTATTGACTTAGAGTTGACTCCAGGGTTTATAATATTATCAGCCGGTAAGGCATAAAGGCGGTGATAACTTATGACTATAAAAGAAGTGAGTGAAAAGTTCCAAATTACTCAGGATACACTGAGGTATTATGAAAGAATCGGTATGATTCCTGCGGTATCACGCACCCCCGGCGGAATACGTGATTACAATGAAAAAGATCTGAGCTGGGTCGAACTTGCTATCTGTATGCGCAGCGCCGGACTCCCGGTTGAAGCAATGATAGAGTATGTGAAACTGTTCGCACAGGGCGATTCAACCATTGAAGCAAGACTGCAGCTGCTTAAAGACCAGCGTGAAGTACTGCTGGAGCAGAAAAAAAAGATGGACTCTACAATTGAAAGACTTGATTATAAAATATCACGTTATGAAGAAGCAATGGAAACCGGAAAATTAACCTGGAACAAGGAGCAGAACTAATATGTATATTGAAAATATCAACAATCCTGGTGACGTAAAAAAACTGAACATTAATGAGCTGAATTCACTTGCAGCTGAAATGCGTGAAGCACTGCTCACAAAGCTTAGCAGACACGGCGGTCACTTCGGTCCGAACCTTGGTATGGTAGAGGCAACTATAGCCATGCACTATGTTTTTGATTCACCGCGTGACAAGATCGTTTATGATGTATCTCATCAGTCATACCCTCACAAGATGCTAACCGGACGCAAGGATGCTTTTCTTTATGAAGAACACTATGATGATGTATCAGGATATACAAATCCCTCAGAGAGTGAACACGATCACTTTACAGTCGGTCACACCTCAACCTCTGTAAGCCTCGCATGCGGTCTTGCAAAAGCAAGAGATCTCAAGGGTGAAAAAGGAAATGTCATTGCAGTTATCGGAGACGGTTCCCTGAGCGGAGGCGAAGCACTTGAAGGACTTGATTATGCTGCTGAACTTGGTGGAAACCTTATCATACTTGTAAATGATAATGATATGTCGATCGCTGAAAACCACGGCGGACTTTATAAAAATCTCAGAGAACTTCGTGAATCAGACGGAAAAGCTGACTGCAATCTGTTCAGGGCTATGGGGCTTGATTACATATATGTTAATGACGGCAATGATATAGAATCACTCATTAATGCATTCAGTCAGGTAAAGGATTCCATGACCCCTGTAGCCGTTCATATCAATACTCTCAAGGGCAAGGGTTATGCACCAGCTGAAGCAGACAAGGAATCGTGGCACTACAGCGGACCGTTTGATATAAAGACAGGAAAACCTGTATATACATCTGATGCTGAGGACTACTCGGGTGTAACAGCCGACTATCTTCTCTCAAAGATGAAGGAAGACAAGACAGTCGTTGCCATAACATCAGGCACACCAACTGTTATGGGCTTTACAAGTGACAAGAGAAAACAAGCAGGGAAACAGTTTGTCGATGTTGGTATTGCAGAGGAAACTGCAGTCGCACTTGCAGCAGGTATTGCAGCCGGCGGCGGAAAGCCTGTATATGGTGTATACTCAACATTTGTCCAGAGAACATTTGACCAGATCTGTCAGGACATGTGCATAAACTCAAATCCGGCTACTATAGTTACCTTCTGGGGTTCAGTTTACGGCATGACAGATATAACACATCTCGGACTTCAGGACATACCTATGATGTCAAACATTCCGAATCTCGTCTTCCTGGCCCCGACTACAAAGGAAGAATATCTTGCTATGCTTGACTGGAGTATAGATCAGACAACATATCCTGTTGCGATCAAGCTTCCGGGCGGTCCGATGGTATCTGACGGCAAGGCTGTAACAAAGGACTGGGGCAGGCTTAATACCTATGAAGTAACCCAGCGCGGCAGCAGGGCAGCTGTTATAGGTCTCGGAACATTTTATTCACTCGGCACACAGGCAGCAAAGCTTATCGAAGAAAAAACAGGAGTAAAACCGACTGTAATAAATCCTTATTACATCACCGGCATTGACGAAAAGCTGCTGGAAGACCTGAAAAAAGATCATGATATAGTTATTACTCTTGAAGATTCTATCCTCGACGGCGGCTTTGGCGAGAAGATATCGCGCTTCTATGGAAAAACAGACATCAGAACACTGAACTTTGGTTTTAGAAAGGAATATCTTGACCGTTACGATGTGAATACCGTTCTTGAAGCAAATCACCTTACTGCTTCGCAGATAGCTGATGATGTAACTGCGCTGTTCTAGAACAGTACAGCACTTAAAATATTTAAGACCAGCTTTGTTTAATTTTTTAACATACCCAAGGTACAGCAATAATCGGACAAACAGCAGGAAAAACCCTTCAAATAAATGGCTTGATCCTGTAAGCAACAATTCAAATGACAACTCAGAGGAGGAATAATCAATGTCAGAAAAACTAACAGTTTATTTTTCATGCAGCGGCATCACAAAGAAAGTTGCACAAAAACTTGCACAGGCAGCAGGCACTGACCTGTTTGAGATAAGGCCTGCAATACCATACACAAAGGCTGATCTCGACTGGACTGATAAAAAAAGCCGCAGCTCAGTTGAAATGAGCGATCCTGATTCAAGACCTGAAATATCAGAGAAATTATCAGATATTGAAAAATATGATACCGTTTTTGTAGGTTTTCCAATCTGGTGGTATGTCGCACCGACTATAATAAATACTTTTCTTGAAAGCTATGACTTTTCAGGTAAGACTATAATCCCGTTTGCTACCTCGGGAAGCAGCGGGATGGGCAATACAGATAAAGTACTTCAGGGGCTGCCGGGAGACGGTGTAAAATTCAAACCAGGAAAACGTTTTGACAGCAATGTGTCTGTAGACGAGCTCCGCTCATGGGTACAGGGACTGGGTGAATAAAGTACTCATGGTTTAAATGAATATTTTATACTTAAAATCATATCAGCAACTATTATTTACATTAATTATTTACCACAAATCAAAAAGCAGGATCAGATCATTTTCTGAATCCTGCTTTTCGTTTTTATTTTTACTCTCTGTTAAACAAATAAACCGTATCAGGTTTCATTACTAATTCCTGAAGCTTTATACTGAAATCCAGTATCTCATCAACTGAAACTTCTGCATCAGTTTCTTCGTCGTCGCTTATCTTTATACTTCCCCTGATTGTATCGGAATCAATACTGCTTACTTTGATCCAGTCTTCCTCTGATTCATCATCTGTCTGAGCGTAAACATAAGCGTTGTCAGGATATTGCCTGAATGCTTCCCTGAAGTAATCAAAACGCTCCTTCGCACAAACCGCGGTTTTTTCTTCGGTTGCATATAAACTTCCATACATAAGCTTGTCTCTGTCAAGTTCATTAAGTCTGCACAGATTTACTGAACCATCTGTTTTCTGACCCTTGTATAAAAACAGTACTGCATCTGACGGATCAAAGTATTCATCTGTAATCCCTTCATCCGGATAATATTTCAGGGCCTCCTGCGCCGGCAGCCATGAAAACTGTATTCTGTTATATTTCTCATCCTGCATAAGTGCAAATGATTTTTTTGAATCCGGCAGTTCTCCTCTTATCAGAATAAGCTCTGCAGCAAAGCACATTATATCGCAGTATTCAGTATAATTGTCCTTTGTGGCATCAAAACATATTAGTTCCCTTATTCCGGAACAATTGAGTCCTGTTGTGCGGATGAATACTCTGTCACTGTCAGCCTGCTGGTAGACATTAAGTCTGTACAGATAATCAACTGTCGGAGTGACACTGCTTGATGCCTGAATCTCAGCCCATTTTCCGCTCAGCAGATTATCCCTGATCATTACAGCCGGTGATTCAGGATACAGTGCGCAAATGATCCTGATCTGATACTGTAAAAGCTGGTCAGCCGGTATATTGCATAAAGATGTAACAGCACAGAATCCTTGTGCCTGTGACAGCTCGAGTTTTTCCTTCTCATCAAAATAATGATACTGCCTGAACTCCTCCGGGTCCGGTGCAGAATGTACGGCTATAATAATATCAAAGATTTCTTTATCATCATTAAGTTTAAATCTTACAATTTTTTTATCTTCCATTTCTGCCTCAAGCTCAATTCTGAATCCTGCTTTTTTTATTGCATTTTTCATTTCACCGGGATCCATCAGTTCTTCTTCCGGAATATAGGCAAAAACACTCGAAGGATTAGTTTCAGTATATCCATGAATGATACCGCTGAAATTTTCACCGGTATTATCAGGTAATTTCTGATTCAGGTACTCAGTGTAATAGTTGTTGGAGTTTCTCTTGTCAAAGGCCTGTGCGATCCTCAGTGCTTCTTTGTAAAAATACTCTGCAAGCTGCGCGCTGTCATACAGGTTACTTTCACTGTAAAGCTCAAACTCCTTCGGAAGTACGAGTCCTGTGCTGTCGTCATCTGCAGCTGTGAAAAGTCTGTAGGCTCCCTGTGCGAAATAATACTTTTCCATATGATTATGACATTTGAGCCAGTAACGAAGTCCGTGGCTGAAAATATTAAGACCGGTATATACATCTGTAACTGAATATAAAGACAGTAAAATGCCTATTTTTTCAAACAGATCGACTCTGTCTCTGACTAACGGATACAGACGTTTTGCATCAGCAACTGCATCAGTGTAATTGCCTTTTTCCATGTTAAAAACTATCCATTCCTCGTATGCATCCTGTGGAACATCACTGCATCTGAGCTGTCCGGAAAAAATCGGTTCGCTCAGTTTTCTTGCTTTTTCTTCATCACCAAACGCAAGAGCAATGGATACCTGAGTCGTTTGCTCACAGGCCTTACAGTCCTTCAGTGTATCCTCCGGCTCCTTTAAAAAGCTTCCGTATTCACTTTCCGGCAGAAAATTTCCTGTATCAAGCGATTTCTTTTCGAGCAGATATTTGTACGCTCTGAGTGAATAACCGTATTTTAAACATCTTGCTCTGAACTCCTCAGATAAAACTTTGATCTGTTCATATGAAATATTATAGAAGTAAACTGCATTATTAATTGTATACTTGAAATCCCACATCAGGTTTCTCTTATTTTCATCCTGAATATCAGGATTTGAATCAAAAACACTCAGAAGCTCAGGAAACATTATGACTGCATCAACTGCATCATACTCAAAGATAGACTCGTGGATATACTTGTGTCGGAAGGTAAACTGCCACTCTGCTTCTTTTTCCTGATCTGCTGCTGCTATCGCCTTTTTTAGTACACGCAAAGCGGCTTTCCCCTTTTGTGCGTCTGCATATTCGTCCAGATATTTTTCTGCGTCAAACATTTGTGTCGATCCTGTCAAAAGCAGCACTTATCCATAAACCAGCTGCTTTCGTTCCTTTCATCAAATTTATGAGCTGTCTGCATACATTTTTCTGCAGCAGCATCAGCGATTTTTATATATTCATCGTTTTCGGTTTTGCCCGCTTCATAAAACAGCATAGCAGTACCTCTGTCAAACCAGAAACAAAGATATGGATTTTTCAGACCTTCCCTGAGAACTGCCTGTCTGTTATAGAACTCTATGCCTTCTTTTATATTTCTTTTGCTGTAGTATTCAAACATAATTCCTGTCGGCTCAAGCTGAAAACGCTCACCGATGCAGAAAGGTTTAAGAAGTGCTGCAGTCCTGTCTGCATTTTCATTATCCTCTGTTTTCATATAGTATTTCAGAAGATTCATGTATGTTTTTGCGGGTATTTCTATTTCACGTCGTTTTGAACGAAATATTTCACGTGCTGCTTTCATTGCCTTTTCATAATTTCCGAACTCAAGCTCCCACATTACAATATCATCAAGAGCAAATAAATCACCGTCAGTGTAATCATCCTCAGGGCATTCAAGCGAGTTAATATAATCAAGCTTCAGCTTTGCTCTGCTGATGCGGCTGTCGAATATGGCTTTTTTCTGCCAGTATGACCTTAGTGAACATCCATGAGTCAGACATTCATCCTGATATGCTCCAAACCATTTAAGTATCTGTTGTTTTGAAATCTGGTAAAATTCATTTGCTGCCTCAAGAATCCACCTGAATACCAGCATTGTCCTGCTGAAGTACTGGTCTTTGATCATTTCATCTTTTTCAAGAAGAGCAAGGTACTGCGGAAAATCAATAAGTGCCTGATACCTGTCACCACTGAAGACAGATTCGTACATAAGCTTATAGTGAAATCTCACAGCATTAATTATATCATTGTTATTTTCGGCCTCACTGCATGCGATCCTGAGCGCACGCATTTTTGGTTCACCCGGCTCAGAATCATTGACTATGCGGTATAATTCTTCGATATCATATATCATAGCTGTTATCCACCTTTACTTTTTTACAGACTCCAGTCAAGCAGCTGAAGAAGATTATCGTTGAGCACCTGCATTTCACCGCTGTGCATCGGATAACCGCCTGTAAGAAGAGCCTGAACATACAGGATCTTTATACAGCATTCAAGTCTCTGGGCATCCTGTGTATCAATAAGCCTCTTTACCAGCGAATTATCAGAATTAATATACAGCGTAGCTGCTGTATCATCATCAAGCTCCTCTGCGAAAGAGTTAAGCATATCCGAGAACATCTCATCCGATTTTTCTATTGACTGCTGTATATCACGAAGCATAAGTGCATTATCATCAATTGTATACAGTACAGGAAGTTCCTCCGGTTCAAAGCGCTTAAGTAAAGCCCTGCAGTCATAATCAGAAAGAATATCACTGCACTTTTTATTGAAACGTGATATTTCAGAAACAGAAATGCCCTGAGCATCGTAGAGCATATCATCAATATCATGGATATTGAGCTCAGAGACTACTGCGTTTTCATTTATAAGAGACATTCGTCCTATAAGCTGACGTACATAAGTATAACCGGCATTTACAAGCATCCTGCCTCTGGCAAGAAAAACGGATGAGATCTGCCTGTATTCGTCAATATAGTTTGTATAAGTTATCTCATCTGTATATTCGAGCAGCTGTCTTCCGATAATGCTGCCGAATGAAGTTTCAAATGTAAGGTACGGAAAAAATGCACGGTACAGCGAATCATCATCCGCGGCAACTGAGGATACAGCAAGTCTGTGAGTACGGATGAGCCTTGCAAAGATCTGCGGCTTTGCATCCGACAGCTTTTCGAGATACTCCGTTATACATTCATGAAGCTCTTCCCTGGCCTCTATAAGCTTATCATCTTCATAAAAATCTTCTCTTGAAGCAGTAGGGCGAAGTCCGTCAGTATTTATAAAACACCTTAAGAAAAATGCCCACTTCGGCAGAAGTCGCTCACCGTTTTCAGTAAGCAGCATATTTTTCAGATAAATACGGTGTGAATGTCTGGCAGTAGGTGCAACCTCCTGCGCCATTATAAAGGCAACACCTGAAAATGTATTGTTTTTTGACTGAAGCGGAATAAAGTCAAGAAAATCGCATCCAAATATCATTTTTCCAAGATCCATAACCTGTGCGTGTGCTGACTTTCCCTGAGGAAAAGGAGGATTGAGTCTTGTTTTCACATCCTGTGTACACATATAGATCGGATAAGGAAGCGGCATCGCATAGTAGCGAACCAGCTCACTTATTTTTTCAGCGGTAAAGTACTGCTTTGAGTCATCTTTGGATTCAAGGATGATCTGCGTTCCTATGTGGGTTATCTGTTCGCATTCATTTATCGTATATGTACCGTCAGGCTTTCCTCTCCATTCAAGCGTCACATCAGGTGTCTTCATTGAACGGGTACGTACACATATCTCATCCGATACAAGAAAGCATGACAGCAGGCCTATTCCGAACCTGCCTATATAGTCGCTTTTTTCCTTCTGATCTGAAATATTGTGCTTTGATGACTGTCCTATAACTGCAAGAAACTTATGAATTTCTTCTTCTGTAAGTCCTGTTCCGCAGTCACAAAATACAAGTCGGCTGTCATCATACAGCTTTATATCAATTGACTTATCAGTAAAATCCTTATCAGTCTTTTCTCTTGCACGTATAGCATCTGCACCATTCTGTAAGAGTTCACGTATAAATACATCCGGTGAACTGTAAAGATGATTTGATAAAATGTCTATCATTCCTCCGAGATTAACCTGGAAAAGAAATGAATTTTCGGCTTTGTTTGTGTTTTCATCTGACAAATCTGACATCTCCTTTATAGCTGGCTTTATTATAATAACCTGATAAGTATTAGTCTTAGTGAAGATGTATTATTTATCAGGCTTAAATTTTTTTGGAGTTAATATGTTTTATACAATAATTAGTTTCATTGCAGTCAAAATTGAATTTAATAACATATTACACACTAATTATTAACATTATAACATGTTACTGATCATATGTCCATATTAGAAATAGAATGTAAATTATCATTTACCTCAGAGTTATAAACAAATATATTAATAAATAAAAGCAGTGAATTTCCTGCATCTGAAAATTCACTGCTTATTCAACGCATAAATTTTAGTATAGTATTGAATCAGCTATATTAAAATAATCTCTGACCAGTTCCTTCCCTCCTGATTTTGAAATTACTCCGTTTTCTATAATAACTGCACGGTCACACAAAGCCTCAGCACAGCGCCTGTCATGTGTTATGGTTATCATTGCGCAGCCAGTTTTATCATGAAGCTCATTGAGATTACAAACAAGCTCACTTAAACCGTCATAATCCTGACCTACACATGGTTCATCCAGAAGCAGAAGCTCCGGTTCACCGGCAGCGACTGCTGCAATAGAAACCCTGCGTTTTTGTCCCTCAGAAAGTGAATGCGGATGACGTCCAGCAAGATGACTTAAACTGAACATCTTCATTATTTCCCGGGCATATTCCTCAGACTGTGCTCCAAACGCGATCTCTTCAAAAACGCTGGGCATAAAAAGCTGAAAATTCGGATTCTGATATACGATCCCGACTGCTTTGAACCATTTGCGGCTGCCTTTTCTCTGCCATGGTGCACGCAGAATGTTTTGTCTTATCTTACCCCTTGTCGGTTTGTTAAGACCGGCTGCTGTGCGCAGCAGAGTTGTCTTTCCGCATCCGTTTTCACCGAGCAGCAGCATACGTTCTCCTCTTTTCACTTCAAAGTTTATACTCCTGAGAATTTCACGGTCTCCTGCACAAAAGCCTGTATTTTCAAACGACAGCATTACACTGTCCCCATAATCAGACTGAGAATTATCACTGATAGTACATGACTGTGAACAAAGATATTCCATATGATCGGATACCCTTTCTATCTTTCCTTCCCTGATACAGAAAACTATATCAACATACGGCATTACCATATCAAGACGATGCTCAACTATCACAACTGCATAGCCCGAACGGGCCAGTTCACACAGAGAATTCATCAGGATATCCGCTCCGATCTTATCGAGATTTGCAAGAGGTTCGTCAAGTACGATAATTTTCTGCTGTGTTGCCAGAGTTGCAGCAGTAATAAGTCTCTGCTTTTGTCCACCGGAAAGTGTTCTGGTTTTCCAGCCCGGGTCCAGTCTCATTTTCCGGCATGTTTGATCAATGCAGTCTCTTGTTTTTTCCTTGGAAAAGGCGAAATTCTCGCAACCGAAAGCTATTTCATCCTCGACGATCTGATGAATGATCTGTGCGTCAGCATTCTGAAGAACTATACCTGCTTTATGGCAGATGTCCCCCATTTTGCATCCAATGATACTTTCAGTGTCTATTAAAATTTCACCGCTCAGCTCACCGGGAGTAACGTTCGGAATTATACCTGAAATAAGTGAAAGCACAGTACTTTTACCTTCTCCTGAGTATCCTGACAGCAAGGCAACGCTTCCGTATTCAAGCTTCATAGAAGCATTTTCGAGCACCTTTTTTTTACAGCCTTCATATCTGAAGCTGACATTTTTAAGTTCAACTGCTGTCATAAAGCCACCGCCAGTCCTGCGACTGCAGCAACAACTATAAGAAAAATATAATCCGCTGCAACCGGCTTTACAGACTTATATACAGAAAAATTCTGAGCTGTAAATCCTCTTGTTTCAACTGAAAGAGACAATGTATCCGATATACTTACAAGCCTTACGATGAGCGGAATAAGAAATGCACGGTAAAATATACCCGGACGGATCATACTTCCGGCTCCGCGTGTTTTCATAGCTTCATGAACCTGTTTTACTTCGCAGCGAAGCAACGGGAAAAATGTCAGCGTGATCATCATTCCAAGAGTAAGCATCCGGGGCAGCTTAATTCCTGAGAAGCTTCTTACAAGCATTATCGGTGAAAGCGCAAGGCCTGGAATAACAGCCGTACATAGTGTTGAAATACGGCAGACAGATGCCAGTGCTGATGATATATCCCCCGATATTGCATATGTAACAGATGACATAACGGCACTCATAACCAGTGCTGCAGGAATAACAGCCAAACAGGCTCTCCAGTAACCAAAAAAAACGAAAAGCAGCCACATTGCACCCAGAAACCAGAGGCTGGACGCATCTGAGGATCTGATAAGACCTGTAACGATAATTATTACTGATGCTGTCAGACCTATCAGCGGATAAACCGGTCTTCTCACCTGAAGCTTCTCACTCACTTTTTCATTACCCCCGATTTTTTTAGTTCCTTAGATATTCTGATCCCTGTTAATGCACCTGCTGCAGAGATCAATATAACCACTGCTGTCATTACAACCGTAAGCCATGGAGCTCTTGATGCAACAGCCACCATTGCCTGTCGTCCGAAAAGATAGTTGTAAATCAGGTTGAACGGCAGAGAAAGCGGATTGAAGAGAAGAACAGAAAAGAATATTGCCTTGTCTGACTTATATCCGTGAAATACAAGATAAACGAAAACTTCCAGCGCCACACCGATAATAAGGTTATTAAAGAACATCGGAGGAGACATCATCAGCTGAAACAATCCTGACAGAAATGACATAATAAACAAAGAGCCTGGCTTTCTGATCTTCATAAGCCCTATCGAATAAAATACCGCGATCTGAAGACCGGTAACTGCCTGTGCTATGCCAAACACTACAGTCTGAAGGCTTACTACCAGCGGCATAACTGCACATGTGCACAGTGTTACTGCTGATATGATCGCCAGAAACACAATTTCTTTAACCTTAAATCTTTCAAGATACTTATTTCTCATTTTTCATTCTCCTTTTTTCCCTGTAGGTTTCAAACGCATGTCTTAAAGCGTCATATGGGTGATACATCAGTATCCTCGGACCGGAAAACCTCATAACATCACGGATCCTGTTTCGCATCTCTGCCTTGTAGCAATGAACTTTGCAGTTTGAACAGAATGTCTTTGTCTCCATAAACGGACATTTATCACTTCTCCCGAATGCATATTTTTTAAGTGCATCACATTCTGCGCATAATCCACCTTTGCAGCGATGTTTCCTGCGGCAGTAAAATGATATCATCTGAGACAACATTTCCTTTTCACGTTCACGCTTGCTTTCAATGCTTCTTCCCATCAGCTCATCCTCCCGTTGCAGATCTGATATACTCTCTTTGCTATTTTCATTGTTGAGGGCCTGTGTGAAACAAGAATAACAGTTTTGTCTTGCTTTTCTTTATATAGTGACCTGAGAATTACAGCTTCATTAAGACTGTCAAGATTGCTTGTCGGCTCATCCAGCAGCATCAGAGGAGCATCATGCAGAAATGCTCTTGCAAGCCCCAGACGCTGTCTTTCTCCTCCGGAAAGTGTATCTCCGAGTTCTCCGACCATCGTGTCATATCCTTTCGGAAGCGATAATATAAAATCATGTACTGATGCTTTTTTGCAGGCTTCTATGATATCCTCTTCTGTCGCATCAAGCTTTGCAATTCTCAGATTATTCTTTATACTGTCATGGAAAAGCTGTGTTTCCTGTGTTACAAAGCTCTCCATTTCACGCAGATCAGATGTATTCACCTGTGAAATATCTGTACCGGATATTTTTATACTTCCGTCGTTTACATCCCGGAATCTCATAAAAAGCTTAAGCAGAGTTGATTTTCCACATCCGCTTCTGCCTGTAATCCCGACTACTGATCCCCGGCTTACATCAACGCAGATATTATCAAGGATAAGTTCGCTTGCATAGGAAAATGAAACATTCTGAGCTTGCGCACCATTGAATTCTGTTTTCGGCATACCGGTTGTTTTAGTAACAACCGGAGTATCATCAAGAATATCGAGAACACGATTTCCTGCGGCAAATGTATTCTGAAGCGTACTGCCCAGAGCAGCCAGAGCAACACAGGGACCAAACGATGAAAACAAAGCTACTGTCGGGATCAGTACACCGACGAAGTCTACATGACCGCTGCGGTATAATAATGTTGCTGAGATAAGCATCAGCAGATCAAACAGAAGAATAACAGAATTTGTACATGCAGCATTTTTGCCTGCATTACGCTTCATCTTTTTTTCTGTCTGAGTCAGAACATCAGTCATTTTACCCATTTCCTCAAGACGCTTGCTGCCGCGTGTGTACTGAATGATTTCCGGAAGTCCGCGCAGGCTGTCAAGCACAAAACTGCTTAACTCGCCAGAATTCTTTCTGAAGATCATTCCCTGATCCCCGCTCTTTTTTGAAGCGACTGCAGGGATGATCACGCCTACGCTCAGATATGCAGCAATTGCTATGATCCCGAGACTGAAGTGATAGCTTCCTATAAACAGGCACATGATCACGGTAAAAAGAACTGCAATAGCAAAAGGTGAGATCGTATGTGCATAAAAGACCTCCAACAGCTCAATATCAGAGGTTATGACAGATATAAGATCTCCTTTTCCTCTGTCGTCAAGCTTTGCCGGACAAAGTCTTCTTAGTGCCCGGAACACCTTGTCGCGAATGAGCGCCAGCAGCTTGAATGCTATAAAATGATTGCATGCCTGTTCGGCATAACGAAGGCCGGCACGCGCAGCCGCAAACACCAGAATTGATACAAACACTGTGTTCACAGAAACAGGAGTAGCAGCTCCGAACACGCTCAGGACACCAAAAACTCCGAAGATAGTGATGAACGCAGCACAGAGATGACCGGCCAGTCCCATCAGTACAGCAAGAACCATATACCCTGTCAGTGGCTTTACCAGACCTATAAGTCTTGACATTACTTTTAATCCGCTTCTTTTCATTTCTATCCCTCCTGAACTTCAAAATTTTCGAGTTCCTTCTGTGCGCACAGGAGTCTCGAATATACTCCGTTTATGCTGAGAAGCGTCCGGTGAGTGCCGCTTTCTGCAACTTTTCCACCTTCCAGAACATAAATATTGTCTGATGCCTCAGCATTTGCAAGTCTGTGAGATATCAGTATAACGGTTTTATACTCTGCCAGTCTGTATATCTCATCCATAATGTCGTTCTCACTTTCAACATCAATGTTGGAGGTTGCCTCATCAAAAATATATACCGGACTGTCGTGAAGCAGTGCACGTGCCAGTGCAAGACGCTGGCACTGACCTCCGGAAAGATTGGATGCTCTTTCGCTGAGTTCCGTATCAAGACCGTTCCCGCCTGCAAGAAAATCAGCAAGTTTAACGCGCCTTAGTACTTCCCACATCTCATCATCACCGGCTGACGGTCTGCCCATAAGAAGATTTTCCCTGACCGTGCCTTTGAAGAGATAACTCTTATGGCTGATATAGGTCATATTCTTCATAAGACTGCTTTCCTCTATTTGTGATAACTCCATACCTCCTATGGTTACTGAACCTGTGTAGCCTTTGTTTGTACCCATAAGAACAGAAGCTATCGTGGACTTTCCGCATCCGCTTTCGCCGACAATAGCTGTTAAGCTGCCTTGTCTGAATGTTATATCTACATTATTTATAATTATTCTTTCTGAGTCATATGAATATCCAAGTCTGCTGCAGACAATAGCTCCGTCTGCCGGACACTGCAGCATATTTTTCTGGGGTTCTTCCGGAATATCAAGAAGTCTGAATATCTTTTCACTTGCAGCCATTCCATTCATTGCGATATGAAAAAATGAACCAAGCTGACGCATAGGAATGAAGAAATCAGCGCTGACAAGGATAATAAGCAGACATCCCTCAAGAGACAAAGCTGACTTTGCTGACTGAGATATCGCAACGATCATTCCAAGAGCCGCTCCGCCGTAAGCTATCAGATCCATTATCGTTATGGAGTTTAGCTGCATTGTCAGAACCTTCATTGTAATCTTACGGAATTTTTCAGACTGAGCATTCATCTCATCATTTTTAAATTTATCTGCTTTGTATATTTTAAGAGTAGTAAGCCCCTGCAGATTTTCAAGAAAAGTATCACCGAGAGCTGTGTACTGTCCCCAGTACTTTGACAAAAGCTTTTTCGCCCAGGTCTGGACAGCAGCTATTGAAACAGGTATCAGCGGAACACACACAAGCAGTACAATGGCTGCCGGAACATTAACAAAGCAGAGCAAAACAAAAAGTGTTACAGGTGCAAGCATTGCATAGAAAAACTGCGGCAGATATGATCCGAAATATGTTTCGAGCTGATCTACTCCCTCAACTGCAACCTGAACTGCCTCAGATGTCGAGATCTTATCCCTGTAAGAAGCTCCTATACTGAGCAGTTTGCTGTATATCTTCCCGCGCAGAATCTTTTTAACCTTATCTGATGAGAGAAAACTCATTTCTGATGCAGTTAATGTACAGATATACCGCACAATAACTGCAGCTGATACAACAACCGCAGTTAAAAGTAAACTGTCAGTATTTCCTTCGTAGAGCTGACTGAAAAACCTGCAGATGCCTGCAAGCATGATAAAATTTGCAATAAGTGAGCACCACGATGCAGCTACATTGCATGCTATATACTTCCTGCTGTCACTGACCATACTGATCAGCCTTTTGTTTATCATCATTTAATGACATACCTCCTGTTTTATGTTAGTCATCGCTAACCATTATTTACACTTCCACAATTTTTCTGAATAAAATACTTATTGCTTAAGTTAGTTTACGCTAACTCAAATACAAAAAAAATGATATTGGAAGGCAGACTTTCTAATATCATTCAGATTATATCAGAGAATTGAGAAAATGTCAAATAACAATTTTTTGTAATGTATAAGATAAGACATTCCTCTGCTGTAACTGCGTTTTTTATAAAGGAGTATTTATTCTTTATCTTTATTAATATAAGTCAGATATTTTTACAGATAATTATATCTTCACGTATTTTCTGTGCCCTTAAATTCGCATATATGTCTTCCTGTATACTGCAGCGCGATCCGGCTCTCAGGATTTTCATCAAACAGATACAGCGTGATAAGAAAGATCCACTCAAGAGGCTTCATGATAAAGTAAACAATATCAGCACGCGGTTTTGTTGTTATATACTTAGAAATCGGATAACCATATGTATCATAAATATTCCGGACAAGCTTATGAAAACGCGGTGTTTTGTCCTCGATGAGCTGTTCAAAGGCATTAGCAGTACATAACTGACGGTTCACAACTATCTTTACTGAGTGACGAACCCCCATTCTTGTAGGTTTAACTACCTTTTCATGACCGTTTACTGCTACTGTACAGAGGTAATGTCCCTCATACTGGATCGGCGGCGGCGAGACCATGCGTGAAAAAGTCCAGTCAGAGGTTTCTGTAAATGCTTTGATTATTCCGTCCGCTCCCTGTCCTCCGATTATACATACCGTGATAAGCAGTCCTGTCAGAGGTATGAGGCATAATGCCGGAAACACTATCCATCCGGATGCCCTGCTGAGAAGCATCGCAAGTTTCCTTGAGAATTTCCAGCGTGAATCCGTATCACTGATCATAAAATGATCGCAATACTTTCTGATCGTATCACCGATTATGCGGACAGAACATACAAAGTAGTTCAGAATATATAGGTAAAGATAGAAAATAATGCTGAATGGATCTATACTAAACACACCTGAATTATCATGAGGCAGGAATACTGAAAAAAGCTGAACACTGCAAATGAAAAATAATAAAATTCCTGCATAAACACCGCTTACATATAGAGAAGCCGCCAGAGGAGGCAGTATTTTGTCATTGTCAAGTATGATCAGTGAGATTACAGCTATGATTGCAATTACAGCCAGCCAGATTATATAATCCTCCGAAAAAGGCTGATGTGTAGTAATATTTGCAGCTCCTGATACAACTGACTCATCCCATTTATATGAACTCATACAATAAATCGCCAGTGCAAAAAGTATAAATCCAAAAGCTAATGACTGACCTGCATATCTGCGGCGTTTATTAAATATTTTCCCTTCTTTTTTGAACAGACAGATAATATTTAAAACAAAAAGAATCAACGGCATGATAAAAATCACAAATCCCAGAACTAAACCAAAAATATATCCCATACTGTATCCCCCCGTATAATGTCAGTTTATTTTTTACAGATCATTCTATAAAATATAGTATCATATTAGTTATTAATTGTCAATGCTTTTTTATTGAAAAACAATAATTTTTTATTGATAATCTATATAAAGATAACATAATTTATTGATATCAGAGTTTTGGTCAGTTATACCTACACATCAGTGACCTGCTTTTTGCATTGGTTTTATTATATGTAAACGGAGTGCTGTGATATCATTTGTTCTTTGACATCACAGCACTCCAATTATAAACTTTTGTTCTACTTTTATTTTTTTTCTTTAAACAGCATAAACACAAAGGCTGCCGCCGCAGCAACTCCAATTGCAATAAGCATAAGTAAAAATGAACCGATCAGATCTGCTTCGGAGGACACAGCCAGATCTCCCTCAGAAATAAATCCACCCACTGCTTTGTTTATCATCGGTACAGCTAAACATAATGGTGCACTGACCAGAACTATGAAAATGATCAGGCGCTTCAGTATCTATTTACTTTTCACCTGTCCCTTTACGGATGTATGACTCAATTTAAACTAACAGCGCACCGCGTATTTGCAAATATTGACATGCTTAGATACATGTGGTATAATTTAAGCATAGAATGAATATTCACTCTATACTTGGAGGTCTGATAATGTACAGAACAAAAGAGGATACGCAGAAGCGCAAAGATGAAAAAAAACAAATGATACTTGACACGGCAGCTAAGGTTTTTTCTCAAAAAGGATATCACAACACCACTATTAAGGACATTGTAAATGAAGCCTCAATTTCTGTAGGCAGCTTCTATTTTTATTTTAAAAGCAAGGAAGATCTTTTTACAGAGCTTTACTGGAGTATTGTGAAGGAATTTGATGATGTAACTAACAGTGTTTTAAACGTCGAACATTTTACGATGCTTAAAAACTTTACGCGTGTAATGATTGCTGCACTGTGGATGTACGAGCGCAAGCGTGAAATCACACGCATCATATTACTGGAAGCAGCTGCAGCGGATCCGGCTTTTGCAAAACTTGAAGCTGACAGAATGTCGGCATGTGCGCGGACTATGGCGGAGTGGTTCACCCGTTTCAGACAGCACGACGGAGTTTATATTCCTGATGAAATGGTAGCGGCCCTTACGTATGCCGGCACATTTAACTGTCTTATTATCAACTGGCTTTCATCGGATGCAAAAGAATCCCTTACTTCAAAGGGCTACGCATTCTGTGTTTATAACATTCAGGCACTGAGGATCCCGTTTGAAGAACAAGCCGTAAAGTCATATATTGATGAAGTTTTAAGTGAACTGGAAAAGAGGTACAAATAATGGATGATGCAAAAAAAAGAGCATTGAAAAATTCGTATAAAGAAAAACCTGTTATTGGCGGAGTATACTGCATACGCTGCAGCGGCAACAACCGCATATGGATTAAGCCGACCATAGACATGGAAAGTTCTAAAAACCGTTACAACTTTGCTGTTGCTATCAGGTCCTGTCCTGATCCGTCAATGAAACGTGAGTGGACAGAGTACGGAATGGACTCTTTTTCATTTGAATGTCTGGAAGAACTTAAAAAGGAGGAACTGCAGACACCAAAGGAATTTTCAGACGATGTTAAGGCTCTTAGTGAGATCTGGATCGAAAAGTTCGAACAAGGCGATCTGAAGTGAAAGGATTTAATTATGGATGACAAAACTCAAATCAGTCAGTTTCTTGACACCACAGGAAAATTAACTGCGTATCCGCGTAAACTAAAAGCTAAGATCGCGGTGCTCAGATATCTTGCCGAAAAGTTCGAACCTGACTGCATTTATTCTGAAAAACAGGTCAATGAGATATGCGACAACTGGCATACGTTCAGCGACTATTATCTGCTCAGGCGTGAGCTTGTAGACTTCGGCTTTTTAGACCGTAAAAGAGATAACTCTCAGTATTGGCGAGTTCCTGACAACAGTATTGATAATGGAAAACAGACCGGTTGCGTCTGATCCTATACATCGCACTACAGGCTAAAACCAGAAAAAAATAGTCCGTCGTGGAAATTTTCCATGGCTGACTATTATCTATATCATAATCATATAAACAAATAAAGGCGGACCGCATAAGCGATCCGCCTTATAATCTGGCTCCCCCGACTGGACTTGAACCAGTGACACCCTGATTAACAGTCAGGTGCTACTACCGACTGAGCTACGGAGGAATATATAAAAGATATCAATGGTTCGCATTGATATCTTTTTGATATGTGCCGGCATTTATCTATTTTCCCGGGTCGTCACCAACCGAGTATCTTCGACGT
>JAUNSK010000009.1 GCA_030539275.1 Oscillospiraceae bacterium | reverse complement strand
CCAACCGTCTCTTCCCGGCCATCCGCCTCTGCCAGGCTGCATATTCGGCCATCGATTCCTGTCATTCCAGTAACTGCGTGGATAACGTATGAAAAGATTTGGGAACAGATAGTACCATGGGAAACTCTGATATAGATTTCTGCTGATGGGTATACGGATCAGCAGCCCGGGATATATATTGTTCGGATTTATTAAAGGATTTGCCGCCAATATAAACTGAACGCTGACATCAAAGTAATCAGCAATTCTATAAAGGGTATCTCCCGGCTGCACTCTGTAATTAAACATTATTATCACCTCATTCCATTATATGTAGTCTGAGTTTCTCTGACAATTTGATCTGACAGCCGGGCACATCGATAGCAGCAGTCATACATTGCGTTCAGTAACAATAAAAATCGGCACAGCAGGTAAATATATACCAACTATGCCGATATTTCTATGTATTACAGATTTCTTGGACGTACCTAAAATATACATAATCTTTTTATTCATTGACAGCTGCTGCAAGATCATTTCTGCAGACATCTATCATTTCAAATGCAGTTTTTTCTGATACCGGACGGCCCCACAAAAAGCCCTGAATGCAGTCACAGTTTATTTTCCGCAGGATCTCCAGCTGACTTTCATTCTCAACGCCTTCTGCAATGATATCCATTTTCATTATATGACCCATAGAAATGATCATAGATACAAAGTCCGCAGAATTTTCATTGCTTGCTATACTATCAATAAAAGTTTTATCTATCTTAAGATAATCAGCCATAAGTCTTGAAAGATAACTAAGAGAAGCATAGCCTGTTCCGAAATCATCAACAGCTATCTTTATGCCAAGATCCCTTAACTTCTTTACAACTGCTGCTGCATGATCTATTGATGCAATGAATGCGGATTCTGTGATCTCAATTTCAAGATTTTTTACAGGAAAACCTGTTTCAGAAACAGTTTTTATAAGCTCCTCGGTAAACGATGCATCCAGAAGATGCTTCGCTGAAATGTTGATTGATATAACAATACCGGTATTCTCAACATGAGATCTGAACGTTGTTGTTATGTATTTTATTATCCATCTGCCGATATCAATGATCAGTCCGCCTTTTTCCGCAAACGGAATAAATTCATCCGGATTAATGATATCGTCTTTGTTTTTTATTCTTACAAGAGCTTCAAATCCAATAAGCTTTTTATCTTCAAGCTGGTACTGCGGCTGAAATTCCATAAAAAAATTTTCACATACAATTGCGTCCTTGATCATCTTTTCAGTTGAAACATTAACCTGCATCTGACTCAGAATACTCTTGTCATAATAAGATACAGTTGCTTTCCCTCTCAGCTTTGCATTATACATTGCTGCATCAGAGCAGCTGAGCAATGATGTATAACTGTCTCCGTTTTCAGGATAAAATGAAACACCAAAGCTTGCAGTAAATCTGAACATCTCATATGCAAGCCCAAGATCGCTATTGAGAACGGCTGCCATTTCATTTATTCGTTCCCTGAGCTCTTCCTTTGATTTGTCCTCTATTATAACAAGTGCAAACTCGTCACCGCCAAGTCTTGCAAGGAAATCGCTTGGATTTAGACGCATCATCCATTCGTGTGATACCATTCTGAGAACTTCATCACCTGCATTGTGTCCTACAGTGTCATTGATCATTTTAAAGTCATCAATATCAACAAACGATACTGCAAACTTTTTATTCTGCCGGATCAGTTCTTCTATATGAGTGCTGAGTGCTCTCCTGTTCGGAAGGTCTGTAAGGCTGTCTGTATTTGCCTGATTTTTAAGGAATTCTTTTGTAGTTTCAAACTTGCATATATATTCGTATACAAACGTTGCCGTGGCAAAATTAGCCAGAACAACAGCAATTCCCGGAAGTGAATCAACACGCCGGTCAATAAAAAATGGTACTATCATCCCTGTACAGTGCATCAGACACATTAAAGTTGCCATATAATATCCGTTTTTTTTGAAAACAATTATATACCAGAGTATCTGAACACAGTTAAAAGCTGTTATTATTCCGCATAAAGATGAAGCTACTATATTTACACCAAGAATGTCAATGCTGACATCGGTTCCGCTGATCGTTGAAGTCACAATGAGTGAACAAATATATATGATAAAATTTATTACAGCCGTAACATTACGGTATATTTTTTTCTTGTTCATTATTATGTCATTCCCTTACTTTGCTTTGAGAAATGATTCTAATTATTAACCATCTGTACAATTATATCATAAATGTAATCGTTAATCAATAATAAATTCATCACTTTTGATATAACAAAATAATTATATGTAAAATCTTTACCTTTTATGTAAAAATTTTATTAGAAAAAAACAGACAGCTTTCGCTGTCTGCAGAGTATTATTCGTTTTCAAATTTTGCAGCTTTAATCATAATTGCACACTCAAGACGTTTTTTCTGAAGCTGACATGAGAGTTTATGAGCATTATGAATGTCTCCTGCATATTGATAATTGTTGGCATTACAGCCGCCGCTGCAGTAGAATTTTGCCCAGCACTTCTGGCACTCAGGTTTTGTATAAACATTTGCACCGGCAAATTCATTTTTCATTTCGAGATTGAAAGTACCTTCATCAAGATTACCCATCTTATATTCAGGATGTCCGACAAACTGATGACAAGGATATATATCGCCGTCAGGAGTAACTGCAACATACTCGTTTCCGCAGCCGCAGCCTCTTAATCTCTTTATAGCACACGGGCCCTGGTTAAGATCAAGCATGAAGTGGAAGAAGTTAAACTTCTTGCCCTGTTTTTCTGCTTCAAGTATTTTTGCTGCAAGTGTTTCGTATTCTTTGAATACTTCCGGAAGATCACCCTCTGTTATTGCATAATCTTCCTTTGCATCACAAACAACAGGCTCAACAGATATCTGATCAAAACCAGCTTCATAAAGACTGAATACATCGTTTGAAAAATCAAGATTGTATTTTGTAAAAGTACCTCTTACATAATAATCCTTGTCGCCTCTGTTGTCTACGAGTTTTTTAAACTTAGGCATTATTGTGTCATAGCAGCCTGTACCATCAACTCTTTTTCTGACATTGTCATTTACTTCTTTTCGTCCGTCAGTTGAAAGGACAACATTTGACATTTCCTTATTTATAAAATCTATCTTATCATCATCAAGAAGCACACCGTTTGTAGTAATCGTAAATCTGAATCTCTTTTTGTATTCCTTCTCCTTTGATCTTGCATAGATAACGATCTGTTTAACAACATCAAAGTTCATAAGCGGTTCACCGCCGAAGAAATCAAGTTCGAGATTTTCCCTGTCACCTGATTTTTCAAGCAGAAAATCTATAGCTTTTTTTCCTGTTTCAAATGTCATAAGCTTTCTGCCTTCACCAAAATCCCCGGTTGAAGCGAAACAGTACTTACATCTTAAGTTACAGTCATGTGCGATATGCAGACACATAGCTTTAACAGGAGATGCTACTGCAAACTTTGCATACTGGGCATAGTCATCCTCACTGAATAATATCTTATCGTTGTATGCCTGTATAACTTCGCTGTAACAACTCTTGATATCATCCTCATTATAGAACTTGAGAAGTTTTTTGACGACATTTTCAGGACATTCTTTTTCAAAAGGAGGTTCTACATTATCAAGTATATCGTATGTTATATCATCAACTACATGAACACCGCCGCTGTTTACGTCCAGAACAATATTATATCCTGCCAGTTTATATTTATGTATCATTTATTTACCCCCAAAGACGTTTACTTCTTGTTTTCATAAGACACAACAAGAAGGGACAAATTATATTGTCCCTTCTCTGAAAAACAATATCAGAAATTACTTTTCACACTTCTGATTTGCAACAGTACAAGATGTTTTGCAAGCTGACTGACATGATGCCTGACACTTGCCGCAACCGCCTTTTTTTGCAGTTTCCTTTAAATTTGCCTTGTTGATTGTTTTGATATGCTTCATAACATTCACCCTCCAAAAAAATTGTATTTTTTAAGAACTTAATAAACATTATAGCATAATAAAATTATTATTTCAATACTTTTACGTTATTAATAGTACAATAAAATGATATAACGTCATTTCATCAGTTTATTAATTATGATACCGCGCTTTTTCTAGCAAATCTACAAAAAACTATGGTGGCGGCTTGACAATTGGCTTATTAACTCCTACAATTCCACCGATAATTCCGGACAGTATACACAGTAAAATCCTGATTATGGAGGTTATTATATATACTTTTCCTGAAATATACCAGCTTACTGCAGCCAGTACAGATACAGTAATAAATCCGCATACGGCACCTGTAGACATACCTTTTCTTCTGGATCGGAACCCGCCTTCTTTTCCAGCAATATAGGCACCTGCCATAAGAATCACAGGCGAAAGTATATTGATCAGCTGATCGGGAACATCTACAAACAACGTAACTGCCGAGAGCAGAATCAATAATAAAATTATCGCAAGTATCCCGATTAAAACCGAAGTACCTGCGATAAAAGATGGAGAGCTTTTTCTTTCTTTTGTATCACGCCTGTGCATAACATCACCATCCCAATAAGATTAACATCCGTATACAGGATCATATATTAATTCTTATTAGGACAAACGAGTAATTATTCCTCTTCTGAACCGTTTTTGGACTTTTTGCTTTTCTTTTCTTTTTTTTCTGGTATGTCTGCAGCAGGAACTGCTGCAGGTGGGTTTGCTGCTGCCTGTTTATTCTCAAGAGCAGTTATATTTTCCTTGATTGCCCACTTCTGAATACGTAACTTGCTTCTGTCACCGCCGGTTTCTATTACAACTGTATCTTCAGTCTGACGTGTTACTATTCCTACTATTCCGCCGATAGTTACTATTTCATCGCCGATACTGAGGCTTTCTCTCATATTCTTGTCTTCTTTATCCTTCTTCTTCTGAGGTCTGATAATGAAGAAATAGAAAATAAGCAGAATAGGTAAAAATGTAAGAAGCATTGTCAGCAGGGATGATCCCGTGCTGGCCTGATTTGTTGCCTGGGCAGTCTCTAAAACCGGTATAAAGTTCATAAAATATCCTCCGTTATATGTTATATAGTGCCAGAAAAAGCTCTTTTATATTTTGCACAATTGTGTCTGTATTAATATTGCCCCTTTATGGAAACAATATACAAATTTATTTTGAGGTAATATAAGTATCGATGGAAGCAGCAGCTTTTTTGCCGGCACCCATTGCAAGGATAACAGTTGCAGCACCAGTAACAGCGTCACCGCCTGCATATATTCCTTCTCTTGTAGTCATCATATCCTCGTCAACTACCAGACAGCCTCTCTTGTTAGCTTCAATTCCGGTTGTTGTTTTTCTGATAAGCGGATTTGGTGAAGTACCGATTGACATAATAACAGTATCTACTTCAAGGTCGAAGTTAGAACCCTTGATCTCAACAGGTCTTCTTCTGCCGCTTGCATCAGGTTCGCCAAGTTCCATCTTTACGCATTCCATGCTCTTTGCACGGCCGTTTTCGTCAGAATTGATCTTAACAGGATTTGTAAGAAGCATAAACTCTATGCCCTCATCTTTTGCGTGATGAACTTCTTCTTTTCTTGCAGGAAGCTCGTCTTCACTTCTTCTGTATACGATATACACATGTTCAGCGCCCATTCGCATTGCACTTCTTGCAGCATCCATTGCAACGTTTCCGCCGCCTACTACAGCAACACTCTTTGACTTAAGAACAGGAGTATCATACTCATCAAGATAACCCTTCATAAGGTTTATTCTTGTAAGATATTCGTTAGCTGAGCATACACCGATGAGGGACTCACCTTCAATGCCCATAAAGTTCGGAAGACCAGCACCTGAACCTACAAATATAGCTTCATAGCCCATGTCCATTATTTCATCAAGAGAGAGAACCTTGCCGATAACCATATCTGTCATGATCTCAACACCAAGTTCCTTGAGTGAAGTAATTTCCTTCTGAACTATTGATTTTGGAAGTCTGAATTCAGGGATACCATACATAAGTACGCCGCCTGCAACATGGAAAGCTTCAAATACTGTTACACTGTAACCCTTACGTGCAAGATCACCGGCACATGTAAGTCCGGCAGGGCCAGCACCTACAACGGCAACCTTATGTCCGTTATGAGCAGGTTTATCGCTGTTTGATTTTCCCTTTTCCATCGCATAATCAGCAACGAATCTTTCAAGTCTGCCGATTCCTACAGGTTCGCCCTTTATCCCCCTGACACATTTTCCCTCACACTGATGTTCCTGAGGACAAACTCTTCCGCATACAGCAGGAAGACCGTTAGTTGACTTTATAACATCGTATGCCTCGTCGAGATTGCCTTCCTTTATCTTTTCAATAAACTCCGGTATTCTGACACCTACAGGGCATCCGTTTACACATGGCTTGTTTTTGCAGTTAAGGCAGCGTCCAGCTTCCTCTTCTGCCATTGCCTTTGAATAACCGAGAGTAACTTCTTCAAAGTTTCTGGCTCTTACTTCCGGCTTCTGCTCCGGCATCGGAACCTTTTTTAATGACATATTTGCCATATCTGTTTACCTCCTAAATATTCTTTGCCTGATTTAACATTCTGCAGTCATGTTCCTGCTCACGGTATGTCGAATTTCTCTTAGTCAGTTCTTCAAAGTTGACCTTGTGTCCGTCAAAGTCCGGGCCATCAACACATGCATACTTTATCTGACCGTCAACTGTAACTCTGCATCCGCCGCACATGCCTGTACCGTCAATCATGATAGGATTTAAGGAAACAGTTGTCTTTATATCATATTTCTTGGTAACATCACATACAAACTTCATCATAGGAACAGGTCCTATAGCAATTACTTCGTCAAATTTCTTTCCTGATTCGATAAGTTCCTGAAGCGCTGTTGTTACAAAACCCTTTACGCCGTAACTTCCGTCATCTGTTGTTATAATAAATTTGCTGCTGACTGCTTTAAATTCATCTTCAAGGATAACAATATCTTTGTTTCTGAATCCTGCAATAACAGTTACATCAAGTCCTTTGTTAAAAAGTGACTTTGCCTGCGGATAAGCTATAGCACAGCCAACTCCGCCGCCGATTACGCATACGCTCTTTGCTTCTTCATCAACATGTGTCGGAACGCCAAGAGGACCTACAAAATCAAGTATGGTGTCTCCTTCATTAAGTTCAGACAAATGCTTTGTTGATTTTCCTACTATCTGATATATAATAGTAACAGTACCCATTTCTCTGTCATAGTCAGCAATAGTTAGCGGGATTCTTTCACCCATTTCATCGATTCTGAAGATAATGAACTGTCCTGGCTGAGCTTTTTTTGCTATGAAAGGTGCCTGTATATCCATCAGACATACTGATTCATTTAAAAATCTCTTATGAACAATTTTAAACATTTTTTAAATCTCTCCTCTTATATAAAAAACCCGCCTTTTTAAACAGGCAGCAGCAACCTGCAAATTTACACGTCACTTTTATAATTCTAACATAATTTAATTAAACTTGCAATAGATTGTTGAAACTTTACAAATAACACTTTATTCCTTTGAGTTTTTACATATGTCTTTATATCATTTACACAAAAAATTTTTTTAAACAAAAGTCAGCCCCCGCAAAATCCTGCGGGGGCTGACTAATAATTAATAATTTCCGATCAGTTCTTTCTTCAAAAGACAGAAATCAGCTGCATCAAGCCTTCCGTTCTCATTAAGATCGCCTGCCTGCCAGTCTGTTATGTCACCGGCATTTATAAGCCAGTTCTGAAGCATCACTGCATCAGCGACGTTAAACACTCCGTCAGCATTGACATCACATGCAACCTCAGTTTTTTCAACAAAATCTGCCTGTACAGTCATTGCCTGTGACAAGCTCATTGTAACTGTTTTATCGCTGCCGGTAATGTCACCTTCCCATCCGGAAAACTCTGCACCGTCATCAGGTATTACAGTCAGTGTCACAGGACAATCGGAGTAATACTTTCCGCTCCAGCTGCCGTTTGATGTGTCAACACAGGCAGAATTTATCTGAATTTTTCCGTTTCCGCTTGTTTTCAGCGTTATCGTCTGTAGTGAACCTTGCAGGCCAAGATAATTTTTCATATCCTCTAGTGTGTAATCTGCACGGTTACTGAAAAATTTTCTTATATTGTTAAGCGTGGTGTTCTGATAGAGATTTCTGTTATATGACAGATTGCTCTCCTTTGATCCGCCGAAATATCCCCACCAGCGGACAACTGTGCTGGCAAGACGTTCTGTGTAGTTTGAGTTATAAGTCTGAGCCATAGCATTTGCCTTTTCAGAAGTCAGCACTTCATTTGCATAATCACAGTATACATTTGCGAACTTATTTCTGAAATTTTCATTTTTCAGAAGACTTACAAAAAGATTTGTAGGAGCTTCAGTGTTTGCATTATCCATATGTCTGAAACTGTCATATGCATATCCCTCAACTCCGCCGAAGTCTTTATAAGTAGCACCCATTGTATAATCGTAGTCAAAGGAGATAAACTTCCACCTGCCGTCGCTGTATGGGTTGCCCTGAATTTCGTCACCTGTATTACGCCATACGCCATAATTATAATTCGGCCAGTCAAATGTACCCAGATACAGGCCTGCAGCAAAATGCTCTATTAAACTGTCAGTATCAATAAAATCACATACCGCCTTATAATTTACAGGGTCAGACAGATCTTTTTTGCTGTATGTATATACAAAATCATAAAAGCTGTCATATTCGCTCTGATCGCCTTCCTCAAGCTCACCATTTTTTATCATTGCAACATTTTCTTTTTCAATGCCGTAGTTTGACTCAATAAAATAATCTGAAAGCTTTTCTGTCATTTCATACAGGCCCCAGTATTCACCGTTAAGAAATACAACACACTGCTGCATATCCTGTGTTGTGATATGTTCTCTGTCTGATAATAATTTCTGAGCAAATCCATCACGCAGACGTACCTCATCACTTACACTGCGAAGACAAACAGTATCATATTTTTCAATGAGATTTCCGTCAAGCGAGTAGTTATTATCTATAAGAGGATAATTCAGTTTTGATGCGCCATATTCACTTCTGGCATAAAGATTAAAACTTTTCTGTGCAGCATTTCTTGTAGAAGCACCCTTGATCCTTATCCCCATATTCTGTCCTGCAGCAAGTTCTCCGTTTTTAAAGACAGTGATATTAGCCTCACGTTCCCAGTCGCGTCCTTTTGAGAAATAGTTTGTTACGTTATCCGTATCCCATACACTTTTATTAGGATTATATGAAGAACTGTTCTTCCAGTCAATATACTGATTGCCTGTAACGTAAATTCCTGCAGCAGGATCGAACAGATTGTCCGGATCAGTTACAAGTGAAACAACTGTAAGATCTTTATACTGTGAAAGATTTTGTGTAGTTACAAAATACGTTGCGTCAGATACAGCGCTGAATGTACCATTGCTGTTCTTTGCTGCAGCACGTACGACAAACGCTTTGTCAACGTTATAAGGCGGCTGCTTGTATCCAATGCCAAGACAAACTGACTGTGCTGAGTTCATGTTCTCGGCATATTTACTGTAAACATTTGGCTGGTTTGTGCGGTCACTTACAGTAATTGCCTGAGTATAGATCTGAGCTGTTGATGACCCGGTCGGGTCACTGCCGTCAGTAGTATAGTAGATTGTATCGCCTGAGGCTGCCGACAGAGTAAGAGAAAAATCAGCACCGTAAAATCCTGAATCTGCTGAAAATCTGGGTTGAGACGTTACGGTATTGTTCGGATATCCCGGTGTAGCGGACATTATCTCAAAGGTTTCGCTGCCGTCCGGAGTTCTGCCATACGTTGAATCTTCTACGAGAGCAGGCACTGTTATCTGCTGGATAATTTGTCCCTGAGGACTGCTGAGCACCAGTGTTTCACCGTTCTTGCTCAGCGCAAAGCCTGTATGGAGCTCACTTGCTGTGGATGACTGCTTTGAAGCAAAGATTATTTTATGTTCCCCGGCAGCTATTATAGTGCCGGACGGAAATATCCACTTCATAGGCTCGTCCGTGTTATCAGAAACTGCATATCCTGACAGATCAGCGTCAGTATTACCTGGATTGTAAAACTCGATCCAGTCAGAGTATTCACCGTATCCGTCAGTAAGACAGGATTTGTTCTGTGTACATATCTCATTGATATATACAGTAAAATCTGCGGCTTTTACGGAGTGCGGCTGATTGCTGTAAGGCACTGATGCGGCTGTAAGTATTACTGCAAGAAAAGCTGATATAAATTTTGGTTTTAATCTCATGATAATTACTCACTTTCTAAATATTTGACTGGCTGGTTATTTACTGCGGCAGTATGAACAGGCGAAATGCTTATTTTCCGTCAACAGTACTAAAATAAATCATCAAATAGCAATATTTTGGTGTAAACGTTATCCGGAATGTACCTCCTCTATTATACCCAAAAATACACCGGACTGCAATACTTTTTGGAATGTCATATAATAATAATATCAGGGCATCCCCGGCACAGATCACACGGGAATGCCCTGAAAAGTGTATAAATTTTTATATTTATATTGAGTTTGATGCATAAAAAAAATCTCAGTAATATGACTTAATAATTTTCTATCAGTTTATTTTTCAAAAGACAGAAATCAGCTGCGCAGGTCTTCCGTTATCATTAAAATCTCCTGCCTGCCAGTCTGTAATATCGCCTGCACTGATAAGAAAGCTTTGCAGCATAACGATGTCAGCTGCATCAAACTCTGAATCAGCGTTTACATCACCACTGACTTCGCTCTTCTGAGTAAAGTCTGCCTGTACATTCATGGCATCACTCAGTGTCAGGGTTACTGTTTTATCAGTCCCTGTTATATCACCCTCCCAGCCTGAAAATTCTGCACCGTCATCAGGAATTACTGTAAGCGTTACAGGACAGTCGGAATAATACAATCCTTTCCAGCCGCCTTCTGAGATATCCGGAACAACTGAATTTATTTTTATAGTGCCATTTCCTTTTGTATTAAGCGTTATAGTCTGCAGTTCTCCTTTCAGGCAAAGATAAGCTTTCATATGCTCAAGTGTATATTCCGCTCTGTTATTAAAATAATCCCTGATATCATCGATCATATGGCAGAAGTTCTCACCCTGATATTCCAGTTCATCTTTTGTCGTTTCATTGTCCCAGCCTTCCCAGCGCAGCGTTGTATCTGCAATCAGGTCCTTATAGTCTGCCACATAATCTGATGCCACAGCGTCTGCTTTTGACGGTGACATTACTTCATTTGCATAATCGCAGTATACAGATACAAATTTGTTTCTGAATTCCTCATTTTTCAGAAGACTTACGAAAATGTTCGTAGGCGCATTGCCGCCATATGTATCCAGACAGCCGAAATTATTGTCAGTGTAATCTGAGTAAAACCAAGTCTGTGATCCCATTGTTAAGTCAAAGTCAAAGGAAACGAACCTCCATCTGCCGTCACTGTATGGATTACCTTCTATACATTCACCAGTATTGCGCCATATACCATAATTGAAATTCGGCCAGTCTAAAGTATTCAGATACAGACCTGCTGCATAATGCTCTATCAAGCTGTCAGGATCTATATATTCACATACTGCTTTATAATTTTCCGGATCAGTCATGTCTTTAGTACTATAGATTTTTGCAAAATTATTAAAACTGTAATATTCGTCAGGATCCCCTTCTTCTGAGTCCTGATTTTTTATTATTGCAACATTATCTTTTTTTACGCCGTAGTTTGACTCAATAAAATCATCCGAAAGTTTCTCTGTCATTTCATAAAGTCCCCAGTACTCGCCATCTAAAAATACAACACACTTATTCATATCCAGTGTAGCAATATCTTCTCTGTCTGATAAGAGTTTCTGAGCAAAGCCGTCACGTACACGGTCCTTATCACTTACAGCGCGCAGACAAATACTATCATACCTGTCTATGAGTTCTGAGTCGAACGAGTAATTTTTATCAATCAGAGGAAATTTAATTTTTGTTGCACCGTACTCACTTCTGGCGAAAAGACTAAAGCTTTTCTGAGGCCAGTTCCTCGTAGAATTACCCTTGATCCTGATACCCATATTCTGTCTGGCAACAGACGTCCCGTTTTCAAATATTGTAACGTTAGTCTCTCGTTCCCATTCACGTCCTTTTGCAGAGAAATTTGCAAGTTCACGCCCTTCCCCTGAATTTTCATGCGGGTTATATAAATATTTATTTCTCCAGTCAATGAGTCTGTTTCCGGTTACGTATATACCATTATCCGGTCCAAAAATATTATCAGGATCGGTTACCAGAGACACGACCATAAGATTTTTATACTTTGAAAGACTGCCCGACGAAACAAAGAAAGTACGATCAGATACAGTACTGAATTTGCCGTCGCTGCTTCTGGCTGCAGCACGTACAACACTGGCTTTATCTACACAATACCCGGGTTTCTTATAATATTCTGCAGTACTCACAGACTGAGGAGAGTCAATGTCTTCATCGTACGCACTGTAAACATTCGGATGGCTTGTCATGTCGCAGACGGTGATTGCCTGCTTGTAAACCTGAGCTGTCGGTGAAGTAGTCGGGTCACTTGAGTCTGTGGTATAGTAAATAGTATCGTGCGCGCCTGCAGTCAGAGTAAGTAAAAAATCATCATCGTAAAATCCGCTGTCGGCTGAAAAATCCGGAGCAGAAATTATTTCTTCATTTGCACTGCCAGGTGTTGCACCCATCACTTCAAATACTTTTCCCGCATCCTGTGACCTTCCATATGAAGCATCCTCACCAAGAGCAGGAACTTTGATCTTCTGAATTATCGTACCCTCAGGATCGCTGAAAACAATTGTTTCACCTTTTTTGCTCAGTCCGAATCCGGTATGAAGTTCTGATGCTGTCGAACTGTTAAGCGACGCAAAAATTATTTTGTGTTCTCCTGCTGAAATTGTCGTGCCGTCAGGAAACACCCACTTCAACGGGTCGTCCTCATTATCAGACAGTCCGAACCCTGACATATCAACGGATGAAATGCCGAAATTGTAAAGCTCGATCCAGTCAGAGTACTCGCCGTACGAGTCAGCAAGGCAGGATTTGTTTTGTGTACAGATCTCATTGATACATACTCTGAAATCAGCTGCTTGCGCAGTCCATGGCTTACTGCTGCATGGTACCGAACCGGCAGTGAGTATAACAGCCAGTGCAGCTGAAATATATTTAAATTTTAGTTTCACCCAGCATCTCTCCTTAATAAAATCTTTCCGGCAGATCTTTTTCTTAACACGCAGTCGGTTAAATTCTGCCCTGAAAGTACAGAATTTTATCCTTTGATTTACAGTAAAAGCTTTGCCTGTTATGTATATTTATACATATTTTCTTTATTATACCTCATATTACTTCTTAATTCAATGCTTGGATAGTAACTTCAGCTATTAAAAAAAAGCAGGCACAATGTTCAGAATGTTTTTGAGCATGGCCTGTATAAACACACAGCAGCCCCCGCACAAATCTGCGGGGGCTGCCGGAGAGAGTATATAATGGTTTAGAAATTATTGTGGTTTAAACCCAAGCGTTACCTTTTCCATAATAATATACTGCTTGAGGTGGCAGAGATCTGCAAGATTAATATCATTGTCATTTATTACATCTGCACATGCGAGCTGTTCTTCAGTAAGCTCTATGTCTTGCATAAGATACTGACTGAGCATAGTAAGATCTGTCATCTCTACTACAGTATTGTTATCAATATCCCCGAAATGCGGCTTGCCTTCAGTATCTGAAACTGTACCTTCCGAATTTACAGGATTAAACTTTATATTGTTATATTTGCAGTATAACTCAGCCTCAGAGTTCGGTGTGGATGATATTACATGAGCCACACATCTGAATCTGTCACTTTCAGTAGAACGTCTGGTGTTATTCTGATAAGCAATTGCATATTTACCTATTACGCATACACTTGAAGGTACACTTATATTTTCAGCGCTTAAAGCACCAAGAATAATTCCCGTGTTTGTATATATAAAACTATAGTCATCGATATACAGAAGGCTTGCAGGATATTCACAGTCGAATTGTTCGCCGTTGTCTCTCCTGATAGAAAAAGCTTTTGTTCCTGTATATACAACACCTTTTCCAAGGTTAAGAGAAGCCAGAGGAAATTCAGAAGAGGAGTTTTCGAAAGCAGACGGGCCTATATATCTCACGCTGTCTGCTATTTCTATTGTTTTAACATTTCTGAGATCTGCGTCCTTAAAATTATCCTTGCTTATTCCGGTTATACCGTCAGCTATAATAATTTTTTCAACTGAAGATAAATTAATATCTTCCGGAATGCTTATATTGCCGGGAGCGATAACTCCTGTTCCGCCGATCGTGAGAATATCATCCTGTACATCAAAGCTCAGCTGTGCCTGCGGTTCATTATCCAGAAGATTTCCTTCATCATCGAGTTTAAGAACCTCATCACCGGCAAGCGGCACAGAAGCATCATCATCAAAGCAGCCGGAGAAAATTATCTTTACTGACTCAGGATAGCTATCAAGTACAAGCTTGCTGCAGCCTGCAAATACACCTCTGTCGAAAACAGAGAAGGTATCAGGAAGAGAAATACTCTCAAGTTCACTGCATCCCATAAACGCTTCTTTTCTTATAGTTCTGATCTTCTCAGGAAAATCTGCATTTTTAAGAGAAGTACAGTTTTTAAAGCATTCCTCACCTATACTGAAAACACTTTCAGGAAACTGTATCTGAGAAAGTGAACTGCAGTTCATAAATGTCCTGTTCCTTAAGTCTGTTATTCCGGCAGGCATATTTATATCTGTGAGTGATTCGCATCCGCTGAATGCTGCTTCACCAATAGATGAAACTGTATCTGGAATGATCACTTTTTTAAGTGCCTTACATCCGCTGAAAAGCTCAGCAGGTATCCCGGTTATTGACTGTGATAAGGATATTGTCTCAAGAGCCAGGCATCCGTTAAAAGCTGCAGTACCTATTGATGACATGGACTCCGGCATTTTAACAGTTTTAAGCTTTGTAAAATCCCTGAAAGCATTATCGCCTATAACTGCGATTGAATCAGGAAGCTCGATATCCTGAGTATTTTTACAATATGTGAACATTCCTTCGGGAACATCAGTAATTGCGTCTGAGATAATAATTTTTTCAACCTTACCGGTATATGCAAGCCATGGTTTATTCGCAGCTTCAAGGCTGCCTGTTCCGGAAAGTGTAAGAGTGTTATTTTCATCGAGTACACAGGTTATACTGTCTGTAACTTTCTGTACTTTCCCTGTCATATCTTCTTCGCTGTCAACAGGAACAAAATTCATCTGGATCGTTTCATAGAATTTGTTGTCCTCCATACAGGCGGTGACATAGTTTTCAGCTGCAGACGTACTTCCGTATACAGTAAATCCGTTATTGATCACAGGCTGGTCAAACATTGTCATCAGTCCCGGAGGGATCATACATTTTGTTGTATATCCGAAAGCATACTCGCCTATGCTTTCAACACTTTCCGGAACAGTAACTGACATAATTTTTTCACTGCCGTAAAAAGCTTCAGAGCCTATTGTTTTTATATTTTTACCCAGTTCAATCTTACAGACATTTACACATCCGTAAAATGCCTTTTCAGCTACAGACGTTACCGGGCTGCCGTCGATCTTTTCAGGAATAATAATATCCTGTGCTTCGGAAAGATTACTGCATCCTGTAACAGAAATACCACCATCATCTTTTGTTACGTATGTCAGCACAGCCTGTACCGGCACATCAGTACTTATGATCTCCGATGCATTAACCATGCCGTTATAAGGAATATTAAAGTAGCCTGTACTTGCTGAAAGCATTGCTACTGACATTATATATGCTGCGATTTTTTTTATTTTCATTATGGCCAACTCCTTTACATATTGAATACAACTCAGGTCATTATAAAAATAATACTATACTCAGCATTAAAAAGCTACAGTTTTTAGAAAAATTATTTATTATAATCTGAGAGTATCTCCCTTATGCTCTGGACTCCTCCGTCAGCCATTACTGCTGCGCTTTCTCCTGTTACAAAAGTTGATGAATAACTGTATATCGCCACTCCATCCACATTATTGCGGCTGACACAGTCAGTTATCTGACTTATAGTCATGTCAGGCTTGTCGATCCACTCATTTTTTCCTGAACCTGCCCATTTATCCTCTGCACCTATTTTATATGTACATACTCCTATTATCAGTCTGACATTATCGCAGCGCTGCAGAGATGCCCATTCATCCATTGTCTGTCCGAACGGACATGTTTCATTTTCATACCCGTAGTATAGCTGAGGAACTATATAATCACAGTAGCCTTCTTCTGAAAGCCACCTTCTTACATCAGCATACTGTGAGTTGAAGTTGATACCGATATTTCCCTGAGGGCTGATACCGAACAGTATCTCCGGATTCTGAGATTTTACTGTCTGATATATTTCCCTTACAAGCTTGTCTGTTCTGCCTCTTCTGAACTCCCCGAGATCACTTATTCCTGATTCTGCAAAAGCTCTTGAATCAAATTCAGGGGCTGTATCAGGATAAAAGTAATCATCAATATGGATCCCGTCAACATTGTAGCCGTTCAGGATCTCGCGCACTCCGCTGCAGACATAACCGATTACATCATCATAAGCAGGATTCAGATACCATCTGTCATCCTTCTTAACTATATATTTTCCGCACAGTTCAACATCCTCATACCATTTTCTGAACAGATAGTCTGAGGAGATTCCTGCAATCCTGTCATCAGTTACACATCGCAGCGGATTGATCCAGGCGTGTACAGACAAACCACATGCATGCGCCTGAGATACCATTATGGCAAGCGGATCATACCCTTCATCTGTATAATAACTTCCCTGTGGAAACAATGATGATTTGTAGTATGCATCACAGAATGCACGGACCTGAATATATACAGTGTTGATTCCCATAAGAGATACTGTTTGAAATCTGTCCTTAACCGCCTGTGTAAACTCATCCTCGGTTTTTCCTGACAGGATCTCACTATAGTCCATATATGTGAACCACATTGCTTTCTGTATACTGAAATTAAGCGGTTTATATCTCATCTGCGACCACAGTCCGGCATCAGGTTCTTTTTCATTCTGTTTTACCTCCGATATGATCTGCGTCTGCTGCTGTATCTGTATCTGCCCCGGCTTGTCCTTTGAGTACAGCTTATCCTTCATGATAAATACAAATATTATAGTAAGAACGACAAAAATAATTACTGCCCTTTTCATATTATACTTCCTTTCAGTCAATACAAATTTATACATAACATTTATACTGACTCAAAGGCAAAAATATACCCCTTCATGAAACTGGTTCACAAAAGGGTACGGATTAATTATTTATTTGTAAGCTTACTGCAGTGCAGCTTTTATAGCCTCAGCCTTATCTGTCTTTTCCCATGCAGCTCCGAGATCTTCACGTCCCATATGTCCGTATGCTGCAAGCTTTCTGTACTGTGGCTTTCTGAGATTAAGCATCTCTATTATAGATTCAGGTCTCAGGTCAAATACCTTCTTGACAGCTTCTGACAGCTTGTCTTCGCTTACAGTACCTGTGCCGAATGTATCAACAAGAATTGAAACAGGTTCAGCTACACCGATCGCATATGCAAGCTGAATTTCACACTTATGTGCAAGACCTGCCGCAACAATATTTTTAGCTACATAACGTGCTGCATATGCTGCTGAACGGTCTACCTTTGTCGGATCCTTTCCTGAAAAAGCTCCGCCGCCGTGTCTTGAATAACCGCCGTATGTGTCTACTATGATCTTTCTTCCTGTAAGTCCGCTGTCACCCTGAGGACCTCCGATTACAAATCTTCCTGTAGGATTGATAAAATATTTTGTATTTTCATCAAGAAGCTCAGCCGGGATAACCTTTTTAATTACAAAGTCAAGAATATCTCTTCTGATGTCCTCAAGCTTGGCAACAGGTGAATGCTGTGTTGAAATGACAACTGTATCGACTCTGACCGGTTTGCCGTCGTCATACTCAACTGTAACCTGTGATTTACCGTCTGGTCTCAGGTATGAAAGTGTTCCGTTCTTTCTTACCTCAGTAAGCTTAAGTGTAAGTTTGTGTGCAAGAGATATCGGCATCGGCATCAGCTCTTTTGTTTCATCGCATGCAAAACCAAACATCATACCCTGGTCACCGGCACCGATCGTATCAGCAGCTGATGATCCGTTCTTAGCCTCAAGTGATTCATCTACACCCATAGCGATGTCACCTGACTGCTCATCAATCGAAGTAAGTATTGCGCATGTATTTCCGTCGAAACCATACTTTGCTCTGTCATATCCTATGTCATTGATAACCGATCTTGCAATACTCGGAATATCAACATATGCACTTGTTGATATCTCTCCCATACACAGAACCATACCTGTAGTTACAGCTGTCTCACAGGCAACACGGGCTGTAGGATCTTTTTCAATAATTGCGTCGAGAACAGCATCGGATATCTGATCACATATTTTATCCGGATGGCCTTCTGTTACTGATTCAGAAGTAAAAAAGCTTTTCATTTAAAATCCTCCAAATTAATATTTAGAAAATCATCGCTAAGTCTCTTTAAAAAGAAAAACGTCCGGCGCATGCCGAACGTTGTGAATTCAATGAATAAATTCCTCATCTTTCGGACTTTTCCGCAGGATTTAGCACCTTTTTTGTTGTCACAATCAGGTTGCCGGGCTTCAAAGGACCTGGTTCCTCCACCACTCTTGATAAGGCGATTAAATTTTCAACTTTATTATATCTCATTTATATTTATATGTCAATATAATTAAAATACAATCATTTTATTATATTATTCTACATTTTCGGTATATTGTTCATCCGTCCAGTCCTGAGAATAATTTTCATTATCTTCATCACCTTCATTTTCATCATCCTGACTTTGCTCATCAGTATCTGAATAGGAAGTCTGTGTGTTCTCCTTACTGTAGCTCTCGTATTTTTTCCTGTCAAGCTCCTGGATGTCAATTTCTTCAGCTGATGAACTGAAGATCTTCAGAAATCCGTTTTCATTTTTTTTCATGAAAATACTGACCTTGACTGCGTTCTCACTTGGAGTAACTGATCCATCCCACTGGATGCTTCCGGGAGATGTATACATAAACCTGATATCACACTGGTATACTGTGACACCTTCTTCAACTGATACACGGGGAACAACAGAATCAACAAAAACCGGATTTCCTCCTCTGAAATTCATGTCTTCAGGGATAAGGGCTTTGTAATCCTCATCAAACGACATGTTTTTTATTGAAGAATAATCATCGGAAAAAAGCGACGATACAAACTCAGCAGAACTGTCAACAAGCCTGGTATAAACATCATAATCGCCTGAGACCAGTCCCTGATGAGATATATCATCATCCTCAGCTATAATAGTATCCCCGAATATATCACGTTCAAGCTGCATATACTGAAGCTCAAAAATATTTCCTGTCAGAACAAATCTGTAAATATCATTGTTCTTTTTAACTTCAATATAATTTGAATCCTCAGTCAGGGATTCATCTTCAATATACTGTGAAACTCCGTCCCATTCTTCTTTGGCTATTGCACTGCCGTTTGTATCCATAAGAACATATTTCGTATTATCATCATGTGCAATACAACCGACAAGATATTCATTCATCTGGTTGGTTATTCTGGAGTATATAAAAGGAACAACGACATTTTCATTTATATCGATTATTCCGTAAAGAACATTCTGCATCTCCTGTCTTGACACTATGTATCTGTCATGACTGAGCTGTGTAATGGTCTTGTACGCAGGTGAGATAACAACGTTGTCATGGCTGTCCTTTACTCCGTAAAGTCCTCTTTCAGCAAAGCTGTAAAGATGCTCACCCATCTCATTTACGCTTTTTAATGCTGAATCATCTTTTTTTGCTGCACTGTTGACATCAAGATAAAATCTGCATATTAAATAAACAAAGCAAATCAGAATCACGATAAGCACCGTGAAAATGATTTTCATATTTTTAGTCAAAACCAACGCCCCTGATCTTTAATTATTATTTTTATCACGGACAAACTCCTCTGTTTCTCTTACAAGATAAATAGGACGTTTTTTGCATTCCATATAAGTCTTGGCCAGATACTGACCCAGAATACCTATTGTAAACAGCTGCAGGCCGCCTAACAGAAGAATAAGACACGCAGTTGTAGGAAAACCTGCGACAGGCTCACCAAAAGCAAGCGTTTTGATAACTACTACAATAGCCATTATGAATGCTATAATACATGAAATGACACCCAGCACTGATGCAATTGCAAGCGGTGCTGTTGAAAAAGCTACAATTCCCTCAAGTGAATACAGGAAAAGCTTCCAGAAACTCCATGCTGTAGTTCCCGCTGCTCTCTCAACGTTATGATACTCAATATATTTTACCCTGAATCCTACCCAGCTGAATATACCTTTTGAAAATCTGTTGTATTCAGTCAGTGAAAGGACAGAGTCAACCATCTGCCTTGTCATAAATCTGAAATCCTGTGCTCCGTCAACGATCTCAGTCTGTGAAATTTTGTTCATTATCTTATAGAACTTTCTTGCAAACCAGCTTCTTACCTTGGATTCACCGTCACGGCTTACACGGCGTGTAGTTGCACAGTCATATTCACCGCTCGATACATATTTGTACATCTTGGGAAGAAACTCAGGCGGATGCTGAAGATCTGCATCCATTACAACTACATAGTCTCCCTTTGAAGCCTGAAGGCCTGCAAACATTCCTGATTCTTTTCCGAAGTTTCTTGAAAAAGAAATATATCTTATATGGTCATCCATAGCAGCATATTTTCTGAATCCTTCAAGAGTTTTGTCCTTTGATCCGTCATCAACAAATACAACCTCGTATGTAAGATCAGGATACTCTTGGGTCATGCTGTTCATAACCTCAGTAATTTTGTCGTAAAACAACGGGAGAACTTCTTCTTCGTTATAGCACGGCACTACGATCGACAATAATTTCATGTTAACGCTCCTGAATATATTTATTTTTAAACATTTTATAGTACTTTTCAAAATACATGTACATATCTATATTACTATAATTCTTGCTTTTTTTCAAGTACGACTTGAAATTATTTTGCTTGAAAAAAACTATGCATTATGTTAAAATTATTAAAACACTGATAAAAAATTTACATTGTTTAAATAACGGGAAGGAAAAAACATGAGCTTTGAGAAACAGTTTATTGAAATATATCAGAAAAATATACTCAGACCCGGTTCTGAAAAACTGCTGAATTATCTTCTCAGTGACAGCAGTGATTTTTTCACGGCACCGTGCAGTTCAAGATTCCACGGTGCATACGAAGGCGGACTTGCCGAGCACAGTGTAAACGTATATAACTGTCTTCGTGATTACCTTGACAGAAGCAGAGTTACAGATGTCTACAATATGACATACAGCGAAGAAACTGTTGCGATAGCCGCACTGCTTCACGATCTGTGCAAGATAAATTTCTATACGGTGGATTTCCGCAATGCCAAAAATGCAAGAGGTGAATGGGAAAAGGTTCCTTACTATACTATAGATGACGACCTTCCGTATGGCCACGGAGAAAAATCAGTATATATCATTTCAGGATTTATGAGGCTGTCACGCGAAGAGGCATTTGCTATTCGCTATCACATGGGTTTTTCTGATACACAGGACAAAAACAATGTATCCAAGGCGTTTGAAAAGTTTCCGCTTTCTCTTGCACTCAGTATAGCGGATATGGAAGCAACTTTTTACCTTGAATCCAATACAAACAAATAATTAAAGGAAGATGCTGTTATGGGTTACTGGTTTAATAACGCTATTATTTATCACTTACACCCTCTTGGCTTTTTAAGCCCGCAGCAGGGCAGCAACGATGAAAAAAGCGTATATAGTCTGAATAAAATATCCTCTCTGATCCCCAGGATGAAGGAACTTAATGCAGATGCACTGTATCTCGGGCCTGTCTTTGAGTCCGGAAGCTGCGGTCTTGATACCAAGGATTTTATGAAAATTGACAGTCGTATCGGCGACAACAACTCTTTCAGAAAACTGTGTCATGAACTTCATTCAAATTCTGTCCGTATAGTTCTTGAGATCGTATTTAACCGTGTCGGAAGAGATTTCTTTGCATTTCAGGATGTCAAGGAAAAAAAGAGTTCTTCTGCCTACTGCGGCTGGTTTCAGAATCTGAACTTTGGCGCAGAGAGTCCTTACGGAGATGATTTCTGGTATGAGGGTTTCAATGACAGATTTGACCTTGTGAAACTGAATATGAGAAATCCGCAGGTCATCGAGTATATCTCCAGGGTAATAAACTTCTGGATCGATGAATTTGATATTGACGGTATTGCATTTGACTGCGCCGACTGTCTTGACTTTGACTTTTTCAAGAGGATCAACCGTCTGTGCAAATCAAAAAAGCCTGATCTCTGGCTGATGGGAAAGCTGGCACACGGTGATTATAAGAGATGGGCAAATCCTGAAATGCTCGACAGTATAGCCAACTATGAGTGCTGCCGCAGCCTGACCGCTGCATTCAACAGCAGCTGCTATGAAATAGATTTTGCAATAAACAGACAGTCAGGACCAAACGGAATTTACAAAGGAATGCATCTGTATAATTTCATACAGTCCTCATCAACTCTGCACAATATAAGAAATCTTAGTATCCTTTACACACTTCTTTACACTATGCCGGGAATTCCTTCTGTATACTATCCGGATGAATCCTGCACACAGCAGTCTCAGCATAATGATATATATCACAGCAGTACACCGTCCGATGCAGGGAATGAAACGATCCCTGACAACTCAAAACAGCTTCACGATCACCTCATCAGACTCGGAAAAATATACAGAGCATATCCGGAACTCAGAACAGGTGATTATGCAACAGTAATGACAAGGAACAAACAGTTTGTTTTCTCTAAAACACAAAATGGCCAGGTATCCTATGTAATTCTTAATACGGGAGATCTCAGCTGTGAAATAACCATTGAAACTACGCTCAAAGATCTCGCTGACATTCTTGGAGATCTGCCTCTGAGATACACAGACAGCACTGTATCGGTTACTCTGCCGCCACATACATCAGCTGTCATTTCACGGATCTCAGAACTGGATGCATGCGATGCCGAAATTACTGCTGAGAGCAATAAAACAGATGTTGTACCCGGAGAATTATATAAACACTATAAGGGCAATATATACAGAGTCCTCTGCGTTGCAAAGCATACTGAAACTATGGAAGAACTTGTTGTATATCAGTCCCAGAGTGACGAGAGCAAAATCTGGGCCCGCCCTAAAACGATCTTTACAGATACTGTTGACGGAATTAAAAGGTTTTCTATTATACAATAAATTAAGACCGGCACTTAAACAAAGTGCCGGCCTTCTTAATAAGTATATTACTACGAACACATTATATCCTTAATATTTGCGTTGGAAATTATCATTCCTGCATTGTTCTTGATCTGCTTGTACTTCCCCAGAGGAAGGTGATATCTCATAATTCTGATTGCGTCTGCATACTGAGGAGAAGGTGTAGCGACATCTGTAATACTGGAAGTCAGTAGATCAACAGCATCCTTATTCAGTACATCCATCGCAATCTCAAGTTTTGTCCGTTCTGATGATGATCTCTCAATATCGTTTGATCCTATTATCTGAACTACATTTCTTGAAAGAAGTTCAAGTGCCGATTTGCGTGTTGACCTGTTAATGATTGCATCGCAGCTAAGCTGCATTATTACACCTATGGATGATATCTTCTCAATCTGTTCCATTGTATAGAATTCAAGGTACTTTTCTATATGTGCAATAATCGGGCACAGGTTTTTGGAAATAATCAATTTTTGCAAAGTGTCGAGTACAATATCACTGTATTCCTGATATGGCAGTGCAAGCATTATATAATTAGTGTTGCCTACGCACAGTTTATTCACATCCTTAATATCGAGAAGAGACGGTGTAAATAATACTTCAGCGCCAAGTATCACTCTTGGCAGTGACATACCCTGAATTTTTTTGGACAGAAGCTTGTATGCCTCATCACGCTTCGCAAGAAATGAAGGAACATTGTCATCTACAGAATTAAAATACGGCGTTGCTACAACTGTTTTAATCTTCGCTTTATGTAGAGTTTTCAGTATTTCTACCGAGTGTTCAACAACTTCTTCATTATCATCTGCATTGATATCTGGCAAAATCTCTGAGTGGAAATCAACGTAACCGTTCATAACATGCGCACCTCCTTGTTTATTTTTTAAGAAACACAACTCATATATATTATATATTTTAACGATTTTTCTGCTTCTTGTCAAGTCATTTAAGTATAAATTGTATACGTATTTTGTTATTTATTACAATAAAGTATAATATAAATGGTAATTTGTCATTATTTTTTTATTAAAAAATAGTAATTATATACAATCATCAGATTTAAATTTAACTGTATATGTTATATTTATACAAAGAATTGTTTTTAAACAGTTTGTTATTTTTATTTTACATTTTCATTAAAAACACATAATTTAAAACATTATTAGTGTTCGTTTTATGTATTTTTAATTAATAATTATTAACAATACAGTTGTAAAATAAATTCCTGATTTTAAGATAAAATAACAGACTACTCTGTATGTTACAACATTTTATCCAATCGGGACCTGATAGCCTGTTGCCTGTTCACACAGTATATCTGCTTTACACTCGTGATGTATGACAATATTTAACCATAACAAAAAGCAGTGAATTCATATTAAGAATTCACTGCTTTGAAAATATCAGCACATCTGCAGATTTATTAGTCTTTTGATATTTTATCTCCGATAGCTCTGTCATACGTCAGTATATCCAGTTCATCATCATTAGGAATACTTGAATCATACTGTGTTGAGTAGATCGGAACTGTCTGCATTTTCTCCAGCATTGCCTGTGTAAATGTGTCCTTAGGAGCTCCTATAAGATCCAGCATTACATATGGGACATAAAATGCTGAGAATTTTTCATCAGGCATCTGTGAATAGTCAAGATCATAATTGCTCCAGATATAGAATGACTGATCAAATACAATATCACATGTTTCGCTGTTTATTCCAAGCTGTTCATATACGCTTCCTTCTTTTTTAAATGAAGGGAAGTGATCTCCTACTATAAACAAAACTGTTGGTTCATCAGACTTTGAAAGATCATCAATAAGATCGTTAATAGCGTCAGAAGTTAGCTTGATATTCGAGAGATAATTATCAAGCTCATTATCATACGGACCATCTGTATACGGCTGATGGTTCTGCATTGTAGTTGCGTGAATATATACAGGCTCATCTGATTCATTGATGATTTTTTCTGCCTGATCAAAAACAACTGAATCCTTTATATAAGCATTATTGTATTCTACCGGAACTGTAAGACTGTCCTCAAAGTACATCTGGTCAAAACCAAAGTACTTGTATAAACGTCCTCTGCTGTAGAATGAGCTGAGGAACGGATGAACATATGCCGTGTTATAACCCATTTTTTTATAGTACTGAGCTATTGTCGGCTGTTCCTCTTCTGACAGCATTCTCTGAGGCATACTAGGATCATTAAGTGATTTTACAGGAAGTCCGAAAAGAAGTTCGAACTCAGTCCTTACAGTGTAGCTTGCAAATGTAGGAACTATAAGATCACCCTTATAGCCTTCCTTTGCCAGTCTGTCAAAACCGTAATAAGCGTCAGTGTCAAGATCAAGCTGATCAAATACTCTGAAATCAGCACAAGCTTCAGACATTACAGTTACTACATTGGGCTTTATGAAACTGTCTGTGCTGTTATTGATAACAGGAACATCAAGGTACTCATCAATGACTTCTTCGTTATAATCCTGAGGTTTCTCAAGCTTGTTCGAAATATTTTCACTTGCAGTCTGCATAAAGAATGCAAGAAAGCTGTTATTATTGAATTTTTCATTTAATATGAACACATTGTCTGCCGCTGTTGTATCTACATCAAACAGAGAGTATACAGGCGATGCAATTTTAGGTACAAAAAACAGAGAAACTACTGATCCCATACATACTGCAGCCGGAACTATTCGTCTTGAAAATCTGAGCTTGACACAAGGATTAAACCAGAATACCATACCTATGTATATAAGCACAATAAGTGTATAACATACAAGTACAGGTGTTATTTTAATATATGCGAATGAAGTCAGGCTTTTTACGCTTTTAACAAGCTTCATATCTGTCATTATAAGATGATTGCCGTTTGTTCCGAACTTAAAAAGTTCAGTGATGCTGAGCATAAAGTAAACTATTCCCTGTACTGCAACGGCTCTCCATACTTTTTTAAACAGAAGACAAAGAGCTGCAAATATTACAGCTGCTACAATTATGTTAAACAGCATAACCATAGGTCTTTGCGAAATAAAAAGTATCAGCTTGCTTGGGTATTTGTCCTGATTAAGTTCAGCCATCAGTACAATAAATACCGGGAAGAAAAGAGTGCTGAACAGGTTCGTCATTTTGTATCTGTCTGTGTTTTCATTTCTTTTGTTATTGATTTCGAAACACTTACTTTTGAGTTTTTTTAAAATCGTTGATGCTTTATTCATTTTATCACCCTTCAGTTACACATTATTCGAATGATATATTTATCTTTTACTAATATATCACAATAATATTAAAAGTGCAATACCGTGTTATATCTTTGTTAAGTTTGATTATATTGTATAAATCAGTACATCTCCAATTGTTGAACTTATATAACTTCTCCCCCATTTACACCTATTATCTGTCCTGTTATAAATGATGCTGTGTCCAGTGCAAGTGAATATATCAGCTGTGCCACATCATCGGGAGTTCCATACCTGCCTACAGGTATATCCTCAACTATCTGTTCAATTTCAGAGTCACTGAAGCACCTGTTCATATCGGTCATAATAAATCCGGGAGACACACAGTTTACGTTTATTCCGCTCGGAGCTGTTTCTTTTGCAAGTGCCTTTGTAAGTCCGATCACTGCAGCCTTTGATGCTGAGTAATCAGCCTCACACGATGCACCTGTCTGCCCCCACATTGAAGCTACATTGATTATCCTGCCATATTTTCTTCTGATCATATACGGAAGAACTTCATGTATGCAGTTTAGCGTTCCGAAAAGATTTACATCGTATAATCTGCGTCTTTGTTCATATGATATATCCTGAAAGAGTCCGATAAGAGAAATACCTGCATTGTTTACCAGCACATCGATCTGCCCGTACTGTGATATAATCTCATCTACCATATTCTTTACTGCTGCCGGATCAGCTGAATCTGCACATATTGCCTTTGCTCCGATATCCAAAGCTACCTTGAGTGCCTTTTGCTCACTACTTATATAACTTATAACTGTCTGAAAGCCATGTTCAGCAAAAACTTTTGCAGTCTGTGCACCTATACCGCGCGCACCTCCTGTGACAAGAACCGTCTTCTTCAAATCAAATCCTCCGTACCAATAACGTTTTTATTGAAAAAACACTTTATATATGTTAAAATATCATTTGTGGCTGAAATGTCTGCCAGTGAAAGGAAGCCTGAATATGGATGATAAAAAAATCAAAAGAATAAATGAATTAGCTGCAAAGTCGAGAACCCCTGAAGGTCTTACCGAAGCCGAAAAAGAAGAACAGCAGCAGCTGAGGAACGAGTACAGACAAAGTATTGTCGGCAATCTGTCTTCTCAGCTTGAAAACTGTGTTATCGTTGACGATAAAGGTAATAAAAAGCCTGTCAGAAAGGTAAAATAGTTATTTTATTTTTTCTATTTTACTTAAAATATCATTTTTCAGCTTACCTGAAAAGTGATATTTTTTTTCGAGTTTAAGGTGTGGAAAAGCCTTGCTGAGTCTCTTATGTACAAATGTTCTCTCATTTCTGAGCATCTGATACTTCTTTCTGAGCTCTTCATACTCATCTCTTCCCTTTTCTGTTTTCCTGACCATCTCAATAGTTTTTTCAGATATTTCTTCACCTATTGAATCTGATATTTTTTTGAGTTTCATTGTTATTTCATCCATTATTCTCAGCTGAGCATAAATATTTTTAATTGCAGCTACCGTTACTGTTATATCTGATACAAATGCAGCTGCTGATATAATGATAACAGTTATTCCTGCTTTATATGGAATAAAGTGAACGAATCTTATTATGAGTGGCTGGACAAAATACATTGTAAGTGCACACGCCGCTCCCCATATCAGTGAAAACCTAAGACATACATATCCTTTGATATTGAATTTTTCCTTGCTGTAGTCCCACCATTTCTCATGAAAAATTTTTTCAAGAACAAACCCCGTAATAAACTCCAGAAGCGTTGTCAGCAAAACTGATCCCACAAACAGAAGAAAAAAATTTGACTCAAGCGGCGTCAGACAAATTACCACAACAGTAAATCCTACTCCATATATAGGACATACCGGTCCGTTGAGAAACCCTCTGTTTACAAATATGCCTTTTGTGACCGAATGATAAGAAACCTCAATACACCAGCCGAGAACAGAATAAATTATAAAAAAATAAATAAGATCATAAAGTGTGAATGTCATACTTCCTCCTGGATTATCTGCTGTACAGACTGAAAGTTTTCGGAAGAAAATCAGAAAGAGTAAATTCCACAGGTTCTCCTTTATTAAACAGGATTATCTTAAAATCCGGTGAACAGAATTCAGACATAACCTGCAGACATGCACCGCAAGGCACACACGGCTCTGAAGTACAGTCGCAGTCATTAAGCGCACCTGCCACTGCAATAGCCTCAAAATTTCTTTCTTCGTCGCATACGGCCCTGAATATTGCATTTCTTTCCGCACACAGTGTTAAAGAGTAGGATGCATTTTCTATATTGCATCCTGTATATATTTTTCCGTCGGTACACAGTAAAGCAGCACCGACCATAAATTCAGAATAACCTGCATATGCCCTTCTGCGCATATCAACAGCCTTGTCAAGTAACTCATAATATATCTTCTGCAACTCTATTTACCTCTTTGCTTTGTTTATTTTGCTGTTTTATATATATAATATTATACTATGATTATGTTATTTTTTCAATATTTTCTATAAAATTTATTTATTATGAACGTTTATATATTTTTTAATGATTCCTGTAGCAAACAATAATGCACCAGGTATTATTATTATATCGCCCAGATAAGAGTACATAGTTCTGGAGGTATTGGTCTGGATCGTTCCTTTGAGCAGAAATTCTTTGTCGCAGGGAGCTTTTTTTTCAACTGTCCCGAATCTTGATATAATCGATGTTACTCCGGTTGCACTGCAGCGCAGTACCGGCTTCTGGCTTTCGACTGCACGAAGAATTGAATGTGTATGATGCTGATACAGTTCACATGATCTGCTGAACCACGAATCATTGCTCAGTACAACAAGAAAAGATGCCCCGTCACTCAGGGCTTTTCTTGATACAGAAGGATAAAGTGACTCATAACAGATTATGCAGCCAGCTTTGCCGCACCCTGTATCTATTACTGATATGCTGTCTCCTTTGGCAAAGTCCCCGATAGAGTCAAATATGTTTCTGACCGGTCTGCCTATCAGCCATTCAAACGGGATCATTTCACCGAATGGAACGAGTATGCTTTTACAGTACACATCAGACATATGACCATCCGGAAACAATGCTGCCATTGAATTGTACTTTTTATTTTCTGTATATGAATACAAACCGATTATAACTGTTATGTTTTTCTCATGTGCTATTTCTTTAAGACAAGCCATACAGTCGCTGTCACTGAGTATATCAAATGTTACTGCACTTTCCGGAAGTACGGCAAGCTGTGCATCAGAATTTTTCAGTGACATGAGAAACCGGGTATAGTATTCAAATGTTTCATCCTTTGTTCTTTGGTGCTTATCCGTTTCACCCAGATTTGACTGATACAGAATTGCAGAAACTGAATCCCCGCCTTTTGCAAGTTTTATATTCAGTACTCCGATCACTGCATCCGAAATAATGACTGCAGCGACCAGCAACAGCGAAATAAATAATTTTTTCCTGTCCTTAAAGTTAATCAGTGCATATGCAGCAAATCCATTAATACAAACAACGATGAATGATATAAAAAGGCTTCCGAACAGACTTGCAGACTGAATAAGTACAGGATAAGGTGTCACCGCAGCAGCAAGCCTGAACCATGGAAACATCACCGGATACAGACTCTCATGAAACCACTCGCCGAGTATAAAAAGAAAAGCGAAGATAATTATATCTGCAGCTCTGTTTTTTCTGTGCACTGTAAAAACACATGTAAATACAGACATAACAAGTGCATGTGCAGCTGAAATAAGAAGTATCAGTACAATGATAAGAATCAGTGTCAGTCTTTGTGAACTGTACATGCTGGAGTTTATTACTGTTATCCAGCTGAATGCCGCTGCTGTATATACTGAATAGAAAACAAATACACTCCTGAACACGCAGTGTCTGTCCTCATCCGATGTATCAATGACTGTATATAAAAATGGTATCATAGATACAAAAATAAGCACAGACATTTTCTCGTTCATCATGCTCATTGCAGTCAGTATTCCTGATGCAAGACATAAAGCGTTTTTAGTCAACTTTTTCAATACTTTTCATTGCCTTTACTTTAACATTAATATACCTGGAAGCACTGAGTGCAGCAATTGTACCGTCTGATACTGCAGTTGTTATCTGCCTGTGTTTTTTCTGCCTTACATCGCCTGCGGCATATACGCCTTCAATGCTGGTACACATTTCGCCGTCTGTGATAATATAGCCATCATCATCAGTATTTATCTGGCCCATGAAAATATCTGTCTGCGGTCTGTATCCGATGAACACAAAAACGGCATCAAGAGATATGACCGTTGATGAACTGTTTTTAGTATTTTTTATATTGGCTGCTATTACATGCTCATCCCCTAGTACATCTGTCAGATCCCAGTTGTACAGTATCTGAATATTTTCAGTATTCTTTATTCGGTCAAGTAGGATATCCTCACAGTTGAAGCTCTCCTTTCTGCGTATCATGATAACCTTTGATGCTATACGTGACAGATACAGAGCTGCTGAAACAGCACTGTTTCCCCCTCCTACTACCCCTACAGTCCTGCCTTTATAAAAATTACCGTCACAAGCTGCACAGTAATGTATTCCATGACCGCAAAGCTTCTCTTCATTCTCAACATCAAGATGAATAACTGATGATCCGCTTGCAATTATGACACTGTGAGCATAAACGCTGCCTTCATCTGATTCAATGCACTTTACCTTTGAGACAAGATCAGCTTTTGTTGCCTTGCTGAATTCAGCAAGCTCGACATCAGTATTCATGACCTGGTTTCTCATTGCAAGTGAAAGATCTGCTCCTGTTATGCTTTCATAAGACGGATAATTCTCTATTTTATCGATCGTCTGAAGCTGACCTCCGGCTGAAGATGTTTCTAGTACGATAGTTTTAAGCCCGGCCCTTGCACAATATAACGCCGCAGTCATTCCAGCTGCACCAGCACCGATTACAGCGCAGTCATATACTTTATCTGAATTCATTACATTTCCTCCACAAAAATTATATCTCTTATATTTTGTATTTATTATAGATATTTATACATAAACATCCTTATATAAGCTAGATATTTGTTAAACCTAATTTAATAAAGCATTTATCTCACAAGCTGTTTATTATGCAATATGCATTAATTGTTTCAATATTTAATGTTTATTTGTTACGAATCATATCTTTTAAGCGAAAAAGTATTGACATACTTTAATATACGTGGTATACTGACATCAATGAAGGAAATGAAACGTTTGACATACGGCAAAGCCGTTGAAAGATGGTGACGCAAAACTAGAGGGGCTAAACTGAACGTCAATCCACTTTGAACTTTATCCTGTTCAGCATATGTCAGCCAGTTGCCTGCTTTTGTATCGTTGTTACCGCATTGAACAGTACAATTCAATCCGGTAATGATTGTTTGATATGTAAAACGCTCTCATAACGTTAAACACATCAATGAGGTCTATGAGCTCAGGCTTTATACAAAGGTTTACGGTTTGTTTCCCCCGAACGTATCAGGGATGTTTCGACTTCTTTTATTATCATTCGACGTTTTAACCACAACCGAAATGGAATGCATATGATTTTCGTTACAGATTTTTATCAAAAGACAAAAAGTCATACGCTGTTATCCATTGTAAGAAAACCACACACCACAAAATTTATTTTTTATTCCGAATTTCTTCAAATCACCAAACCTCTTAATAACAACCCCAAATCAATACACTAATTACTGCATCAAAATTTTTAAACTACCTTTACTAAATCAATCACTAATTATTTAATCAACAATTTACTGCCAAAAAGGATTACATCAGCCAATGTGCAAGGATGTGATCCTTTTTTTGTGGTATTATGGTTTTGATGTTAAACTACAGCCTATTATCTTACAGTTTAAAGTCCACACTTCATAAATAACAGTCTTTATCTGAAGATGCTCCTGAGCTGTGCAGAAATCAGTTTTATTGTTTTTAAAATACTCTCACAAAACACTGGATTTGTTGACATTCTTTTTTTTCTATGCTAAAATTATAACGTATTTTTATGTATATAGAGGAGGTACTTTATTTGGAAGGACCATTAAAGCTTCAGCCTGCATTCAAGGACTATATCTGGGGCGGGACAAGACTAAAAACTGATTTCAATAAGCACAGCGATCTTGCCAGGGTGGCAGAGAGCTGGGAGCTTTCATGTCATAAAGACGGAAGTTCAGTCGTGGCAAACGGTGAATATTCCGGCAAAACGCTTGCACAGTATCTTGAAACAGCAGGACCTGCCGCACTTGGTACTAACTGTGCAAGATTTGAGTATTTTCCTGTTCTTATCAAACTTATTGACGCTAAAGACAATCTTTCTGTTCAGGTTCACCCAGACAATGAATACGCGTTGCGTACAGAAGGTGAATACGGAAAAACAGAAATGTGGTATATTGTTGACTGTGAACCCGGAGCACAGCTGATTTACGGTTTTAAAAATAAAATTACTAAAGATGAGTTTATAAGGCATATAAATAACAATACACTGCTTGAAGCTGTAAAAATGGTTCCTGTTAAAAAAGGCGATGTATTCTTTATTAATTCCGGTACACTCCATGCAATAGGAAAAGGAATACTCATAGCTGAAATTCAGCAGAACTCAAATACAACTTACAGAGTCTTTGACTATGGACGAGTTGGAACCGATGGCAAACCAAGACCTCTTCATATATCCAAAGCCTGTGATGTTACTGATCTCTCACCTGCTGTCAGTTTCACATCACCGGAGGCTCAGGTACATGATGGGATCAGCATCAAGTTGCTGTCCACATGCGACTATTTTACAGTTCATCTCATTGATCTGTCAGCCAGTACTGACCTTAGAACTGACGGACGCTCATTTCACCATTTACTTGTTATTGACGGTCAATGCACACTTACATCAGATCAGGGAAACCTGTCACTGATTAAGGGCGACAGTGTATTTATCCCTGCTGACTGCGGTGATTATACCCTGACTGGCAGCTGCCGTATAATAAAAACACAAATTGATTAATCGGAGGATACACTATGAAGTACTATGTTGGGATAGACCTCGGCGGTACAAACATTTCTGCCGGCGTTGTAAACGAAAACTACGAAATCATATCAAAAGCAACAACAAAAACTAACTGCCCGAGACCTGCTGAAGAAATAGCTTCAGATATGGCAAAGGTGGCCATAGAATCAGTTGAAAAAGCAAATCTTACTATGGACCAGATCGAATGGATTGGAATCGGTACTCCTGGTATCGCAAATGCAGCAACAGGTGTAATTGAGTACTCAAACAATCTTGGTTTCAAGGATGTTCCTATGGTTAAATATATCCAGAAGGAAATTGATAAACCTGTTTATATCGAAAATGATGCCAACGCAGCAGCATACGGTGAGTTTGTTGCAGGTGCAGCCAGAAACACTCAGAATGCTGTATGCATTACTCTTGGTACCGGAGTAGGCGGAGGAATTATCATAGACTCAAAGATTTACAGCGGTTCTAATTCTGCAGGCGCTGAACTCGGCCATACAGTAATAGAAGTCGACGGACCTCAGTGCACATGCGGCAGAAAAGGATGCTTTGAAGTATTCTCTTCAGCTACAGGACTTATCCGTATGACTAAAGAGGCTATGGAAGAGGACAAGGAAAGCATCATGTGGAAGCTTTCAACTGAAAGAAATAATAAAGTTACTGCCAGAACATCATTTGATGCTATGCGTGCAGGAGATAAAACAGCTGCAAAGGTCGTCGACAAGTATATCAAGTATCTTGCATGCGGAATAGCTAATATGATAAACATATTCCAGCCGGATGTTCTTTGCATCGGCGGTGGTGTCTGCAATGAAGGAGATCCTCTTCTCCTTCCTGTCAGAAAGCTCGTCAGTGAAATGGTTTATACCAAAAATTCTGATAAGAATACAAAGATCGTAATTGCTGAACTTGGAAATGATGCCGGCATCATAGGAGCTGCATTTCTTGGCAATGCAGCAGCAAAGTAGAATAATCAATTTTAATAAAATAATAAGTGCCGTCCGGTTTTTCCGGACGGCACTTATTATTTTATTTGCCTCTGCGCTGATTTTTCATTTCTGATATATTATATCCCTGCTCCGCAAGACGCTTATGAAACTTAGCATCGATCTTTGCAAGCTTCTTTGCATCCTTGGCTGAAACCTGTCTTGCTGATGTATTGTTTTTCAGATCTGCCGGAGGAGGATTTTTATAAAGAGTTTTACTTGATGAAGGAACATAAGGAACGTATTCTGGTGTAACATCATCCTTTTTACCATCACTCTTGCCTGAACCTGAGCCTGACTCTGATACTTCTGCACTTCCCAGCTGTCTCAAAGCATCTTCAATTGAATCTACCATAATTGACTGAGCCATAGGACTGAAGAATCCCGGAGGTTTGGCATTTATATTGTCAGATGAATCAAAAACCGGAGTAACTGCAGATTTTCTCTGCTGCGGTTTAAATGGTTCAGCATTCGGTGGCTGAGCTCCATATGACATTGGTTGTGCCGGCTGAGTGTTAAAAACATTTGCTGGTTCAAAAGGTGACTGCATATTGTTCTGATAGCCCTGATACTGAGGTGCCTGACCGGACATAAAGCCGTTATTAAAAGATGACATACTGTCTGCTGAACCATACATGCCCTGAGGTGTGTTATACTGTGGGGGCTGAACAGATGTCTGTCCGAACTGCGGTGGCTGAACAACTGACTGTCCGTACTGAGGCGGTACAGGAGACGCAGAAGGATCCGCATACTGCTGAGGAATAACAGACTGAGTATATTGTGAAACAGGCGGCTGTACTGGTGTCTGGCCATACTGAAGAGCAGGCTGCACTGAAGACTGTCCGTACTGAGTAGGTGTCTGTACCGGAGACGGAGCAAACTGCTGTGCAACATTTGATGCAGCCGATAAATCAGGCTGAGCCATATTGCTGAATGACGGATTGTATTGCTGTGCATATGGGTTGTACTGCATAGACTGCGGCTGATTAATCTGTACATTCAGATCAGGCTGAGTATCTGTTAGATCATGTATTGGCTCCTGATAGCTGTTTTCATTTCTTGTTATAGGATTATTATCAAGACTGTTTAGTGCGGCATCCAGGTCAAGTCCTGATATATCAAGTTCATCTGCGAACGATGGAGATGAAGCTGTATTCTGGGCACCCGGATAAGAAGAATTATTACTTATGGACGAGTCAGCTGAAGCAGTACTGTAAGCGAACTGATCTATACTGTTTATAATATCACCGACATCATTTGTCTGAGCTGTATTATTCTGAAGATCAGGTTGTGAAAACGGATTGATCAGACTAATATCCTGTTCATCAAAACCTGAAGTAAGATTATCGATTCTCAGATTATCAGTATTAATACCAGTATCAGTCGGATTAATATCCTCAATATCAGGAAGAGAGATCGATTCAAGAGCCTGTGCACCGTATGTATTACTTAGAGTACTTCTGAGCTTTGATGCCGCTTCCTCAAGCGGGCTGCTGTAGGAAGTCTTCTGAACAGGCGGCGGTGTAACAACTGATTCTTCGAATTCATTATGTATTGTCGGTAAAATATCATCAGCTGCAGAAATTATATTTTCGGACATATCCGGAACACCCGGAGCCGGAATATCATTTGCTGCTGCAGGCTGAGGCTTGATCATAAACTGATTTAAGAAATCATCAACTGCTGGATTTACTGGTGATGATGTCTGATTGCTGTCGCCCTGCGCCTGTCCTGAAGGCTTCATACCGCTTATGTATTCTTCGTATGATGGTGCTGCAGCTGAGTTTTCATTCTCAATGTTCTGAGGCTGAGCAGCCGGAGTCACAACCGGAGTTGCCTTCTGTGTTGCTGCCGGTGAAGAACTATAACCTGCGCCAGGTATATACTGAGGCATATCTGCCTTAAGCGGCGGAAGAGACGATTTAGAAGATTTGCTGGCTTCGCGTTTAGAAGATGCTTCAAACTCACGGTTAGACTTATACTCTTCGAAAGATTTTTCGGTTACTATACCCTGTTTTTTAGCACGTGCAAATTTTTTTCTTTCTTCTTTTTCTATACGCTGTTCTTCTCTGTTGCTTTCTTTGATTAACTTAGTTGCATATATTTCTTTACATCTATCACAAGTCATATCTGTGATATCTTTCATCTCGCCGATCCTGGAGAATGAGCTTACGCCCTGGAATCTGATTCCGCATCCAGTACGTCTGTCATTATCTGAACCGTGGACTACTTCATCTTTAGTCGAACGAATAAGTGATATTGGCATATATAACCTCCTATTTTAGTTCATTACTATAAATATTATAAATCAAAAAATTCATAATTGCAACTGTTTTTATAAAAATCGCAAGATATTTCATAATTATTTTACGTAATACACAACTTATGAATTTTAAATAGGTTATACAGTAGAAAAAATACATATTTATATTTATTTAAAACTAAATAATTCTAGTTATTTTTTTAATTGGTAAATTATATTTTTTGTCTAATTTTTTTATAAATTATTCTCATTATGAATATACTAAAAGAGTGTGATAAACACAAATTGCATGTCAGGAACATATACTTTACAGGCAAATAAACACAAAAAAACGGATGACAAAATAAATGTCATCCGATAAAATATCATATGTTTTTAGAAAAATTATTCCTTAACGCCGCCTTCTGCTACGCCGTCAACAATTGTTCTTGATAAGAGACAATAAACGATGATAACAGGAACGATTGATAAGAATATAGACGTATATCTAACACCCATATCTGAAAGCTTATCATTAGTAAGAATTGACTGAACCATCATAGGCATAGTCAGCTGTTTCTCATTTCTTGAGATAAGGATCATAGAAGGTGTATAGAAGTTATTCCAGTTAGCAATGAATGCAAATATTGCCTGAACACCGATAGCCGGTTTCATAAGCGGAATACCTATAGTCAGAAATGTTCTGAACTCAGCTGAACCATCAATACGCGCAGCTTCAACTATATCCAGCGGGAAAGATGATTTCATATACTGTCGCATATAGAATACTATAGGCGGTGCAGCAATAGCTGGAAGTACAAGAGGCCAGTATGTATCTGTAAGCTTTAACTGAGCCATGAAATTAACGAAACCAACTGATGTAACCTGAACAGGAACCATCATAACGGCTAGAATCATTGTATATGCAGCTGTACTTGCTTTAAAATCATATACTACAAGACCATATGCAGTCAGAGATGAAAAGAATACACTGAAGAAAGTTGCAACAACAGTAATTATACCACTGTTTAAATAACCTCTTATCGCACTATAGTGGATCTGACCGATTTCGTTAAGATGTGATGTCTCTTTAATATTTGCAATAAGATACTTGCCAGGTATCAGCTGTACACCATTATTGATGATATCAGTAGATGTACGTGTAGCATTAACTGCAAGAATATATATAGGCAGAAGACATATAACTGCCAGCAGTATAAGTACAACCATAACGCCTATTGATTTAAGACGAACAGTTGCAGCATAATTGTCTTTAGATTTTCCAGTAACTGATCCCATACGTTAAAAACCTCCAAACGACTTGGTTTTGAGTTTCTGCTGTTTCTTTGCCTCTTTGATCTGTCTCTTCTTAGCAAGAGCATCCTTATCAACATTCATGGCAAAGCATATTGAACCAAGTGCAGCAGTAATGATAAACAGAATTACAGAAGCTGCAGCTGAATATCCGTAGTTATGAGGTGTGTCATGGAAATGATTGAAGATATATACAGCGATTGTCTCAGTATGTTTATTGAAGTTAGTACCTTCTTTGTACAGGTAAGGCATATCCCACATCTGTAATCCACCGATCATAGATGTAACTAATGTATAAACTACCATTGGTCTCAGAAGAGGAAGTGTGATCTTTCTGAATACCTGACCGCCTGTAGCACCATCGATATCAGCAGCTTCAAAAAGTGAAGGACTGATTCCCATGATTGCAGCCATAAGCATGATCATAGTATTTCCGAACCACATCCATGTCTGAGCGAACATGATTGTAAAACGTGAATTCCATTTATCTGTTACAAAGTCAATTGGTCCTGATGTTAATCCCGATGACATGAGTATGCTGTTTATCGGGCCATACTTTGTTTTTGAGAATAACTGTAAAAATAAAGCAGCTACTGAAGCAGCTGTTACTATATTAGGAAGGTACATAACAATCTTAAAGAAAGTCTTACCTTTGATCTTAAGTCTTATATTTGTAAACCAGACTGCAAGAAGCAAAGACAAAGAAATCTGCGGAAGAAAGTTACCGAACCATAGTATCAGTGTATTTTTCAAAACTCTCAGAAAACTGTCGTGCTGCGCTACTACTGAACGGCTTCCAACGCCAGTAAGAAGATCTTTAAAATTCTGAAGACCTACATATTCCAGTGTAGTTTTACCATTGCCATACAAGCTTAGTTTAAAGGTGTTAATGAGTGGCACAAGCTGAAAAATAAAATAGACAATAAAGAAAGGAAGAATAAACAAATATCCGTACTTAGCGTAGCTAATAGAACGGATCTTATTTTTTGCACTCGATCTCATCCTCAAAAAGCCCTCCCTAGAATTAATCTCGAAACTATCTTTTTACACAACACATCCCTATGCGGCATTTGCCGCATAGGAAGTGATGTAACTAGTAATTGTACTAGATATTTAATTATTCAACAGTGATATCTGTGATCTTAGAAGCAACAGCATCCTTGAAAGCTTCGAGAGCATCATCAACTGTAGCGTAGTCACCCTTAGCGTAATCCTGAACAGCGTTAGAGAACTCTGTCTTGATTCTTGCATCATAAGGAGTGATCTTTCCTGTCATATCGATACCCTGAGCAACTTCGTTGAGAACTTCGAACTGGTTCTGACCGCCGAGAACTCCAGCACCCTTATATGACTTGTCAGAGATGATCTTTTCCATAACCTTCTGGTTGGACATGTATTCACCCTTAGAAAGAGCATACTTTTCAGCTGTATCAGCATCTGTTGTGAAGAACTTGATGAACTTAGCTGCTAAGTTAGGATTGTCACATCTCTTTGTAGGTGCAAGCCATGTACCGCCCCAGTAGAACTCTTCTGGACCAACTACACATTTCCACTTACCGTATGTAGCTCCGCCTTCGCCGCCTGCTGCAGCTGTAAGGATTGTATCACCAAATCCCCATGTTGAAACGAAGAATCCCATAACGTCATCTGTCTGACCAAGTGGCTTCCATTCGTCTGCCCACTGAGCAACCTGAGTTACATAACCGTTTGTCCAGAGTTCCTTAGCGAATTCAGCATAGTTCTTGCAGTAATCGTCAACTACAAGTGTATCATCCTTAACCCAAGCTGTATCACGTGAACCTGAGTAAACCTGCCATACACCACCGAGTGTAGCGCTGAGAGCTGTCTTACCGCTAGTAGCATCGCTGAGTTCCTTAGCTGTAGCCTTGAACTTATCCCAGTCAGCAACCTTAGCCTGCATTTCTTCAGGGCTCTTTACGCTGAGGTACTTTTCAGCTAAATCTTCTCTGTAGCAGTAACCGCCTGCTGCAGACTGCCATGAAACACCCTTAAGATCGCCAGTTGTTGTTGATTTACCGATTTCAAGAACGTAAGGATACAGATCCTTGAAGTCACCTTCTGAAAGGCCGATGTCTGAAAGCGGAACTGTCTGTTCGTCATCGTTGATGAACTGGAGTGCCCAGTCAGCTTCGAGGAACATGATATCTGCATCATTTGATGCATCGCTGAGGTATGCTGTGTACTGTTCAGCAGCCTGACCGCCCTGAACACCAAAGCTCTTGATGTTGATCTTAGAAGCGTCTGTACCTGTTTCCTGGCAGAAAAGGTCTACCATTGGCTGTGAGTCATCTGTGTTCCAGCAGAGAATTGTAAGCTGGTCGCCAGTGTCTTCTGCTACGTCTGCAGCTGAGCTTTCTTTGCTGTCGTCTGCAGCTGTTGTTTCATCCTTGCTGTCGTCTGCAGCTGTTGTTGTAGTAGCAGGAGCCTTTGAAGAAGACTCTGTCTTATCACCACAACCGTAAAGTGCTGTTGCAGATAAAGCAAGAGCAGCAACAAGTGCTAATGTTTTCTTTAAATTTTTCATTCCTAATTTTCCTCCTTAATAATTGTATTATATTTTATGTAAATAAATATAATAGGCTTTCATACTGTCAGTTCACTGACTGACTGTCCCTTGATCAGCATAGTTTCAATTACTATCTGACGATGCATTTCAGAAACAGATTCTCCGTTGATCCTTTTTATCAGAAGCTCTGCAGCACTTTTTCCAACCAGTTCTGCATTCTGCTTTACTGTTACAAGATTAGGATAAAGAAGCTGTCCGAATCGGAGTCCGTCATATCCTACAACCGAAATATCATCCGGCACTTTCAACCCATGATCTGAAGCTGCTAGGAAAACTCCATATGCAGTTGTATCATCAGGCATTATTATACATGTAGGCGGGTCATACAGTTCAATCATCTGCGAGGCAATTTTCTTTGCCAGGATAACATCACCATATCGTCCCTGTTTAACATAATCCTCTTCAACTGTTAATCCCAGCTGTTTCATAGTCTGAACAAATGTATCAAGTCTGATTGTCGTAACCTGAGAGGTATCGCCATAGACACATGCTATCTTGCGGTGTCCTAGACCGTATACATATTCGACTACATCTCTTATTCCCTGCCTGCTGTCAGAAAAAACTGAATAGTCGCGTTTGGAAAAATAATCAATTGAAACAACAGGAATATTGCTGTGCATCAGGGATATTATTTCACTGTCATAATAATCTGCACATGCAATCATTACACCTTCAACATTGCGATACTTACAACGGTCATAATAAGACATACTGTCATTATTGTGACGTCCAAAGACCATAATGTCAAACCCTTCGGCTGAAACCACTTCTCTGAAACACTCTATTACTGTTGCGAAGTAGCTGTGACCAAGACCATTGCCTGAACGGTCATCCATCAGGATACCAATAATATTTGTCTTATTGTTTTTTAATGCCTTAGCCTGAGCATTCGGAAGATATCCGAGTTCCGAAGCAGCAGCTTTGACTTTCAGTCTGGTTGCTTCACTTATATCAGTCTGACCATTGAGAGCTTTGCTAACTGTTGCAATAGATACACCGCACTTTGCAGCGATGTCCTTAATAGTAATCATTAAAGACCCTCATTGAATAACTGAAGGATTTCATTGTACTGATTCGCCTTCTGTTTATATGTAATAACTGATGTAACACTTATAAGAATAATATACGCTACAACCTGCTAAAAGTCAATGAATAATACAATATTGTTATCTTTGTTGACTATTATGCACAATACTTGATAGTAGATTTTAGTTACTATCGAGAAAAAAACACTTCAAAATCTCTCAAATATAACAAAACGGTTAAAATTCATTGTCATATTAATTACTTTTCACCTTAAATTATTACTCAGCTGTTTGCTTTTGTCGGCAGAAAGCTGTATAATATAACAAATTAATTAATATGGGAGGCACTTATGAAATACTATCCTTTTAGTGACAAGCCTGGCATGCTTGTTTTCACATGCTGTCATGTACTTGAAAACCAAAAAAGCATTACAATTGTTACTCATCACTTTGATGATAACAACTGGCAGTTCCTATGTAACAAAGCACACACAGACGCTGATGCTGTAATTACAACGATCGGTGAACTATGTGAACTTGACCCTTCTGTTGAAGAGCTGTGCGATCTGCCTGTCGGACATTTTGCATCACGCAAAAACGTAAATGCAAAATGGATAATTGCCCGTATTCCGGACGAAAAATCTTATCAGCATTGCTCAGACTAACAAACATTATTATAGCTCATCATTATAAAATAGTCAAGTATTTCATTGCATTTTTAGTCATATTTTAAAATAAATTTTTTCTTTTTTATTTCTTTTTTCTAGAGTTTGCAGACAATATTGAATATTTTTGCTAACTAAGTACAAAAAACCGGAAAATATAACATTATATTTTCCGGTTATCTTTTTTATTTTGTTTTTGTATATTTATCGTTTTCTGCTTTGTGCCAGTCTTTTCTCTCTTCTCTTCTTCATTCTCTTGTTTGCAACATATAATACAAGGATTATATATAAAACTGACAGGGCACATGCTATTCTCAGCGCATTTTTGAATGATGCTGATTTAAAATAGCTGTTGATAATTTCAGATGAATATTTGAATATTGATCTTTCAACGTCACTGTATGCTACCAGATCAACTGTATCTATTACATCTCCTGAATATCTGAGTGTAAGTGTTGCAATTTTGTCCCCTGCTTTGATCGGTGCATTAAGTTCCTTATACAAATATGTAATATCAGATGTATCAATGCTTGCTGTATTTAATGTTGATTCCCACATACACTGAACATCTTCTGCAGGTCTCAGATTTATTGATTTTCTTCCTACTGCATAATTTACCTTTACAGTCTGTATCTCTTCTGTTGACTGAAGTATCGTTGTATGTTTGATCTTATCAAACGCCCAGTCAAACAAAGCTGTTGCATCTTTCAGATTTGTATATGATTCATCATTGTCCAGTCCAAGCGGAGAACTCATAAGTACTATAATATAACTCTGTCCGTCCTTTGATGCTTTGGTAACAAGGCATCTCCCGCTCTGACCGGAGCTTCCGGTTTTAATACCCTTGGCATTCGGATAATAATATTCACTGTCTGCATTCATCATCAGATTTCTGTTTGACAGGTTGATTTCTACACTCAGAGTATCACTTGAAGGTATTTTATATGTATTTGCACTTGCAATTTCAATAAAACCAGGAACAGTCATAGCATATTCCGTTATTGTCATCATATCGGAAGCTGTAGTATACTGGTTTTCGTCGTACAGTCCATGCGGATTTGTAAATTTTGTATTCACAGCACCTATTTCTTTTGCTTTCTGATTCATCATTTCTACAAATTTTTCAACACTGCCATCGCCTACGTGATAGGCAAGTGTACCAGCTGCTTCACACGATGAGCTAAGCATCATTGCATACAGCAGTTCCTTGACAGTTACTGCATCACCGGCATCAAGATCACATAATGTCACTTCATTGTACGGAAATTGTTCCGCAGGATAAGTATCACTATATCGAGTAAATTCATCATAAATTTCTACAGGACATTCATACTTCTGATTAAGGTCGGTCACATTTTCAAGTACAATTACTGCTGTCATGATCTGTACAAGCTGAACCGGATTCATTTGTTTATCAGGATTTTTTTCATATACAACCGATGTGGTATCTATATTGTACAGAACAACTGCCTCACTTGAAATTTTATCCTTAAGCGTAGGTGTAAATGACAGAGCATCGGCTATGTCAGTTTTTATTGTCCCAAGAAGCAAAACAACAGATGCAAGAATGCATAAAAATTTTTTCATTGATATCCTCCACCAAACTTCTTTTATTTTTTTCAGATATTATAATTATAACAAATTATTTCACGCATTTAAAGCCCCTTTAAAAAAAATTATTAAAATATATTTTTATTTGTTTACGAAGCAGCTTTTTTGTGTTAAAATAGTTTATGGTACCTACGGGTGTCGAATTTTTTTGTAACAGGTGATCAGATGATATATATTACTGGTGACATGCACGGTGACTTTTCAAGATTCAGGGATTCTACAACACATAAAATAAAAAAGGGCGATACATTAATTATATGCGGCGATTTCGGATTTATCTGGGATGGCAGCAGAAGTGAAAAACAGATACTTAAAAAAATCGGTGAACTCAAGTATAATGTTGCCTTTATAGACGGATGTCATGAAAACTTCAAACTGCTTGAACAATACCCGGTCGTTGAATGGAACGGCGGAAAAGCAGGACAGATCTCAGGAAAGCTTGTACATCTCAAGCGCGGTGAGATATATAATATTGAAGGTAAAAAGTTTTTCACCTTCGGCGGCGGCCACAGTCAGGACGCAGATATACGGCGTGATGCACTTACGTGGTATGAGCAGGAGCAGCCCACTGAAAAAGAAGTTGAACATGGTGTTCAGAATCTTCTTGACAATGACGGTCGGGTTGATTACATAATTACTCACGAGCCTCCGCAGTCACTGAAAAAATGTCTTGATCTTGATCTTCTTCATCGTCTTGAAACAGACACTTTTTTTGAACAGATAATTACTCAGTGCAGCTTTGACAAATGGTTTTTCGGGAAATGCCATATGAACAAAATAATTCCTCAGAAATTCTATGCACTGTTTGACAACGTTATAGCTCTTCCAAAATAAAATAAAGCCTTTTCTTTCATTTAAATTTTTGAAAGAAAAGGCTTTTCTTATTGAAATTTTTCTATATCGGTTGTCTGCTCTGAGTCATCAGCCAGAAAATCAACATAATACATCAGCTGCCACTTATCATTTATTTTGCAGACCATAATATCCTTTACAAGAGTGTTTTTATCAAGTGCACCGGAAATATTGAATGTTACTTTCAGATCGTATGCATCAGAGAAAACCGTACCGGCGAGCTGATCCTTGTTATATGATATATATTCGTCCTGAAGTTCCTGAAGCTTTTCCGGTGTATATTGAGACTCTGCTGCAATATCATATTTTATTTTAACATCATTTCCATATGTTTTTGCAAGCTGCTGATAATAAGAATCCAGATACAGGATAGCCGCCTTCTGTGTATTCTCATTATCTTCAGGGAGCTGACCGAGTACGTTATACGCAAACTGTTCTGTCATGTACTGAGCGTAATATGCCGGGAATGCTGATATGTATTTGCTGTAATCATTCATTACACATCCGTATATATATGAATCTATAGGTTTTGTATACTCATTTTTTGTTTTATTTGCAACAGCCCTTACTGCAGCTACAGCAAGTGTGATTATAATGACAAGTGCAGCCGCTCCTCCGATCACAATAGCTGCTCTCTTTCTTTTTTCCTTTTTATCTATAGCCCTCTGTTTTATCATTACCTCTGCACCGGGAATCTTTTTAAGGCACTCAGGGCATTCGTAAGCGTCATCATCCATTTCAGCGCCGCAGTAGTTACATAATTTGCTCATATGTGTAATGTTTGTCCGGATGCTATCCGGAACAGCTCCTTTCAGTAATAAATAAGTAGAATAAAAGTGAATTTTATATATTAATATTAACCTATTTAAACATTGCTGTCAACCACTTCACAGTAATTTCACTTTGAATACTCTGTTATGAATTTGCTGAGTGCGTCATAAGCAACATCAAAATTTTTCTGCATGACTTCTTTTTTTGAAACATTATCCGCTACTTTTCTCAGTCCTATATAGTATGAATCACAGTCTTGCGTTCCCTTGTAATCCATCTGTGACAGGAAATCCGTGTCAGAGAAATAAAATCCGTAACCGCTGACGTTATCATTTGAATCATAATCATTTTCAAGGTTATATAAAGTATCATCAGCCATGATCTGTTCCTTTGCTTTTTCATCTGCTATAACCATTATTGTATCCGGCAGCTGCATCATGGCATAAAGCTTAGTGGCATTTGCCCCATAAGTATACTGATCTGCATCCTGAGAAACCGGCATATAATAAAATGTTACATTCGTTTCACCATTTGAGTTTACATCATCAATATACTGTGCAAACTTCTCCTGCATTTTATCTATGCTTTGTTCAAAATACGGATCATCTACAAGTACCATTACGGTCATATCAGGTCTGTCCTTTGTAACAAGGTCATAAATAAGAAAAGCAGCGGCCAGAACAAAAAATGTTCCCACTATGACCATGGCCTTATTGCAGTAAATAAAGCTGCTTATTTTTTGTGCCACCGATATTTTTTTCTTTTCTGCCCCGGGCTGTTTTTCCTGCGTCTGTGCAGTATCTGTCAGTCCCTGTTTTTCTTTGAGAAGACTGAGTCTTTCCTCATTCAGTTTCTTTTCATATTCTTCTCTTCTTTTCTCTGCCTTTTTTCTCATATTTTGCTGATATTCAGACTGCTGTTTCAGGCGTTCCTGTCTTTCTTTCTGATTTACTTCTCTTATAGTATCAAGAACTTTACCATCATTAATATCTTTATTCATCTTCAGACACCTCATAACAAAATGGAATTTTACAGCAGAAATATACTTTTATAAATATTGGGGCGACATTTTTATGCCGCCCCAGTATTGAATTTATTATTACATATCAATAGGTTTCATTGTCGGGAACAAAAGAACGTCTCTTATTGATGCTGAGTCTGTCAGAAGCATTACAAGACGGTCAACACCAAAGCCAAGTCCTCCTGTAGGAGGCATACCGTATTCGAGAGCATTTACAAAGTCCTCATCAACCTCGGCATTTGCACCCTGTGCACGTTTTGCCTCTACCTGTTTAACAAAACGTTCCTTCTGATCAATAGGATCATTAAGTTCACTGAATGCATTTCCCATTTCTCTTGCATATATAAAGTATTCAAATCTTTCAGTAAATGCAGGATCTGAAGGCTTTCTCTTTGCAAGAGGTGAATTTTCAACCGGATAATCATATATAATAGTAGGCTGAATAAGTTTCTTTTCAACATACTCATCAAAGAATGCTATGAGAACATGTCCCTTTGTAGCTTTTTCTCCTTCTTCAACCTCTACATTTTTAGATTTAGCACAGCTGCGTGCTTCTTCGTCTGATTTCCAATCGTTGTAATCAACGCCTGCATATTTCCTGACTGCCTCAACCATTGTAAGACGTTCCCATGGACCGCCCATATTGATCTCAGTTCCCTGATATGTAATCACATCAGTACCGCAGATCTTTTTTGTAAGCATTGTATACATATCTTCTATTATATCCATCATACCGAAGTAATCAGTATATGCCTGATACATTTCGATCGATGTAAATTCCGGATTATGTGAAGTATCCATTCCTTCATTTCTGAAGATACGGCCAACTTCATAAACCTTGCTGAAACCGCCGACTATAAGTCTCTTCAGATAAAGCTCAGTTTCTATTCGCAGATACATATCAAGATCAAGTGCGTTGTGATGTGTTACAAAAGGTCTGGCAGCAGCACCTATCTCAAGTGTATGCAGAACAGGAGTATCAACTTCCAGATATCCGAGTGAGTCAAGATACTGTCTGATCTCTCTGAGTATCTGGCTTCTCTTTACAAATGTATCCTTAACTTCAGGATTGCAGATGAGATCAACATAACGCTGACGGTATCTCATATCCTGATCCTTAAGTCCGTGCCATTTTTCAGGAAGCGGAAGAAGTGATTTTGAAAGGAGAACAACCTTCTGAGCGTGAATGGAGATCTCGCCCTTTCTTGTTGTGAAAACAAAACCTTCTACTCCGATTATATCGCCGATATCCCATTTTTTGAATTCAGCAAACTGATCTTCACCAATATCATTCATTCTGATATAAACCTGCATGCGGTCTGTATCATCACGGACATCTATAAAATTAGCTTTACCCATGTCTCGCCAGCTCATAATACGGCCGGCTATTGTAACAGTCTGACCCTCAAGCTCATCATATTTATCTCTTATTGTTTTATTTTTTACTGAAACATCGTATTTTGTGATCTGATAAGGATCCTGATCCTTTCCCTTCAGTTCATTCAGCTTTTCAATACGTACCTTCTTTAAAATGTTTATATCCTGTTCCTGGATTTCTTCTTCCTGGAGCTGATCATTAGTCTGATTGTCACTCATGGATAAATAACCTTACCTTTCCTTACTTTGAAATAGAAATAACCTCAAACTGAAGTTCTCCTGCAGGAGCTTCAACTGTAAATGTTTCGCCGACTTTTTTCTTCAGAGCTGCTTTGCCTATAGGAGAATCGTCTGATATTTTTCCCTCAAGAGGATTTGCCTCAGTTGTTCCGACAATTTTAAATTTTTCAATTCTATCCTTGTCAGTTCTTTTTATTTCAATTGTTGATCCGACACCTATTTCATTTGTAGATATACTGTCATCCTCAACAACTTCAGCATTTGCAATTGTGTTTTCCATTTCTGCAATTGTTGCTTCAAGTATACCCTGTTCATTCTTAGCCTCATCATACTCAGCATTTTCTGATAAGTCTCCGAAAGATCTGGCTTCCTTAAGTTTCTGAGCTACTTCTGCTCTTCTGACTGTAATTAAATAAGCCAGTTCCTTTTCCAGCTTCTCGTAGCCCTCACGGGACATCTGCTTCTTTTCAGCCATATTTATTCTCCTTAAGTCTTTATATTATTTTTATAAAATCACTGCTGAATATCAGGTATATGCAAATTTATATGATACACCCGTACCAAACTATTATATTATATATAATTTATATTGTCAATGGTATCATACCCTCAAAAACTGATTTTCAGCTTATTTTTTCTTTTATTACTTTTATGGCAGCATCAAGCTGCTCATCAGTCTGGGTAGATTCATCGTCTTCTATCTCATAATCAGGTTTCAGTCCGACACCATGATAACAGTCTGATTTTACTGTTTTATATTTTGCTACTGTAAGTGTAACAGAGCCTGAGTCACTAAGCATGAATGTGTCCTGCATTACACCTTTTCCGTATGTGTTTTTGCCTATAAGAGGTACCTGTTTAAAATCCCTGAGCGATGCTGAAAAAAGTTCTGCTCCGCTTGCAGAATATTCGTTTGTCAGAACAGCCATCGGCATATCAAGTTCATTTGCATCTGATCTTACGATCGTGTCACTTTTTCCGTTTTTATAGATCGCAACGGCTATATCTCCTTTGGGAAGCAAAGGATCAAGGCATTTTTCCACTGATGTGACAAGACCTCCGCCATTGTTTCTTACATCAAAAATTATGCCTTTCGCACCTGAAGCAATGAGTGAGTCCAGCGCTTTATTCATCTGCTCCGGAGTTTTTTCATTAAATCTTGAAATACTGATATATCCTGTATTGTTCTCAAGCATTTTGCTGTCAACAGTCTTTATTTCCATATTTTCAGTTTTCAAAGTGAAATCGAGCATTTCAGTGCCTCGTCTGACTGTAACGGATACATCTGAATTATCCTGTTTAAGTTTTATCATATTTACTGATTCGTTATATCCGGTCTCAGCAACATCATTCCCGTCAATCTGTATTATGATATCACCCTTTTTCAAACCGCCTCTGCTTGCCGGGCTATCGTCATTTACCTCCTCTACACACAGATAGTTGTCTTCACTGAGACTTACAGTTATTCCGATTCCTGTCTGTATGCCTGCCTGCGTATTGGTCGATTCATACGTCTGCACCTTAGTCATATATCTCGAATACTTGTCATCAAGTGCTCCGATATATCCGCTGAGAGCACCTTCTACGAGTTGATCTTTATTGACTTCATTATCGCTGTAGAAATACTTATCTATAAAGTAATCAGCCTGTCTGAATGCATCAAGATCATGATACTTTAAATTGTAAAATATGCTTGTTCCCGCAAACGCCACTGCAGCACCTGCTGCCGCAGATAGTATTATATCTTTTTTTCTTTTACTCATAACTGCCTGCAGATATCCGGGATGATCTGCGGTGCCTCCTTTTTTTCTGTATAGTACAGAATACATCATACCCGCAATACTGCAGTGCAGGTATGATGTATAATAAAAATATTTGAATTATATTTATACAACTGACTCAGGATCTATTCTTTCTCCGTTCTTGTAGACTTCAAAGTGAAGATGATTTCCTGTTGAATAGCCTGTTGTACCTACATATGCTATAGTCTGTCCTTTTGAAACTGACTGACCGGATGATACTATTATGGACTGACAATGTGCGTATAATGTAGAGTATGTCCCGTCATTATGTAAAATAGTCAGATAATTACCATATCCGCCGCCGCATCCGCAGCTGTAATATTTCCCATAATTATGTGTGCATGTATTTGATACTGTAACTACCACTCCGCTGTCAGCTGCTACTATTGCAGCACCCGCAATACCGGGACCATTAATATCAATTCCTTTGTGGTTACTGTGGTCAAAGTCTCTGGGCCCATAATGACTTGATATCTGACCTTCAAAACCGGGAACAGGCCACATCATACCGCCTGAAGCGGGCGGTGAAGGAGGCTGAGTTGTCGGTGCTGCTGTCTGCGGAGGCTCAGTCTGTACAGGGGCCTGAGTTTCAGCAGGTTTCTGCGGCTCAGCCTGAGAAGGCGGCTGAGTTGCGGCGGGCGCCTTTGTCTCGTCCTGCTGCTTTATCTCCGCTTCTTCTGACACTCTCTTTGACTCTTCTATACGTGATTCCTCAGCTTTTCTTAGCTGTTCCTTTGCTGCCTCGAGCTGTGCTACGATTTTGTCGTGTTCCGCTTCCTCATCATCAGCAAGCTGCTTTTTAAACTCTATACTCTGGGACAGATCTGTTTTCTGTAAACCGAGTTTTTCAAGTTCATCCTGTGTATTCTGATAGTCTTCAGTAAGACTACTCAGTTTTTCAGAAAACTCGTCCTTTTTGACTACAGCATCAGCCATGCTTGCATCAAGCTCCTGCTGCCTTATGTCAAGTGCCTGGTTCATATCCTGAAGTTCACCAAGCTGTGTCTTAAGTGTTTTTATAAGATCATCATCATGTTTTGCGACTTTACATACAAGTTCATACTTTGCAAGAATATCATAAAAATCTGCAGACCCGGTAAATACCGCTGCTATTGTTGAATCGCCTACCATATACGATGCTCTGAGTCTCTGCTTGAACAGCTCCATATTTGCATCAATATCAGCATTTTTATTCTCAATGTCCGTCTTCAGCTTTGCAATGTTATCCTGATTTTCTTTTATATCTGCATCTATCTGGTCCATCTGATCTCTGACATAAAGAATATTCTGATTCTGCAGATTTATTTTTTCATTAAGTGAATCAACATATAGATTTTTTGCCGTTTCATCCTTTTGAAGATTATCGTACTGTGCCTGTGATGCATTTATTTCATCCTGCAGCTGTTTTATTTTTTCATTATTCTCATCCTTGAGTTTTTCAAGATCAGATACTGTATCTGCTGTTATCAGAATGTCAGGTGTACTCTTTAAAGTATATAAGTTTAAGGTAAGTAATGCAGCTATCGAAATTGCAACAGCTTTTATTTTTACGCTTTTTTTCATAATATACCCTCTTATAAAATAATTATTTACGTATAATTATATTATATAATACCGGTATTGTCAACGAAATTTTACCTATAAAAAGGTTTATCAGCCTGTTTTTTCTTTTATTACCTCAAGTGCCTTTTCAAGCTGTTCGTCAGTCTCAGTGGTTACATCATCATCTATTTCATAGTCAGGCATGAGTCCGACACCATGATAGCATTCTGATCTCACCGTTTTGTATCTTGCTACTGTCAAAGTGACACTTCCGCCATCTTTCAATTTGAATGTATCCTGCATTATGCCCTTGCCGTATGTGTTTTTACCGATAAGAGATACTTCTTTGAAGTCCCTGAGTGAAGCTGAAAACAGTTCTGCACCGCTTGCTGAATTTTCATTTGTAAGGACTGCCATGGGTATGTCAAGTTCCTCAGCATCTGACCTGACTATCGTTTCAGTAGTACCGTCCTTATAAATAGCAACGGCAATATCACCTTCAGGCAGAAGAGGATCAAGACATTTTTCAACTGCCGATACAAGACCGCCTCCGTTGTTTCTTACATCAAAAATTATTCCCTTTGCTCCCTCTGAGAGTAAATTATCAAGTGCCTCTTTCATCTGATCCGGAGTCTTCTCATTAAATTTTGAAATACTGATATATCCTGTTTTATTCTCAAGCATTCTGCTGTCAACAGTTTTGATTTCCATGTTTTCAATACTGAGTGTAAAATCCAGTGTTTCATCACCGCGTCTGACAGTTAAAGCTACTTCAGAACCTTCTTTTTTGAGTCTGATAATATCTACGGCATCTTCATATTCCATCTCTGAAATATCATTTGAGTCTATGCAAGTTATCAGATCGCCTGCTCTGATCCCGGCCCTGCTTGCCGGAGTATCCTCTATTACCTCATCTACATAAATATAATTATCATCGCTTAAGCTTACACTTATCCCTATTCCTGTTGCAACACCGGCATTTGAATCGGAATTGCGCTGTGACTGCTCCTTAGTCATATATCTTGAATACTTGTCATCGAGCGCGCTTATATATCCGCTGAGTGCACCGTCAACAAGCTGATGAGAACTGATATCGTTCTCACTGTAAAAATACTTGTCTATAAAATAATCCGCCTGTGCAAAAGCATCAAACTTTTTATATTTCATGTTATAAAACACGCTGACTGCCGCAAATGTTACAGCAGCACCTGCTGCTGCAGAAAGGATAATATTTTTTTTATTTTTACTCATAATAATTCGCAGATTTTATTTAAAAGATCTGCAGCGCCTCCATATTTTCTTTATAGTGCAAAATACATCATACCCGCATAGCCGAAATGCGAATATGATGTATAAAAAATATTTTTATTAGAGAACCGATTCCGGATCGATATTTGAACCATTCTTCAGAACTTCAAAATGAAGATGATTTCCCGTTGAATAACCGGTTGTACCTACATATGCTATAGTCTGTCCCTTTGTTACTGACTGACCGGCAGAAACAATGATGGACTGACAATGACCATATAATGTTGAATATGTACCGTCATTATGTAAAATAGTCAGATAGTTTCCATATCCGCCGCCGCATCCGCAGCTGCTGTATTTTGAATAGTTATGAGTACATGAGTTTGATACTGTAACAACCACTCCGCTGTCTGCAGCAACAATAGGCGCCCCGGCAATTCCTCCGCCTGAAATATCTATCCCTCTGTGGAAGCTGCTGTCAAAATCTCTGTAGCCATATTTGCTCCAGACTGTATAGAATCCAGGAACCGGCCATGCCATACCGTTTGATGCAGGTGGTGCCTGCTGCTGCGGAGGCTGTGTAGACGGAGCTGCTGTCGCAGGAGGCTGGGTCTGTGAAGGAGCCTGAGTTACAGCCGGTGCCTGTGTTGTGGCCTGCTGTTTTTTCTCCTCTTCTTCCTGTTTCCTCTTTTCTTCTTCAGCAGCCTTTGACTGTTCTTCAGATACTCTCTTTGATTCTGCTATGCTTGATTCCTGAGCTTTTCTTATCTGTTCCTTTGCAGCCTCAATCTGAGCTACGATCTGGTCATGTTCTGCTTCTTCTTCTTCAGCCAGCTTCTGTTTTAACTCTATACTCTGTGACAGATCTGTTTTCTTTACCCCAAGCTTTTCGAGTTCAGACTGTGTATTCTGGTAATCAATTGTAAGATCATTGAGCTTCGCAGAAAACTCGTCCTTCTTCACAACAGCATCAGCCATACTTGCATCAAGCTCCTGCTGTCTTACATCAAGTGCCTGGTTCATGTCATGCAGATCTTCAAGCTGTGTCTTAAGAGTTTTTATAAGATCATCATCATGCTTTGCAACCTTGCAGACAAGTTCATACTTTGCAAGGACATCATAAAAATCTGCAGACCCGGTAAATACTGCAGCGATCGTTGAATCTCCTACCATATATGATGCTCTCAGTCTCTGCTTGAACAGTTCCATATTTGCATCAATATCAGTATTTTTCTTTTCAATGTCTACCTTAAGCTTCGCAATATTGTCCTGGTTTTCTTTTATATCAGCATCTATCTGATCCATCTGGTCCTTAACATACTGAATATTCTGATTCTGAAGATCTATTTTCTGATTCAGTGAATCGATATAAAGATTTTTTGCAATCTCATCCTGTTCAAGATTATCGTACTGTGCCTGTGCCGCATTTATTTCATCCTGAAGCTTTTTAATTTTCTGATTGTTTTCATCCTTGAGTTTTTCAAGATCACTCACTGTGTCAGCTGTAACCTGAACACCCGGAGCTCTGTTCACAGTATACATATTGATACTGAGAAAAGCTGCAACCAAAAATGCAAAAACCTTTATTTTTTTACTGTTTCTCATTTTAATTCCTCTCATTTTAAAAGTCCTTTTAAAAATCTGACTTATCCGATATCTCTCAGATGTCTAAAATTTTCTTTAAAAAGCGTATGATAAATAGATATGTCAAACCTGAAGGTGTTTAGTAGTACTTGAGACACTTCCCAGAGCACCAATTACTGCACCTATACAAAGATACAGGGAAATAACAAATATTCTTACTTCATTGTCAAAAGGAAGCGGTTCAGCTACACCGATAACTTCCCAGAAGCTTATATCATTAGTGATAATATTCATAAGCTTTGTATATCCGAAATAAGTTACTGCTGATGCACCGACTCCGGCAATAAATCCGGTAAACAGCCCTTCAAAGAAAAACGGCACCCTGATAAATGAGTTAGTTGCACCAACATATTTCATAATGTTTATCTCTCTGCGTCGTGCATACACACTTGCCCTTGTAGTATTTGAGATCATAATAAGTGATACTACTATGAGTACAGAAAGAACTGCAATCGAGATCAGTGATACGACCTTCTTCAGTTTGTTAAGTACTTCAACAAAATCCGTAGGTGCCTGTATTGACTGAGTAAAACTCATGGCATTTATCTGGTCTACAGTCTGTGTCAGCTGAGTTGTATCTGCAATTTTTACATTGAATGAATCAGGAAGCGGATTATCCGTCTTGAGTGATTCAAATATATCCTCGTATCCTTCCATCTGGTTAATATAGTTATCAAGAGCCTGTTCCTTGGAACAGTAGACTGCTGAACTTACATTACCCATTGATTTGAGCGTATCCTCTATCTCAGGAACCTCTTCAACTGTTACTTCATCTTTCAGAAATACAACAATTTCATTTTTATTCTCAATAGCATCAAGCAGTATTTCTACGTTCATAACAAACAGAACGCAGACACCGACAAGCAGAAGGGATACCATCAGTACACATACTGATGCCATACCCATGACTCTGTTTTTCCATATGTTGCGGAAACCTTGTCCTATGAGATAAAACAAACTACTAATGCAAAATCACCCCTTAAAATATTACACAACATAATCAGGAAATATCAGACACCCTCAGTTTTGTCACCGGTGCTGTCCTGATTATCGGTTTCATCCAGAACATCTGACATTATCTGCTGCTGTTCATCCGGATCATAATCGGAATCATACTCAACAACTGCTTCTGAATCATAATCTTCTTCTGATTCAGATTCTCCGTTAATAAAATCATCATAGATGATCTTACCCTGGTTAATATTGATCAGACGTCCTCCGAAATGCTTTACCAGTTCATGTTCATGAGTAACCATTACAACTGTAGTCCCGCACTGATTTATTGCCTTGAGAAGTCCTACTATCTCCTGCGACAGTTCCGGATCAACGTTTCCTGTCGGCTCATCTGCAATGAGCAGTTTAGGATCATTAACAAGTGCACGTGCCAGTGCAACACGCTGCTGCTCACCGCCTGAAAGTTCGTTTGGATATGACTTTATTTTGCTCTGAAGACCTACAAGACCAATCACATACGGAACTCTTTTCCTGATATATGATCTTGGCGCATTGATAACTCTGAGAACAAACGCAATATTGTCATATACTGTCATTGTAGGTATAAGCCTGAAGTCCTGAAACACAACTCCGATAGTTCTTCTGAACTTCGGGATCCTTGATTTTTTCAGGGTTCTGAGATTATATCCGTTTACCCATACCATTCCGTCAGATGCATCTATTTCCTTAAGCAGAAGTTTTATAATTGTACTCTTGCCGGCTCCTGACGCACCAACAATAAAAGTAAAATCTCCGTCATCAATATGAATATCAATACCTTTGATTACGTCATGTCCTTTATTGTAAGCAACTGAAACATTTTTCAGATCTACCACAAATACACCACCTAATTTTTACAGCTAAAAGCAAAGTCAAACAAAATGCGGCAAGGATTCCACCCGCATGGCAGGAATTCCTTGCCGCAGTCGATCAGAACTTCACCGGGTTAGCGGACAGATACTTTTTAACCATTAATGCAATCTTGAATATTATAGCATGATCAAACTCTCTCAGATCAAGACCTGTAAGTTTTTTGATTTTTTCAAGTCTGTACACCAGAGTATTACGATGTACAAAGAGTTTTCTTGAAGTTTCTGAAACGTTGAGGTTATTTTCAAAGAAACGCTGTATTGTAAACAATGTTTCATGATCGAGTGACTCTATGCTGCCTCTCTTGAATACTTCATGTAAAAATGTTTCACAGAGTGTTGTAGGGAGATGATATACAAGTCTCGCAATACCAAGGTTATCATAGCTTACGATAACCTTGTCCGTATCAAATACCTTACCGACCTCAAGTGCAGTCTGTGCTTCCTTGAATGATCTTGCAAGGTCCTTAACTCCGATAACCGGATTTCCTATACCGACATTAACTCTTGTGTAGAACTCTCCGCTGAGAGTATCTGCAATTGATCTTGCAAGCTTTTCGAGATCCTTGCTGTCAACTGTATTTTTAATTTCCTTTACAAGAACTATATCTGTTTCTGTTATATTGAAAACAAAGTCCTTGCTCTTATCAGGGAATAAGTTCTGTATTACATCGTAAGCAGAAATATCGTTAGCTGAAACGATTCTGATAAGGAGAACAACACGGCTTACTTCTGCATTGAAGTGAAGTTCTCTTGCCTTGATAACAATATCACCAGGCAGAACATTGTCAAGTACAACATTCTTTATAAAGTTGTTTCTGTCATACTTTTCATCATAATACTGCTTGATATTTGTAAGTGTGATAGCAAGAATATTTGCATACTTGGCTGCTGTTTCATCAACGCCCTCTACAAATACAGCATAGTCAGGTTTAATATTTGAGCCAAACGGCTTGTATGTATAGCCGTCACGAATAAAAGTGTCGCTTGAACCATTAAGGTCGAGTGATACAAACTCATTAGTTGTACCTATCTTTGTAAGTTCACTGCAGGCGATAATAGTAGCTGTCTCGTCAACAACACCGATAGTAGCATCTATCGTTTCGCACATCTGATGAACCAGTCCCTGAAATAATCTATTAGCCATAAACATTATCCCTTTCTGAATATAATTGAACGTTTTATCCCATCATTTATCGAATTATATTATTACAAATTGTAACACATAATACGTTCTTATATGTTAACAAATTGTTAATTATGTCGGCATTTTTATCGGAAACTTGTATATTATTCACAAGCGCCCCAAAATAAATGTTTTTGAGACTTTATTTGTATACATATTTTACAAATAATATTTTATCAATAGAGTAATTTTTACGATATATAATCGAAAAATTACTCTATATCAAGAAAAATCTCATTATCTGATACATATGAGGAATTTATATCCAGCGTATACTTCATATACAGGCTTCCGCCGTTATTATTTATATTGTTTTTTATACTATGGGTAAAAACGCCTACCATCATATCTCCGTAAGGAGTGCCATAATGACAGTAATGCTTTTTATTCATTTCAAGGACAAGATTTGAGTTTGATTTTCCGGTCCTGTTTATTGTCGCTGTATTGGAAGAATCTATCTGTATTGTCGTATCTGAACCTTCAAATCCGGTAGCCTCTGAATCGACATATGATATCCGTATCATGCCGTCGCTTATCTCTAGACTGCCTTCAGTAATAAGCTCCATTTCATTTTTTTCTTCTTCCATAGTCTGAATACTTTTCATTTTGATCATAATGGTTTTGGACATTTTAAGATTCCTTTTTAATTTATTTTTGCCTGCAGTCACTGAATACTGTGTTTTCCCTTTCAATAAACATTGAAGCTATACCGGAAAAGTTTTCATGATCTGTCTCAAGATCAATACGGTTAAGACCCGTCGTTTCCCTGAAAGTAAGAAGATCTGAACTTAAAAGATAATTGTATGCCTGCTTCGCAGTTTCCTCAAATGGTGAAATAACTGCAACAGATGGTCCGAGGATCTCAGCTGCAAGTGTTCTGACTGCGGTATAGTGTCCGTCAGCCAGGATAACAGTATCTGTTTTGTCCGCAATAAGAGTCTGGAGTGACTGTTCAAGTGCAAGTCTGACCGCCGGATCACCGGCAGTAAGTCCTGTTTCAATTATCTGTGACAGCATAGGACAAATACAGCCTGTGACCGCTGCATTAGGCTTGATGTTTTTAATGACACGAACATACCCGCCTTTTTTTACTACCTGTGCTGAACCAAGAATACCGATCTTGTTGTTTTTCGTAGCGCCGCATGCGGCCTGTGCCGCCGGCAGGAATACTCCTGAATACTTTACCTGAGTATCAGGCGTTTTTAATCCTGAAACAGTATTTGCCTCACTCGAACAGGATAAAATCATTTTAACATTTTTATTTAGAAAATACTGAATGTTCTTGTTTATATATTCTTTTATTAAGTTTTTATCATTTTCAGTGTCCGTAAGCTCAAGCGGATCATAATGAAAAATAATATCCTCATCAGGAAGATATTTATTCAGTTCATCCACCAGTGCAAGACCGCCTATTCCAGAATCAAATATTCCTATTGCGCAATCATTCATTAGCAAAATACGCCCTTTCCGTATCAATATATTTATACGGATTTTCCGTCATAATTATCTATAGCTTCATTTATAAGTGTATCAATAAGATTAGAAAATCCGTATCCCGAGTGTTCCATCAGTTTTACATACATACTGTCTGATGAAAGTTCAGGTACTGTATTTATCTGACTTATTATTATACTTCCGTCATCTGTACAATAGAAATCAATTCTTGCCATTCCTGTGCAGCCCATTAGTTCATATACGTTTCTTGCCATCTGTCTGAGTGTGACCGCAACACCGTTTTCGATCTTTGCAGGAATAACGTTGTTCACCTTAGAAAACATTGAATTGAAATCAAAGTCATCATGCTCTGTTATTACTTCTCCCGGATCAGTTACAACCAGCCTCTCATAACCCATTACTGCAACCTGAAGCTCCTTGCCCTCGACAAACTCTTCAACTACCACCTTATCATCCTGTGCAAGCGCTAACTTGACTGCATCCTTGAGAGTTTCGAAATCAGATGCTTTGTTTACAGTCTGAGATGAACCAAAGTTTGCAGGTTTGACTATGATCGGATAAGCAAGTTCGGCACAGAACTCCTCACACAGCTCATCTATATTATTGAGCTGATTTCTGAACATCATTCTCCAGTTAGAGGTTCTAATGTTGTTGTATCCAAGGACCATTCGTGTATATGTTTTATCCATACATGCAGCAGATGCCATCAGATCGCTGCCTACGTAAGGAATGCCTGTAACTCTGAGAATACCTGATATTGTACCATCTTCTCCGTTTTTACCGTAAAGAAGCGGGAAAATAACATCAAGCCGGGTAAATGAGGCCTCACCGTTTTCGATCTTAATAAGTCCCTTACGGTTCGGATCAGGAGAAATTACAACAGGTATACAGTCTTCATTTTCGCTCCAGGTGTCATTTCTTATATCATCGGTATTTCCCGGATAATACAGCCACCGTCCCTTACGTGTTATTCCTATGCTGACAACCTCATAATCATCACAGCATATATTGTCAATGACTGACGAAGCACATAACAGAGAGGTTTCATATTCATTTGAAACACCACCGAAAATTATCGCTACTCTGACCTTTGACATTTATAACCCTCCCTCAATCATTTATTTTTGACAGTCATTATTTTTATGTACTGTTATATTTATTTATTTTAACATAATTAACGGTAAACTTCAAGCATTTTATGATATAAGAATATCAAACTGAGCCTTATCTGATATCTTCAAAAAAGAGGGCCTCATGTCATACAATATGACAGAGGCTCTTAGTTTATCCGAAGATTTAAATTTATTTCAGATACAGCTTGTTTTCCGCTGAGTCAGAATATATTTTATTTATTGATTTCTTATTTGTGATTTCGCATACATAATCCTTGTCCTTTTCAGGAATGAGTGTCAGAACTCCGTCTGCAGCAACTGCTGAGGGTGAAACCATACTGTAAAATGAACCGCAGCTGCTGTATATCTCAGTTATTTTGTAGGTATAGCCGACTGTAAGTTCAATCTTTACACTAGAGAACGCTCCGTTTTCATCTGCCTGCATAACAACATCAAATAATGATGATCCGCCCGATTCATCTGTTTTTGTTATGCCTATAACAACAGATGCAAAAGGATCGGCATTTGCCGGCTGATTTTCACCGTTTATATATTTTTTAATAATTTCAAGCTGTGCATGATATGTCTTCTGCTTTATCTGTGCACTCGCTTCCTCATCGTCTGCGTATACACGGTTTATATATCTTACTGCTGATGTATCCTGTATTTCACACAGATAAACTATATCATATGTGCTGTATGATGCATCAATATCAGAATTAAATTTGAATTCTATCTCGCTGCCGGTTTCTGTATAGGTCAGTTTATCTGTCGGTGACATCAGCTTCAGAAATTTTATGCCTTCAGGAAGAATATCAGTCACAGGATGTAATGCAAGATTGTTTCCGCTCACCGTTATCTTATACATTACGGCATTATTGCTGCCTGTATATTCACCGCTAAGCGTGGCCTCCTTATCCTCGGTAAATACAAAATCCTTCTGAGTATTTACAGTGGTACAGATAATTTCTGTATCATCATTCAATATAACCTTTACCTGTGATATGTTTCCTTCTCCTGTGTATCCCCACCACAGTTCTTTTGTCCTGATCGTTATAAGTTCATTTGCATCCGGCTGATTCCACCATCCTCCGTTTACTGTCATTGTATCACCGGAGAACTGTTCGATCTTTAACTGCTGTGCTTTTCCGCTGTTGAAATAAATATCACATGCAAAATCCTCATTAAAATCAATGGCTGTTATCTCTAAACTCTTCACTGTCTGATCATACGCTTTAAGATCTATGATATAATCCCCGTCCGCATTGTCCGTCTTATCAAGATATACCCAGTTTTCATCTGATGTTTCTTTTGTGTATGAGCCTATACTCTGTGCAGTTTTAGAAAGACTTATATCAGACGGAAGCTTTTTGTTGAGGATACTTATTGTTGCCTGCTGTCCGCTGTAATCAGTTGCTGTTGAGCCGTCATCATAGTGATAAGTTGTTGCTGTTACTGTACCAAGCAGGCTGCCGTCCAGTGCTTTTACTGTGTATGTGTCAGTCACTGCTTTTACCGGTTTCTTTTCGGGAACCGGCTCTGAAGGTGTTTCAGGTGCATCCGGCAGCTCTGATGATGAGTCATCATATGTAATATAAACATCTGCAATTTCTACAACACTCATCTGCTCATATTCCCACACCAGGTTTCCGGAAGTGTCAGTATATCTCCATATCTGAAGTTCAAACTCATTGAAATCAAATTTGCTGTAATTCGGCTGATTTGATAATTCAACAGTTATCGTGCTTGATGGTTCATCATAATTAAAGCCCATCCACCCGGTACCGTCATTTGCCTGTGAACCGATAAAGCCCGCAGCACCTGCAAGAATATCATTTGTAAAAGTAAAGGTTATAGACTTGATCTTCCTGCTCTGATCTATATTTGTATTGCTGAAATAAAAAGCCCCGCCGTCCCTGCGTGAATATGTAAGCTGTTTGGTTTCGGGTGTCTGTAAATACACATCCTGAGATAATTCTGTTTGCTGCGCAAAGTCAGATTCCTGTTGCGCAGCAGTTTCCTGCAGCAGTTCTGCTTCCCGTGTCAGATCAGTCTCCCTGGTCTGTCTGGAGACGCTGAATATAAATATATCCTCTGTAAGCTCATACCCTGCAGGAGCTTTTGTTTCCTTTATTCCGTACCACCTGATCTCTTCGCTGCCCTTGTATTCCACTGGGATTATATGACTTCCGCCGTCTGATATCCATGTATCAAGGGGAGCACCAATAAGGCTCTGTGATGACGGATCTGCTTCATAAAGAGAGAGCTCCGCTCCGGCAACAAATTGTCCGTTTTCATTAACTTTTGCAACTCCTGCAACATAGCCGTTTGCAATACCGGGAATATATGTTGAATCAAGTACAAACGACGTATGCCCTATTTCGGTTGAACCGTAAAATGAATAAGCTATAACACCGCCTGATACATGACCGTTGTACCCTGTTACCTTTGCATATGGAGCAAATACTGTGCCAAATACACTGTTGCTTATCAGAAGGTTTTCCGCTTCATAAAAATTATACAGATAATTTTTAGTCTGTGTATCATTGTTTTCAAATTGTTCGTACTCACCTGAGGCGTTCTTAAAATATGCCTTATATGAAGAAGTCGTTTTCGGATTTTTTCCTGCGAAATTCAGAACGACCCTGGAACTCATAGGTACATCAAAATACAGATTTGATTCTGAAGCGCCTGACGTTGCACCTGTTGGTATATTAAAATATATTACAGAAGGGCTGTCATTTCCGCTGTATGATAATTCTATACCATCTTCCCGCTCACCAAGCCAGGTACGCGGTGTGCTCTGAGTTGATAAAAAGCTGCTTCTTTTACGCAGTTCTTTAAACTCCTCATCAAAGTCTATGATCTTCTGTCCCTCTCCAAGCCTGTATATATCAGAATTATCTATTACATTATACTGAAGCCAGTTTCCGTTGTTGTCTGCATCAGCATACTGATATGAATCAGCATCAAGCAGACCGTTGTTGTTTATCCATATCTCAGTGTCAGATCTGAAAACAGCAGTTTTAGGATGAAGGTAATTTCCGAACCAGTCAGATGCATTCTCTTTTGATTCCCATGGCTTAAAACCGCTTACGTATGCAAATGATTTATAATATGTACCTGCCTGTCTGCCCTGTGAAATTATATGAGCTGAACCGTTATGGTTTTTAATGTTGTAATCATCAGAACCGCAGCCTATCTGAAATGTATCGTTTCCGGTTTCCTGAAATATATTGCCGCCTGCAGCCAGACGTCCTTCAACGTCAGAGTTTGTTGCTGTGAATGAATCATATACAAACATAGAAAACAATGAGGCTGTTGAGAGAACATATTTCTGTGACAGTCTGTTTTTTGTATCCTCAAGCGATAACCCTGCATATTCATTTCCGGCCAGAAGAACTGACATCTGGTTATCTGTAAGTGCATAAACAGTTTCGCTCTTTTTCTCGCTGCCTGCTGCTAATGAACCCAGTGTTATGATACATGCAAGAGCTGATGCAGTAATACGTCTGAATAGATTATTATTTATCATAGAATGCCTCCTGTGATGTTTCTGATAACACTGTGAACGAAATATACTCATTGTTCATGAGACCGCTTATGTTTATTTCGCCTCCTGACGTACCTTCAATAAGCTGTGTCGTACTTTCACCTGGTCTCAATGCTCTGGTGTAATAGAAAAATCCGTCATCTGATTTTTTCCAGCCTCCGGCTTCATTAATTATAAAAGACAAGGCTGCACAGTAATCATCCGAAACTCCGTTTATGACCACCGGTTTATCTGTTATAAGATCTGAAGTCGTATCCTTTACACATACGCTTATCTTTACTCTCACATAAACAGGCACATCACTTGTATTTTTAATTTTTATAAGCTTATCTGATACTTTTCCGGAAGTAATATTATAACTGTCACCGTTAGGTTCATCTATATCTGAACTTACTGATTTTTTTTCTGACGTAAATGTATTCACCGCTGACTGTGAAATGCTGCTTTGGAATGCATAGGTTTCATTTACAAAAATGAACTGTGAAGATAGAGTCAATGATAAAAAAAATAAAATAACTTTTTTTCTGTATGGCATATGTTCACTTCCAATTCTTTCATTATATGTACGCCTTAATTTAATAATAATAATAAAATTATTTATAGAAATTCTAGCATAGCAGACTAACCGGAGTCAATCGGAAAGTTTTGGTTGTATACTAATTTAGTATAATTGCATAAAGAAATAATTCTGCACTTCGTGTATTTTATAGTAAATTAACAGTGAAAAAATTGGAGTATTGACGGAAATATGTTTTTATGATATTGTGTACTTAACGGCACTGTCAAGTGATGTTCCATATTGTGCCACAACATATGACAACATAGTACGACATATTATTTTGACGGTAAATTATTTCATAATCAATTCATTTTTTATTACAAGGAGAAATAATATGGCAACTAACAAAGGATCTGAAAAAACAGTCAACAGCAAAAAGATTGCTGCAATGGCACTCGCTTTAATTACAACTGCTGCAGTTTCTGTCGGTGTTACACTTGCATTTCTTACTTCAAAAACAGACAAGGTAACTAATACATTTACCGGTAAATCCAATCTTGACGTTACCATCGAAGAAGTTTTCGATAAGGACAGTGCTGCAGACTATGCACCTGGTACTTCAATTCAGAAGGAACCTTATCTTGTAAATACATGCAGCTATGATGAATACGTATCCATGCAGGTAGGCTTTTACCTCTATGACAACACAGGTGCTGCTGTAGAAGTTACATATCCGGTATTCCAGTCAGTAGTAGGTACAAATGCAATTGCCTGGAATGATACAGACTGGCATCAGGTATCCGGTGATTCAGCATTCACACAGTTCTACTATGCTGACGGTACAGACCTCATCGCACTTACACCAGGCGAACAGTCACCTAACCTCTTTACAACTGTAACTCCTGATGCTGATATCGAGACAAAGATCGGAACAGAGTTTGAAGGTAAGGACGGCAATAACTACACTCTCACAGGTGCTGACACAGCCGGTGAACTTCCTAAGTTTGAGATCGTTGTAGGCGGTTACGCTGTTTCTGTTGATCTGAGTTCAGGACTTGCTGATTCAGACGCTGAAAGTGCTGCATACCAGCTCAAGGAACTTATGACTGCTAACCCTGTTGCAGGACTTGCACAGGCAGCTGACAACAACAATAAGTTCGGCGCATAATTTAAGTTAATAACTATATCTATGTATAATTTTAGCCGCAGCCTCAGATTTACTGAGGGCTGCGGCTTTTATTATACTGTTTTTCTATTACATTAGGATAAAACTATTTTGCTTTCAATTCTTTGTTCTTCTTTATCAGGTTTATTATTTTCAAAAGTCCTGTACCATAAAGACAGACGGTACAGATACACTGAGTAATAAATACATCAGGGGCAAATCTTCTTACCACAAATAACGGTCTGTCCATGGTAATACTGAAAACCGTAAGAAGAAGTGTCGGAACAATGATATGTATAACTGCTATGAAAATACCGGATAAAATTTTATTATTATTTTTATTTCTCCATTTTTTGTAACGCCATACCGGCAGACTGCATGCTGCTGTAAGAATCAGCTTTATAAGATCATACATAAGATGCTTGTACATATAATCATTTTCCGAAATATCATTTGTATCCCAGTTAATGATCTCGTATGCAGTGTTCATCGGAATACTTACCGTATATCCGTCTGCAACAAAAAAGTCACACGAATTTGTCAGTGCTATAATCCCGATTTTTTTTTCAGGAACTATAATCATATACGTTGTATAATTTTCTACATTTCCGCCGTGCAGATACAACTCCCGTCCTTCTGAGGAAACAACTCCCCAGCCGAATCCGTACTTATAATTGTCAGCGGCATTTACCGTTTCGCTGAACATTCTCTGACGGTTTTCTTTACTCAGGATCTCCGGATGCGAGTCTGAAATATACCACTGAAGATATTTTCCCATATCATTAGCAGATGATATTATGTATGCACTGGATAATGTCATCCAGTCAGACGTCATGTCCCCAGGGTAAGGCATTTTCTGATGTACATAGAAACCAAAGTAATTACGGCTGCCCTTTATCATGTTATCCTGCTTTGCCTTTTCAATATCCACATAGGAATGATCCATCTCAAGCGGCTCGAATATATTTTGTCAATTTTAATACTATAAAGCAGATATATATGAAAATCAGCGCTACTTAAGCAAATATATATGTCAATAAATTGCTATGCAAAATTTTGCACAGCAGCTCCATTTTTCTTTTTAGTTGACACGTACACGATAAATATCATCATCAGAACCGTATGTGCACATAACAGGAAGCTTCAGGTTATCATTCGATACCACAAACACCACCTTAAAACTCAGGTCGTCAACTTCCCCGATCGAGCTTGCTGAGTCGAAATCTGATACTCCAACAGGCTTGATCCAGTCTCCTCCAAGTGTATCCTGAAGTTCAAAACCAGGTTGAAAATACTCACTGAATAAACAGTTGTTGTAAACAGTAACATCTATTATAAGTCCGCTGAAACCTTCGCAAAATGATCCGTCAGCATTTATATACTGTACATCATCTGTAATAAAGTAATTTAAGTTTCCTGCACTTTTTATATTGTCTGTTATGCAGCTGTCTTCTATATTTACAGTACAGCTGCGCATCAATTCTTTACTGCACTGACCCGGCATAACAAAATCTGTTTCATTTAAAATCCTGTCACTTATCTGCTCCTCAACATCCGATATCGGCGGATTGTATATGATCTTACTATTAACAGGAGCCAATGCAATATTATAGCCCTTGTCTATAGGAACATCAAAAACACATATTGTCTCAGAATCCTGCGGGTTAGTTCCCTGCCTGAATATTTCTATTATAATTGATGTCGCTTCTTTCATAGCAACATCATACCACTTTCCTTCCCAGGACTGTTCATGTTTCATTTCAAGTACTTTACCTGTACTGTCGCTTACATTTATTGTATATAAAATATTCTTTTGTTGATCATATTCCGATCCGCTTATATTTATCTGTGTAAGGTATGGTGTTATAATAACTTTCTCAAGGCAAAAACCCTCCTTTGTTTCATTAACATCATAACTCTGTTTGTTCTCATCTTCTGAAATGTTTAATATAAAGTCTGCTGATGCAGTCAGTGCCTTTTTATAGCATACTAATTGTTCATACTCAGCTTTTTCGCTGTTATAGTATCTGTTTACTGTATTTCGTCCTACGAAATCTGTAAGGACAATCTCTATGCTCGTTGAATCTTGAAACACATCAGGATCATGTGCTGTTATCTGCAATTCACCAGAAAAAGTCCCTGGCTTGCTGCCGTATATATAAAATTCATTACTATACGTAAGTTTACTGTCTTCAGGCTTACCATTTACTTTAATGCTGACTTGTCCTTCCAGGTTATCGCATAATGACAGCTTTTCACCAGTCGCATATACTTCATAAAAAATACTCAGGTGCCATCCGTCACAGTAATTACTGTCAATGTTTACACTGACACCGTCTTCCTGCGGCTGATCATCTGTTACAGCGTCATTATTTATTATAATGCTGTCGCTGTTATCATCACGCGTGATTTTTTCACCGGCAAACATACTTCTGAGTTGTTCTCCTCCGACAGTCATAACAGCAGACACAGCAATAAAAACTGCAATGATGCACGCTGTGCATATCAGAACCGGCTTTTTGATCACATTTATTTTTTCCTTGTAAACTATACACTCATTTTGTTTTTCATTGTCTGTTATTTTATTATATATTTTTTGTTTCAGACTTTTATCTGGTTTAAAACTGTCTATTGCATGAATAAACTCCTTCTTGTCCATAATTCTCCTCCTCTATGTTCAGTTTCAGTTTCTCTTTGCCGCGTTTCAGACGCATCTTGACACACGACTCGGAAATACTGAGAATGTCAGCAGTCTCTTTTATGCTGTATCCTTCGTAGTAAAACATATATAATACGATCCTGTACTTTGGTTTTAGACTCATCAGCATTTTCACTGTATCGTCGTTATGTAAACTATCAGTTTTATCAGCGGCTTCTTCAATAGGAAGTATATATCTTTTCCAGAATGTTTTCAGATTGTTCTTACACATATTCACGGTTACTCTGATTACCCAGTATCGTTCATGTTCATCATTTTCAAATTCCTTTGTTCTTATAAACAGCTTCGTAAACACTTCCTGAGTTATATCTTCGGCATCATGAACACTTCCCAGATATGTCATGGCAAGTTTATAGATAAGACTGCTGTAAAGATTATATTTTTCTTCAAATAATGCATTATTCATTCTATGTTTTAACCCCCCTTTCATAATAGAAACAGTTATCGGAATTATATGGTCACATTTTTTTAATTTCATTTAAATATTCTTACTAAAAATATTTAAATGAAATTAAAAAATGCCTTTCACATTAACCACAGACATTCTGATCCGGAGTATATATGAAAGGCATTTATATTAAAATCCTGATATTAAATAATTATTTACTTGAACTTCTTTACAGCTTCAATAGTCTTAGCTGTGATATTTTCACTGCACAGACCGAATTTCTTAAGAAGATCTGCAGCCGGACCGCTGTATCCGAACTCATCATTTACACCGATTCTTACTACAGGAACAGGAGTTGCTTCGCATACTGCTTCTGTAACAGCACTTCCGAGACCGCCGATTATGTTGTGTTCCTCAGCTGTGATTATCAGTCCTGTCTCCTGGGCTGCTTTCTGAATGATCTCCTTGTCAAGAGGCTTGATAGTATGAATATTGATAACTCTGGCATCAATACCCTGACCTTCAAGTTCCTTTGCAGCTTCAAGAGCTTCATTGACCATGAGTCCTGTTGCAACGATTGTAACATCTTTTCCGTCTCTGAGTGTTACTCCCTTGCCCATCTCGAACTTATATGTGCTTTCGTCGTTAAATACCGGTGTTGCAAGTCTGCCGAATCTCATGTATACAGGTCCTACGTACTCAACTGCAGCTCTGACTGCTGCCTTTGCCTCAACAGCATCAGCCGGGTTTATTATAGTCATACCAGGAATAGTTCTCATAAGAGCTATATCCTCGTTGCACTGATGTGTTGCACCGTCTTCACCTACAGATATTCCTGCATGAGTAGCGCCGATTTTTACATTTAGATGAGGATAACCTATAGAGTTTCTCACAATTTCAAATGCACGTCCTGCCGCAAACATTGCAAAGCTGCTTGCAAAAGGGATTTTTCCTGCTGCTGCAAGTCCTGCTGCAACACCCATCATATTGCATTCAGCTATTCCGCAGTCAAAAAATCTTTCAGGATATGCTTTCTTGAAAATAACTGTTTTAGTTGCTTCAGCAAGGTCTGCATCAAGAACGACCAGATTGCTGTATTCTTCAGCCAGTTCAGTAAGAGCCTGACCGTAACTTTCTCTTGTAGCTATTTTTTTTACTTCTGACATAACACACACTCCAATTCTTAAGGTTATTACTTGGATTCAAGCTCTTCTATACGCTGTGAGAGTTCACTCATGGCCTTATCATACTGCTCCTTGTCAGGTGCCTTGCCATGCCATGAACACATGTTTTCCATAAATGAAACACCGCTGCCCTTTACACTCTTCTGAATAATTACTACAGGCTTTGAAGAGATCTTTTCAGCTTCATCAAATGCCTTTTCAAGTTCATCAAAATCATGAGCAGGAGTCTTTATTACATGCCAGCCGAATGCTGCAAACTTTTCATCGATCGGCTCCGGTGAGCATACATCGTTAATGCTTCCGTCTATCTGAAGGCCATTGTTGTCAACTATTGCTACTAGATTATCAAGCTTGTTGTGAGCTGCAAACATTGCTGCCTCCCATACTTCACCTTCCTCGAGCTCACCGTCGCCGAGGATCGTATATACCTTGTAATCTGCATTGTCTGTCTTTCCTGCAAGAGCCATGCCGCATGCAACAGATATACCCTGTCCGAGTGAACCGCTGCTCATATCAACACCCGGGATCTTTATGCATGGATGTCCCTGAAGCATAGCACCTATATGTCTGAGTGACTTGAGTTCTTCTTTCGGGAAGAATCCTTTCTCAGAAAGAACTGAATAAAGTGCAGGTGCACAGTGACCTTTTGAAAGAACAAGTCTGTCTCTTTCAGGCATATCCGGATCAGCCGGATTTACATTCATTTTTACGCAGTAAAGATATGTCAGAACATCAGAAATAGAGAGTGATCCGCCCGGATGTCCGGATTTTGCATTAAATGTGCCCTCGATAATGCCCATCCTTACCTTAAGCGCTGTAATTTCAAGCTGTTTTTTAATTGTAGCATCCATAAATATTTCCTCCGTATTTATTTAAAAGTTTTATCTGCATTTTCTAAGCTTTGAAAGTATATTCTGAAAATACTCAGGTAGCTCGCTTGTAAATTCAAGATATTCACCGGTAACAGGATGTATAAATCCTATTTTTCTGGCATGAAGACACTGTCCGTCAATGCCCTTATAAGGTTTGCCGTATACATCATCACCGAGAACGGGATGCCCGATATATTTCATATGGACCCTTATCTGATGAGTACGGCCAGTTTCGAGGCGCAGTTTCATGTAAGTATAACTTCCAAGCTCCTCAAGTACTTCATAGTGAGTTACAGCATTTTTTGAATTCTTATCCGTAACACACATCTTTTTTCTGTCTGTTTTATGTCGTCCGATCGGAGCATCGATCACACCGGTCATATCTTTCATACGGCCTTCTACGATTGCCTCGTATTCACGTGTAAACGAATGTTCCTTTATCTGAGCCGCCAGACCATTATGAGCCTCATCTGTCTTTGCGACAATAAGGAGGCCGCTTGTGTTTTTGTCTATTCTGTGTACAATCCCCGGACGTATTACTCCGTTGATCGATGAAAGTCTTCCCTTGCAGTGATACAGCAGTGCGTTTACAAGCGTACCGTTATAATTTCCTGCCGCAGGATGGACAACCATGCCCTTAGGCTTGTCAACGACAAGAAGATGATCGTCCTCGTAGATAATATTCACAGGAATGTTTTCAGCCTGTGCCTCAAGTTCCACCGGATCAGGAATGATCGCTGTAACGCGGTCATCTGTCCTCAGCCTGCAGTTTTTACTGACCTGTCTGTCATTTACAAGTATTGAGCCTTCTGAGAGCATTTTTGCTGCTGCACTTCTTGATATTCCGGGTACATTTTCACTGACGAACTTGTCTATTCTGGCCCCTGCATATTCTGCAGCAACAGCAGTTTCTATTTTATCCATTGGTATTCTCCGTGGTTTTTTTTCTTGATTCCACTATAAAGAGAAAGATCAGCAGCAAAACCATTCCGACAGTTACACAAATATCTGCAAAATTGAAAATTGCAAACCTGAACAGTCTTACTTCTATATAATCTACAACATAGCCAAGTCTTATTCTGTCTATAAGATTCCCAAGACCGCCTGCTGCAACTATTGCTGTAACAGTCATTAGTGACTTTGACTGCCTGTAATTTTTTATCATATATACTGCAAACAAAATAAGCGCAACAGTAGTAAAGCCGATAGTAAACCAGGCCTTTCCACTCATCATGCTGAATGCAGCACCAGTGTTTTCAGTATATGTCAGATTAATGATCTCTCTGGAACCGAAGCTGATAAACGGTCTTGAAACACCTGTACCGGAAAGTTCATTTACTGCCCAGAACTTTATCAGCTGATCAGCGCCTGTCAGCAGTGCCGTAAGTATAATTAAAAATATCAGCAAAATAAGCCCCCTTAAAAATATCAGTATTTACGAAAACAAGGCCTGCCGATCTTATATGTTATAAAGACGACAAGCCTGTTTTATCAGTTTATTTTAATACAGCTGCACAGCGTGCGCATAATGTAGGATGCTCATTATCCTGTCCTACTGTTTTTGAGTATACCCAGCATCTTTCACATTTCTCGCCCTCAGCCTTTTCAATAGTAACTGAGATATCAGAGATGCAAGCCGGTGCTGACAGCGCATCAGCATCATATTCGCCGTTTCCTTCATTCAGGATCTGAACATCAGAAACGATAAAGATTGATGCAAGCTCGTCTGACACTGCATTTATTTTATCATAACTTGTACTGCAGAATATCTTAACATTTGCTTCAAGTGATTTACCGATAACTTTCTCGTTTCTCTTTTCCTCGAGAGCCTTGTTGACAGCCTGTCTTAAATCATATATCAGTGCCCATTTCTCATCAAACTGAGCTGATACGGATATATTGCTCTTTTCAGGCATTTCATTGAGGAATATGCTCTGATCATCCTCACCGTCAAGATGCGGCAGGAAGCTCCATATCTCTTCTGCTGTAAATGACATTACAGGCGCAATAAGTCTTGCAACTGCACTTAATATTCTGTACATGGCAGTCTGAGCTGCACATCTTTCTACAGATGATTCCTTTGTACAGTAAAGTCTGTCCTTTATGATATCAAGGTAGAAGTTTGACATGTCTGTTACACAGAAGTTATGAATGCTGTGAAGCACTATATGGAAATCAAGCTTGTTGTATCCTTCATTGACTCTGTCTATGAGTTCATCAAGCTTCTTGAGAGCCCACTTGTCGATCTCTGAAAGCTTATCGTCTGCTACCATATCCTTCTTGGGATCAAAGCCGTTTTCACCATTTGAGATGTTTCCAAGAATAAATCTTGCAGTATTGCGGATCTTCTTGTATGCATCAGAAAGCTGCTTTAATATATCCTGCGAAATTCTTATGTCAGAGTGATAATCACTGGATGCAACCCAGAGTCTTAGAATATCTGCACCGTACTGATTGATTATTTCATCAGGTGTAATACCGTTACCGAGTGACTTGGACATCTTTCTGCCCTGTCCGTCAACTACCCAGCCATGAGTACATACATTTTTATAAGGAGCTGTTCCTCTGTATACTACTGATGTGAGGAGTGATGACTGGAACCAGCCTCTGTACTGGTCAGCACCTTCAAGATAAAGGTCAGCCGGCCATCTGAGTTCATCGTATTCGTCCATAACAGCTGTATGAGATACACCGCTGTCGAACCATACATCCATGATGTCATGTTCTTTTGTGAATTCGCCGCAGCCACATTCGCACTTGACTGAGTCAGGAATAAACTCAGAGAGTTCCTTTGTCCACCATGAATCAGCGCCCTCTTTTCTGAACAGATCAGAGATTGCCTTTATAGTTGTATCATTCACGATAGGCTTATGGCACTCTTTACAGTAGATGATCGGAATAGGAACGCCCCATGTTCTCTGTCTGGATATGCACCAGTCACTTCTGTCACGTACCATTCCTTTTATTCTGTCCTCGCCCCAGCCCGGGATCCAGTTTACATCTTCAATTGCTTTTATAGCCTTGTCCTTGAAGCCGTTTACTGAACAGAACCACTGGTCAGTAGCTCTGAATATGATAGGACTGTTGCAGCGCCAGCAGTGCGGATACTGATGGATTATTTTTTCTATAGCAAATAACGCACCTATCTCCTCAAGCTTTGCAGCGATTGCCTTATTTGCCTGAGTTGTTGTCATTCCGCTGAATTCGCCTGCTTCATCAGTAAGATTGCCCTTTGCATCGACCGGTACGATTATGCCTATTTCCGGATAGTTTTTGCATACCTCATAGTCCTCAACACCATGTCCAGGAGCGGTATGTACACATCCGGTACCGCTTTCAAGTGTTACATGATCTCCGACTATAACAGGTGACTGCCTGTCAAACAGAGGATGCTTTGTCTTTATATATTCAAGTTCTTTACCGCTGAAGTGACCGATCGTTGTATAATCAGTGATCTTTGCAGCAGCCATTGCTGTGCTTACCAGTTCTTCAGCCATAACATAATATTCGCCGTTTGCATTAACAAGAGTATAACTGTACTCAGGACCAAGACATACTGCAAGGTTTCCAGGGATAGTCCATGTAGTAGTTGTCCATATTACAAAATAAACCTTTGAAAGATCCAGACCGAGAGCTGTAAAAAGTCCCTTGTCATCAGTAACATTGAACTTAACATATATTGAATAGCAGTCATCATTAGCATACTCGATTTCTGCTTCAGCAAGTGCTGTATTACAGTCAGGACACCAGTATACAGGCTTGAGGCCCTTATACATATATCCATCCTTAGCCATTTTTCCGAATACCTCAACCTGTCTTGCTTCATACTCAGGCTTGAGTGTCAGATATGGATCATCATAGTTGCCGAGACTTCCGAGTCTCTTAAACTGCTTCATCTGATTCTTTACATGTTTAAGTGCGAAGTTTTTACAGTGCTTTCTCAGTTCAACAGGAGGTATTGCACCATTTTCCACACCAACTGATTTTATTGCCTTAAGTTCGATCGGCAGTCCGTGTGTGTCCCATCCCGGTACATATGGAGCACAAAATCCACTCATGTTTTTATACTTTACTATAAAATCCTTGAGAATTTTGTTAAGAGCAGTTCCCAGATGAATCTCACCATTTGCATAAGGAGGGCCGTCGTGGAGAACATACAGTGGTTTACCTGTATTTTTCTCAATCATTTTGTAGTAAAGGCGTTCTGATTCCCACTTATTAAGTGTTTCAGGTTCCTTTTTTGTCAGATTTCCTCTCATAGGGAAGTCTGTCTTTGGCAGATTTAAGGTATTATTATAATCCTGAGACATTTTATATTCTTCCTTTGCATATATTTGATTGTTATAAATTTATTGCATAAAGCAGATTACTTCTTCTGATTACCGAACTGAAGTTCTGCATATCTGTTATCCGGAGTTCCGATTACCGGTATGGACTGAGTTCTGAATGGATCAGGTTTAATAGTTTCTTCTTCTTTTTTTACAGTTTTAACAGGAGCTGCTGCAAAAGCCTGTGGTTCAGGAGCTGTTTCTCTTACCTGTACAGATTTTACTGTCTCCGGTTCTGAAACTGCTTCTTCTGCTTCATCGTATTCCGGCTCTTCTTCCTCTTCGTCAAGCTGTGGTATAGAAGAAATTAACTCAAGGTGAGATTTGTATAAATCAAAAAGATCTTTTTTGAATTCAGATACCTGCTTCTTCATTCTTGTAAGAGAAGCCTGTTCATTTTTAAGCTGGATTCTTATTTCGTCAATAGCTTTCTGTGAATCAATTGTCGCTTCGCTGATAATACGTTCTCCTTCAAGTTTGGCATTGTTGACTATTGAATCTGCCTTTTCCTTGGCTTCAGAAAGAACTCTGTGTCCTTCTTTCTGTGCAAAAAGGAGTGCATCCTTAACTGCATCTTCGTCTTTTCTGTATTCCCTCACTTTATCAGCAAGAACCTGAAGCTTTGTGTTTATTTCCTCATTATCTTTTTCAAGTTGAGAATAATCAGCAGCCAGTTCGTTGAGAAATTCGTCTATATCTTCCTGCTTGTATCCAAATGCTGCTTTTTCAAATCTTTGACTATTAATGTCTTTTGCCTTCATCAACTTTATCACCTCTTAAATTACTTTATAAATTACACTCTGATGCCCGGTAAGAAAAATCAGATAATAACTCCGTTATTCTCCAGTTCCCCCACCAGATCTTCTCCTATAAAGCCGACATTATATGGTGTTATAATATATGTCAGATTAGCTACCGGCTTAAGACTTCCTCCGTTTGCATATGCAACGCCAACAAGAAAATCTATTATTCTTCTCTTGTTTTCAGATGAAGCTGTTTCCAGATTCAGTACGACAGTCTTTTTTGCAATAAGGTGGTCAGCGATCTGCTTTGCATCTGTGAAAACCTCAGGCTTTACAAGGACAACCTGAAGCTGTGCAGTTGCCTGGATATTAACAACCTTATTTCTTTTTTCATCAGGCGTCTCTATCTCGCTAGGCTGCGGCTGATGAACCTGAGTTTCCTGTTTCGGAGCCTCCGGCTGATAATCATCTTCCTGCTCAGGCGGTAAGAAAAAATCCTTTATACTGTCTAAAAGTTTCATTATGATCTTCCTTTCCTCGCACATGACAAATAAAAATAGTAGGAGCTTTTATCACTATGTGCGATCAATGATAAAAACAAATATTAAATAAAAGTCAATATATCTTATTTATAAACTCTGGCACCAAATAAAGCGCTTCCTATCCGCACCTGTGTCGAGCCATACTTTACAGCAAGTTCATAATCCCCAGACATACCCATAGATAAAAGACTCATATTAATATTATCTATGTTTTTATCCGAAATGTCAATATATATTTTTTGCATTTTATATAGAAATGCCTCAGAATCGATTGCCGGAGGAACAGTCATGAGTCCTGTAACCTGAATATTTTTAAGCTGTGACATCTCATACAGCAGTTCTTCGAGTTTATCAGGTGCAACACCGCCTTTTGCTTCTTCACCTGCGATATTGACCTCAACAAGCACATTCTGCTTTTTTCCTATCCTTGCTGCATGCTTGTCTATTTCAGATGCCAGTTTCAAGCTGTCGACAGACTCAATCACATCGATACTGTCGATGATATACTTTACTTTGTTTGTCTGAAGCTGACCTATAAAATGAACAGAGGCCTTCGCATATTCATCTTTTTTCGAAAGATATTCCTGTACACGGTTTTCTCCAAGCAGCCTGATGCCACAGTTCGCAACCGCAAAGTTTACAGCATGAGGATCTACAGTCTTGGTTACTGCCATAATACTGATCTCATCTTCCGGATTTCTGAATTTTGCTTTGGCTTCATTCAGATTATATTCTATCTTTTTAAAATTTTCATTAATATAATCAAAACCTGTTATCATTCCATATCAACACCTTTTACAATCATATCATCATACAGCTGAACGTAGTCGTCATCGGTCGGGTGAAGCTTTGAAACAACGAAATCATCGCCCTCAAATATAGTATCAATTTTCTTGTATACAACTTTTTCACCATACTTGATATATACGCCCTTATTTCTGTTGTCCTTTGCTGTGCTGTCACCCTCTGTAGTGGTTAAAACAGCATCAGCAGAAGTAACACTGCTGCTTTCTTCCTGATCAAGTACCCAGATAGCCGATCTTGGAATACGTATACCCTCATATATCTGATTTGATATCTCTACTGTTTCTGCCCTGTGCTGAACAAAATCATAAGACATATCGGTACAGACAATAGTAAGTATCACTTTTCCTTCACTGCCGGCATCCCTTATACTCTCAACCGTACCATTAATGGTCTTGGCACATGAAGGAAAATACAGATCAATGATGTCGTCTTTATCAAATGTATTTCTCGGATCATCAATAACTCCGACAATTTTCCAGCTGTATCCGTAAATAAGCTTGCCTACGGCATTCGGAACCTTTGAAGTCATTGAATAGTCTGTAATTGAATTCAGTTCTTCGGCACTTAGTGTATTTACTGAATCATAAGTAAGTGTATCTTCATATCCGTCAGCATAACTGACAAAGTATGCAGAAGTACGAGCCGTGAGAGGAGGCTCTACAGGTTGTTCCTGCTGACTTTCCAGCCGATCCTTTTCAACCTGGAGACTTGTGATCTTATCAGAAAAGTCATTAACTTCCTGAGTTACATACTGCATAGTACTCATATAAAAGAGAAATTCCTGTTTTTCATTTGCAAGCTGTGTAAGATTGCCGATCTCTTTGTAATATGCTATACTTTTGTATTTTTCCTCAATAAGGGTGGCAAGATAAGCAGGCTGGGATACCTCTTTATTACCAGGATTCTGTATCTTTTCCAGAGTACTTATTTCAGAATCGATCTGTTTTATTCTTTTACTTATCTGTATCTGCTCTTCTGAATCATATATACATACTGCTGTTTCGCCCTGGCTGAGCCTTCCGCCGTCAGCTATCGGATAGCTTACGACTCCGCTGCCGTTATAACTGAGGACTTCTTCATTACGTACATATACTCCATGAAATGTAACAGAATTTGAAGCGGAAACAGCAACAGCAGTTTCGGTAACATATTCATTTTTGAAAAGATGAACTACAACATTAACCACTGTCAGCGTCATGAATATGATCAAAAGACCCAGCAGCATCTTTGTAGTGCGCGTATTCATTTAGTCTTCCCTGTCGTCTGAAGCAGATGCATTGTCAAGTATTGAAATGTGTCTGTTAGGAATGATTGTAGATATAGCATGCTTATAAACCATATACTGTTTTCCGTCGGAATCAAGTATTACGATCTAGCTGTCAAAGCCCTTAACCATTCCCTTGAACTGAAAACCGTTCATGAGGAAGATAGTTATAGATATCTTTTCCTTACGTGCCTGGTTTAAGAATACATCCTGTAAATTTAACTGTTTGTTCATAATGATACTCCGTTTCCTCGCAGATAAAATAAAATAAACTCAATAAATCGGACCTGCTTCTCCTGCGAAAGGGCCTGTCCTTATTTCTTTACAATTTTCTTTTTATTATTTCTTGGATATAACTTTTTTGCCTACGTGTTTTTATTATATCACATAAATTATTGTTTGGCTATAATATTTTCACATTTTTTTATAAAAAAATTTATATCAGACGTATTATCCGCCATAATCCACTGTATTTCTCCGTCACGTCTGAACCAGGTCAGCTGTCTCTTTGCGTATCTTCTTGTTTCCTGTTTGATCTTGTCAATACATGATTCAAGTGTCTGTTCATCTTTAAAGTATGGAATAAGCTCCTTGAAGCCTATTGCCTGGCGTGCTGTTTTCATAGACTGTGATGTCTGATACATGTGTCTTGCCTCTTCAATGAGACCAGCTTCTATCATAGCATCCACTCTGGAATTTATCCTGTCATACAGAAACTGCCTGTCAGTATAATTGATGCCGGCCTTTATAAAATTATAAGGTGACTCATACTTTCTGCTTTCCTCATTAAGTTCACTCAGTGTTCTCCCTGTAAGCTCATAGACCTCAAGTGCACGGATCACTCTTGTAAGATTGTTGGCGTGAAGCTGTGATGCAGTTGCAGGATCTACTGCAGCCAGCCTTTCAAGGAGCACCTCATTTCCTTCGCTGCGGGCCTGTGCTGCGAGTTCTTCACGAAGCCTGGGATCACTTCTTACATCAGCAAATCTTATATTGCTTGTGAGCGAACTGATGTAGAGACCGGTTCCTCCGACTATCACCGGGAGTTTTCCCTTTGAAAGTATATCCCGGATTTTTTCATTTGCAAGTTCTACATAATCAGCAACTGAAAACTCCGCATCATTATCAAGAAATCCTATCAGATGATGCGGGATACCCTTCATCTCAGAAACCGACGGCTTTGCAGTTGCTATATCCATACCTTTATATATCTGCATTGAATCGGCTGAAATTATTTCTCCGTTATGCCTTAATGCCATTTCCACTCCAAGGGCTGTTTTCCCTGATGCAGTGGGTCCTGTTATTACAATTATATCAGGCTTCAATTTTTCACCTCATCTATACTATGCGTTTAAACTGTTTTTCCAGCTCATACTTGGAAATTATAAACATGACCGGACGGCCGTGAGGGCAGTGTCTTATTTTATCATTTGTATAAACATCCTCTGCCAGTTTCTGAAGTTCGACAGCATTATTTATATCATTTGCCTTTATCGCTGCCTTGCAGGCAATGGTATGAAGAATATCATCTATGACCGCCGGCTCAGGACTATGCTTGTTTGAGCACAGATTTCCGGCAATTTCATGGACGACTGCTTCAAAGTCAAGCTCTGCTATGATCGTAGGCACTGCCTTTACTGTTACATAAGGATTTGCGCTGCAGTCGAGCTCAAATCCCATATCTATAAGTACTTCCTGATTTTCCTGAAGTGCCTGTGCCTCATCAAGAGACATAAGCATTCCGCATGGTGAGATAAGCAGCTGACTTGCCGGATCATTTCTCTCACTTCTTAGTTTTTCAAACAGGATCCTTTCATGGGCCGCATGCTTGTCTATAATTATTATCTTGTTGTCAGCCTCAGCAATAATATATCCTTTGAATGCTTCACCTATGTACCGTATCTTTTTCTCCCCGGCAGCCGCCGTTTCTGCACTTTCCGGCTTTACTGGCTCAGGTTTTTTCTCAAATGAAGACTCATTTATATAAGAGTACTTTTCTTCCTGTGTGATAACAGGAGGCTTTATAACAGGAGGCTTTATCACACCGCTCACAGCAGACATCTGTACAGCAGCAAGGGCTATGCTCCTGTTTTCATTTGCCTGTTTTGCGGACGTCGTTGTATCCGAAGCTGTCTGAATAACCGGTTTTATGTTCTCAGTTTTACTGTAATTGCTGTCATAAGCTTTCTGCCGGCTGCTGCCCTGTACATCTGCACTTACCTTTGAAGTCATGTTGTCAGCAGAATCTTGATGCTCTTTCCTTACTGATATCTGAGCTACTTTTACTTCATCATGTATTTTTGGAGCACCGCAGACACAGTCCTTAGTTTCTGCCTTCTCAGGCACCGGCGGATTCTGAATATTATCAACTCTGTGACTCTGTTCATCACAGCCTGTAAGCTGAGGCTGTACAAATTCCTCACACTGAGATCCCGTATTACTGCTGTCAGGACTTTTCAGCGCAAAATCATAAACAAGACCGGAATTCATCAGGGCTGATTTTACTGCAAAATAGATACATTCATATACAGGCTTGTCTTCAGAAAACTTTATTTCTACCTTTGCCGGATGAACATTAACATCAACTACATCCGGAGAAATATCTATCTTCAGAACACATGCCGGAAACTTTCCTGTCATAATAAGCCCTCTGTATGCCTCTTCAAGTGCACCGGAACACACATGTGATTTAATATATCTTCCGTTGACAAAAAAGTCCTGATATATTCTGTTTGATTTTGAATACAGAGGCTTTACGCACAGACCGCTTATCTTTATAGAATTCATTTCATAATCTACCTTGATAAGATCGCCCGCATACTGTCTGCCATAGACTGAGAAAACAGATGAATAAAGCTTCCCGTCTCCGGGAGTAACAAATTCCGGCTTGTTGTCTCTTATCAGCTTTATTGAGATGTCAGGATGGGAAAGAGCGATCTTGCTCACAATGCTGCAGACCACATTTCCCTCTGATGTATCCTTTTTCATAAACTTCTGTCTGGCCGGTACATTATAGAACAGATCACGGATCATTACTGTTGTACCGTCAGGACAGCCTATCTTCTCATATTCCGTCTCCTGTGATCCTTCTATTTTATAGTGAGTTCCGAATTCCTCACCGGGTGGTTTTGTCATTATCTCAGTTCTTGATACTGCACAGACACTTGCAAGTGCTTCTCCCCTGAAGCCAAGCGTCATGATAGAAGACAGGTCTTTTTCTGTCATTATCTTGCTTGTCGCATGTCTCAGAAAAGCTTTCGGGACATCTTCATATGAAATACCGCAGCCGTCATCTGTTATTCTCATATATGTCGTACCGCCGCGCTTTATCTCTACAGTTATATGTTTTGCTCCGGCGTCAATCGAATTTTCGACCAGTTCCTTTATAACAGAAGCTGGTCTCTCTATAACCTCACCTGCCGCGATAAGTTCTGACAGTTCACGGCTGAGTATATTTATTGAAGGCATTTTATTCCCCTTTCATAATATCGTATCCTATCTGAGCATTCCGGATATATCCTCAAGAAATTCACGGCATTCCGCATCTGACAGCTCAGAAATATTTACTTTTCTGATAGCATCCAGAACATTTTCCTGACTCATATTATCAAAGCTTATCTGTTCATGACCGCTCTGTTCATCACAGGCTTTGTTTTTAGTCTGTCGCTCCAGTTCTGCAAGAAGCTGTTTTGCCCTTGTTATTACCTTCTGCGGAATACCTGCAAACTTAGCGACCTCTATGCCGTAGCTGTCGTCTACACCGCCCGGAACTATCTTTCTTAAAAATCTGATATCGTCACCGTGTTTCTTAACTGCTACGCTGAAATTTTTCACACCGTCGAGTTCCTTTTCAAGAGCTATCAGTTCATGATAGTGTGTTGCAAAGAGTGTTTTGCAGCCGAGAGTTCTCGAGTTGCAGATATGCTCTGCCACACTTCTTGCGATGCTTATTCCGTCAAATGTCGATGTTCCTCGTCCGACCTCATCAAGTATTACAAGGCTCTGCTTTGTAGCATGCTTGAGAATGTCAGCAACTTCGCTCATTTCGACCATAAATGTACTCTGTCCTGCTGTCAGGTCATCCGAGGCACCAATTCTTGTAAATATCTTATCGACAACTGAGATCCTTGCATAACGCGCCGGTACGAATGAACCTATCTGTGCCATCAGAGTTATGAGTGCAACCTGTCGCATATATGTGGATTTACCTGACATATTAGGTCCGGTAATAACGGACATTCTGTTCGTCTTTGTATCGATATAGGTATCATTCGGTACAAATATCTCATCCTCAAGCATCAGTTCGACAACCGGATGTCTTCCGTCCTTTATCTCTATCACTCCGTCAGCACTTATCTCAGGTTTAGTATACTGATCGTTAAGTGCTGTCTGCGCAAAAGAACAAAGTACATCAACAGCAGCGATGGCAGCTGCGGTCTTCTGAACCTCATCAAGTCTGAGTGCAATAAAATCACGTACCTCTGCAAAAATATCAGCCTCCAGCGCAAGCGACTTATCCTTAGCACCCAGAATACTGTTTTCTGCATTTTTCAGTTCCTGTGTAATAAATCTCTCACAGTTGGCAAGCGTCTGTTTTCTTATATACTCCGGAGGAACAAGATCATAGTATGAACGTGTGACCTCAAGATAATAACCGAATACACGGTTGTACCCGGTCTTCAGGCCCTTTATGCCGGTACGTTCCTTTTCTCTTTGCTCTATTGATGAAATAAGATCATTTCCGTGGGATATGAGATTTCGCAGTTCATCAAGCTGAGGATTGAAGCCGTCTTTTATGACTCCGCCGTCCTTGACATTTACAGGAGGTTCGTCGATTATCGCATTTTCAATAAGTGCTGATATTTCATCAAGAGTTGAAATGTCTGAGTCAAGAGCTGCGAGCAGCTTTGAAGAGCTGACATTTTCAAGCTGTTTTTTGAGTTTCGGAAGCTGAAGGGCTGCAAGCGAAAGCGACTTCAGATCCCTGGGCGTAGCTGACTTGTACATTATTCTGGTCATCAGACGTTCTATATCATAAACCCTGTCAAGAGCATCTCTTATCTCAGAAAGTGTTACACAGTCACTGCACAGTGCCTCAACTGCGCCGAGTCTGTCTATAATTCTTGCAGGACTGAGAAGCGGCTGTTCGATCCAGGTCTTCAGAAGTCTTCTGCCCATTGATGTCTTTGTAGAATCAAGTACCCACAGCAGTGAACCTCTTTTTTCCTTGTTTCTCAGAGTTTCAGTAAGCTCCAGATTGCGTCTTGCAGCAAGATCAAGCCCCATAAACGCATTCTGACCATATATATTTATCTGAGTAAATCTCCCTACAAGTGCCTTCTGTGTTTCAAAAATATAATCAAACATTCCGCATACAGCGCTGGTTCTTATATCTGTCTCATCAAGATACAATTCATCATATGAGCTTACGGAAAACTGACCGAGTACCTCTTCTTTTTTAAGCTGTGTATCAAAGCTTTCATCGCTTCTGACACTGCAAAGACATTTAAGCTTCTGCTTTATAAATTCATTTACAGTTTTAAGCTTTTCAAAGCCGCTGCTGTATATTATTTCAGCAGGCCTGTATCTTGAAAGGTCATTTATAATGTCATTTTCAAGTTCCCTGCCGCTGTTTATCGAAACTGATACCTCTCCGGTCGAAATATCGGCATAGCACACCGCACACTGATCATCTGCTGTATATGCACATGCAATATAATTGTTTGATGCATCGTCGAGCATGCTGCTCTCAGTTACAGTACCCGGAGTAACGATTCTGACAACATCACGCACTACTATGCCCTTTGATTCCTTAGGATCTGTAAGCTGTTCACATATAACTACCTTGAAGCCTGCATCTATCAGTCTCTTTATATAAACATCACTGCTGTGAAACGGAATGCCGCACATAGGTGCACGCTCCTCAAGACCGCAGTCTCGGCCTGTAAGCGTAAGTTCAAGTGCTTTTGACACCGCTATCGCATCATCGAAAAACATTTCATAAAAGTCTCCGAGTCTGAAAAACACTATATAATCCATATACTTGTCCTTCACATTCAGATACTGCTGCATCATAGGAGAAATCTTCTGTCTGTCTATATCATTTAACAACATATTTTACAGTCGTCCTTTATAATTTACATTAAATACAATGAGTACGCAGGCTATGCTCTTAAAAAATAAAAGCAAAGTCCCCGTACCCAATAGTCCTGTCAGTATATATCCGGTGCTGCTATTATATACTTTTTATAATATAACAGCCGGAAAATGTATAAAATTCTGTTATCAGTGGCAGCCTGAACATGATGAACAGCTTCCGCTGCAGCTTGACTGCGCAGCGCATGTTTCAGGATCCTCACCGTTTGCACTCGCTGTGATAATATTGTTTATCTGTGACATTAGTGAATCCATAGCTGTTTTAGCTTCATTGAAGGCTGTCATACTCTTATTTTTCATGATGCCTGCATACAGATCCTTAATATCATTATCAAGTTCCTTAAGTCTTTCAGTATCCTTATCTTCCTTTGACATCTCATTATTGAGATCCATACGCTTCATATTGAAGTTTCCGATAAGCTCCTGAAGCTCCTTGTCATCGTCATTATTTTTCTTGGCAGTGCAGTATGCTGTATATCTTTCATCCTGCTGTATTGCTTTGCCAAGCTGTCTTGTCTGTTCGATAATATCCATTTTTTTATTCCTCCAAAATTGTTATGCTGTTTATTAATTAAAAAGGCTTTAGTCTTCAACCAGTTCACCGTCAAGTGCCCAGTTATGCGCCTTTGTAATTTTTACCTTTACAAAGTTTCCGATAAGTGATCTGTCGCCTGAAAAGTTCACTATTACAAATTCATTGCTCTTTCCGGTAAGTGATCCTTCACCGCTCCTGCCTGTAGAATCAACCAGAACATCGAGAACACGTCCCTCAAATCGTTTGTAGCTTTGTGTACTTATTTCTCTCTGCAGCTCAAGCAGTCTCTGCATTCTTTCCTGCTTTTCACTGTGAGGAGTTCTGTCTTCAATAAGTGCGGCTTTTGTTCCTTCTCTTACCGAATAGATGAAGCTGTATATATTATCATACCTGACTGTTCGCATAATATCAAGAGTTTTCTCAAAATCCTCATTGCTCTCATTCGGAAATCCGACAATTATATCAGTTGTAAATGAAAAATCACTTATTTTCGACCTTGCATAGTCTACTGTCTCAAGATATTTTTGTACTGTATATCGTCTGTTCATTTTATCTAAAATCTCATTGCTTCCTGACTGAACAGGAAGATGCAGATGCTTTGCAGCCTTCGGGCATTCAATTATTGCATCAATAAGTTCCGGGGTCGCATCCTTCGGATGAGATGACATGAATCTTATGATAAATTCACCCGGTATGTCATTTATCATTCTGAGCAGCTGCGGAAATGTTGTGTTTTCATCCTCAAGGTCATTGCCGTATGAGTTTACATTCTGTCCGAGCAGCATGATCTCCTTATAACCGCTGTCAACAAGCTTTGTAACCTCATCTATGATCAGACGCGGACTTCTGCTTCTCTCTCTGCCGCGCACATACGGTACTATACAATATGTACAGAAGTTATTGCAGCCGTACATTATCGGTACAGAAGCCTTGAATGCACTGTCACGAACCTGCTCTATTCCTTCATTAAGACTCAGGTCATTTTCAGTATGTTCACAGCATTTACGGCCGTTGTATACATCATAGATCATCTGTGGCAGCTTTGAGATCGAACCTGTCCCGAAAACAAGATCTACAAATCTGTATGACTGTTTTATCTTTTCAGCTACCTGTGACTGCTGTGTCATGCAGCCTCCGATACCGATTATCATATTTTTGTTGAGTTCCTTGTAATGTTTAAGAAAGCCCAGATTTCCGAGCACCCTCTCCTGTGCACCTTCCCTTACAGCACAGGTATTAAACAGAACCAGGTCTGCATTTTCAGCACTGTCCGTAAATCCGAAGCCCATTTTCATCAGCTGTCCCTTCATCTTTTCTCCGTCAGAGACATTGAGCTGGCAGCCGTAATTATGAATATGTGCAAGCGGCGGTGAAATTCTGCTGTCATTTATTCTTTTAACATACTCTATGTATGTCTGTGAATCTATAGCTTTTTCAGGCAATTAAATAACCTCCAGAAAAATGAGTTTGCTTTAAAATATATCGGTTTTAATTATATCATAGAGATTATATTTTTACAAGTGAGAAAAAGATTTTGATCTTAAATAGAATATTTTGAATGTTTATGCATTTATAAGTACAACATTTTTATATTTCTTTCTCCCTTATAACCTCTCTTGTTTTTGAAACAAAAATGTGTTATCCTTAAGTCATATGCTTTGAAAGGATGTCGTTTAAAATGGAATATACAGTAAATATGGGATGCTGGTCATCTGTCTTTGCAGTTCCGTCTGCTGTGGTCGACGAATACATAAAGCTTGCATCGGGAAATGCGGTAAAGGTGCTGCTCTATATGCTCAGACACAACGGTCAGAAAATCTCAGATGAAACTATATCGCAGTCTCTGAACTTAGGCAAAGACGATGTTTGTGACGCGATAAGGTTCTGGCAGGAAGTAAAGCTTCTGGAAAATGCCCCTTCTGTAAATTCTGCTCCGGCAGTTCCGGTAAACAGCACCGTAAAAGAAACAACACCTGCACCACAGAAAACTCAGGCATCTTTAAATGCCGAAGCTGCAAATGAAACTCAAAGCTATATTCAGCAGTCAAGCGGAAACTTCCACATTACTCCAAGCGAGCTGACAGCCAGAATGGAAAAATCAAAAGATATCAAGATGATGTTTGACATAGCTCAGCAGACACTCGGAACTACACTTAACCATTCACTCTGCAAATCACTGCTGTGGCAGAACGATTATCTGGGACTCAGCATTGACGTGATCCTTATGCTTCTGAGCTACTGTGTATCGATCGGCAAGACAAGCTCAGCATATATAGAGACTGTCGCAATTGACTGGAGTCAGAGAGAGATCAACAGCCTTGAAAAGGCACAGAATGAAATACAGCGTATGACTGATTCAAGAAGCTTTGCAAGCAAAGTGAGTGCATCCTTCGGACTCAAGCGAAGCCCCACACCAAATCAGCAGAAGTTTATTGAGGAATGGTTCAGTGCCGGCGTTGACCCTGATCTGATAGCATGCGCCTGTGAAAGAACGGTCGATCTTAACAAGACGCTTACTATGAATTATGTCAATGCGATAATAGTAAACTGGCGAAACGAAGGCATAACAACACGTGCACAGGCAGAGACTACATTCAGAAATGCCGGTACGAAACAAAGCTATAAAAAACAGTATCAGCCAAAAAGTGATGCTTCATATAATATAAGTGAATTTGACAAGTTTGCAATAAACTACAGTGAGAATATGAAAGGGACAGATTAATAATGGTTAATTCAGCTGTATACAGCAAAGCTCTTGATATAATCAACAACAGAAGACTTACAGCAAAATCAGAAAATAACAGACGTTTCAGTGAGATAGAAGAAAATATCCCTGAAATACGGGAAATAAACGGTCTGCTTGCAAAGACAAGTGTTGAGCTTATTAAAATCATCAGCAGCGGGCAGAATGTTCAGGGACAGGTCCAGGAGCTTGGCAAAAAGAATCAGCAGGCACAGATGATGATCTCACAGATCCTTATGGCTCACGGCTATCCACACAATTATCTTGATATGAAATACACATGTCCCAAATGCTCCGATACAGGTTTCATGAACGGTGAACGCTGTGAATGTCTCAATGCACTTATCGGAAAGCTTGCTGTTACCGAGCTTAACTCACACTCGCAGATAAAGCTGTGCAGCTTTGATACATTTGATCTGACCTACTATAAAAATATTCAGACTCCTGAGGATAACGACTGCTACAGAACAATGTCTGTAAGCTTTGAACACTGCAAAAAGTATGCAGAAACCTTTTCTCTCAAGTCACCAAATATCCTTATGGCAGGAAAAACAGGACTCGGAAAGACACACCTGTCACTTTCGATCGCTGAAAAGCTTCTTCAGAAGGGCTGGAATGTCCTTTATGACTCAGCTATCAACTATCTTATGCAGATTGAAAAGGAACACTTCGGAAAAACAAGTGACAATACAGATACTCTTCAGATCCTTCTTGACACAGATCTGCTTATCCTTGATGACCTCGGAAGTGAGTATGAAACAAGCTTTTACACATCTACTATTTATAATATTATAAATACCCGTCTCAACAAAAGTCTGCCGACAATAATCAGTACAAATCTTACGCCAATAGAGCTTGAAAAAAGGTATGACCAGCGAATAGTATCAAGACTTTTTACAATGTACCAGTATCTTAAGTTCACGGGTAAGGATGTACGGGCAATAAAGGCTGCTGCTAATTCAAGACAGACTCTTGATTTTTACAAAGCAGATAAGTAAAAATACTTGACAAGAAGTGCTGTGATATGCTAATCTTATATACGTTACAAATGCCATGACGGGAACAAGTAATGAATGACGGTCAAGTCACAGAGAGCCTTTGGTTGGTGGAAAAAGGCACTGGCTGCATACACGAATACATCCCCGAGCAGATATTTTGAAAAATGTAGTAGAAGTATCCGGGTCACACCCGTTACAGTGTTTTTAAGGCTGTCATATCTTCATGACAGTAAACTGAGGTGGTACCACGGTAAAAATATCGTCCTCTGATGAAAGCTATTTCATCAGAGGACTTTTTAATTTATGGAGGTAAAAAAATGACTTTATTTGAAGAACTCAAACGTCGCGGACTTATTGCCCAGATGACACATGAAAAAGAGATCGAAGATCTTCTCAACAATGAAAAGGTATCCTTCTATATCGGCTTTGATGCTACTGCTGACAGCCTTCATGTAGGTCACTTTCTGCAGCTTGTTGTTATGAAGCATATGCAGAATCACGGACATAAGCCGATCGCTCTTCTCGGAACAGCTACAACAATGATCGGTGACCCTACAGGCAAAACTGATATGCGTCCGATGCTCACAGTAGAAGAAATAAACCATAATGCAGAATGCTTCAGACAGCAGATGTCCAGGTTTATTGATTTTTCTGACGGCAAGGCAGAGATCGTAAGAAACGGTGACTGGTTCCTTGACATGAACTACATCTCATTCTTAAGAGATATCGGAAGACACTTCTCTGTAAATCAGATGCTTACAAAGGAATGCTTCAAGACACGTCTCGAAAAGGGTCTTTCATTTCTCGAATTTAACTACATGCTTATGCAGAGCTACGATTTTCTATACCTGTACCAGAACAAGGGCGTTAAGCTCGAACTTGGCGGAAATGATCAGTGGAGCAATATGCTCGGCGGCGTAGAGCTTGTAAGACGTGTTGAAGGCAAGGAAGCATACGGTATGACATTTACTCTCCTAACTACAAAGGAAGGCAAGAAGATGGGCAAGACTGAAAAGGGCGCACTCTGGCTTGATGCACAGAAGTGCTCACCATATGACTTCTTCCAGTACTGGAGAAACGTAAGTGATGATGACGTAATCAACTGCCTGAAGCTCCTTACATTCATCCCTATCGAAGAGATCGAAGAGATGGAACGAACAATGGAAGGTGCCGGACTTAACAAGGCTAAGGAGATCCTTGCGTGGGAAGTAACTAAGATGATACACGGCAAAGAAGAGGCAGACAAGTGCGCTCAGGCTGCAAAGGATGTATTTGCAGGCGGCGGAAGCAGCAGTGACATGCCATCGACTGAACTTTCAGCTGATGATCTGACTGACGGTTCAATCGGTGTACTTACTCTTATGGTCAAGACAGGACTTGCTTCATCTAACGGTGATGCACGCAGAACTGTAACACAGGGCGGATTGTCTGTAAATGATCAGAAGATCACTGATCCGCAGGCTATGATAAAGATCGACGGTGACGTAATTCTTAAAAAGGGCAAAAAGACATTCCATAAGGTTTGCGTAAAGTAGAAATTTTTTAACTGGCTATAAAAAGCGAATGATGCATTGTATTTATTGCATCATTCGCTTTTTTTCTGATTCTGTTATGTTGCAGGCTTTACGTCAGAAACACCCGTAATTAAAAAATGTGTTTTACATTATTGATAAATTTAATCAATAATAGTATAATTAATACATATTTAAATATAATTGACCCCGCACATTTATAATTATTATTATTTTTAATGTGTAGAAATTATACAGGTTTACATAATTTATATCATTACAGGAGACAGCAAAAAACATTCAGAGCAGAGTAACTATTTTACTCAATGAATAACAATATGGTTATAACATAGAGACCCTGAAAAAAATGTATAGATACAATACTTCCAATCAGATAAAACCCGCAATAAGAGTAAGATCTGAAAGGAAGTATTTTTCTGAGAGCATTAAAGAAAATGTTTCAATAGTTTTGCACCTGTGTTAAATAATTAGACACAGCCTATAAACTCCACAGATACCTGTATGTTCTTTTTTATTCCTTGTTTTGTTTTAACTAATAATATAACATTACAAAATTAATAATTAATATTCATATTCAAGCTTGTTTTCATTGATAAACCAATGGTTTTTATATATAATAATTAGTGGATATAATATAAACAGAAAGAAGTGCATTTTTTGAAACGACTATTTCGATATTTTAAGGGATATGAAAAGTATCTTATTCTCGGGCCGCTCTTCAAGCTTCTCGAAGCAATTTTCGAGCTGATCGTACCTCTGGTAATGTCAAGGATCATTGACACCGGTATTCACAATGGTGACAGACCATATGTCATCAGAATGAGCTGCGTCATTATTCTTCTTGGCGTCTGCGGACTTGCGTTCGCACTTACATGTCAGTATTTCGCTGCAAAGTGTGCATATGGCTTTGCATCTGACTTAAGAAGCGATCTTTACAGACATATAAACAGTTTTTCTCATGCTGAGCTTGACAAGCTCGGTGCGTCAACACTCACCACAAGAATAATCAATGATACCAATGCAGTACAGACAGGTGTCAATATGTTCATCCGACTTGCTACAAGATCACCTTTTCTGATAATCGGTGCTATTATCATGGCTGTTTCAATTGATGCAAAGCTTTCTCTTATTTTTCTTGTAGCAGCTCCTCTTATAGCTTTTATCGTCTATAAGGTCATGAGCATTTCAATACCGATGTATAAAAATAATCAGAAGCGACTTGATAAAATTTCACTTCTTACAGGTGAAAATCTTGAAGGTGTACGAGTTATCCGTGCCTTTTCAAGACAAAAGGAAGAAATAAGCGAATTTGACAGTGCAAGCGATGATCTGTCAGTAAATCAGATCGCCGTAAGCAAAATATCAGCCATTCTCAATCCGGCTACTTTTATTATTATGAACTTTGCTATAACAGCAATAATCTGGTTCGGAGGAATAAGAGTTAATACAGGCAGTCTTACTCAGGGTGAGATAACTGCATTTGTAAACTATCTGACGCAGATCTCACTGTCACTTGTTGTCTTTGCAAACCTCATTATATACTTCAATAAGGCATTGGCAAGTGCAAACAGAATTTCAGCTGTATTTGAGACAATGCCCGGACTTGAAAACGGTACCGGACATATAGATAAAAATGAACGTATATCCGTAGAGTTCAGAAATGTCTCCTTTCATTATCCGTCATCAAGTGAAAATGCTATAAATAATATCTCATTTTGTCTTCCGGCAGGACAGACTCTTGGAATCATCGGCGGAACAGGAAGCGGCAAATCAACTATTGCATCACTTATCCCGAGATTTTATGATGCAACGGAAGGAACTGTTCTGATAAATCACAAAGATATCAGAGAAATGGATATTTCAGATCTGCGTAAAAAAATTGCAGTCGTACCTCAGAAGGCTTCACTTGTCTCCGGTACTATTGCAGAAAATATCAGAACAGGCAATAAGGATGCTTCTGAAGAAGATATAATTCAGGCTCTGATAACAGCACAGGCATATGAATTTGTATGCAAGCTGCCAGACGGCATTCACTCTCAGGTTTCTCCGGGCGGCCGGAACTTTTCCGGAGGACAGAGACAGCGTCTTACTATTGCACGTGCTGTTGCTGCTAAACCTGACGTACTGATCCTCGATGACAGTTCAAGTGCTCTTGACCAGCAAACTGACTATAACCTCAGAAAAGCAATTTCCCAGTCACTGAAAGGCACCTCGGTTATCATGATCTCACAGCGTGCAACATCACTTAAAAATTCGGATCTTATTCTTGTTCTTGATGACGGCGAATGTGTAGGTGCCGGCACAAATGATACCCTTGAAAAAGAATGTATGGTGTACAAGGAAATTATTGATACTCAGAAAGCCGGTGAATAATATGATAAAAACTCTTAAACGTATTTTCCTGTATGTCAGAAGTTATATAACATACTTCATCCCAGCTGTAATATTCGCTCTTATAAGTGTTGTTCTTTCACTTCTTATACCAATATTTATAGGAAGGTCGATAGACTTCATAACCGGGGAAAATAATGTTGATTTCAGCAGTACTGCAAAGATCCTTATTATTCTTATGATCACCGTAGCAATAAGCGGCGTTTCACAGTGGATAATGACACTGTGCACGAACAAACTTTCCTTCAGGACTGTCAGGGATATACGAACCCAGTACTTCAGAAAACTCAACAGCGTACCTATAAGCTATATTGACAGCGCCTCAAAGGGTGACTATATAAGTCGTGCAACAAATGACATAGAGATAATATCTGATGCACTCAATCAGGGATTCACACAGTTTTTTACCGGTATCATAACTATTCTCGGTACACTGATCTTTATGCTGTTTATTGATTTCAGAATTACTCTTATAGTCGTTTTTCTTACACCTGTTTCACTGTTTGTTGCAGCAAAAATAACAAGTCTGTCTCATAATTCATTTGCTAAACAGTCTGCCATAAGAGGACAGCTCTCAGGATTTACAGATGAAATGCTTAAAAATCAGAATATTGTCAAAGCATTCGGTCAGGAGACTGATGTCCAGAACAAATTTGACCGTCTCAACAACGATTATGCACAAATAGGAATCAAGGCTACTTTCTTTTCATCAATTACAAACCCATCAACAAGATTCATTAACGGTCTTATATATGCATTTGTAGGTCTTTTTGGTGCACTGCGCGTTATAGCGGGCGGAATGTCTGTAGGTACTCTGGTAAGCTTCCTTTCATACGCCAACCAGTATACAAAGCCGTTTAATGAGATCTCGGGTGTTGTTTCAGAGCTTCAGAATGCAATTGCGTCCGCACAGAGAGTTTTTCAGGTTTGTGACGCAAAGGACGAGCCTGATGACTCAAAGCTTAAGACGCTGCAGTCATATGAGGGTTCTGTCAGGTTTGAAAACGTCTGGTTTTCATATACAAAGGATAAACAGCTTATACAGGATGTAAGTCTTGATATTCACCCCGGTCAGCGTATAGCTATCGTCGGACCTACCGGATGCGGCAAGACTACAATAATCAATCTCCTCATGCGTTTTTATGATGTAAATTCGGGAGCAATATACGTCTGTGGAGAAAATATAAATGAGATAACCCGTGACAGTCTCAGGAGCAGATTCGGAATGGTCCTTCAGGATACATGGCTTTTTAGCGCTACGATACATGACAATATTTCATATGGCAAACCGGATGCCTCACGTGATGAGGTCATTGCCGCAGCAAAATCAGCTCATGCCCATGGTTTTATTAAAAGACTTCCTGACGGCTACGATACTGTTATCGGTGAAAACGGAGGAAACCTTTCACAGGGACAAAAGCAGCTTCTGACCATTGCACGAATAATGCTTACAAATCCTCCGATGCTCATCCTTGATGAAGCTACAAGCAGTATCGATATCCGTACAGAAATTAAAATACAGCAGGCTTTTGAAAAGCTTATGAAGGGCAAAACAAGCTTTATTATTGCACACAGACTTTCTACTATACGCAATACAGATATGATACTTGTAATGCGTGACGGCAATATAATTGAACATGGAAAACATCATGAACTGATGTCACGCAAGGGATTTTATTATACGATGTATACGTCAGCCACATCCCAGTAAAAATATTGAGATAAATAAAAAAATTCCTCATCAGAGTGTCATTCTGATGAGGAATTTTTTTATAGGTATTATGTTTATAGTGAAAGGAATATTATTTGGATTTTGATTTGCCTGAATTGCTTTTCTTCTCTGATTCACTTGAAGAAGAAGATTTTTTTTCTGAATCACCAGGAACTCTGTTATCGTACTGTTCATAATGTGAATATGCATTATAACCGTACTTGTACTTGTACTTATACTTACCATAGCTCTTGCCTGTACTTATATCAACATCATTGAGAACAAGACCGATGATATTACTGTTTACAAGTCTGAAGCTGTTAAGAGCTGTTTCGATTTCAGCATATGTACTCTTGTTCTGACGAACAACAACAACAACGCCGTCTGCGAGTTTTGAAAGCGGGATCGAGTCAGATACGATATTGATCGGAGGTGAGTCAATAAGAATGTATTCAAATTTCTCTGAAAGCTTGTCCATAAGCTGTTTCATTTCTTCACTGGCTGCAAGCTCTGAAGGATTCGGAGGAATTGTACCTGAAGTAAGAACACAGAGGTTGTTATATTTTTTAACTGTCTTGATCGTTGTATCTATATCAGCCATTCCGGAAATAAGATTACTGAGACCAACATCATTATGCAGATCAAAATACTTATGAACACGGCCCTTTCTCATATCACCGTCAACGAGGAGAACCTTATGTCCTGTCTGTGCCATTGTTATAGCAAGATTTACGCTTGTTGTACTCTTACCATCCTGTGGTATCGGACTTGTAAGTATGATCTTTTTACACTTGTTTCCGTGGATCGTAAACTGAAGATTTGTACGAAGTGTCTTATATGATTCCGTAATAGCAAAGTCTGTATTCTCATCTATCATGTTGATAGTTCTGAGCGATACATTGTTGTTATTCTTCTTCATCTTCTTTTTCTTCTTTATTTCCTTCTTATCCTCTTCAAATGAAGGAATCTGAGAAAGAACCGGTAGACTGCATCTGTCCTCGAGTTCCTGCTTGCCCTTGATATTCTGATCAAGCATATCGAGAAGAAGTGCAAGGAACACACCTACTGCAAATCCAAGAACAACACCAAGAAGAGTATTTTTAGTCTGGTTTGGTGAGATAGGTGATGTTGGTGTCTTTGCAGGGTCACATATAACAACTTCACCTGTTGTCGTTATTCCCTTTATCATGTCAGGAGCAAGTTCGGCAATAGTATTCTGAATAAGCATTATTTCATCCGGATTTGAACCAGTTACAGTAACACTGAATATTGATGTGCCTGATTTTCCGGAAAGCGAAACCATTCCTTTTAACTGTCCTGTTGTTTTCTCTATTCCTGAAGATACAATGACATTATCCATAAAAACATCCGTCTTGAATAATTCAATATATGTATCAACAATTTTCTGCAGATATGTAAGTTCTGAGTTGTCTGATCCAACTGACTGATTTGTACTGTCAACAGCATAATACTGGGCCGTTGATGAGTACATCGGAGTGATCATAAACATTGTAAAAAGTGAAAATATTAATCCCGTCACAATTGCAAGACCAGCTATCATCAACCATCTGCTCATTAATATTCCGATGATCTCTTTGATATTATAGTCACTTTTGACTACATTCTTGTTTTCCATTTGAATATTTCCTTTCACCCTAATTTCTGAATTTCAAAATCTTTACCTTTAACATTATAACTTAGTTCTTAGATAAAATCAAGTACAGACACAAATCTAGAAACAATCCCCATAAAAAAAAACTCTTACAAAGCCGAACCTGATTTGGCATCAGGTCCGGTTCTGTTAGTTTTTTATACAAGAGTTCTTTTATATTTATTAATTAATGTTCTGCCAGTGTTGAATCATTTTTTACTATCTTAACCTTGTTATATACTTCCATACCAGTTCCGGCAGGAACAAGCTTACCGATAATAACATTTTCCTTAAGTCCAAGCAGATTATCACTCTTACCTCTGATTGCAGCATCAGTAAGTGCTTTTGTTGTTTCCTGGAATGATGCGGCTGAAAGGAAGCTGTCTGAACTGGAAGAAGCTTTTGTAATACCCTGAAGTACAGGAACTGTTGTAACAAATGAAAGTCCGAGTTCGCCGTCATCCATTCTCTGCTGCAATTGCGCATTGATAGCATCGATTTCCTTCTTGTCAACAAGTGAACCAGGAAGGAGGTAGCTGCTTCCGCTGTCATCAACTTTGATCTTTCTGAGCATCTGACGTACGATAACTTCGATATGCTTATCATTGATATCAACACCCTGAAGACGGTAAACCTTCTGAACTTCACTGATTATATAGTTCTGAACTTCTTCAGTTCCCTGAACAGCCAGAATATCAGCAGGGTAACAGTTACCTTCTGTAATACGTGTACCCTTTGTAATAAACATATTTTCACGCACTCTGAGTTTCAGATTCCAAGGGATCATATATGACTCCTCTTCACCTGTCTCTTCGTTTACGATAATAACATTTTTAGTTGTTTTAACTTCTTCGATCTTTACAGTACCATCTATTCTTGATATGATAGCTGCATTTTTAGGACGACGGCTTTCAAACAGTTCCTCAACTCGTGGAAGACCCTGTGTGATATCTTCTGCACTCGCGATACCACCTGTATGGAATGTTCTCATTGTAAGCTGTGTACCAGGTTCACCGATAGACTGCGCTGCAATGATACCAACTGCTTCACCGACTGCAACAAGATTTCCGTTTGCAAGGTTTGCACCATAGCATTTTGCACATACACCCTGTTTAGCCTTACAGTGAAGTACTGAACGGATCCTGATCTTGTCTATACCATAAGAACATATCTTCTTTGCCTCTGTCTCTGTCAGAAGTTTATTCTTGCTTACTATTACCTCTCCTGTTTCAGGATCGCAGAAGTTTTCAGCAAGATAACGACCAATAAGACGTTCTGAAAGCGGCTCGATCATTTCATTGCCGTTTTTGATCTCATAAATGTCAATACCATCTTCAGTTCCGCAGTCACATTCACGGATAATAACATCCTGTGATACATCAACAAGACGTCTTGTCAGATATCCTGAGTCAGCAGTTCTGAGCGCTGTATCAGCAAGTCCCTTACGGGCACCACGTGAAGAAATGAAGTATTCGAGGATATTAAGACCTTCACGGTAGTTTGATCTGATCGGTATCTCGATTGTTGTACCTGATGTGTTGGCGATAAGTCCACGCATACCTGCGAGCTGTCTTATCTGGTTTATACTACCACGGGCACCTGAATCGGCCATCATGAAGATCGGATTATACTTACCAAGATTATTTTTCAGTGCAACGGTAACATCATCTGTTGCCTTGTTCCATATTTTAATAACCTTTTTGGATTTTTCATTTGCTGAAATATAACCGTATTCGTACTGTTCTGTTATTTCATCAATTTCTCCCTGTGCATTTTCAAGAATTTCTTTTTTCTGCGGAGGGATAACAGCATCACAGACTGCAACCGTTATAGCAGCCTTTGTGGAATACTTAAATCCAAGAGCCTTTATTTTATCAAGAACCTCAGAAGTTGTAGTTGTTCCATGTATTCTGATACATCTCTCAATAATATCTGAAAGCTGTTTTTTGCCTACGAGGAATGCGATCTCAAGATCGAACTGCTTATCTGAGTCTGTTCTGTCTATATAACCGAGATTCTGAGGAATATTTTCGTTGAATATGAGTCGGCCTACAGTACAGTCAATGATCTTTGAAACCTTTCTGCCGCCGATGTCCTTTGTTACTCTTACCTTTACAGCAGCATGAAGTGAAACAGCATGTTCATTATATGCCATAAGGGCTTCATTGATATCCTTGAATACCTTGCCTTCGCCAAGTTCACCTTCCTTGAGCATTGTCAGATAGTAAGAACCGAGTACCATATCCTGTGTAGGAACTGCAACCGGACGTCCGTCTGACGGTTTCAGAAGGTTGTTTGCAGCAAGCATAAGGAACCTTGCTTCTGCCTGTGCTTCAGCAGAAAGCGGAAGATGGACAGCCATCTGGTCTCCGTCGAAGTCTGCATTATATGCCGTACATACAAGAGGATGGAGCTTAAGTGCACGGCCTTCAACAAGTATAGGCTCGAATGCCTGGATACCGAGTCTGTGAAGTGTGGGGGCACGGTTAAGAAGAACCGGGTGATCCTTGATAACATTTTCAAGAGCATCCCAGACTTCTGTCTTTGCTCTGTCAACAAGCTTTCTTGCACTCTTTATGTTTGCAATAACCTTTGTATCAACAAGTCTCTTGAGTACGAAAGGCTTGAAAAGTTCAAGAGCCATTTCCTTAGGAAGACCACACTGATACATTTTGAGCTCCGGTCCTACAACGATAACTGAACGTCCTGAGTAGTCAACACGTTTACCGAGAAGATTCTGTCTGAATCGTCCCTGTTTACCCTTGAGCATGTCAGATAATGACTTGAGTGCCCTGTTGTTAGGTCCTGTAACTGGTCTGCCGTGTCTGCCGTTGTCTATAAGGGCATCAACAGCTTCCTGAAGCATACGTTTTTCATTTCTGATAATGATGTCAGGTGCCTCAAGAGTCAGCATTCTCTTAAGTCTGTTATTTCTGTTAATAACTCTTCTGTAAAGATCATTAAGATCTGAAGTAGCATAACGTCCGCCGTCGAGCATTACCATAGGTCTCAGTTCCGGAGGTATTACAGGAACAACATCCATTACCATCCACTCAGGTTTATTGCCTGAAAGTCTGAAGGCTTCAATGATCTCAAGTCTCTTGAGAAGCTTGATTTTTTTCTGGCCTGAAGGAAGATCCTTAAGTTCATCCTTGAGCTGTTCTGAAAGCCATACAAGGCTGTTTACCCAGTTATCCTTGTTTGCTATCTCATCATACTCGCCGTTTTCATTAGCCTCAGCTATGTTTTTGTTAAATATCTCTTCTATATACTGTGAACCGGTCTTTACAGTAATAAACTTCTTCTTGCCTCTCTCCTCCTGCTCTCTGTTAAAGCGCATGATCTTCTGGAGATAAACAGATCTTCTTACTACCTGACCAATTTCGTATTCTTCATTTTCAGCATTATCTGCAATAACATATATTCTCTTTGAAAGATAGTCGATTATCTCTCTCTCAGGAATACCTGTAACCTTTGCAAACTTTTCAATATGCTGTGTTATATATTCGTCATATCTGTCCGGATCGTACTCTTCAAGAAGCTCCTTTATTGCCTCAGCACCCATCTCAGCATAGAAATCATCGCCGTACTTTTCAAGTGCATCAAGATATTCTTTTTCAGAGAGAAGCTGTTTTTTAAGAAGCTCTGTGGTGTTGCCCGCGTCTACAACTATATATTTTGTAAAGTAAAGTATTTCTTCAAGGCGCTTCTGTGATACTTCAAGAACCTGACCTATTCTGGACGGTGTTCCTTTGAAATACCAGATATGTGATACAGGAGCTGCAAGCTCAATGTGTCCCATTCTTTCACGTCTTACCTTGGCACGTGTAACCTCAACTCCGCAGCGGTCACAAACCTTGCCCTTGAATCTGATCTTCTTGAATTTACCGCAGTGACATTCCCAGTCCTTTGTTGGTCCGAATATTTTTTCGCAGAACAGACCGTCACGTTCAGGTTTTTGTGTTCTGTAGTTTATTGTTTCCGGTCTTTCAACTGCCCCGTATGACCATGCGCGAATCTGTTCCGGTGAAGCCAGCCCGATTTTTATGGATTTGAATTCGTTAAATTCCAAAGCGTTATCCTCCTATTATAAGAGGCAAGCGAAAGAAACTCCGTTTTACGGGAATTTCTTATTGCCCCCAAGCTCTCATATTCCGATCAAATAATTAGCTGTTTTAAAAATCCTCATCTTTTGTCAGATCATCAAAATTGAAGTTGTCTTCAATATTGCTGCTGTCATCATCAAAGGTATCAAGATCCTCTTCTTCTTCAGAAACGGTAAGACCTGAGTCTTCACCTTCCTCTGAATCAAAGTAGTCCGGTTCCTTCGGCATAGATGAATCATCAGGGGATGATACTGGAGGTGGTATTATATCATCATCATCGTAAGTCTGTTTAAGATCTATCTCTTCCTTGTTTTCATCAAGAACTCTTACATCGAGACCAAGTGACTGAAGTTCCTTGATAAGAACCTTGAATGCTTCAGGGAAGCTTGGCTTCGGTACATTCTGACCCTTGACAATAGCCTCATAGGTATTAACACGTCCTACAGTATCATCTGACTTGACTGTCAGAATTTCCTGCAGCGTATATGCGGCACCGTAAGCTTCAAGAGCCCAAACTTCCATCTCACCGAAACGCTGTCCGCCGAACTGCGCTTTACCGCCGAGAGGCTGCTGTGTAACAAGTGAGTAAGGACCAACTGAACGTGCATGGATTTTATCATCTACAAGGTGATGCAGTTTAAGATAGTACATATATCCTACTGTAACCTTATTGTCAAAAGGTTCACCTGTTCTTCCGTCATACAGAGTAAACTTGCCGTCTTCATTGAAGTCAACACCGTTAAAGAGCATATCAGGATTATCAACCTGTTTGAGATGCTTATCTGCTTCGTTGAAGCATGCACGGATATCTTCTTCATGAGCACCGTCAAATACAGGAGTCATGATCTTCCAGCCAAGTGCCTTGCAGGCCATACCAAGATGAACTTCAAGAACCTGACCGATATTCATACGTGAAGGAACGCCGAGAGGGTTAAGAACTATATCAAGCGGAGTTCCGTCCGGAAGGAACGGCATATCTTCCTGAGGAAGTATTCTTGAAACGACACCCTTGTTTCCGTGACGGCCGGCCATCTTATCTCCGACAGAGATCTTTCTCTTCTGAGCGATATAGCAGCGTACAAGCATATTTACTCCGGGACTCAGCTCATCGCAGTTGTCTCTTGTAAATATCTTTACGTCAACAATAACACCGGCTTCGCCGTGAGGTACCTTAAGTGAATTGTCTCTGACTTCTCTTGCCTTTTCACCGAAAATAGCTCTGAGCAGACGTTCTTCAGCAGTAAGTTCTGTTTCACCCTTAGGTGTTACCTTACCTACAAGTATGTCACCTGCATGGACCTCAGCACCTATACGGATAATACCGTTTTCGTCAAGATCCTTGAGAGCATCGTCACCTACGTTAGGGATATCTCTTGTTATTTCTTCAGGTCCGAGTTTTGTATCTCTGGCCTCTATTTCATATTCTTCTATATGAACAGATGTATAAACATCTTCTCGTACAAGTCTTTCGTTAAGAAGTACGGCATCCTCGTAGTTATAGCCTTCCCATGTCATAAAGCCGATGAGGGCATTTTTACCGAGTGAGATCTCACCGTCACATGTTGCAGGACCGTCAGCAAGAACCTGACCCTTTTTGATCTGTTCGCCTACACTTACGATAGGTCTCTGGTTTATACATGTTCCCTGATTTGAACGTTTGAATTTTGTAAGCTTGTATTTGTGTTCAAGCTCGTCTGTATCCTTTATGATAACTTCATCTGCGCTTACACTCTGTACATAACCTTCATATTCTGAAACGATACATACACCTGAGTCAACAGCAGCCTTATATTCCATACCTGTTCCTACGATAGGACTCTCGGTTTTAAGAAGCGGAACTGCCTGTCTCTGCATGTTTGATCCCATGAGGGCACGGTTCGCATCATCGTTTTCAAGGAACGGGATCATTGCAGTAGCTACAGATACAACCATCTTAGGTGATACATCCATGTAATCAACCTTATCGTTTTCGCATTCGAGGATCTTCTCTCTGTAACGGGCATTGACTCTTGCTCTTGCAAACTTTCCGTCCTCAGTAAGAGGTTCATTTGCCTGTGCTACAACATAGTTATCTTCTATGTCAGCTGTCATATAAACAACTTCGTTTGTTACAACGCCTGTTGACTTGTCAACTTTTCTGTAAGGTGCCTCGATGAATCCATATTCATTGATTCTTGCAAATGTTGCAAGATATGAGATAAGTCCGATGTTAGGACCTTCAGGAGTCTCGATAGGACACATTCTTCCGTAATGGCTGTAGTGAACATCTCGAACCTCAAATCCGGCTCTGTCTCGTGAAAGACCGCCAGGACCAAGTGCTGAAAGACGTCTCTTATGTGTAAGCTCAGCAAGAGGATTGGTCTGATCCATGAACTGAGACAGCGGAGATGATCCAAAGAATTCTTTTATTGCTGCAGTAATTGGTCTGATATTTACAAGAGTCTGAGGAGTGATAGTATCCATATCCTGAGCCTGAAGGTTCATTCTCTCACGGATAACTCTCTCCATTCTTGCAAATCCGATTCTGAACTGGTTCTGAAGAAGTTCACCGACACTGCGGATTCTTCTGTTTCCAAGGTGGTCGATATCATCAACAAGGCCGATTCCGTTGCATAGGTTAAGGAAGTAGCTTATTGTTGCATATATATCATCAAGGATGATGTGTTTAGGAACAAGTTCCTCTGATCTCTTCCTGACATTTTCCTCAAGTTCTTCCTCGTCAGCAGAGCTTTCAAGTATATCCTTGAGAACCTTGAATGAAACCTTTTCATTTATACCGTATTTTGAAACATCAAAGCTGACATAACCTGTTATATCAACCATGCCGTTTCCTATTATTTTAACTTCTCTCTGAACAAGCTTGACCTTTTTCTCACCTGTCGGAGTAGTATAGTCTTCCTTTACGTCAACATTGACAAATGCTTCGTATACACCTGCCTGTTCGATCTCACAAGCCTTTTCAAAGCTTATTGTATCTCCCTCATCAGCCATAAATTCGCCTGTAAGTGAATTTACAACAGGTCTTGAAAGTACATGACCGACCAGTCTTGAAGCAATGCCTAATTTTTTGTTGTATTTATAACGGCCAAATCTGCAAAGATCATATCTCTTTGCATCAAAGAACAGATTATTAAGATGTGAAAGAGCACTTTCAACAGTAGGTGGTTCACCCGGACGCAGCTTTTTGTAAACATCAATCAGCGCATCAGAATTATTCTTTGTGCCGTCCTTCTGCAGAATTGTCTGGTTGAGTCTTTCATCGAAGCCAAACATCTCTTCAATTTCTTCATCTGTACCTATTCCAAGTGCTCTGATAAATGTTGTGAGAGGAATCTTTCTGTTCTTGTCTATTCTTACATAGACAACATCATTAGAATCCATTTCATATTCAAGCCATGCACCGCGGTTAGGAATAACTGTCGATTTATAAAGATTTTTACCTGTCTTATCTTTCTCGTATGAATAGTAAACACCAGGTGATCTTACAAGCTGCGATACAATTACTCGCTCTGCACCATTGATTACAAAGGTGCCGCTGTCTGTCATAAGCGGAAAATCGCCCATGAAAATTTCGCTTTCCTTAACGTCACCGGTCTCTTTATTCCATAGGGTAGCAATTACCCTGAGCGGTGCCGCATAAGTAACGTCACGTTCTTTACATTCAGCAATTGAGTATTTGGGAGTGTCATCAATCTTATAGTCAACAAAATTTAAAACCAGGTTTCCGTTATAGTCGGTTATAGCCGCTACATCGTGGAAAACCTCCTTAAGTCCCTCCTCTTTAAACCATTTGTAAGAATTTTTCTGCACCTCGATAAGATTAGGCATTTCAAGTGCTTCGTTAATTTTTCCGAAGCTCATTCTGACATTCTTTCCGAGCTGCTTAGGCTTGACATTCACCATAGGTGTTTGGTCCTCCTTTTTGTTAATAGCCTGTTCTCCATTGTATAATATTGTCTGAGACAATACCATTAAATCATCAGGCAATAAATCTTCAAAAGTATTGCTATTTGAAATTTACTGTGATATACTATTATAATAAAAACAGATACATAAATAGCCATTATGATACATTATATAATTATACAACAGCGCAGCACGATTGTCAATCCAAAATTTTAAAATCGTCATTTCGTCCGTAATTTCATCTTGAAATTACGGTCTTTTTGTTTTATTACAACAACAGATGTATTTTATATTGTAATATTTTACATTTTATGATATAATATACAAATTATAAATATATACAAAGAGAAAGGAACTAAAAAATGTTTGCAAAAATCAATACTCTGGGTCTGTACGGACTTAATGCATTCCCTGTTTATGCAGAGGTGGATATCAGCATAGGTACACCTGTCTTCGAAATTGTCGGTCTTCCTGACATGGTAGTCAGGGAAAGCCGCGAAAGGATTAAATCAGCCATGCGTTCAGCAGGGATCAAGTTTCCCAATGCACGAGTCATGGTAAACCTTGCGCCTGCCGACACCAAAAAAAGCGGTTCAGTCCATGACATCGCCATTCTCATGGCTGTACTCAAAGCAATGGATTTTTTAACAGGCATGACAGATGACTGCTGTTTTATCGGTGAGGTCTCACTAAACGGAGATGTCCGCGGAGTCAACGGTGTGCTTCCGATGACGCTTACAGCAAGAAAAAACGGAATAAAAAATATATTTGTTCCTGCCGATAATGCTTTTGAGGCATCAGTAGTTGACGAAATACATGTTTATGGTGTAAAATCAATTATGGATGTTATAAGGCATTTTACAGACGGCGGAAAAATACCTGTACAGGCAAAGTACATAGCCTCAGGTGCGACATATAATGATATTCTGGATTTCAGGGATGTAAAAGGTCAGCACAGTGCTAAACTTGCCCTTGAAATTGCAGCTGCAGGAGGACACAATGCACTTCTAATAGGCAGTCCCGGCAGCGGAAAGAGCATGCTTGCCAAGCGAATGCCGTCAATACTGCCACTTATGACATTTCAGGAATCAATTGAAACTACCAATATACATTCTATTTCCGGTCTCCTTCAGAAGGACACGCCTCTTATAACAAAAAGACCGTTCCGGTCGCCTCACCATACTATATCATCGGCAGGTCTCGCCGGCGGAGGAAGCATACCTCATCCGGGCGAGATTTCACTTGCCCACAACGGACTGCTTTTTCTTGATGAGCTTGCAGAGTTTGACAGACGCACGCTTGAAATACTCCGTCAGCCTCTTGAGGATCAGAAGGTAACTATATCCCGCTCAGCTGGCACGATCACCTACCCTTCGTCTATTATGCTGATAGCAGCAATGAATCCGTGCCCCTGCGGTTTTTTCGGTCATCCGAAGAAAAAATGCATCTGTTCACAAAAACAGGTCGCAAATTATCTTTCTAAGATCTCAGGACCTCTTCTGGACAGACTTGATCTGCATATAGAGGTTGAGCCGGCTGAATTTGAAAGTCTGACGAGCTCAAAAGAAGAAGAATGCAGTGCCGATATACGCAAGCGTATACAGGCGGCCAGAGAAATACAGCTGGAACGCTTCAGAGGCACTGATATTACCTGCAACGCCCGCATTACTGCCGGCAAGCTTCGGCGTTACTGTCCGCTTAATGATTCTGCAAATGCAATTCTTAGCAATGTATTTGACAAAATGGGGCTGTCGGCCCGCGCTTATGACAGAATACTTAAGGTTGCAAGGACTATTGCGGACCTGGACAAAAAGGAAGTAATCAATAAAACTCATATAGCACAGGCCGTACAGTACAGGTCTCTCGACAGGAAATACTGGAGTCAGGGCGGTGCTTAAAAAAAGGATTGAATTTAGAAAATATGGTTAAACTAATTGCCAGCGATATTGACGGCACTCTTCTTGACGCAGACAAAAAGATACCCGCACAATTTGACAGTCTTCTTCACACTCTTGCACAGTACGGGATACGATTTGTTATCGCAAGCGGCCGCTCATATTCTGCTGTTTCCCATCTGTTTTGTGACTATCATGACCTGTCCACATTTATATGTGACAACGGTGCATTTATTGTAACGGACGGTATAGTAACTGACATAAGCATAATATCCCGGCCAACACTCGCAATGATACTTGACATACTCGAACATACAGAAAATGCATACCCTGTCCTCTGCGGCAGAAACGGAACATATGTCACACGTGAAAGCGAAGCCAGAATAACTGATTCACTTAGTCACTATTACAACAATGTCGTCATATGCGAAAGTCTTGATGAAGTACATGACGAGATCTTCAAGATCGCGGTATGTGACACAAAGGACCCGCAGACAAATTCCTATGCAGCACTAAGTAAAATATTCGGCAGCAAGCTCAGCCTTCAGGTATCAGGTGCAAGCTGGATGGATATTATGAACGGAGGAATAAATAAAGGCTGTGCACTGAGAAAGATACAGCAGCAGCAAAAGATCACTGAAAAAGAAACCATGGCATTTGGTGACTACTATAATGATATAGAGATGCTTTCCTGCGCCCGTTACAGCTATGTAATGGAAAACGCAAATGATGATATGAAGCAGTATGGCAGATATCTGTGTGAAGGCAACGATAAAAACGGAGTAATAAATACAGTATACAGATATCTTGAAAAGAACAGAAACGATTTATCAGAAAGGACCCTGAAAGCGGCAGCATCTGCCGGGACATCAATATGAAAGATATATTGGACAACGTTTTATTATTTTTTAAAAAACTTGATAAGCTTCTGATCATAGCAGTCTGTCTGTGTACGGCAGCAGGAATTGTTCTGCTGTATTCACTTTCTGCCAGAGATGCTGTTGATATAAGCTATTTCAGGACTCAGCTCATATCAATGTTCATAGGTCTCGCCGGATGTCTTGTCATCAGCGCAATCGACTACAAAAATATAGCCAGACTATGGTTTTTGTATATGCCTGCCGCGCTCGGTCTTGTAGCTCTGACATTCACATCTCTCGGAATAGGCGTATCAGGAACTGATGACGTAGCATGGCTTGCACTCGGTCCGGTAACATTCCAGCCGGCTGAACTGCTTAAGATCTGTTTTCTTCTCTCGTTCTCCTATCATCTGTACAAGGTAAAGGATGACATGACAAACCCTCTTCATATTCTGCTTCTCTGCATTCACGGTCTTTTACCGATAGGTCTTGTAATGGCTCAGGGTGACCATGGTACAGCACTTGTTTTTATTGTTATGTTTGTCGTAATGCTGTATTCCGGAGGTCTTCCCATGAGATATATACTGCTTGCACTCCTTCTTATTCCTATAGGGATCTACGTAGGCTGGAATTATCTTATCGGATCAGTCCAGAAGGAACGAATCATGATACTGTTCAATCCGGGAAGTGACCCGGAAGGAATAGAATGGCAGCAGGATCTGGGGCTTAGTTCCCTTGCGTCGGGAGGAATTTTCGGAAAAGGCCTTTTCTCGGAAGAACATCTTAATGTACCTGAGATCCACAACGATTTTATCTTCTCATATGCAGGCTATGCTTTCGGATTTGTCGGATGTATAGGACTCATTGCACTGATGTTATATATCTGTCTCAAGATCATTGCTGACAGCCGCCGTACCAGAGAAGAACTGGGCAAAAACATCTGTATGGGTGCTTTTGCAGTTATATTTACACATTGTACAATGAATATCGGTATGGTCTTCAAGGTAATGCCGGTTATCGGAATACCTTTCCCGTTTGTAAGTGCAGGAGGAACAGCACTTGTAAGTATGTATGTGATGCTTGGATTTGTTCTCAGTACAAGAGTTCATAACGAAAAAGAATACAGAATGTTTTCATAAAAATCAAACAGCTTTATCAGTCCGCATATCAGGTCTGATAAAGCTGTTTTTTTATTTACCCGCTTCTTTTCATTATAACTGAACGTATATAAAACACAGCCGCACTGATCTCCATCAGAAGTGCACTGACGAAATATACTGCCTCAAAAGATGCAGATGTCCCTGCTATCTCACATATTCCATGAACAAGTTCACCTGTTGTAACGGCTGCCACACTGCTGTTATGAAGATTGAATGATAATCTGGGAAGCGCCGGAAGTTTCAGTGCTGCCATGAGTTCAAACAAACATGTCCCGGACAGGAACGGTATCAGAAACATATATTTCATATGATCTGAACTGACTCCATGACCGAACTGATAATATATCAGATTTACTGCTGTGCACAATACTGTGACAATAATATAAATTACTGATGTTTTATGTTCTTTCTTTATATCAGTATCCGATATAGACAATATCACTCACGCTCCTCTCACCTTCTGATCTGCCGTCTGTCGGATGATTGATTATCTGCCCGTTAAACCACATAGCAGAAGAACCTCCTCCGTCGAGATTATAAGCAAAAGTACATCTCTTATCAGCCATGATACCGGCAAGCTCGTACAGACTCAGACCTTTGCTTTCGCTTGTTCTTCCGTCTGCTACAATAAAAATATAATGCAGCGGTTCTATCATCCCGACTGCCGTCCTCGGATTGCTGTTTTTAGCCCTTGCGACTTCCTCGTTTTCTGATACTGCAGTCATAGAATCAGTTACAAGTACTGGACCGAATGACAGAGCCTGAACGACACCGTTTTGTACCAGTTCTTCAGCATCGCTGTCTTTTTCTGAAACCGCAGACATAGTTCCGTCTTTGCTTATTATCAGAGCATCACCGTCACCTGCTTTATTTCTGTATACATTTGAATTTCTTATTACATATCCATAGTCCCTGAAACCGCAGTAATCTCCGTTTACAGCAAATACAGCATTGCTTTCCTGTGCGATCTCAGATGTTTTTGCCTTAATATTTCTGCCGAAGGTATTTTCTGCAAATGCTGTTTTAAGTAAATCAGCTGATGACAGCCTGATATCCGCTATATAGATATGTGTATCATATTTATTTATTTCTGAAATATCTATACTTATATTATCGTCTTTATATGAGCTGTCTGTCACTGTATAGTTATTACCTGCAGTTTCAGCTTTGCTGCTGTCAGTCCGGGCAGCAGCAGATGATATACACATACTGTTGTCTGTGCTGCATACGTCTGTCACGCTGTGAGGATCTTTGGCTTTCTCCTGTCTGTGAGGAATCACAAAAGTATCAAGCAGAACGTAGACGGTAAATAAGATAAGTACACACGAATAAATCAAAGCATATCTGTAAGGTTTCTTGAAAAATCCCTGCATTAAGTACATCTCACTTTCTCATGAACACCCAGTATTTCTGGGTAAAATAACTTACAAAAAACAATCCTGTATCTACAAAGCATTTTATTGCTGTAACAGGAACAGGAATTACAGACAAAAGAGACACAAGAACGGAGCTGAGTATGATCTGGAAAATAAATAAAACCAGGTACTTTGCAGCCTCAGGAGCTGTTCTTTCATGTGACGAAAAGCTGAACTTTTTATTAAGCAGAAAGTTTATCATACCAGAAAAGATTCTTGCACATGCTGTTGATGCCCCTATCTGTAAAACTGAAGTTCCGGAGAACAGACATCTGAGAAGTGAAAATACAGCCAGGTCTGCTGCTGCAGATGTCAGAGATGACAGAGCAAATGTCAGCGGTACCTTATAAATAAGAAACGAATCACGCAAGGGATGAAAATGCGAGCATTTATTTTTATCTTCATATACTGTATGTATACTGACCATTTTCAGCTGCGTACCGCTTTTTACTGCCTGGGTAAGAAAATTCATTTCAAAATCATATCTTGTCCCCTGCGTGCTCAGCAGTTTATCTGTCAGACTTTCAGGAATTCCCCTGAGTCCTGTCTGGGTATCACAGCAGCGGGTACCGGTAGACAGTCTGAAGAAAAATGATGAAAATGCATTTCCATATCTGCTGCGCCACGGAATATCATGACTTCTGAAATTTCTCACACCAAGAATAAGGGCATGCGGATAATTTCGCATCACGGATACCATCAGAGCTATGTCACATGCGAGATGCTGCCCGTCGCAGTCAGCTGTAATATAAGAGCAATGATGATCATTAAGATATCTCACAGCCGTCTTTATTGCAGCCCCCTTGCCAAGATTATTGCTGTGATGAAGGACAACGCAGCCTTTCGCCTGTGCACCATCAAAGATAGTACTGCATGCGCAGCTGCTGCCGTCATCAACAATAATTATGTCTTTAATACCAAGAGCAATACAGTCATCGATAAGTGAAAGCAAACCGGCATCAGGATCAAGTGCGGGAATAATAACAAATATCTTCATTGTTTACTGCCTCCCTTTATCTTTATTTGTCTTTCAGAATAGTATTAGTATGTGTATGTGAGATGTTGCTGCTATGACATTTGTTTGTTTTAACTTTGAAATTTAAGGAATAATTCTGACACATTAAAACCATATAATCAGTATTAGTTACGAAAGATATCTTCTGTTTATTTTTATAACATTAATATCCCCTCTTCTGTTCTTATTGAAATGTTTTCATGAAATAGTCCACATTCCTTTTTCAAATATCAGATACCGCTTGATTTATACGAATAATGCCTATCAGATTATGACACAGATGTTCCCTGTGTGTGTGCTAATATTATCAGAGAAACCTTATTCCAGCTTTTACAATTTAATTGTTTACAAAATATCTCTTGATTTTTAAGCGGCATAATGGCATAATTAAATATTATTTATTGAAATGAGGTTTATATATGTCGCATCAGCTATGTATAGTTTTAGACTTTGGCGGTCAGTACAATCAGTTAATTGCACGACGTGTCCGTGAATGCGGTGTTTACTGCGAAGTTTACAGCTACAAAACGCCAATTGAAAAAATAAAAGAACTGTCACCTACCGGAATTATATTTACCGGAGGGCCAAACAGTGTATATGCAGAGGGTTCACCTAAGATCGATAAAGAACTTTTTGAGCTTGGTATACCTGTTTTGGGCATATGCTATGGATGCCAGCTTATGGCCCATGTAATGGACGGCGATGTTATTACTGCAAAAACAAGTGAATACGGAAAAACTCAGACATTTTATAATACAGACAGCCTGTTGTTTACAGGTCTTGAAAAAGAAAATATATCCTGGATGAGTCATACTGATATGATAGACAGGCTTCCTGATGGTTTTATATCAACAGCTTACTCTGATTCATGTCCTGTAGCAGCCATGGAAAACAAGGAAAAGAAGCTCTACGGAATTCAGTTCCACCCTGAGGTTAATCATACAAAAGACGGAACACGCATGCTCCATAACTTCCTCTATAATGTCTGCGGATTTACAGGAGACTGGTCAATGGGCAACTACGCTAAAACTGCAATTGACAGCATCCGCAATAAAGTCGGTGACGGAAAAGTTCTGCTTGCCCTTTCAGGCGGTGTAGACAGTTCAGTTGCTGCAGCACTGCTGGCCAAAGCTGTCGGAAGTCAGCTGACCTGTATATTTGTAGATCATGGATTTATGAGAAAAAATGAAGGTGACGAAGTAGAAGCTGCTTTTGCTGACTGGGGAATAAATTTCGTCAGAGTAAATGCCAAGGAGCAGTTCATGGCAAGACTCAACGGTGTCAGTGATCCTGAGACAAAGCGTAAGAATATCGGAGAAGAATTTATCCGTGTTTTTGAACAGGAAGCTAAGAAAATAGGCAAGGTTGACTATCTTGTTCAGGGTACTATTTATCCTGATGTCATAGAAAGCGGAACAGGCGATGCTGCCGTTATCAAATCTCATCATAATGTAGGAGGTCTTCCTGACTATGTTGACTTCAAAGAAATAATCGAACCTCTTCGTCTTCTTTTCAAGGACGAAGTAAGAGCACTCGGTACAGAGCTTGGTCTTTCCGACGTTCTTGTATGGCGTCAGCCGTTCCCGGGACCTGGACTTGCGATCCGTATTATCGGTGATATAACTGACGACAAGCTGCTTGTTCTTCAGGACGCCGATTTCATCTTCAGAGAGGAAATTGCAAAAGCCGGTCTTGACAGAAGCATTCATCAGTATTTTGCAGTTCTCACAAATATGCGCTCGGTTGGTGTAATGGGTGACGGAAGAACCTATGATTATACGCTTGCACTGAGAGGTGTCACAACTACTGACTTTATGACAGCTGATTTTGCACGTATACCTTATGAAGTCCTTGAGACAATTTCAGCAAGAATAGTCAATGAGGTTAAAAATATTAACCGCGTAGTTTATGATATTACAACTAAGCCTCCGGCAACTATAGAATGGGAATAATAAATAAACAACAATCGAGGTAACAAAAATGTATACTTTTCCCCTGGAATTTCATAAGCACTTAATATTCTGTATAATAGGAGTAGCTTTTTTCCTGTGGCAGTATTTCAGACAGGGTTACAAGTACCAGCTTATCACAGCTGGTGCTATAGCCTCAACTTTTCTTCTTTATCTCAATGACAGCCTTATCTTCAGATACAGTGTCGGCATTCTTGAAGGCATAGCTGTTATAATCATATTTATAACAATGTCATCAGAAAAAAAGAAAGAAGAACAGGAAAAAGCGGAAGAAAAAAATGCAAATGCACAATAAACATTTTAAAACAGCAGTACTTGACTGGGCGACCGTGTCAAGCAATAATGATATCACACCCGAAGAAATTTATTCTCCGGGTGAAATAAAATTTTATGATCTTACCGACCCTTCTCAGACTGTATCCCGTATAAAAGACTGTGAAGCGGTACTTTGCAACAAGGTTAAGATCACAGCTCAGATAATATCACAGTGCCCGTCTCTCAGATATATAGGTCTGTTTGCAACAGGCTACAACAATATAGACCTTGATGCCGCAAATGCAGCAGGAATAACCGTCTGCAATGCTGGGTCATATTCTACTGATGCAGTAGCTCAGCTCACATTCGCCATGATCCTTACACATTACTGCAGCATTCCTGCATACACCAGTGATGTAAAAAACAATGCCTGGATAAACTCTGCTACTTTTTCGATGCTTTGTCATCCGATGAGCGAACTCAGTTCAAAAACTATCTCTGTAATAGGATACGGCAGTATCGGCAGAGCTGTCGCAAAAATTGCTTCAGCTTTCAACATGAATGTTCTTGTCCACACAAGAACCACTCCTGAAGATTGTCCTTACAGACTGGTTTCAATTGAAGAAGCATTCAGTGCTGCGGATATTATCACTTTCCATTGTCCGCTTACACCACAGACGCAGAACCTTGTAAATCAGAAGCACCTTGGGATGATGAAAAAAAGTGCTCTGGTAGTCAACACCTCACGCGGAGGCGTTGTTGATGAAAAGGCTCTTGCAGATGCGCTTGGCAGCGGTACTATAGCCGGTGCTTGTCTTGATGTTCTGAATCAGGAACCTATGTCAGCTGACACCCCGCTCAGAGATGCAAAAAACTGCCTTATTACACCTCATATAGCCTGGGCACCGCTTGAGACCAGACAGAGACTTATCTCCATTGTTAATAATAATCTGCGCTCCTTTATTGAAGGGAACCCTTCCAATGTAATTAATTCACCGCATAAATAATATACTGACGATATTTTACGGGTAATGCCGTTAAATATCGTCTGATTTATATTTTATTAAAACAAGCGTAAAGGATTGAATAAACAAATGTCCAATATCTCAGACAAAAAGCGTATTGTTATAAAACTCGGTACATCCACTCTTGCACATAAAACAGGCAAACTTAATATCAGACGCATGACAAATCTCGTTCGTGTAATGGCTGATCTGCACAATTCCGGAAAAGAAATAATCATAGTATCATCCGGTGCTATCGGACTCGGAACAGGAAAGCTCGGACTCAGGGAGCGTCCGTCTGATACACCTTCAAAACAGGCTGCTGCTGCTGTAGGCCAGTGTGAGCTTATGTATATGTACGATAATCTTTTTGATGACTATGGTATTACAGTAGCACAGATCCTACTTACAAAGACCATTATTGAAAATGAACGAAGAAAGAACGTTGAGAACACATTTGAACGTCTTCTTTCAATGGATGTTATTCCTGTCGTAAATGAAAACGACACAGTTGCCATAGATGAACTTGAACTTGAGATAGGTGAAAATGATTCTCTGTCAGCCATAGTAGCAAAGATCGCAAAGGCTGATCTTCTCATAATACTGTCCGATATAGACGGACTTTTTGACAGCGATCCTCACACATCACAGTCAGCCAAGCTTATCTCACAGGTTGACCATATTGACAGCTATATAGAAAATATAGCCGGAGGTGCCGGAACAAAACTCGGCACGGGCGGAATGATAACCAAGATCAATGCGGCAAAAATTGCTACAGAAGCAGGAATCGATATGATAATTATGAACGGAAACGATCCTGATCATCTGTATGATGTATTTGACAACAAGCCGATGGGAACTCTCTTTACAGCCTGCAGCAGCGACACTGCAGCATGTATGAAAGGATGATATAAATGACATATATTGAACAGCTTGGCAGCAATGCAAAGGCTGCCGAAAGGTATATTGCAAATGCTACTACAAAACAGAAAAATGATGCTCTGAAAGCTATTGCAGATGCACTTGTAGAAAACACAGATATTATCTTATCTGAGAATGAAAAGGATCTTAAACAAGCAGCGCAGAACAATATCTCCCCTGTTATGCAGGACAGACTCAGACTTACACCTGAGCGCATCAGGGACATTGCAGGCAGCGTACTCAAGCTTATAGACCTGGAGGATATCATAGGATCTGTCGAATACGGCGCTGTACGTCCTAACGGCCTGAGGATCTGCAAGACACGTGTACCGCTTGGTGTAATAGGAATAATATTTGAATCACGTCCGAATGTTACAGTTGATGCAGCTACCCTTTGTATGAAAGCCGGAAATGCAGTAATACTCCGCGGCGGCAAAGAAGCAATCAACTCAAATATATGTCTTGCAAAGATCATGCGAAAAGCACTCAACGACACAAATCTTCCTGAGGATATAATTCAGCTCATAACAGACACCTCACATGAGTGTGCAAATGAGCTTATGCGCCAGAACAAATACCTTGACGTCCTTATCCCGCGCGGAAGTTCCAGACTCATCAATGCAGTTCTCGAAAATTCGACAGTACCGGTCATTCAAACAGGTGTAGGAAACTGCCATGTGTATGTTGATTCATCAGCTGATCTTGAAATGGCTGTAAATATCACAGACAACGCAAAGACACAGAGGCCAAGCGTCTGCAATGCAATAGAAAGCCTTCTTGTTCATAAGGATATTGCAGAAAAATTTCTGCCTATGGTCAAGGCCAGACTTGACGAACACAACGTTACAATACTTGGCTGCCCTCAGACAGCACGTATTCTCGGTGACTGTGTTATACCTGCAACTGACGAGGATTACGCTACTGAATTTCTTGACTATAAGATATCAGTCAAGGTAGTAAACGACATAGACGAAGCAATTGATCACATCAGCAGATTCACCAGTCATCATTCTGAGTGTATTATTACAAATAATCTTGTAAATGCCGAAAAGTTCCAGAAAATGATAGATGCCGCTGCTGTATATGTGAATGCATCAACAAGATTTACAGACGGCGGAGTATTCGGATTCGGAGCTGAGATCGGAATATCTACTCAGAAGCTTCATGCAAGAGGTCCTATGGGGCTGCGTGAACTTACAAGTGTAAAGTACCTCATAAACGGAAACGGACAAATAAGATAGCCACGTCCGCCTGAAGGCGGCATCAGAAGTACGGACATATACTGTTTCATATTTTATGCGAATGCACGACAATAACTTACAGGAGATAAAAACATGTTAAAAACAACAGATTTTATTGACAGCCTGATGAACAGGAACAATGACGAGCTGGATGACATTTTATCCTATGCTGACAAACTGAAGGAGCAAACTCCGGTAAGCAGATCAGCTGCCGAATCAGCAGAGGATATTCTGGCAGAACTGGATGGTCTTGACCCTTGCCAACCAGATGAACGTGCATATTCGCAGCAAGATACCAGTGAGGCGCTCTCACGCAGTATCACTCACGACGAATCAGCTGTTATTATTGATGATGAACCTTCAATAATACCTCAGGAAGCTGATACACCGGTCATTCAGGAAGATGAACAGCAGGAAGAAATATCAGAGGAAAGCAGCGACGATAATTATTTTGATGAATACAAGACACAGCTGCTGACAATACCTGAAAACTTTCATCATGTTCTTATGGAACACAATGCTCTGGATTTTATTTCTTATAAAAATGTTATCAGTGAAGATTCTCCTGTTTCATCAGATAATACTTCATCTGACACAAACTTAGATTCACGTGTCAGAAACCAGAATCCGGACAGTACATCTGCAGGATTTTCAGACATAGATGAGGACGCCGATCTGTCTGACTCAGAAAAATTTATGCAGGAACAGAGTATAAGACATCCGAAACTATATTTTATAATCGGCGTGTCAATAGCACTTCTGACATTGCTCGGACTTTTATCTCTCATTTATCTTGGAGTCTCCTTTTTACGTAATTTTGCCGGAAACTACAATGAAAAAACTCTTGCCTGCATACCATTTTTGCCTATATTTTGAGCTATGACCATTTTTATACTATAGTCATACTTTTTTACTTATTTTGTCAGAACTGGTTGATAATTGTGTAAAGTACATGAATTATGTCATTTTATTAACCATTCGTTACATACAGATACCATTCATTCATTTTCTATTGATTTTAGTATGAATATGCGTTATATTAAGTATGCATATTGGTGATGTTGAGGTTTTAGCATTTCTTTTTTACTCTTCCATATAATAATACCGGTAGATTGTTATTATATAAATGAATGGGCTTTATGTACAAAACTTCGATTAATATGCTGATCCGTTTAAAAAATCACTGCTCTGAGAGAAAAAAACATCAGAGCAGTGATTTTTGTTTTTTTACATTCTTTATCCTTATGAATAATTGTATCCGTGTACACGATAAAAATCTGATCATCGCTTATATGTACAGCCACCTGCCGTTTGTTATACGCAATACAATCACTTATATCCATGCAATGCCCGGTGCATTACACGGCAGCACTGTAATGGATATGTATCGTCCTGAGAACATGGTCATATGGCAAGAATATAACGTTGTGATGGCTTCAGCTCACCTCATAGTGGTAAATCCCTGAACCTGCTGACAGCACCGTCATATCTTTAATGAGGAAGCCCCGGAAAGCAATTGACTTGCTGTCCGTCACTGTCTGACCATCCTCTGTAAAGAATAACTCATCCAGTTGTACCACATGGTTCCCGTTCACTTAATTGCTCTGTTGACAGCAAGGACAATATAATCATCATCTGCAAGTTCATTCGCGGCGCAGTTAGTCTGCCGGTGCTCTCAGGTATCTGCGCGGCGTACAGATAAAGTATCAGCTTGTGGTCATGGTTCTCAGCAATGTGGTTATCGACAGACAACAAAAAAAGAGACCAGCTTATCACTGATCTCTTTTTTTATTAGTTGTGCCGGCATTTATCTATTTTCCCGGGTCGTCACCAACCGAGTATCTTCGACG
>JAUNSK010000035.1 GCA_030539275.1 Oscillospiraceae bacterium | reverse complement strand
CGCATAAAAATACCCCCTTTACTGGTGTTGTCCAGTAAAGGGGGTACATATCAAATTCAGGCCTTTTTTATATCTTTAATTTTTATTAACTGTTAATATTAAATTTTAATAATAACAATATTAAAATTTAATAATTTAATTATTGAATAATTAAACTTGCTATGATACAATAAATAAAAAACAGTTAATACGAGGTAATATTTTATGAAATATTTAAAAAAAATCATAGCGGCAGCATCTGTAGTTTTATTTTCTTCTGCTTTTACTTCACAGACAGCAGCAGGACTGTCAGACTCTGAAATAAATGAAGTAAAAGCTATAATAAGTGTACTTCATGGGGCAAAAGAATCTTCCGCATCATCTGATTTTAATAATGACTCCAAGGTTGATATTCTGGACCTTATCGAGCTTAAACACTCCATTCTTGAAAACGCATCAGCAACTGGTGAGATAAAAACCTCAGAGTATCCGGCAAGTGAAAGCAATGTTAAGCTTGTGGGCAGAACAGTTATGAAGGATGACACTGCATGGCTTGTACAGAGCGGTGCAGCAGCTGAGTTTACAGTAACAGGAACTTTTGCTGAGGTTATACTTGCAGGTGACGGATGTGTTAAGTCTGAGGACAGATGGAAGCCAAGATATGCAGTTTTTGTTGATGATGAACTCGTTGATGATTCACTCCTTAGTGAAACACAAAAATGCATAAAGCTTTTTGATTCCAAAGTTCTGAGAACAGCAAAGGTCAGGGTAATACATCTCTCAGAAGCCAATAACGGTGCCATAGGAATATCCGGCATAAAGGTTACATCAAATGTCGCTGTTCCGGTGAAGCCTGAACCCAAAAAAGATATAAGCATTGAGATTATAGGTGATTCAATTACATGCGGATATGGGGTTGAGGCTGCTTCAAATGGTGATCAGTTCTCAACAAGTACTGAAAACTTTATGAAATCCTATGCATACCTTGCAGCACAGAAGCTGAATGCTGATTACAGTGCGGTATCTTACAGCGGTTACGGAGTAGTATCCGGGTACACATCTGATGAGAAAAATACAGACAGTCTTGTACCAGACTATTATGACTATGCAGGCAGGCTTGATGACTATAAGGTACCGTGGGATTTTGACAAGAATAAAAATGATGTAGTAGTAATTAACCTTGGTACCAATGATTATTCATATCTCAGTAAGGATCTTGAAGGACGTTCGGAAGATTTCAATAAAGCATATTATGACTTCCTGGGTCAGGTAAGAGAGAAAAATCCGGATTCATATATAATCTGCACTGTGGGTACGATGGGTGGATATGAGGTATATGATCTTATAGAGAAGGTTTGTGAAGAATACAGTAATGATAACAATGATACCAGGATATCAAGCTATCGTTCCACTACACAGAATGCTGCAAACGGATACGGCGCAGACTGGCATCCGTCAGTTATAACCCAGCAGATGAGCGCTTATGTACTTGCTGATAAGATCTGTCAGGTCCTCGGAATACAGTCAGACAAGGTTGGCCTTGATGCGGTAGACGGAGCAAATTATGATGTTAAAATAAATAAGGACAATGGTGCAAATGCAGCTTCATATGTCGGATATGATAATTCACTCTGGCTTAATACTGTTACAGGAGGAACTGATACATCTGATGTACAGGCATATATTTCAGGACTTGATCTTAATCCGGGCGGAACATACAGACTTTCATTTGACTATACGACTAATCCGGACATTGAAGTGCCGGTACAGATAATAGCAGATCATGATGATAATAAAGTATATTTCAGTGATACAGTCAGCTCAACAAATCAGAAACAGCATTACAGCAAGGAAATTGTCCTTGATGCGAATGATCCTGCGTGTGCGCTGACACTCGGAATAGGCGGACATGACTACTGTAATCTTACTCTGTCTAATGTATCTCTTATAAAGCTGTATTAAGTCTGGTCTGATGATAATATACAGGGCACAGCTTTATCTCAGTAAACTCAGCTGATAAGGTGATATCTTATCAGGACTGAAGAGTTCATTTATTTCTGGTTCGTTTATCAGCAGGCTGAAAAGTAAATTATTCATACTATAGTATAATATATTTTTCTTGTCTTCGTTTAATATACATACGTTCTCTTTTATATAAGATCCGGTTTCGCATTTTTCATAGTGCGGGACCGGTTCTTTTTTTATAAATATCTCACTTGACTCCTGTCTTTTTACAGCCAGACGTCGGTAAATGCTTATGATCTCACTGCTTGTATCCAAAACGCCGCAGCTCAGATCGCTCTCAAATCTCAGTATACAGTTATCTGTAATTATAACATCCGGCAGAATTCCCGCAGTTTGTGATACTGCTTCAGGATTGCTGTAGAAATAACGTCCGGTATAATTGTTGTCATATATTATGGCAGGCAGAATGTTAAGAAGACAACTGAGATTATATGATGTATGACCCGGGATGCTGCCGGCACTGAGCGGGAGAATGTGGGTTATCAAAGGTGAATATCCGTCTGCACAGACTACAGCAATGTCATCAGCTATGCTGTTATAAATGGGTGACAGAATAAATATTTCACTTGTTGTCTGCTTCAGAACCCCGCGAATCGCAGCTCTTACAGCGTGTTCTCCGGAAAAGACCTTGCTGATGCAGTCAAATGACATGTTTGAAGGCTGCTGCACCTGAGAAATATTTATACGTTGTGCATCGTTGAGCGTGTCAATTATCATTGCTGATTTTTTCTTCTGGCAGTATATTTCCCTGCCAAAATATGAGAGATTATAACTGTCTGTAAGCTTCCGGGTATCCTCGGCAGAAATATGAAGTCCGCTGCAGATGGAAAATATAATACCTATATCTCCGGGAATTCTTTTGCCTGAAATATATTTATGCAGAAGAGTTCTGTCGAGGCCTGTATCAGCGGACAGCTTTGATATATTTACACTGCATTTTTTTATATAGTAGGATAGCTGCTGAGAAAATTCTGACACTGCAAGTCACTTCCTTTTTTATCCATTATAACATAGTAAAAATAAAAGTTCAATGCTAATGATCATTTCAGACATGTCAGAATGCAATTTGTATGCTGTTAAGGGTTAAAAACTTCCTCTTAGGGATAAAGCCTTGTAGAGATAAAAAAAACAATATATAATGGCATTGTACCAATCAGTAACAAATATTTACAAATAGTATGTTTAAATGATTTTATCGGCATAAAAAAAAGTGTCACACACAGTGTCACAGATTTACAATTACAACCATTTAAATTATAATTATTGATAGTAAATACGGCAATAATGACAGCAGTTCGTGTGAAGAGATCGAAGGTGGTATTGCAGCTTATTGGTGCACAAAAAAATCAGGAAGGATGTGAAAAGATGATAAAAATAAAGCTCGGACTGGTGGACGCTGATCCTGTATATTTAAACAGGATAACGGAGCTGTTTACCAGGAAGTATCAGGAACAGATCGAAGTGTATTCATTTACGGACGCAAAGAATATTCCTCAGATAGTAAGAGAGAAGCGCATAAATGTACTTATAGCTTCTCAGGATATCATGATAGATACCCAGCAGATTGCAGATTTCTGCATGTTTGCGTATTTTGTCGATTACAATACTATTGAAACATATAACAAGAAGCGTGTAGTGTGCAAGTACCAGAAAGCAGACCTTATCTATAAGCAGATCCTGGGGCTTTATTCAGAAAAGCTTGCAGATAAGGTCAAATATAAAAATTCCTCGGACAAGAAAGCCCGGTTGCTTTTGTTTGTTTCAGGCTGTGACGGTGCGGGTGCAACCACTACTGCCGCAGCATATGCCACACGTCTGGCGTTAAAGGGCAAAAAAACACTTTTTTTAAATCTAAAACAATTCGGAAGTGTTCCGTTTACAGGAGGTGCAGGTGACGGCTCTTTTACAAATGCGATATTTGCAGTAAAGAGTAAAAAGGTAAATATGACTCTGAAGCTTGAAAGTGTAGTCAAACAGAGTCAGCAGGGCGTATATTTTTATGAGTCATGCAAAAGCTCACTTGATTATGCAGAAATGAAAGCTGATGAGCTTGAGTGCCTGCTTGATGAGATGAAAACAAACTTCGGATATGAATACATAGTACTGGTAGATGATTTTTATATGTGTGAGAAGTTTATGTTTCTTCTTAAATATGTGACAGGCATAATAATGGTTTCTGATTCAGTCAGGACGTCGCAGATACAGCTTAAAAAAAGATATGAAGCTATAAACAGTGTAGAGAAAAGAACAAAAACAAGTATATCTGACAAGGTTGGCCTGCTTCTTAACAAGACAACAAGCAGGAATTGTTTCAGAACTGATATAGCACTGGTCGGAGTACAGCCTAAGCTTAAGATAAACAGTCAGTCTGAACTCGTAAAGGTAATATCAGAGTCAGATGTATTTGACAAAATATGTGCAGGATAACATACAAAATGGAATAAACGGACAAGGAGCATGTTGTATGAGTATTATCGCAAAGGATGTTCCCCGTGAAGAGGTTACTGACGGGGTAAAAAAATATATAAATGAAAATCTGAATCTTAATGAACTTACAGATGATGAACTTTACAATGCAATTGAAAAGGCAGTTAAAAGTAAAACGCGTGATACATATATGTCCATAAGTGAACAGGTTGATATAACAGAAAATATTTTCAGTTCGATAAGAGGTCTTGGCATTCTTGATATTATTATGAAGGATGATACCATAACTGAGGTTATGATAAACGGATATGACCACATTTATGTAGAGAAAAACGGTGTCGTCAAACGGCTTGGAAATAAATTTGAATCGAAGGAACGGCTTGAAGATATAATACAGCGGATAGTGAGTATGGCGGGCAGAGAAGTAAATCAGGCAAATCCGATCGTTGATACAAGACTGCCTGATGGTTCACGTGTCAATGTTGTACTGCCTCCCGTATCACTGTGCGGACCGGTAGTAACGATCAGAAAGTTTTCATCAGATGTTATTTCAATGGATCAGCTGATAAAGCTGGGGGCTATTACAGCCAAGGCAGCTGAAATGCTCGAAATACTGGTCAGGGCAAAGTACAACATATTCATAAGCGGTGGGACGGGCTCAGGCAAAACAACGTTTCTGAATGCCTTGTCAAACTTTATACCATACAATGAACGAGTGATTACAATAGAGGATTCTGCCGAACTGCAGATCAGGAAGATAGAAAACCTGGTAAGCATGGAGACGAGAAATGCAAACAGTACAGGTGCAGGGGAGATAACAATACGTGATCTTATAAGATCATCTCTTCGTATGCGTCCGGAGCGAATAATAGTCGGTGAAGTGCGCGGGCCTGAGGCACTCGATATGCTGCAGGCCATGAATACCGGACATGATGGTTCGCTGTCTACAGGACATGCCAACTCAGCAGAAGATATGATGAGACGTCTTGAGACAATGGTTCTTACAGGAGCTGAGGGGCTTCCGCTTGCTGCAGTCAGACAACAGATAGCGTCAGCAGTGGATATTGTCGTTCATCTTTCCAGAATGCGCGACCACAGCAGAAAAGTCACACAGATCACAGAGATCATAGGAACAAACAATGGAGAAATAGTGCTTAATCCGCTGTATGACTTTGCTGAGAATGAGTACAGTACAATTGAAAAAGTAGAGGGTGCACTGGTCAGAACAGAAAATAAGTTTATATGTGATACCAAGCTTAAGTTAAGCGGAATAAAAAACAGGATATAATTAAGGCAGGACACAACATGGGCTTAAGAGACAACAGAAAAAGGCCGGAATGTCCGGCTGATTATAATGTATACAAATTATCAGCAGCTCAGACTGCAAAGGGTTCTGTAGCAGGAGCTGTCGCAAGCTTGCTTGTGTTCCGGATTTACTTCGGATCATTTGCAGCCGGAGCAGTTTTCGGGCTGTTGTGTTCGTTTTTATCAGTGCGTATATACAGAAATTATCTTGTTAAGAAAAGAAACAGGGAACTTCTTATACAGTTCAGAGATTATCTTGAATCAGCTGCTGCTTCTCTGAGCGCAGGACTCAATATTTCCGGATCGCTTATGGCTGCGTGTGATGATATGAAAATGCAGTATGGATCCGGGTCATATATATATTCAGAAGCACTGATGATAGTCAGCGGCATGAAAAACGGACATACAGCAGAGGAAATGATTACGGACTTTGCAAACCGCAGCCACCTCAGAGATATAGAAAGTTTTGCTCAGACATTCAGTATATGCAACCGTCTGGGAGGCAATATGAAAAACATAATAGGAAAGACAAGAAAGATACTTACTGAAAAAATGTCTGCGCAGGCAGAAATAGAGACATTGGCTTCACAGGGAAAAAATGAACTTATCATTATGACAGTGCTGCCTTTTATAATAGTACCGTCACTTAAAACGCTGGGGAGCAGCGGAATATCAGAAAATACGCTGCCTAACATTATAGTAAAGGCTGTGTGTCTTGCTGTAATCGCGGCAGCATTTATTATAGGAGAAAAAATAACACACATTAAAGTATAGGAGGTCAATATGATAACGGGAATTTCTGCTGCAGCAGCTGTTACAGCAACGGCGGCAGCAGTACTGTGGGCGGCATTATTTATTTGGGGGCATAACAGATACAACAGTATAATTTCCAATAAAGCAATAAAAGAGTTCAGAATGAGCTGTGTATTTTTTATAGGCTTCGGGCTTATGAAACTCATAAAGACTGATATCAACAGCATGGCATTCAGAGCGAGAAAAAACAGAAATGCGCAGCTGTACTCGACAGAATATGCTGAGTTTTATACATATGTGATCACAGGTGCCCAGTTTACATATTTTCTCACATTACTGCCAATGGGCCTTAGTATAGGAGCGTTGTCGGGAGAACCTCTGGTGATCATGGCAGCAGTTTTGTCAAGTCTCCTTATGCTTGTATTTCTTGATTTTGAAGTCAGAAAAAAAGTCAATGAAAAGAGTGAGGATATCATGTGCGAACTGCCGGATGTTATTTCAAGACTCACACTTCTCGTCAATGCAGGAATGGTGCTCAGGGATGCATGGACAGCAGTTGCATATTCATCACATGAATCTCTTTATAAAGAAATGCAGAAAGTAAGCAGTGATTTGAAAAACGGAATCTCAGAATCAGATGCACTCAGTGCGTTTGCGTACAGATGTCAGATTAGTCAGATAAGAAAGTTTTCAAATACACTGGCACAGAACATACAGAAGGGTAACTCGGAGCTTGTCAGCTCTCTTATACAGCTGGCAGATGAGCTCTGGGAAGATAAAAAGAATATTGTTAAGAAAAAGGGTGAAGCAGTAAATCAGAAATTATTATTTCCGATGCTTTTAATATTTGTAGCGATAATAATCATGATTATTGTACCTGTATTTTCAAATATAAATTAAAGAAAGAGGAGAACAAAATGACTAACATATTTAAAGGATTTGCAGGCTCAGCAAAAAAGGAGATATCATATCTGATTAAAAACCAGAAAGGTGAGGTAAATCTAGTTGCCATCCTTCTTATTATAATAGTAACTGTGGGCCTTGTGGCAATCTTCAAAACTCAGATCACAAATATAATTAACAGCGTGTTTGATTCTATTTCCGGTGCCATAAGCGGACTGTAAAATTATGAACCGGTTGGTAAAGAAATTTTTATCTCTGCAGGATGGTTCATGTGAAGTTGTTGAAGCTGTATTTATTTATCCGGTAGTAATACTCTCTGTAACACTGATGATCTATATAGGAATATATGTCCTGGAGTATTCGATGCTTCAGTACAGGGCCGGCAGTACAGCAGTGTACACATCAAGGTGTCTTGCATTTCCGGGATATGACAAAGCAGCACGCAGTGAGGGTGTAAGTAATATGATGCGCTGGTATGAAGGACAGGCGCAAGCCGGTGAGATAAGTGATGCATACCGGGTTGTAAAGCCGTACAGATATATATTGTCAGACTCAGATACACAAAACAATGAAAATAATCTGAAGGTGTATGCACAGGATATGTTTCTTTTTTCAGATGATATTGTCTGTTGTATTGACTGCAGTGAGAGGTATATTTCCGGACGCAAAATAACCGTAACACTTGAAAGAAAGATTCCCCTTCCGCAGATCTTTGATCTGCTGAGCTTCAATACACACAGGACAATGCATGTCAGAGCGTGCAGTATTGTATCTGACAACGCAGAATTTATCAGAAACACGGATCTTACAGCAGACTGCCTTGGAGCACTTAGTGAAAAATACTCATTGAACAGCAAACTTGGTTCAATGATGGAAAGAATATCAGATGCACTGGGATGGCTGGAGGTTGATGATGAAGATGACAACAGCTGACTGTAATGAAATGGGCGCTCTTACTATTGAGGCGTCACTGGCACTTCCTGTTTTTCTTGTGGGTTTTATAGTTATTCTCTCACTTGCAGCAGTTGTGTTCACAGAATATACAGTGGCCAATGGTGTAAACCAGACAGCAGCAGAAATTGCACGTTATTGTTACATAACACAGAGAATATCTGATTCGCAGGAGGGCGAGCTGTTAAATGAAGGTCTTGATGATCTGATCACAAATGTTGTAAAAATATCTTCTCTTAACAGCGATGAACAGGATGCGGACTGCGAAACCGGAAGTCTTATCAAGTCTCTTGCAATGCTTACATCAAACCGTGCCGCCAACAATGTTTTAGGATGCAGGATAACAGATATATTATGCAGAAGGCTGATTACAAAGTATATAGGAGGCAGCCGGGAGGAGGCAGATTCGTTTCTGCTAAGGGCTGCCGGAATTACACTTGATGATATTGATTTCAGGGGATCGTCTGTACTGAAAAATTCAAAAGAAGTCAACGTTGTTGCAGTTTATAGGGTGAAAATAAATACTTTCGGTTTATTTGAAAGTGACAGATTTTCGTTTATTATGGAAAATTCAGCGTGTACATGCGCTCTGGGAGTCAGAGACATCACTGATGAGAAGACATACTGCAAAAGCAAGTGGATGCTTGGAAACTTTGAACGCGGTAGCGCATGGGCGTACGAGATAAAATCTGAACATCAGGAGAAAGCAGTCTGTCCAGGTTCAGGAATCGATCTTTATGACAGCAGTACAAATACATTCACACAGATTTACTCTGTAAATATATTTGCACAGTCTTATACTGAATATGAGGCATGTTACGGAAAAAGCGGTGCAGACTGTTATAAGCTAAAAAATAAATACTATGAGGAATTTGCCGGAACATGCGCAAAAGAAGTAATCAAAAATATGAATAATATATCTTCGGGCGTTTCAATGGAGGCGGGAACCGCACTGCCGTCTGAAAAATCAGGCAGATCTGCAGCAATGCTGTTTGTTCTTCCTCAGGAAACAGAGTATAACGAAAATCTGCTGAATGAAATAAACCAGATATCACAGAAGATAAGTAAAAAAACAGGTGTAAAAATAGAATACACCTTCAGAGAAAAAGCACTGCTTATTAAGGATAAAGCCGAAAGCAGCTGAAAATATATAAATGGAAAGGAAACCAGGCAAAATGACAGAGGTGTTAACATCTGCGGCGGCAGCAATTATTTCAGCATTTGTTTTTATAAGATATACTGCTGCAGATAAAAAAGAAAGCATAGCAGGTTATATAAAAAATAACGATATCATATGTGCAAGAATAGTACTGGTATTTCTTGCAGTAAATCTGCTGGTCATACATATATCAGGTACATGCGGCAGGACAATCTGTGAGACAGCAAACAGCGCAGTCCTTATAAATGCGATGATCGTCATGTCAGTATCTGATATAAAGTTCAGAAAAATACCAAATACATATCTTCTGGAGCTTTTAACTGTAAAATGTATTATCATTGCGGCTGATATCTGTTTATACTCTCACGCCCGTGAGGTCCTGGTTCAATCTGTTACGGGGCTTGCTGCGGGTTTCGGGATTATGATGATTATTTATCTGGTATCACGTAAAAGCGTAGGTGCAGGAGATGTAAAAATGTATTCAGTTATAGGATTTTTTGCAGGGGGTGCCGGCATTATTGATATTCTTGTATATTCATCCGTATTTTGCACTCTGACCGGATCAGTACTGCTGATAACCAGAAAATGTACTCTTAAATCTCTTGTTCCTATGGCTCCTTTTGCGTGTCTCGGTTCGGTAACATATTTTATAATCGGAGCGGTGAAGTAGAATGAGAAAAAAATATTTTGTTCTTGCAATAGTGATGGGAGCTGTGTCACTGATGTGGACAGGACTTATACTTAAAAGCGGCATAAATATCTCCGAGTATGATGAGTGTATCCGAAGGGCACAGGAACATGAAGAAAAACAGGCATATCTGACAGCTGCAAAGTACTATTCAGATGCACTCGGAATCCGTCCGGACAATGATGAACTGATGCTTAAAGCCGCAGAAAATTATCTCAGGTGCAATGATGAAAACGGGTTTATGCACTACTGTAATATGGCCATTGACAAAGACTCTCACAATACACTAGCATACCTTATGAAGTCAGAATTTTATGAGAATAGTGCACGGTATACACAGGCGATAGATACTCTGAAATCTGCAGCGAAAAAAGCAGATAAAGAAAAAATCAATGAAAGACTTGAAGAGATCAGATACAGGTATGAAGAAGGATATACTTCATATCTTGATATGTACGGATTTTATGACGGATTAAGTCCTGCTATGAATGACAGGCACAAATGGGGTATAGTAAGCAATAAGGGATATGTAAAAATGCCGTTTATGTTTGATGCTGTAGGCGGGGCATACAATGCAGAGGAAGACCTGGTTGCTGTGTGTTCTGACTCAGAGTGGTATATGTGTGATCTGAAAGGGAGAAAGAAATTTGTGCCTGACCGCAGGTGTACTTTTCTGGGAACATATTCTGACGGATACTGTCCGTTTGAAGCGGATGGCGTGTACGGGTACATAGATAAAGAATACAGGGAGTTTAAAAAACTATATGATTTTGCAGGAGCTTTTTTTGAAGAAACTGCAGCAGTATGCCTGGATGGAAAGTGGGCACTTATAAATACGGACTTTGAAAATATCACAGAGTTTGAATATGATGAGATCATAACTGACAGATACGGTTTCTGCAGTTTAAACGGAGTTATTACTGCAAAAAAAGGTGGTGTATATTATGAACTTGATAAAAACGGAAAAGTATTAAAACAACGAGAAGGTGACGCGTCAGATATATCATATACCTCTGAACTTCTGTCATGCGGACTCAGTGTTGTGCAGTCAGACGGCAGATACGGATATGCAGACCGTAATGGTATGGTTAAAATAGATCAACAGTTTGAACAGGCTGCCGCGTTTGACAAAAGCGGTGCAGCCTGTGTAAAAAAGGACGGGATGTGGAAAATTATCCGTCTGTATGAGTACATGTAGTTTATAGTATATTGCGGTATGTGGGTCTGTGTTTTGTATACATGCGTTTCATTTTCTCCTTTATTGACTCAATTTCGGCAGTTGTTTCATCGCTGTCACCCTCGATTAGCATATGAAGACGTGGAATAAGATCATCTATTTCTGCAAGATCATTGTGATTTACAAAACAGTACATTTTATTATAGCTTTTTCTCCATGCGCCTGAAAGCGCATCAGAAGCACTTATAGCTTTCTGAGTTTCGTCATTTTCAGAGAGATATGCAATATTGTCAAGCATTCTGCTTATCTTTTCGTTTTCATTTTTTATCGAAAAAAAAGAAAACAGCCCGACTCCTATAATAGACAAAATCATAGCTGTTGCCATACATATTCTCGCCATTTAACTAACTCCTTTTATGATTATTCTTTTTTATAATAGTATATTTTTTATTGCTGTCACATGTAAAAAGAAACACGTCTGATATCTGCGTTTTGTTGCTGTCAAGTATATTATTAAGTTCTTTCGGACTCAGCTTTGCAGCATCCTGTCCTTTTGTCAGGAGATTTCCGTCATTTATTATTACATACGGCGGATCAATGTCACTTTGTTTCATATCAGGCGTAATATCCTGCTTCTCTGCGGCTCGAAAAGGTGCTTTCTGGTATGTTGAGATCTTCCCGTTTGTTTCAACAATTGCAAACTGGACTTCTGAAATATCAAAGATGCTATTAGACCTGAGAGATTCAAGAAGATCATCAACAGACATCCTGAGGGCCTTGAGTTTTTTCATATCTACCTGGCCGTTACTTATTACTATTTGTGGTGTTCCCGATACAAGACGTCTGAACCCACGGAATTTCAAAGTAAAAATAGATATTATAACGTCAAAAGATACAAGAAACAGAATAGGTATTATACCTATAAGAAGTGGTGTGTCTGTATCCTCAAGAGAGAGAGTTGCAAGATTTGAAATCAGCATAGTTACGACAAGTTCTGTCGGCTGCATCTGTCCTATCTGTCTTTTTCCCATAAACCTGACAGAGAAAATGACGAGAATGTAGAGAATAAATGTTCGTATAATTAAGATGATCATATTAAAATGCTTTCCTTTGTTTTAAATTTCTTATAATATATTACCCTTACATACGAGTATTATTTGCATAAAAATGATAATAATATATCTGAAATATTTTTTTAACAGTAAATTAAATAATCATAATGAATATTAACTGTAAAAATGTGCACCAGGAAGGAAATAAACATGGATATGAATATAAAACTGGACTATCAGGATGAAAAGCTGGATGCTTCTCTTGATGTCAAGCTTAAAAGAATCAAAGAAATTACCCAGGAAAGCTCAGATCTTCTTATCAATGATGTCACAGTCAGCGGAATAAAATGTTCACTGCTGTGCTGCGAAGGCATGCTGTCAACTTCTACAATTACTCAGCTCGTACTTGTTCCTCTGACAAATCTGAAAATCACCTGTAAAAATTCAGAGGAACTGCTTGAACATATCAATAAGAATATGCTCTTATCAGTTGACCGGCCGCTGGCTGATAACTATGCGGATGTTATAAGGCTGATTAACTCAGGGTTTGCTGTACTTATCACGCACGGAAGTAAACAGGCACTCGCGTTCGGAGTACAGGGATATAATACAAGAGGAATAGATGAGCCGTCATCAGATCAGAACGTAACAGGTGCACATGACGGATTTACAGAGACAGTCAGGACAAACATGTCACTTGTAAGAAGAAGAATGAAAAGTCCTTTCATGAAGTTTGAACTGTTTATTATGGGAAAAAAGAGTCATACAGATCTTTGTCTGTGCTATATGACAGACAGGGTCTCTAAAGAGCTTCTTGGCAGAATAAAAAAATCTCTCAAACAAATAGATCTTGAAACGATATTGTCAAGCGGATATATTATTCCTTTCCTTGAGGAGAAAAAACCGAGCATATTTGATTCAGTAAGCGTTACTGAAAGACCAGATGTATTATGTTCTAAACTTCTTGAGGGCAGAGTAGCGCTTATGATCGACGGAACGCCGTTTGTAGTTGTAATCCCCGGTCTGTTTTCAGAAAATTTCCAGACAATGGACGATTACAACTGCAAACCGTATTATGCAGCTTTTATAAGATGGATAAAGTATGCTGCATTTTTTATAGCATTGCTGCTTCCCGGCGTATATGTGTCCATCGCTGTTTATTACCCTGAATTTCTGAACAGGACACTGCTGCTGCTGCTTGCGCAGGCGGAAGAGAATGCTCCTCTGTCTCTGATTACAGAATCTTTTATAGTATTGCTGATGTACGAAATTATCAAGGAAGCAGGAGTAAGACTGCCAAAGGCGATAGGCGGAGCGGTGAGTATAGTGGCTGGTATTATAATAGGTGATGCGGCAGTTGATTCAGGACTTATCAGTACTCCGATGCTTACAATTATAGCGATATCAGTTATAAGTGGTTTTGTTGTGCCTGATCTTTCTTATCAGATAACTGTTTTCAGATTTTTGTTCCTGCTCTCGGGAGGAATATTCGGACTTTTCGGTATAAGTCTGTTGGGTGCGCTAATGCTGTTTAATGTATGTTCAACTGAGGATTATGACTATCCTTTAACTTCACCGATATCGCCGTTTAAACCCAGGTCAATGAGAGACATAATTACCAGGGTAGGCTTCAGAAAAATGCAGCATGGTAACTTTACAGTAGAAAAAATAAAATAAGGGCGGTGTAAGTATGAAGCTAAGTTACGGTCAGATGTGTATCATTGTGCTGATATACAGAATATTTATCATTATGAGTGCAACAGAGCCGTATTGTGCAGCATGGATGGCTGGTTCAGCATTATCACTGGGTGTTCAGTTTCTGATCATGTTACCGCTTCTGAGTATTCTGAAAAGGCCGGTTGAATTTGAATTCAGGGGTAAAAAGAATATTATTTTTTCAGTTTTTTTTATTATATGGGGCGCTGTAACTTTCAGAAAATTTATCAGTGTCATGCATCCTGACCAGAGGTCTTCTGCATCGGCACTTATCAGTATACTTCTGCTTGCTGCAGTATGTATTTATTGTTCAGGAGTTACTCTTCGTGCAGCCGGAAGATGCAGTGTTATAGTATTCGGAATCTTTATATTTTCGCTGGCTGTACTTGTTCTTGGATCTTACAGCGGAATAAAGGCAGACAACTTCAGCCATGTCAGTGATACAAAAGGTATAATAAGTTACGCTGTCAGGGACTTCGCACAAAGCGGAGAGCTGGTACTGCTGTTTATACTATGTGCACTTACACGCGAAAAGGCAGCAAAAGGGTTTAATCTTTACTTCCTTATAAGACTGATTATAACACAGGCAACAGCACTTCTTGGTACTCTTGTCCTTGGCAGACTGTCGTATCATCTTGAATTTCCGTTCTTCGGAATATGTTCTTTTTCTCAGCCATTCGATGTTCAGCGCTCAGATGCACTGTTTGTAATTGTATTTTCCATGGTGTGCATAGTAAACCTGACTATAAATACGCTGATCTCTTCGGAAATACTAAAAAATTTCATAAAGAAGCCTCAGTATCTTACTGCACTGCTGATGGCAGCAGGGGGATATATACTCTATTTTCTCAGTTATGATACTATTATAATAGAATTTGTTCTGGTTGCAGTTTTTATAGCAGCGTCATATATAATTATGGCTGCAGGCACATCAGAAACTACAAATCATCCGGAAGCAAAGAAGGTGCAGGAATGAAAAAGATAATTTTAATGCTGCTTGCGGTAATTGCTATGTTTTCTATGAGCAGCTGTTCAGATTCACTGGAAGTGCGTGACAGAAAATTTGTTCAGTCAGCAGGAGTATCACTTGACGGAAAAAAAGTAAATGTGACCGTCAGAGTATTTGATGGTTTTGATGAAACTGTCGCATATACAGGGTCAGGAAAAAACTTTGAGGATGCAATTGATGACAGTGAAAAATATCAGGGAAAAGATTTTTATACAGGTCATATGGAGCTTCTGGTTACAGATAAAAGCTGTACAAATGAACTTCTCTCACAGATAATAAAGGCAAATGTCTCTCCCAGCTGTCTGATTCTGGATAACAGTGACCCGCTTGACTATGTAGCTGAAAATGAGACAATAAAAATAGTTGAGATCCTGCACACAGCAGTAAGAAATCATCTCAGAGAAGAAAAAACGATCTGTGACAAGATCAACGGAAGATAAAAAAAGGTGTATGCACGAATACGTGCATACACCTTGTACATACAGAGTTTATTCTACAGCTGCACCATTTGTAACCGTGCCGGTTATACTGCCTGCAGCAATAATATTACCGTGTTTTTGTCCGTAACAGTCAAGCGCATTTTCTATATCCTTTCTGTTTACAGTCTGGTCTACATTGCCCTTATACTCATCAGGAGTTTCTTTGAGTGCATAAACGACAATTTCATATTCATGTTTTCCTGACGGAGGATAAGGACCTATATAGTGCCTCTTGCCGCCGTTTTCATCAAGGGTTGTTGCGGTTATATCTGTCTGCATCCAGTGAAGCCAGTTTCCTGCTGATTTATCAAACATATATACTGCATAACTTCCTGCATCTGAAATCTCATCCCATGAAAGCTGAGGACTGATATTTTTTCCCTTGGGACTTGCGCTTCTCGATGAGCAGATTGTCAGAAGCTGACCCTTATCATTTATTGACTCTGAGGTAACATTTATATTTTGTACCTTCGAAATATCAAAGTCCTCCTGTATCTCTGATGTAAGAGAACCGGACTCCTGCCGGGACAGATCATTTACTGATGAATCCTCAGAGTTACTGCATCCGCATAATGCAACTAAAGCTGCAGCTGCAATAACCGATATAATAATTTTTCTCATACTGCCTCCTTTATATGTATAGTTTTTCTAATTATAAATTAAGACCGGCTTATTGTCAAGAATAAAATGGCATTTATTAATGGTATAACCAGCCGGATTATATAAATTAAATTTTAATATGGAAAAGAAGTCTGTGATATGATATAATATAAATATCTGTAATTTTGAATAAAAGGTGGCATATTATCTTATGATATACTTTGACAATGCAGCTACAACGAGACCTGACCCTGAGGTGGTCAAAAAAGTTGCATGGTGCATGGAGAATACATTCGGAAATCCGTCGTCACTGCACAAGCTGGGAATCCAAGCGCAGCTTGAAATAGATGCGGCAAGAAAGCAGCTTGCAGGTGTACTGGCGGCAGCTCCTGAAACGATATTCTTTACTTCGGGTGCGACAGAAAGCAGCAACCTTGCCGTGCGCGGCGCTGCAGGAGCATACGGCAGACGCAGAAAGCGTGTTATTACTTCTTCAGTTGAACATTCTTCAGTAAGAGAAGCTTTTAACCGTCTTGAAGAAGAAGGCTTTGAAGTTGTCAGGATCTCGCCTCGTAAAGACGGAAACTTCAGTATTTCTGATTTTACTGATGCCGTTGATGAAAATACCTGTTTAATAAGTATTATGATGGTAAACAATGAAACAGGATATATATTGCCTGTAAAACAGATATTTACACAGGCAAAGAGAAAAAATCCGGAGATCATCACACACTGTGATGCTGTTCAGGCATTTATGAAGCTTCCTGTAAAGCCGGCTGACATAAAGGCTGATCTGGTTTCGGTGAGTGCTCATAAGATATACGGTCCTAAAGGTGCAGGTGCACTGTATGTAAGAAAAGGCATTCGTCTGATTAAGCAGAATCTGGGAGGAAAGCAGGAGCGCGGTATGCGCGGAGGTACAGAAGCAGTCCCGGTTATTGCTGGGTTTGGTGAGGCAGTAAGACTTCTGGGCAGCAATATGTCACAGAGAAAAGAATATACATACAGTCTAAAGAAATATTTACTTATGAGGCTGTCTGAGATACAGGGAATATCGGTAAACTCCAGGGAAGATGCAGCACCGTATATTGTGAATATTTCAGCTGTAGGAATAAGGTCAGAGATCATGCTTCATTATCTTGAAGAACGTGATATATATATATCAAGCGGTTCAGCATGTTCAAAGGGAGCAAAAAGCGGCGTTCTCAGTCAATTCGGCATTTCACCTGAAGCAGAGGACAGTGCGCTCAGAATCAGCTTCAGTCATCACAATACGACAGAGGAAATTGATATATTTGTACAGGCTCTTGCAGAAGGCTGTGCAAGACTTAAAAGAAAATAGAAAATGAAAGGATTTAAAATATGAAGGAACTCATTTTACTTAAATACGGAGAAATAGCACTTAAGGGACTCAACAAAAATACATTTGAAGATCTGCTGATGAAAAATATTAAAAGAAGACTCAAGGGCGTAGGAAAGTTCACATATAACAGACTTCAGTCAACAATTTATATAATGCCGCAGGATGAAGAGTCAGATCTTGATGTTGTTATGGAAAAGCTTAAAACTGTGTTTGGTATTGCATCAATATGCAGGGCAGCAGTGTTTGAAAAGGATTTTGCTGATATATGTGAGGGAACAATTGAATATCTTAAAGATACACTGTCATTTGCAAAGACATTCAAGGTACAGGCTAAAAGAGCTGATAAGGCTTTCCCGATGAAGTCACCTGAAATATGTTCTGAACTCGGGGGTGTTATTCTTGAAAAATTTCCCGAACTCAGAGTTGATGTAAAAAATCCTGAGGTCACAGTAACAGTAGAAATAAGAGACACAAATGCTTATGTTCATGCCGTTCAGACACAGGGCGCCGGTGGTCTTCCTGTTGGAAGCAGCGGCAAAGCAATGCTTCTGATCTCCGGAGGCATAGACAGTCCTGTAGCAGCATATATGATGGCAAAACGCGGAATACATGTATCTGCTATTCATTTTGTAAGTCCGCCGTATACATCAGAAAGAGCAAGAATGAAGGTCGAACAGCTGTGTGAAAAACTTACAGCTTACTGCGGCAGTATTGCATTTTTCTGTGTACCGTTTACTGAAATCCAGGAAGCAATAAAGGATAACTGTCCGCAGGAGTTTTTCACTATTATCATGAGAAGACTTATGATGGAAATAGCACAGAAAATTGCTGACAGAGATGATTGTCTTGCACTTGTCACAGGTGAAAGTGTGGGTCAGGTAGCAAGTCAGACCCTTAAAGCTATTGCATGTACAGATGCTGTGTGCGCAATGCCTGTGTTCAGACCACTTATAGGAATGGACAAAACAGAGATAATTGAAATAGCAAGAAAGATCGATACTTTTGATATTTCAATTTTGCCATATGAGGACTGCTGCACAGTATTTACACCGAAACATCCAAAGACAAAGCCTTCCATCGAGGAGACAGAAAATGCACAAAATCACTTTGATTTTACAGAAATGATAAAAACTGCAGTAGAAAAAACAGAGTTAAAAGTAATAAAACTCGAAGCTTAGTTCATAATAAGTTAATAATTCTGATACAGATATTTTACGAAATTTGGTGCAAAACATGAATTTTTATAGAGGTTTTATGGACGAAATTATATATAATCATAAACATCCAATCGAAAATCTTGACAAAACAGTTACACAGGTGGTAAAATTGTTACTGTTGAGTAATAAATTAATAGCTTCCGCAGAGAGCTGCACAGGAGGAATGATTTCACAGCTTATAACCTCCGTGTCGGGAGCGTCATCAGTATTTGAACTGGGAATATGTTCTTATTCGAACAGAATAAAACACCAGATTCTTGGGGTCCCTCAGGAAATTATTGATAAATATACTGAAGTAAGTGCTCAGACAGCCATATGTATGGCAGAGGGTGTAAAGAAAATCTCCGGCGCAGATATCAGTGTTTCTGTAACCGGAATAGCCGGACCGACAGGAGGCACACCGGATAAACCGGTGGGAACCGTATATGCCGGATTTGTTTACAACGATTTAAAGTTCGCTAAACTTTTTAAACTAACCGATAAGTCCTTTGACAGAGAAGCAATCAGAAAATACACTGCTCTGAGTGTGCTTGAGATTGTGGAATATTTACTCACGGAGGATGTTTAGTGATGAGTAGCAAAGCATTACACGCTGGTAAAAGAAAATTTTCATATAAAGATGTTCTCAGAGATCTGTTTCCTTGTAAAGGAGACTCAGCTGCTGAAGCAATAAGAAAAATAATTTTTATGATCTCAGTCATAACTTTTTCTGTTTGTGCATATTTTGTTTTTGACTACTTCTATGAAAATTATACTAACAACAAGCTATACGAACCGATTCAGGCAAAAATTCCGAGTTTCGCGGAAATGCTTGATGACAGTCCGTCAAATACAATAAAGTCTGAAGAAGTTCTCGACTGCTTAAAGCAGATCATCAGTATAAATGATGATGTAGTGGGATACATTCAGATAGCAGACAAGGAAAGCAGTCAGAATTCACCGAAGCTGATAAGCTATCCGATAGTTCAGAAAAAAAATGAAGCGGAGAGAGAATTCTATCTCGATCATAACATTGAAAAAGCTGAAAACAGAGCAGGTTCAATCTTTCTTGACTGGAGAGTAAATTTCGGAACTCAGGATCAGTCAGATAATGTTATCATATACGGACATGAGATGAAGGACGGAAGTATGTTCGGAAGCCTCAAAAAGTATTATGAGAATTATGACTTTTATGGTCAGCATCCATGCATAGAGCTTGCTACGAGATATCAGATTTCTACATATAAGATATTCGGAGTATTTTACGCTGACGGCGGTACAGACGATTCGCAGTTTCATTATTACAACAATATAGATTTTTCTGACGAAGAAAACTTCTTCTGGTATATAAACGAAATAAAGCGCCGCAGTTTCATTCTCAATGATGTAGATATGCAATATGGAGATGAGCTGCTTACCCTGTCAACATGTGCTACGGGTTCTTATGATGATGCAAGGTTTGTTGTTGCAGCAAGAAAAGTAAGAAACGGCGAAGATAAGTATGCAGGTACAGAAAATAATTCACGTAATCCTAATCCGCTAATGCCGGACGGATGGTATCAGAACCACGGAGGCAGTTATGACCGTGATGCTGAGTTTGTACCATATACTTGATCAGTCAGAAGGGGTATAATGAAGAACAAGAAAATAATTGCAGTGATTTCAGGTGTCGCAGCACTGCTGGTTATAGGCATTGCAGCGTTTATAATATTCAGACCCGATGATGAGGTCCCGTTGGAGGTCGTTACGCAAACGACTTCAGGCACGACAACAACACCGCCGGTTACTACAACAGAGGTAGTTACTACTACATATCCTCCGTTCGTAAACGGTCTGAGTGAGAAGGCACAGGAAGCCAAGGCTTCAAATTCAGATACAGTGGGCTGGATAAGAATAAGTAATACAGTTATTGATTATCCTGTAGTCCAGACATCTGATAATGATTATTACGTGACAAATAATTTCTATGAGCAGCCTGATCCGGCAGGATGGGTATTCATGGACTTCAGAAGTGCAATTGACCAGGGTTATACAACAGACAACATACTGATGTATGGACACAATATGGCAAACGGAACAATGTTCAGCGACCTGAAGAAATATCTCAGAGATGAGTCGTTCTATGAATCAAATCCGATTGTTGAGGTCAGTTCACTGACAGCAGATTATCAGTACAAAATTTTTGCGTTTATGCTTTGCGATGGTACAAGTACCAGTGACTTTCAGTTCTGGAACTATGTAATGTTTTCAGACACAGATGAAGAATGGTCCTGTGACAAGTACCTTTCAAGGATTAACGATAAATCACTTATTACCACCAACGTTGACGTAAAGAAAGATGATTCTTTCCTGTTGCTGTCTACCTGCAATACAGGTGATCCTAACGATGGTACAAGGTTTGTTGTTTTAGCAAGACGTGTTCGCCCGGGTGAAGAGGCCCTGGCAGGAACGACCGGAAGTTCAAGACGCTGAAATACATAGACAGGTTTAAGTGAAAATTTAATAGCTATAATGGCTGAATGGGAGTTTTTTATGAAAGAACAGTTACCGTTAAAGCGTATCTTTATCGGATTGGCTGCAAGTGCCGTTACTTCGTTTATGGTTACTGCTGCAGGTTCGGTAAATGAAGCATTAGCTGACAGCGGCTGCGATCCGTACATATATGCAGGGATGTCACAGCAGAGTCAGTCTGATACATATGCACCGGTTAGAGCGCTCAATCATGAAGAATACGACGCAGATGCAATATCAGTATTAAGTACAAACGATAATCCGGAATATGGTCCGGATAATAAACCAGTGATTGAGACACAGACTGAGAAATACAGTGCTGCAGAATGGTGGAAAGCCGAACTTGATGATTATGATGAATCACTTGAACAGCAGGCACTTGTAACACCGGCACCTCAGGAACAGCAGCCTGTTGCTGATGCAAATGCTGCACAGCCGGCAAGTCCTGATGCACCAAAGGAACAGTCTGTAATCAATTCATCAATTCCAAGCTCAGTGCTCAACGTTCCTCCGGCACAGGCATCACGCCTTCCGGAAACACTTGACCCTAACACTTTCTACTTCGTAAGCTATGGTTACGGACATGGTGTCGGTCTGAGTCAGAACGGTGCAAATCTTTATGCTACATACGCTGATTACGATTATGTTCAGATTTTACAGCATTATTATCCTGGTACTACAGTTATGTATACACCTGGCGCTGAATCTGAAGTTATTTCAGTAAGAGGATATTCAGGCAGTGTTCTGGATATAGTATCTATGGTATGCAACGCAGAGGTTGGTTCCTCATTTGATGTTGAAGCTATCAAGGCACAGGCAGTTGCTGCATATACATACATCAAGTACTGCGGCGGCAGCACAAGCGGTATGGCTATAAAGGAACATCCTGATCAGAAAGTAATCGATGCTGTAAGGGCTGTAATAGGTCAGGCAGTTTATTATAACGGTTCTTTTGCACTGACTCAGTTCTATGCATCAAGCGGTGGTTCAACTGCTTCATGTAAGGATGTATTCTATGAGGATATTCCATATCTCAGATCTGTTTCATCTGAATTTGACGCGGCATACGATTCTCATTATGGAGAGGTAACTGCGATCAGTATAGATTCTCTGAGAAACAAGCTGCAGAATGCATACGGTATCACGCTTTCTTCTGACTGTTCATCATGGATACAGCTCATTGAAGGAGACGGCGGATACATAGCAGATGTAAATATTGACGGACAGAAGACAGTCGACGGTTATGCGTTTGCAAGGTCCATAGGTCTTAAGTCTGGTAAGTTTACTGTTATGTATACATAAGTTTAAAATAATAAAGTCTTTCTGAAATACATACATTTTATGAGATTTCAGAAAGGCTTTTTTAGTTTTTTGAAGGGGTGATATATATGAACATGTACAACATTATTTCTAAAACAAAAAAACGAATTGAACTTGAAAAGGATGAGATCTTCTGGCTGATAAACAGTTATGTTGAAGGTAAAGTCCCTGACTATCAGATGTCTGCCTGGCTTATGGCAGTATGCTTTAACTCTCTAACGCAAAAAGAAACGCTGTATCTTACACAGGCTATGAGGGATTCAGGAGAGAAGCTGGATATGTCGTGCATTGACGGGATAACAGCGGACAAACACTCTACCGGAGGAGTAGGAGATAAAACAACTCTGATCGTAGCACCAGTCGCAGCGGCATGCGGTGTAAAAATGCCTAAAATGTCGGGAAGGGGACTTGGACATACCGGCGGTACCATAGATAAACTAGAGAGTATACCCGGATTTAACCCATGCATTGATTACAGTACATTTACTGACATAGTAAATAAAACAGGATTTGCAATCGTATCGCAGAGTGGAAATCTTGTTCCTGCAGATAAAAAAATATATGCACTTCGTGATACTACTGCAACAGTAGACAGTATCCCACTTATCTGCTCGAGTATAATGAGCAAGAAACTGGCTCTTGGTGCTGACTGCATAATACTTGATGTAAAGTCAGGAAGCGGTGCATTTATGAAAAATGAACAGGATGCCCGCAGTCTTGCCTCTGAAATGGTCAGCATTGCAAAGCTTGCCGGAAAAAAGTGCAGAGCACTTATTACGGATATGGATGAACCTCTGGGAAGCTGTATAGGTAATTCGCTTGAGATAACTGAGGCCGTTGAAATTCTCAGAGGCAGGCAAAAAGGCAGGCTGTATGATCTGTGTATTGAGCTTGCCGCAAATGTTATCGATACTGTACTGTGTACAGGACTTGACGCTGCAAGGACAGCAGCAAAGACATCCATCGAAAACAGCAGCGCACTTGAAATTTTTATCAAGACGTTAAAACTTCAGGGTGGAGATGTATCATTTATTGATGACTATAATATAATAAACAGGGCAGCACAAAAGTATGAGGTCATCAGTGAAAACAGCGGATATATATCACATATAGACAGCGAGCTGATCGGACTCAGCTGCGTTGAACTGGGTGCAGGAAGAAAGGTAAAGGAGAGCAGCATCGACAGCACTGCTGGTATTGTCATAAATAAACACAAGGGAGACTTTGTTGAGTCAGGCGATGTAATTATGACTTTATATACATCATCACAGTGTGACCTCAGTAAAATTGCAGAAATGGCTTTGTCAGCGGTGTCATTCAGTAAAGAACAGATCTGTGCAGGAAGTATCGTTTTAGACATAGTTCAGTAAATTATATTTTATAACAATAAATAAAAACATATTGACAAATCATCAAAAACAAGATAAAATTATTTATATGAATTGGGAAATTAATCAGCGGTCCTGAGGTATAAAACTCCAAAACAAGACTGAATAATTCCATATAAAATTTATAGGCAACTACTAGCTATATGTTAACAGATGCTCTGGTACAAAATGAGGAGGATATATTATGGGTTTCTTAGAGAAATTAGGCAAAGCCACCGAAAAAGCAGGGGAAAAGGTTGCAAAGGCTGCATCAGGAGTAGCTGACAAATCAAAGATCCTTGCAGAAAAAACAAAGCTCAAGAGTCAGGTAAATTCAGAAAACTCAAGAATAAACAAAACATATGCAGAACTCGGCAAAAAGTATTTTGAGATCTCAGGAGAAAATCCTGCGCCTGAATATCAGGAGTTTATCGTTTCAATAAAGGATTCTATGCGCCATGTTGCTGAACTTCAGCAGCAGATCGCTGCACTTGATACAGATACAACATGTCCTAGCTGCGGAGCTACTTTAAAGAAAGATCAGCAGTTCTGTCAGGCATGCGGTGCAAGACAGGAAAATTACGTCGAAGTACCTGCCGGTGATGTTGAGGTTATAAATAACTGCGCAGACCAGCAGACTGATTCAAACGGATTTGATCAGAAAAACTAACAGCATAATAAAAAGCCTTTATATAATAAAAGACACATCCTTTCTGCCGGAGTCTTCGGCGGCAGGATGTGTCTTTTTTGCTATAGTCTCCTTATGTGTGCCGGCTGTTTTGTACATGTCACAATATGTCTAGACATGTCATAGAATAGTATTGTACCATATTTGAACAGGTACAATCGCAAGATACGGAGGAGATAATATGGAATATAATTATTTTAATATTATAAACGGTCGTACTCCGTCGGACTTCCGGGCAAAGAATATGGATATGCCTGTAAACGGTGCTTTCCCGGCACAGACACCGCTTGCTATGGCATATGTACCGTTTCAGTCCTGGGAAGAACCGTACGATGATAAGACAGGATTTGACGAAGGCACTATCTTCCCTCAGCTTAACCAGCCATTCTTATGCGGAGGTGGATCATAGTATGTATAACAATAATATGTGTGAAGCAGCAAAACTACTGAATATGATAAGAAAATATGACTTTGTAATGGTTGAACTTAATCTTTATCTAGATACACATCCCAGATGCCAGAATGCTATTGCATACTTTAAAAAATACAAGGAACTCAGGGCTAGAGCATATGATGAATACACAACGAAATATGGTCCTATCACGTTTACTGACTCAAACCCTGTGGACTGTATGCCATGGGTCGAAGGTCCGTGGCCGTGGGAGAGGGGGGCAGACTAATATATGTGGACTTATGAGAAGAAACTGCAGTACCCGCTCAAGATCAAAAAGTGCGATCCGAGGATGGCGCAGGTAATTATTACACAGCTTGGAGGTCCTGACGGAGAACTTAACGCTGCAATCAGGTATCTCAGCCAGAGATATGCTGCACCTTACGATGAAGTTAAGGCTGTAATGACCGATATAGGTACAGAAGAACTTGCTCATGTCGAGATGATATCAGCAATGGTTTATCAGCTGACAAAGGATCTGTCAGTAAAGCAGATCAAGGAAAGCGGTTTTGACAAATACTTTGTTGATCATACAACAGGTATATACCCTGTTGACGCAACAGGCAATCCGTTTACCGCTGCATACCTCCAGTCACTTGGCGATACCATATCAGATCTGACAGAAGATATGGCTGCAGAACAGAAAGCAAGAACAACGTATGATAATATTCTGAGACTTGCTGATGATCCTGATGTAAAGGATGCAATCAGGTTCCTGCGTGCAAGAGAGATCGTTCATTTCCAGAGATTCGGTGAAGCTCTGAGAATAACACAGGATAATCTCAATGCAAAGAACTTTTACGCATGCAACCCTGCCTTTGACAAGAACTGTGGAAACAGAAAAGGCAGAGGATAACTTGTTTTCAGGCTGCATTTTTATTAAGAAAGCCCCCGGCATCTGCCGGGGGCTTCCTGTTTATACCATGGGTATGATGCCTGCATATGTACGAAAGATAAATACTCATCAGTGAAGATCATTTATTATATGGTGAGAACTTTTTGACGAGTTTAGGGATATCCTCGACATCGATCCACTCTTCGGTATATCCGCAGTTACAGCATATGTATCTCGGTACCTTTATGTAACGCATCACTCAATATGTAAAAAAAGCGTTTTTTTCCAAAATACCTAAAACGGCTTAATTACGTGTATTTAAGAGATATGACTAAGGGAGCAAAATGTAAAAAAAGAATAGACTAAGGGAAATATAAAAAAGCCTTTAATTAGCGTAAAAACGTTGATTAAAGGCTTTTCTTAATTTAATATCAAAAATTTACAATTCACTTAGTTTTATAAGTTACACATTATTTTCCATTACCAAGATATATGTTTTTTATTATTTCGAAATCTTCTGATAATTTATTACTATACTTATCCGTAACATAAAAAATTTCATCTATTTTTGAATCAATACCCGATTCAGATATTTTCTTTGTCTCCTTTGTTAAATATTCTATACCGCTTTCTATAGTTGTTAATAAATCTGATAAAATAATAAATTTATCATTTTTGTTGATCTCTTCTTTTCCTGCCATAATCCATATATTTAATAATTTCAACAGTGCAGATGAAAATGTCATAAACTCAATATCGGTACAATTATCAAGATAAAGTTTAATATCACGAACACTATCTTTAAGTAATATTTCTTTGGAGTCTGTTTGAATTGTATCTTCCCCTGTTCCGGTTTTTAGCCACTCAAAGTTTATAGAAAATTCTATTCCTATTGTTCTTAATATTTTATCAGAAGGAATATCTCTATTAGATTCAATTTTAGAAATATGTGTCTGGGAAATTCCTAAAACACTTGCAAATTGTGATTGATTCAAGTTATTTTTCTTTCTAATAAGTTTTATTCTATCACCAATACTCATAAAAAAGCCTCCTCTTTTTATTATAATCCATAAAAAAATCTTGACTTTTATGGAAACCCATATTATAATAATATTGTACTAATTCAATTATAGCACAAAAAACAATAAAACAAAAGGAGTAAATTTATATGAATTCAAAATCTTCAAGGAAAAGAAGACATTGCGAAAATGATTCAAAAGTAGGATCAATTATTATGGCGGCTCTTGATAAAATGGAACGTAACCAGTGTTGGTTATCAAGACAGGTTAAAATGACTAATTCCTATATTTATCAAATCGTTAAAGGTCATAGAAGACCAAGTTACGTGACTGTTATTGCAATTTCAACAATAATAGGAGTTGATAAAGACATATTGTGGAATGCAGTACAGGAGGAATGGAGCGAAAAAAACAATGGTGTGGATAACAGTTAATGAAACCGCTGAATTATTAGAAATTACTGACAGTGCTATACTTAAATCTATAGCAAAATATCAACATAAAAAAGTGACTGCTGTTGGACGTGGCGGAAAAAAAATACTTATTTCTCTTGATAGCTTACCAAATACCGCTCAATCAAAATATTATGTAGCACATCCAGAAATAGAACTTCCCGCTCTTGATCTAACAGATTTTGAAGGAAAATATACTAAGAATCAAAAAGAAGAAGCAAATTATAAGGCTCATGTAATACGTTGTTTCTGGCGTTCTGGTGAATCAGCTAATAAGTTCCTGGCAAAATACAATGTGGAGCAAGAGCAAAAAATAACACTTAGACAACTTTATGAATGGCAACGTAAATTTAAGGAATCCGGACAAAATACTGAATCGCTTATTGATTCAAGAGGTGGATATAACAAAGGTACGTGTAGTATTCCCGCTGAAGCATGGGATCAATTTTGTTATCTCTATATGACGGAGCAACAACGCACTATTAAGCTTTGTTATGACCTTACAAAAAAAGAATATCCCACTATTCCTTCCATAGGTGTATTTGAGCGAAAAGTTAAAAAGATCCCCAAATTAGCTTTAAAAAGACGTCGTGAAGGACCAGAAGCTCTTAATAATTGCCTTCCCTATATGGAACGAGATAAAAGCATGGTATATTCAAATGATATCTGGGATTCAGATCATCATACAATGAATTTAATGGGGAAAACCAAGAACGGAAAAGTTCGCCGCTTATATCTTACCGCATGGGCAGATATACGATCCACTAAAATTTTATCGTGGGTAATCAGAGTTGAAGATCCAAATACAACAGTCATAAAAAAGACATTACGTCTTGCAATGGAGGAGTATGGAGTTCCTAAAGAAGTATATACCGATAACGGAAAAGATTATAAAGCAAAAGAATTTAGTCAAGAATATCCCGATTCCATTATAAGCATATTAGGAATTAACAAAATATATGCAACTCCATATCATGGACAGGCTAAGCCAATAGAGCGATTCTGGAGAACTACTGGTGAAAGATTCTGTAAATTGTTTTATTCTTATATCGGAGATAAAACCGAAAACCGCCCTGAACACATGAAGAAAACCAATAAGGAACTTGAAAAAGACCCGAACATTCCTACTATAGAATATATTACCGAGGTATTTAAAGGCTATGTAAAGGAATATAACAGCCTTCCTCATGGTGGCGATGGTATGGATGGGAAATCACCAGATCAGATCTATTATGAAAATTTAAAGGATGTAAAAAGAATAGAAAATAAAGACGCTCTTAAATTGCTTTGTGGAAAAATCATTGAAAGAATTGTACGTAATAATGGTATAAAAATATTTGATACATTCTTTTTCAATTATGATGGACTGCTTGCTAGATATTTTTCAAAAAAAGTTAAGGTGTGTTATGATCCGGATGATTTAGAAACTATATTTGTATTTGATATGGATTTTAGATTTATTTGTA
>JAUNSK010000049.1 GCA_030539275.1 Oscillospiraceae bacterium | reverse complement strand
ACAAACTTACATAAAAAAAAGCTTTTTTTATGCCAGTGAAATAAAAAAATCAAGCCCTGCGGCTTGATTCTCATTTGTATAACGTGCTCGTAGCACAAATTGTTTTAAATTGCAGGTCTAACCAAATCATTACTTTATGAATAGACCTAATAGAATTGTAGCAGGGCTTGACGTCCATAAAGATAGTGTATTCCTTTGTATATTGGACGATTCAGGCAAAGTTTTTGAGCAGAAATATGGTGTGCTTACTCCCGATCTTGACAGTATGGCTTCTGATATGCAGAAATATGGAGTTACGGAACTGGCGATGGAAAGTACGAGCATATATTGGATGCCAATCTGGAGAATACTTGAGGAGATGTTTGATCAGAAACTCGTGAATCCTTATTTCATAAAACAACTACCCGGACGTAAGACTGATGTAAAAGATGCGGAATGGATTGCCACATGTGTCCATAAGGAACTTATCCGCGGCAGTTACGTACCGGAATCAATAATTCAGGAGCTAAGACAGTATGACAGAAAACTATTCGATTTAAACAGGGACATTTCAGGAAAATTGGTCAGGTTGGACTCCTGTCTTCAGCGCTGCAACATACGTATAAGCAACTATATATCGACGGTTGACTCTAAAAGCTACCGCAATGTAGCATCGTTGCTGTCACAGGGAATAACATTGCCTGAAAAACTTCTCGAAAAGATACATGGAAGAACCATTAACAAATATGGTAAGGATACACTGACCGCTGCGCTTACCGGTGTGGTCAGCAAGACCGATTCTGATATAATCAGCATGCTTCTTGAAGAGATAGAAATGCTGCAGAAGCATAAAACAAGGTGTCAGGAAAGAATGACTGAGATTTGTCAGGAGAAATATCCGGAACAGATGAAACGTCTGAAAGAGATACCAGGGCTGAAAGAAAGAAGCGCTACCGCTATAATAGCAGAGGTCGGGGTTGACATGAAGATGTTTGCTACGGCCGCATCACTTGTATCATGGTGCGGTCTGCGCCCGAGAAATGAGGAGAGTGCAGGAAAAATAAAAGGAAGGAAGATAACTCACGGAAATAAATATTTGAGATCTACCATTATTGAGTGCGCATGGGCAGCTTCAAGGACGCATAACAGCTTTTTCAACAGGTTCAGCTATACACAAGTTACTGTTAGAAGGAAAAATAGGATGAAAATATTGGTCGCCATAGCCAGAAAGATACTTGTTGCGATATGGAATATGTTTTCAAAAGATGAGGATTATATAGAACCATGTATAAGTGCATCAAAAACAGCCTGATGGCTGACAATGATATACCTGCATTTGCAAGGTCAATATATTTGTGATGTTAACCAAACTCGTTCTTGCAAACTGACTGAGGCTTATGTGGGCTTAGGATGCCAGTGTGAACTTTTAAGTTCGAAGAGGAAATTTATACATTTTATTACAGAGAAAGCTGATGACATGGCGTTACCAGGATGAGATTCTTGTCTCCAACAAAATGAAAGAATACATAAAGGCACGTCTTGGGGGTTTTAGGAAAATGGACCTTGTCTTTTTAGAGGAAATATA